>JBDIBI010000001.1:0-946942 GCA_039812885.1 Blastocatellia bacterium
TGCGCTTGCATGGGTTAGGTATAAAATATAGACCAAATTTGTAATTGCTTAACCCATATTAGCCCCAGGTTTTAGCGAAGCGCAACCTGGGGTTTATTGAAATAGTCCATCTTTGAATTTGTTCAACCCATATTAGCCCCAGGTTTTAGCGAAGCGCAACCTGGGGTTTATTGAAATAGTCCATCTTTGAATTTGCTTAACCCATATTAGCCCCAGGTTTTAGCGAAGCGCAACCTGGGGTTTATTGAAATAGTCCATCTTTGAATTTGTTCAACCCATATTAGCCCCAGGTTTTAGCGAAGCGCAACCTGGGGACTAAAAGAGCGCAACCTGGCAACTAGAAGAGCGCAACTTGGGTTTTAGCAATAAATAATAAGTACTATGGTCTTACTCGAATAATTTCATAATCTGTCTTTCGTTGTTCAACATCATAGCGACCACCACGTTTTTCAACTCTAACCTTGATTGTATGTAAACCATCTGTAGCTGGATCTGGGTAGTAGTAAATAATATATTGACTACGAAGTTCTTGAGCAATTTCATCTAATGGAGCTTTAATTTCAGGGCGATTATCTTTTATTGTAGTTCGTAAGAAACGTCCACCTGTACTTTCACAAAGTCGGCGCATTTCTTCTTCCTTAACAGTAGTAAAGCCTTCTCGTCCTTGACCTTTAACTCCAATTACATAAACATTTACTTGGGCTAGACGAGCAGCCGCAATAGCTTGTTTTAAGCTAGTTCGGCTAGTAGTGTCTTCTCCATCGCTTAATAAAATTATTACTCGACGTTTGTTTTCACTAGCATTTAATCTTGCAGCTACATCTCTTACTGTATCATAAAGACTTGTTCCTCCATCTGTTGGCTGTACTTCAACTTGAGCATTTACAGCTATTGGATTTTGGTATTGAATACGGTCTATTGCTTGAGAAATTAAATCTAAATCTCCAGTAAAGTTTTGTAAAACTGTCTTTCTATGATTAAAGGCAACTACTGCTAGTTTATCCCCCTGTTTCATAAATTGATTAACAAAATCATGTGCAGCTTGACGTTGTTTTTCAAGACTATATTGTTGACTGCCGCTAATATCAGCAAGTAAAGCTATACTAATGGCTGTATTTGGATTAGGAGCATTAGTTTGAGTAGTAGTGTTTGTTACATCTTTATCAAAATACTCAATGTTTTGAACCCTACCATTGTCTTCTAAAACAATCTGTTCTTTAGTTAAATCACTTACATAAGAATTATTATCAGCATTTCTGACAATGATTGGTACACTTACTAGTTCTGTATCAGTAATATCTCTTATCACTTCAGGATCTACAGGAGCCAAAGTAGGTCGTGCAGGTGGTTGACGAAGAACTGCTGCACCCCTGTTGCAGAAAGGTAAAGAAGCACTTCCTGTAGTACGAATTTTTACATCAACTCTACGATTTTGTGGTTCAGCAACATTATCTGGAGTATTTACAGGTAGGTAATTTGGATCTTCACCATGTCCAACAACAACATCTGCAAGTTGATCCATAAGCTGTTGGCGTGTTGCTCGTGTGTCTGGTTCATCTTGTAAATCTCGCTGTCTATTTTTCTTAGGAGCTTTTTGGTTTGCGGCTCTCTGACTTTCTGATAAGTAATTTGGGAAATCTCCATTGAGTAGTTGGTTAGCAACTTTTAGTTTTTGTAAGTAGTCATTGTAGAGAGGATCATTAACATCCATTGTCTGAAGCCTATAAGCATAAAATAGCCTCATTACTTCTAAAGCACGTTGCTCAGAGAGCCATTTATTATAGTCTGCTCCATCAACTGTGTCGGTATAGCCTATAAATTGGAACTGAGCATCTTTATAAAGCACTTGTAAGAGCATTGCAAGTTGTGCCATCAAAGGCCGTGGATCTTTTTGTCCTCTAATAAGAAGCAAATCTGCATCTATTTGAGAAAGTCTGTTAGGATCACTAGTATTTCTTCTTTCTTGCTTAAGCGCTGCTTCTCTTGCTATTAAATCAAAGGCTTGACCTTCAGTAAGATTTTGTCCTTTACCTAAAACATATTCACCTGTAGAAAATAAAATATCTGATTTAAGCCTGATTATTTGGTCTTGACCTTGTACAGTAATTTCTCCTACTTGTTGAATAACTCGATTAAGTTCATCACAAATTTGTTGAAGATCTTTAGCTAAACGTTGATTTTCAGCTTCTAATTTACGAGCATAGCCTTCATATTCTGCGGCATAAGCTTCTAGGGTTTTGATATGTTTGTTTAGTCGCTCAATTTCTCCTTTAAGCTTTTCTTTATCATCGCCCAAACGCCTTAAATCACCTCTTCTACCTCGAATTTCTGCTCCAAGATCATCAATTAAAGCGGTAAGTACATCTTTTTGAGTTTCAATACGAGTTAATTCAATACGAGTTGATGCTATATTGGCATAGGCTTGAGCAGCAGCAGAAAATTGGGTGGCAATTCTAGCTTTCTCAATTACAGATAATATTTTCTTTTCATCTTCTTCTTTATCTATAAAATTTTTAGATTGTTGTTGGGCAAGAATAAAAGCTTTCTCAGCTTCTTCCAAGGATTGTTTAGCACGTACCTCTTCATATAAAGGAAGCTTAAGACGCTCTTTTAGCTCTATTTCCATTTGTTGCTTAACTAAAGTTGCAGCTTGAGAACTAAGTAATTCTGCGGCTTCACTAATAACAGGATCAGAAGGTAAAAGACGGTTATCTTCAGCACTATTAAGGTCAATCCTAGCCATTGCCAAACCCATTAAAGCTTGGTGTAAGTTATTGCGCATTTGTCGAATTTTCTTAGTTGGTACACCTTCTAATTCCCCTGGAACAGGTAAAAATTCTCCTCTTTGATAACGCTCTAACATTGAATCAATTCCATCTGGGATAATTGTGGCGTTATAGGAAATTGCATCACCTACAGCAATACCAACATTGCTAGCATCTGCAGGTTGAGCACGGCTAACATAAAGTATTTGTTTACTAGGTTTTAGAACTCCAAAATGTGGTTCAGCAGTGACCATCATTCCAAAAACTGGTTCCGTTGTAGCTCCATCTACATATCCAAAATCTTCTCCAAAACCATCTTCGTAAAGCAGTTCACCTATTTTTTCTGTGACACCATGTGGAGTTACTGCCCAAAGAACATAGGTATTGTAGTAAGGGCCATAAAGCTTGGATGCTCTATCTGGCAATTGAATCCTTGTGCAAAGGGTACAAACATCTATTTCTGTGTAACCACCTTTGGTTTCTATCTTAACACTACCTTGGTTATCTCTAAGAGAACCACTGTTTGCATCTTTAACTTTTCCTTGTTCAGGATCACTAAGACGCCTAAATTCTACTTTTGTAGCACCTTTACGAGAACGATATTCTATTTGAATACCAGGAGATTCTACTTTAACTACATTAGTTTCACTATTTTGTACTGCCCTGCGGCTTCTGCTTTGTGGTGCTTGTGAAAACACATTTGTGACTAAAAGTACGATTATGAGTATACTTAGCCACACGTTAGAGCCTTTTTTAGCTAACCCCATTATTATTCTCCTAACACTTTAATGTTTGTAAGTTATCAAGGAAGGATTTGCACAGCAAGTAAAAGAAGAAAAGTTTGTTCCAAACTTAAAGCTTGGAACAAAAATCATAGATTTTAAGTAAGCAGTGTAAAACAAAATACTTATTGGAGCACAATATCTAGTTTTGTATCTCCTTTAACTTCTACTTCTGCATATTTATTACCATTAACAAATACAGAAACTTTTTGTCCTACCTTTTCCCCAAATTCTATTTTATAGTTTCCTTTTTCATCCATTTGAGCAGTTTTGGCATAATCCCAACTAGTATTGATAACTAAATTTTTTTTCTCGCCAGATTTATCAGTATCTTTTTTCTTATTTTTATAAGTAATAGTGCCATATAAAGAATCTGCCATCACACAAATAGAGAGACTTAAAATTAATATTATAGTACCAATAATCTTCACCATTAAAAGCTCCTTAACTCATTGATAAAACAGTAGATAGATAGAAAACAATTTTTATTTTTTTGGAGCTTAAGTTTAGCACAATAAACAGCAGCAATACTATAGAAGAATTAAAGTTTAAAAGGGTTGCTATAAGATAAGAAGGAAATCTCTTTGACCTTGAATTTTATGCGGATGAGAGGATTTGAACCTCCACCGACCGAAGCCGACAGCGTCCTGAGCGCTGCGCGTCTGCCATTCCGCCACATCCGCTTATTGCTAAGCAATATAAAAGATTTTTTTCTTAGCTGCAAGTTCGAATAACTGCAAGTTAGCATTTCTAAAAATATATATTTGTTTTATGTTAAATAACAATAAAACTCATTTAATCAAAAAGTTAAACTATGTCATTAAACTTTGAAAATATTTCCCTGCTCTCTGAAAAAACTTTCCTCCTAACACATCAACACTTAATTAAATTAGGTATTTGGGCAATATTTAGTATAGTTTCTTCCCTAGTAATCCTATGGAAAGGATACAAAAATCACTTTTGGCAAAATTTTGGCTTACAATTCCTTGTCTGGGGATTAATAGATGGAATTATTGTAGCTATTGGCTTACGTGATACTACTCGTTTAGATATAACTGGTATAATAGGCTTAAGAGAGTTTCTTTGGCTAAATGAAGGGTTAGATATAGGTTATGTAGCTGTAGGGATTACGTTATTTTTAGTAGGAAAACATGCAAACTATTCAGCTAAACTAGTTGGAGCTGGGAGTTCTGTTTTTATTCAGGGGGCTGTATTACTTTTGTTAGATAGCATATTAATTTGGCAATTGCCAAATAAAACTTTATTGTTGGGAAATTAATGTAGGGGCAGGGCTTGTCCCTGCCCGTTTTTTCTTACTTAACAGGATCTACTTTTACACGTACATTAAAAGTTCCGTTATTATCTGTTAAATCACCTTCGTTGACGCTAAGAAAAAGTTTTCCATCACGTTTAGCAACAAAATCATTTTCTCGGCCAACATAAATAAAATCATCATTATCATCGCCAATTACAGCAATAAGAGCACCTGTTGGACGATCGACAATTAACTTATTTTTATCTTCTAGCTCAATTCCTTCTGGGCCACTTTCCTTTGTAGCAGAAAGTTTTACTCTTCCAGAAGCACTTAAATGAATACGATCTCCACGACGTACAGTTAAGTTAGAATATGTCCAATCATCTTTTGCTTGAACAACAGTCAACACTTCCTTTGAATTAGCAGAGCTAGAACTACTAGAAGAATTAGCAGAGCTGTTAGCAGGAGTTGAAGATGGGTTAGTGCGAGGCTCTGTATTTGTTGGGACTGGTGTTGAACGTGTATTAGCTGGTGCTGGACGTGTAGAAGAAGTTACTTTATGACCACTGTCATCATCAGGATCACTAGGACGAGGAACAGCCGTTTCCTTTACAGGTTGAGAATTGCGACTAGTTTCTTCTCGACTGCCATCAAATTTGCCATCAAATTCTATTGATTCTACATCTCGAATGTCTAGAATAGCTTTTGATTGGCTACTTGAGCCTAAATCTAACGCAACTGTAAAAGAGCTACTGTTAAAACTAAGAACCTTACCTTTCACTATTGTCCCATTTTTTAGTTTAATAGTGTCAGCATTAGCAGTTAAATTAATAAAAAGTAAACATATAAAAGCAATAAAAAAATATTTTTTTGACTTCATAAACTAAACTCCTCAAACACATTTATAATGGGATATTGCCATGCTTTTTTGGTGGGTTGGTATCACGCTTATTTTCTAGAAGTTTTAATCCACGAATAAGCTTTTTACGAGTTTGTGCAGGCTCAATGACTTCATCGATATAACCATATTCAGCAGCAATATAAGGCGAAGCAAACTTATCTTGATATTCTTTAATTTTTTCCGTTCTTGCTGCTAATTTATCGTCAGCTTGTGAAATTTGTTGTCGATATAAAATATTTACTGCCCCTTCAGCTCCCATTACAGCAATTTCCGCAGTTGGCCAAGCAAAATTTAAATCTGCCCTTATATGTTTGGATGCCATTACACAATAGGCCCCTCCATATGCCTTACGAGTAATTACTGTTAGTTTAGGAACTGTAGCTTCAGCAAATGCATAAAGTAACTTTGCACCATGTCTTATAATTCCATTATATTCTTGTTGAACTCCTGGTAAAAATCCAGGAACATCTTCAAAAGTAATTAAAGGTATATTAAAACAATCACAAAACCGAACAAATCTAGCAGCTTTTACTGATGCATCTATATCTAGTACACCAGCTAAAATAGCAGGTTGATTAGCCACAACACCAACAGGATAGCCTCCTAATCTAGCAAATCCTATAACAATATTTTTGGCAAAGTGTTGAGCTACTTCAAAAAAGTAACCATCATCAGCAATTTTGCTAATTACATTACGAATATCATAAGGAAGATTAGGATTATCTGGAACAATACTGTTAAGCTCTTTATCTTCACGATCTATAGGATCATTGGTAGGTCGGTATGGAGGATCATCCATATTGTTAGAAGGCATAAAAGAAAGAAGTTCTCTAATTGTATTTAGACAATCTTCTTCATCCTCAGCAGCAAAATGAGCTACACCACTGCGACTGCTGTGTGTCATAGCTCCACCTAAATCTTCTTTTGTTACATCCTCATGAGTAACAGTCTTAATCACATCAGGCCCAGTTATAAACATATAACTAGTTTCTTTTACCATTACATTAAAGTCTGTAACAGCAGGACTGTAAACAGCACCTCCAGCACAAGGGCCCATAATTGCAGAAATTTGTGGTACAACACCTGAGGCTAAGGTATTACGCAAGAAAATATCTGCATAGCCTGCCAAAGAAACTACACCTTCTTGAATACGAGCACCTCCAGAATCATTAAGACCAATTATTGGGGCACCAACTTTCATTGCCATATCCATAATTTTGCAGATTTTCTCGGCATTAGTTTCAGAAAGTGAGCCTCCAAAAACTGTAAAATCTTGGGCAAAAACAAACACTTGACGACCATCTATTAAACCATGTCCTGTTATTATCCCATCTCCAGGATATTGTTGCTCAGATAAGCCAAAGTCTTGACAACGATGTTTCTTAAAGAGGTCAAATTCCTCAAAAGTTCCTTCATCTAAAAGGTACTCAATACGTTCACGTGCAGTTTTTTTTCCGGCTTGGTGTTGTTTATCAATTCGCTCTTTACCACCACCATCTAGTGCTATTTGTTTGCGCTCATACAACAGCTTGAGCTTATCTTGTGCCATTATTTACTCCCAAAATTAACTAGGTTACAAATTGTATTTTTCTATGGAGTTAATTTGTCAGATTTCTATAAGTTAGCTAACAAAAGTTGAAGTATTACTGCATTTTATCTTATAGCTTATTTGCGATCAACTCATCAAAGACCCTTCTAACAACTTAGAGATGCCTAAGCCTAACAATTAGTTTTATAATATAATATAACTTTTTTAAGTTAGAAATATTAATCTACTGTTAAAATAGAAACTGCAAAATCACCTATTAGAACTAATTGAAAATACTATTGTTATTGACTATTTATTGTTAATTATAATCTCTACAAAAATCAAACTATTTTAATTAAAATACAATCAATTGCTAATCTAATAATACTTACAAAGAATATTAATAAATTTAGTAACTAATTCTGCAAAGTCAGAAAAAATTAGCAATAATAAATCTTATGAGATAAAATTTTCCCCTACATAATTTGCTTGTCTAACTCTTTAGAGGAAAATATGAATCGAAAAAAATTCGATAGCCTACTACAACTAGCAATTGAAGATGGAGTATCTGATATTATTTTTGCTGTTGGTGAACCTCCAATGTTTCGCTATAGCGCAACACTAATAGATGTTAAATCTGATATTTTAGAAGCCCGTGATACAGAATTAATTGCCCGTCTGTTACTACAACACAGGTTTGAAGATTTAAGCAATTTTACTGCTGCTGATGTTGCCTATGAATTAGAGGATATTGGTCGTTTTCGAGCCAGTGTTTTTAAGCAACGCAACTTATTCAGAATTGTGTTAAGAGTAATTCCTGTAGAAATACGTACTTTTAATGATTTAAATCTGCCTCCTGAAATTGCTTCTCTTGCTGATTTATCTAGAGGATTAATTTTAGTCACTGGAGCCACAGGTCAAGGTAAGTCAACTACTATTTCAGCAATTTTAGAGCAAATAAATCGAACTCGCAAAGCCCATATTATTACAGTTGAAGATCCTATTGAGTTTACCTATCACAAATCTCGTTCCCTTATTACTCAAAGGGAAATAGGAGAAGATGTTCCAGATTATCAAAGCGCTTTAAAACAAGCTCTACGTCAAAGTCCTGACGTAATTATGATAGGTGAAATTCGAGATGAAGCTACATTTGAAGCAGTTTTAACAGCAGCAGAAACAGGGCATTTAGTAATTAGCGCTATTCATACCACAGATGCTCAAAAAACTTTCTCTCGTATATTAGGTTTTTACCCAGAACAAGAAAGACAAACTGTCAGAGAAAGGCTTGCTAGTAATCTAGCAGCAATACTTAGCCTAAGATTATTACCCTGTGCTAAAGGAGGCGAAAGAATACCAGCAATAGAAATACTACGTATGAATAACACTATTGCTGAATGTTTACGCACTCATGATCGCATTTCAGAAATCACTAAATATATGGAAAAAGGTAGGGATTATTACGGAATGCGGACATTTGATCAGCACATTATAGAGCTTTATCAAACAGGTCTGATCGATCTAGCTACTGCACGTACGGCTGCTAGTCGACCAGCAGAAGTAGAAAGAGTGCTTACATTAGATGGTAATACCGAAGCATAAATAGTGCATTTATTTACAATAAATCTTGAAATACCGGTATTTTACCCTACTAGAAGCAAAAATTTTTAACAAAATTTTAATTTTCTTCTTATATTAGGTACTTTCCCATTGCCTAACTAAGTGTTTTTATGTTACTTATCTATGATCTGTAAGTGTAGTAATATAACTTGTAGAAACACTTAAGTATTAAACAGAGTAATTTCTAAAAATTCAAGCCCCAAATAAAAACTTAAGCTCAAGTTATATTCTTAAACTTTCTTAACTTATAATAAATCTTCTAAAGAAATATTATTTCAGGCAATTTTGGAGTTATTTTATGAAAAAACATCAAGGTTTTAGCTTGATAGAATTGCTAGTTGTAGTAGTACTTCTAGGTATTTTAACTGCTTTAACTGTAATATCTTTAAATCCTATTCGTCGCCAAATTAAGACAGAAGATGCTGCTGGAGCAATTTACAACATCATGCGTCAAGCACGTATACAGTCAATTACTCAAAGGCAATTTTATGGTGTAGTTATTAACACCTCAAACAGTCCTCAAACACTGATGTTAAATAGCTCCAACATAAATTTAACATTTTTACCACAAAGTATTTCTCTTGTGGATATGGGACAGTTAAGTGCTGGTGATGAAAAAATTTCTTTAACCAAAATACTACCAGCAGATGTAATCATAAATGCAAGTTTCTTTCCTGCTAGCAATAATGCAGACTTCCCTGTTCCAGAAAAAACATTTACTAAATATGATTTCTCTACAGGGCCTTATGTAACTTTCTTTGATCCAGCAGGACGTGCAGTTAATGCTGCAAATGGAACAGGTACTCAAAGTTTTTCTACTTTTTATTTTTCATCCTTTGATATTGATTTAGTGAAATCCCCAACTTTACTAAGAGCAGTAACTTTATATGGTTCTACTGGTGGGTTAAAATTCTGGCGTTATTTACCTACTGGAACACCAACAAAATGGTCACTTAAAATTAATGCTAATACTTAAAAATTTAGGAGGCGGTCATAATTTTTAGACTGGTATAGCAATGAAAAAGAACAAACCACAAAGAGGTTTTTCGCTTATTGAAATACTTATTGCAATCGTCATTATAACTATAGGTTTGGTTGCTTTATCTGGTGCTCTAGTAGTAGGTGTAACCCTACCGCAAAAATCACGACAACAAGCAATTGCCAAACAAATAGCCAATAATATTATGGAAACCATAATAGCAGCTAAAGAAAGTGCTAAAACTGGTTTTGACACATTTGCTACTTTTAACTCCACTATGCCTTTAGTAGCTGGACGTTTTACTGGAGGAGTTCAAAACCTTTTAACCCCTGGCCCAGATGGTGTTTATGGAACTTGTGATGATGGAACTACAGGTGTATATAATCCTGTTTGCGGCTCTCTAGGAACTCAGTTAGTAATGGTTGATGTTGATCCTGGCCCAGATGGAAAATACCAAGCTCCTTTTAATGTAGATAACACAAAACTTCCTCTACTTAACTTTACTAGACAAGTTGAAATTACAGATATTAATAATGCTACTAAGCAAATAGATGTTACTGTTAATTACCCGAACCCTCTTGGTGGTAGGGATAAAGTTGTGTTAAGTACTCAAATAACTAACTTTAGACTACTCTCAGGAAGTTAAAAAGTAGGTGTTTATTATGGCTAATAAAAAGAATTTTTATTTTAAGAAAAATGATTCTGGTTTTACCTTAATAGAATTGTTGCTTTCTGCTGTCTTACTTCTAATACTTATTGGTCCGTTGCTTGCCTTTTTACGTGCAGGACAAATAAATCGCTCTGTTACAGTAAAAACTACAGATCTAGAACAAAATGCTCGTGCAGCTATGATTACTATGGGCAGAGATATTACAAACGCAGGCTTTAACTTTGCACCACAGTTTTCTTTAGGTAGCGTAACACTAGTTAATGCCTTACAAGGTGGTAATAATATTCTTACCCCAGTTATCCCTGGCAATAACTTAAATCCTGTTAATACCAGTAATTCTAGTGGTTCTGTTGTCACTAATAGCACTGACCAAATTACTTTGGTGTATGTTGATCAAACTTTTAACAATGGTTTACCTGTTACAGGAAATTACAATTTAGTAGGTCCAGGAGCACAATTTACTCTAACCTCTGGAATGCTAACAGGTTTATTTCCTGGAGATTTAATCTTTCTCAATCGTGGAACTGTTTTTTCAATAGCAACAGTTACTAGCATTGCGGGCAATGTTATCACCATTAATACAGGAGATTTTTCTGGGCTTAACAAATTTGGAGCAATGGATCCATTATCATCTCTTGCTTTACCAATAGCTGGTTTACCTGTTCAACCTCCTATTTTACTTTATAAGTTTTTCTTTATTACCTTCTTTGTTGACCAAGATGGAAACTTAATTAGAAGAGAACTTCTTGCTCCTCCACATACAACTATTGGTGGACCTAATAATGTTGCTGATGCAAGAACTTATAATTGTGCAGCTACTTGTTATTATGACAACATTATTGCTACTGGAATTGAAGATTTACAATTTACTTATAGTGTAAATGGAGCTCAACCAGCAGTTACACCAATAGATGATCCTGGCGCAGGAGGTGCGGCAACAAATTTAGGAGCTGCCCCGCTTTACAGATTGAATGATATTCGTGAAGTAAATGTATCTCTTAAAGTAAGAGCTGCTGACAGAGATACCGTAGTTCGAGATAAAAATAGTCCTGGCGCAAAGAATGGCTATTATTACCGTTTTAGCTTAGATGGGACTTTTGGAGTTAGAAACCTTTATCAGACCAACTATGTTCCGGATTTAAATTAAATTTAACTTTAATTAATAATGTTTTAAGGAGTCCGAATTTATGAAGAAAGCATTAAAAAAGTTTTGGCGCAAGTTATTGCGTCGTAAAGCTTTCCAAGAACGAGGCTCTGCTTTAATAATTGTTACGCTCATATTAGCACTATTGACAATTTACGTAAGCGCCTCGTTAACTCTGACAACAACTGATACAGTCTCCTCTAATTTTGAAGTATCCCAGCAAAGTGGTTATTACACTGCATTTGCAAAGTTAGAGCAGATGTCTCGTGATTTTAGTTCTTTATTTATTAATTCCCCAAGCCCAAGTTATGATTCACTTTGTAGAGTGGTAGTAGCTCCACCAAATCTACTAAATAACTTTCGTATAGTAACACCAAATGTGAGCTGTCCTTCAAGTAGTCCTTGTGTTCCTGGATATTCTGGAGTTGACTATGCTTCTTCTAACGTGCTTGATTTAGGATGGGTAGGTCAATCTAGTTTTTGTGTGGTTGACGTTTGTAACCCTACAAATTCAGGTTGTACAATTGCTCCTCGTCCTCCTTATCCAGTTCAAATTAGCAGTGGTACATATGCTGGATTACAAGCATTTGCTCGTCAATACCGCCAAGTTGCTACTGTAACTAACCAAGTTCGGGGCGGTTCAAATGTGCAACTTACTCGTGACTTTACCAACTTCTTGTTACCTTTATTCCAATTTGGAATTTTCTCAGACTCAGATTTTGAGCTTTATGTTCCACCAAATTGGCAGTTCGGTGGTTGGGTACATACCAACAACGATTTCTATATAACTGGTGCTTCAAACAAGTTTTCTCAATATGTATCCAATGGTACAACTGTAACTACTACACCTGCTCGCATAAGCGTAGTTAAACACGTAGTTATCGGTGAAACTAAATATGGTTCCCCTGATGGCGGTAGTTTAACTGTAGTAACGGACACAATGGGAAATACTGCTACTTACACTCAAGGTAGTGCTCTTAACGGTGCAAAAGTATCTGGTACTTGTAACAAAGTATCTAATTCTTCAATAGACGTTGTACCCGGAACTTGTGTATCTCCTGGAGCAGGAAAAGTTGGTAATGGGGTTCCAACAGTAACAGTTGGTGCATCTAGACTTCAACTTCCTATTCAAAATGTTCTTGGTGCTAACCCAATACAATTAATTAGACGTGGTTTAGTAAGTGACTTTAATCCTTCATTAAACTCTCCTTACTTTACAGCTCGTTACTACTATAAACCAACATTCAGAGTTACTTTGGCTGACTATCAAACCCAACTACCTAGAACCGTTATGCCTGGTGAAGGAACTAATCCTACATTAGCTACAGGTCCTTACGGTGGTGTTCAATTAGATGGCCCAGACCCAGTTCTTGGTATGACTGGAACCGGAACAGTTAAAACTGTAGGTCTTCCACTAAGCAATCCTAACTGGTTCTATATGGACGATAATTTTACTGATACACCTAATGGTATTACTGGTGCTAAAAAGCCATTACCAAGAGGGTTCCAACCTAAAGTTGTTTCTCCAACTACTGGTGCACCACGTGCAACAGGAGCTCGTGTAAATGGTTATCGTATACATGGTTGGATAAAGATAGAAGTTGTAAAAGCTGATGGTACAACTTTGGACATTACCCAAGAAGTACTTAATCTTGGTGTTACAGTTCCATATTTTGCTGGTAATGCTGCTTCAAGTACAGCTAACAACACTTATTATCCTCGTACAACACCTGGATTCCCACCAGCACCACTACCATTACCTTATACCACTACTGGTCCATTCCCAGATGAAAACTCTGTGCTTCACCTACAACGCTTTGGTGTTGCTTATACTCCTAACAAAATAGCAGGTGCATTAGCAACCAATCTTCCTGCTACTTTAACTAACACCGATATCCCAACAGGTTTAGACGATGTTAGTAACAGCGTAATCTTTGATTACTATGCTTCTATGGCAATACGCAAATACAATAGCATTGGCTCATTAAAGATGTATGGTATAGAAGATGATGCAAATGCTGGAGTTTATAGAACTAACGTTGGTGGAGCTAATCCATATGCTGAACCACAAAACGATCAAGGTGGCTACTATACAGACGCAACTCGCGCTCCAATTCCAGTAAATGCTGGACTTTTAACAAGTCATCAAATTGATTTTTCTGGTAATGCTACAACTACAACTAGCAACCGTACTATAGTGAATATCTATGGTGAAAACTTAAACAATCCTAAAGCACCAGCTACAACAACTCCTGACTTCACAGCCTCTACTTCATCTGTTTTCTATAAAGATGGTGAGACTTCTTGGTCTATTAATGACAGTGGTGGTACTTTACATAGATTAATTCCATTCCCAATCAATATGTTTGATCCTCGTGAAGGAACTCCTCATGAACCAAACAATGGTGTTGCAACTGATCCTCCAGTACCAGGTTTAACCCAAACATCTGTAACCAAACTAGGAACAATGAATTTAGTTGAATTTGATATGGGTAACCTAGGAAGATTACTTAAAGGTGATTTTGACAACCTATTTTCTCAAATGGGCAACACTCCTTATAGACTTTCCGCAGGTGTACCTTTAACAGCATCTGCTCTTATGGACAACATTACTGTAAACTTAGACAATGGTTGGTTAGTATATGTTTCTGACCGTAGAGGTGATGAACCTGTTGTTAATACTAACCCTAACATTAAGCTTCCTGCTAGCGCTCCAGCAACACCTATGGCAGGTACTTCTAGCTTAATAGGTGATGGAGAATATGCTCGTGAAGACGTAGTTTGGAACAGTGGTGGTGTTACTACTTCTGGTTCATCTGCTGCCGTTAATGTTGGTATTGGCCCTGCTCCAGCAGTCAATAATGCGGCAAACGTCTTTGGTTGTGATTCGGCATTAAATAGCGACAACAAAGACAATGGTAAATCTCCACAAGATGCTAATAATGACTGCTTTATCCAAAAAGAAATAGGTGGATTTAGCGAATCAGCTCCTTATAATGCAGGTTTCTATAATGCTACTGGACCTCAAGATCAATACAACTGTAGAACTTATGCTGCTGCAACTTCCAGAGCAGGAAACATGATTGCTTTAACAGAAGTACCTACTAATGATTACAATCAAGCAACTTGGAGTCGTAAACCTCCTGTTATGTTCCCTGATTCAACAGTAACAGGTGCAACACGTCGTATAGAATTATTCCGTCGTGGAGTACGTCTAGTAAATGCTAGTAATTTATTCCCAACAGGCCCATTAACAAGTAGTTGTGGATTCCCATTAGGTGTTACCTTTGTAACAGAAAATCCTGTTTATGTTTTTGGTAACTTCAATGCACCTGCTGGTGAAATTGGAGACTATGATCAATACCCAGGTCTTTCAGTTAGTGCTACTACAACTAATCCAACTTCTCCATTGAACTACAATGGTACTAGTTTCCCTAGTTGCGGAAATAACTGTAACGTTCCAGCTAGTATAGTTGCTGATGCTATTAGTATGTTATCTGGTGCTTGTGTTGGTACAGGTACTGCTACAGGAACAAACTGGAGTGGAGCTTCAGGAGCTGCTGGTTGGTTAGATACTCGCAGTTTTGTAATTCCTTACCAAGCTGTAGGATATCGTTCTGCTAGAAATACTGCTTACCGTTTTGCTTTGGTAAGTGGTTATACACCTACTTGGTATCCAGATTACTGGAATGCTGCTAATGGTTCATCTCCTAACATTCACCAAGGTGTTCAGTCTCAATATTCTTCTGGTGCTCTTAACAACTTCCCACGCTTCCTAGAAGATTGGAGACAAAATAGTAATAACAACCAATACGTAAGCTACTCTGGATCATTAATTCGTATCTATAAGAGTACACAAGGTAATGGTGCATTTAAGCGCGTAGGTTCAGCAAGCAGTGCTACTAGCTTCACAGGACCTACTGGTCAAGTAGACTATGTTTATGTACCACCAAACCGCGATTGGATCTTTGATACAAACTTTAATAACCCTTGTACACTACCTCCAGGATCTCCTTTCCTACAATTGGTAGACTTCAAGGGCTTCCAACAAAGTCAAGTACAACGTTAAAATCTTAACAAGGAGAATTGAGGGGCGTAAAACCGCCCCTCAACCATTTTATGTCAGATCCTAAAAATTTCACCCACTCAAACAATACTTCTTCATCTCAACCATCAAATAATAAAGCTATACTTGGTATAATTGTTTTCTTATTAGTTTTAGCTATAGGTTATAAGTTTTTTTCAAGACCAAATATTAAATTAATTTCTCCTACTAATAACCAATCTTTAGGAGCTGATGAATTAAATTTTCAATGGCAATGTAATAAAAGTAATGTTTCATACGTAATAGAAGTTTACGATGAAGGGGATCTTGTATTAAGGCAAATAACTAATCAACAAAATTATAAACCTGATCAATATCAACAATCCTTTTTCAAAAAAGAGCATAAGTATTATTGGTCAGTTTTATCAAATCCTGATATTGTTCAACCTTATACGTTTAAATCTGAAATCAAGTATTTTACTATAAGCAAAACTATATCAGCGCCTGAAATTCCTATTACTACACCTGAACAAGAACCACCACCACCACCAATGCCATTAACTAAACGTCCTGACTAAGTTAAAAACCCGGCTTTGACCGGGTTTTTAATTTAACTTATAACCATGTTTTTTGTTTGTTTATAGACCCTATTCAAAGATTTAGTAGCCCTTTCTAAATCTCTAAATATACTTTCAGTTAGAGGTTGTTGTGCTGCTAAATTTCCCATAATTGATTGCAATACAATTATAGATTCTTGTGCAGCAGCAAAAATATAGGCAGGTAAATTTTCTTGAGAGATAGATTGCTCATTAAGCGTGAGCATTTCACTTTCTTGTGTTAAGTTAGGAGATGGCAAGATTTGTTGTGCAGCAGAAGTACTGGCACTAGTGAGATTTATAGGTAGTTTTGGTTTTTTAGCAACTTCTCCTGTCTCATTTAATTTAAATGGATCTAAATCACTTGTTTCTGCACTCTGTGGTAGTTGTCCCATTTCTCCTGTAAGCAAAATAGCAGCTTCTAAATCTTCATCACTAGCATTAAGAAAAAGATCTCTAAATTGGCCTTCAGTAACAGCTTTTACTGCTGCTTGTAATGATGCAGCCCATTCAGTGATTGTATCTGGTCTATTTTTAGGTATTTTTTCTAGAGCATGCATTACAGCAGCATTAACTACAGCAGGCAAAGTAGGACGAATATCATAAATAGGTCTTGGTTTTTCTGTAGCATGTTTAATAGCAATTTCAGCCAAGGAATTACCTCTAAAAGGCAAATTACCTGTTAACATTTCATAAAGCATTACACCTAAAGAATATATATCTGAACGTCTATCAACTGAACGACCACGACTTTGTTCAGGAGACATATAAAGTGGAGTCCCTATAACTAAACCATCCCTAGTAAGTGCTGGAGAATCCCCATCTTCAACTAAACCACGTAATTTGGCTAAACCAAAATCTAATACTTTAACTACTTCTTCTTCTCCATCTCTATGAAGAAATACATTTTCCGGCTTCAAATCACGATGAACTATTTTACGTTTATGAGCTACAGCTACAGCAGCACAAATTTGTTGCATAATGTTATTTACATCTATTAATGAGACATAACACATTTGCTTAAGCTTTTGTCTAAGGCTCATTCCTCTAAGGAGTTCCATTACTACATAAACTAGATTATCTGTAGTAACACCAAAATCAAAGACTGCAATAGCATTAGGGTGACGAACTTGCATTGCAGCAAAAGCCTCACGACGAAATCGCTCAACAGCTAAAGCATCACTAATGCGGTCGTTATGCAAAATTTTCACAGCCATAGGAACATTGAGCTGAACATGCATTGCTCTATAAACTGTACCTGTTCCACCGCGAGCAATTTTACTTTCAATTAAATACTTATTATCTATTAACCGTCCTGACATATCATGAGCCGCTACCATAACAAGTTCTTGACCATCATAAGGACAAAAAGTATTGGCATCATCAAACTTTCTATTACAAGCTGGACAGCTTCTCATTCTCAATACTCCATTCTATTGCAAATCAGATTCTATAGGAGAACTTTGGAGGTATTTTGTAATTAGACGAAAATCTTCTATCATTTTACCAGTGCTAGGAAGAAGATTATATAAGTCATCTAAAGCTTTTGCCGTTTCTGGCCCATCTTCTTCAGAAATGTCATATTCTCGATAGCAACCTTCTTCCTGAAACTGTACAAGTAAATCCATTGCACCAGAACGCATTCTGGAAAAAGTTACAAAAACGCCTTCTTCAGATATCATTGCATAACGTTGTTCAATAGTACCTGGCTTCCACTCAACTTCATCTGGGTTGGTTCTAATCCAATCAATCTTTCTATCTATAGTAGCTTTCTGTAGAGCATCTATCATAACTAGGCGTGCTTTGACTAATTCTTCAGACATTTAGTGTCTCCTGTTTGATTTTCTTTTTAAGAGTATTTCTTTGTTGAATTTTGCTAATTATTAAAACTTTCTTTTTATTAACAACTCAAGATAATAGATTAGTAATCCGATAGTAACAAATACATATTGTAGTTTAATGAGTATTTGAGATCCAAGAAAAAATATGTTAACTTTACGCGATATTTCGCCTAACAATATTTATACAAGTCTGTTAGCTAATTGGGTCTGTTGTTTAAGATAGCATAGGAGATTAAGTTTATGGCTATTAAACCTACTGATGCAAAAAAGCTTGCTATTGAAAAAAATACTATGCAGCTAAATACCCTAATCCAAACTTCTGATGAAATGATGAGAATTGTAATGGAAGCAGGTGATTTTGATGCAGCTGAACAAGAAGCTCAAAAATCTGCTGAAGCTGCTGCTGCACTAATTATTCGTAAAAAAGGTATTCGGGATTTTGCACAAAGAATACGGGAACGCGTTGAGGAAAATGGCTCAACCAAAGAAGAATCTAACCCAACTTCAGAAATAGATAGTAAGGAAATTTAATTATAATAGATAAACTCTCTTGAAAATTAATTGCTATAGCCGCGCTAGTATTTCATTTGCACGGCGCCCTGGTGGTTGATTGGCATAACGATCTTTTATATCTGTTAGTAACTCTCTAATTTCTGGAGTGTTAAACATCCCAACTACTTCTATCATTGCCAATAACTCCATTTCATCATCTCCACTCCAAAACTTAGAAGTAAGTAATTTTTTCCATGGGTTAGTGACATTACGTATCTTTTCTATAATTGGGACAATTACGTTAGAAGAAAGTAAGTTTCTTTTACTAGTTAGCAGCTGCATAGCTTGCAACTGTAGGTTTTGAATAGATTTAGCATTTATAAAACTAATATATTTACCAATAGCAATTTCTGCTAATAGCTTAACTGCTCGCTCAGAATTAAATTTTCCAAGAAGTGTTAAAACTGTTTTTAAGTAAGCAAGAAGTCTATCAGGATCTTCTAATTCAGTATCTGCATATAATTTTTCGTCAAAAATCGCTATTAAATGAGGCAAAGTTTCATCTGTAATAAACGACTCTAAAGTTGTTAAAGTAGCATATCGTAGTTGAACATAAGGTGATTTTAAATAAGGGCCAAGTACGCTAATAGCTTGACGTTGAGCAAGCCTTTCTTGAGGAGGAATACGCCCTAATAAAGCAATTAGATTTTTTATTGCTGGCCAGTTTTCTGGACTTGGAGTTACTTGAGAAAGACCTTGTATTATATAACCTGTGGCTGTCTCTTTATGAGTTTCTATTAAAAGCATCCAAAGTCTTTGTTTTTGACGATCTGTTTCACAAAATAAACTAGATAATAATACGTCAGGGGCAAGCTCATCAAAATGAGCAAGATAAATTCTTAACGCTGGAGCTAAGTCAGGATGGCTAGCCATTGAGCGCATATATTGTTCATTTAACTCTGTTGCTGCTCTAAAACGGCGTAGTCCACTGCGAATATTAGTGTCAAAACCTTCTGAGTAGTAGATTTGTTCAACAATATAAAGTAATTGAGCTCCAAAAACACCTTGATTTGCATTAAACGTATTGATTGAAATATCAACTACTGCTTCTAAATAAGGTGTAAGATAAACCCGTTTTTGCAACATCTCAAAAAGAAGTCTTTGTATCTCTGCTACATAATTGTCTTGATCTTGAGAACTTAACTTGAAAATAGACATTCTCAACCTGTGCAAAACAGAGCTAACAACCTCTGGAGTCGCCTTTTGTTGTCCATAATTCTGAGCTTGAGAATAATTAGGGTTATCATAATTACCATTGCCCTGATTAGACTGATCCATATCAAAGACTACTTCATTAATAGATAAATTATTTACATTAATGGTAGAAGGAGGTTTTGCTATGGCAGAGTTTGGGTTAGCTTGACCTGACCAACTAGTAGGTAATTTATTTGTATTAGAAGGGTAATTAGGGTTTGGAGCAGAATAAGGATATCCTGCTGGTGGTTCTGCTATCGGGGTAGAGTAAGGATATCCCACTGGTGGCTCTGCTATCGGGGTGGAAGGTGTAGAATAAGGATATCCTGCTGGTGGCTCTGCTATTGGGGCTGAATAAGGATATCCTGCTGGTGGTTCTGCTATCGGAGTAGAATAAGGAGACACAGAATACCCACTAGTATTTAACCCTGGATAGCTTGTGTTAGGATTTAATCCTGGATAACTTGTGCTAGGGTTTAGCCCTGGGTAACTTGTGTTAGGGTTTAGCCCTGGATAACTTGTGCTAGGGTTTAGCCCTGGATAACTTACACTAGGATTTTGTTCTGAAAAACTTGTATTAGGATTAGCTGGATAGTTAACAGATGGAGGTGAAATAGGATAATTAGTTGATGGTGGTTCTGTTATGTTTGATGGAGGATAAGTAGGAAAACTTTCTTTGACAACAGGATTTAGATTTGAGCTTGAAGAAAAGCTAGTATGGACATCAACTGGATAATTGTTAACAGGTTCTTCTGGAGCAATGTACTTGTTGGGATTAGGTTGTTTTACACTAAAACTAGTAGTAGGTTCACTAGGAAAACTACTAACACTAACAACTTCTTGTGAAGCTGCTGCATCTGTACGACGAAACTGATAGCCCCATTCACTAGCTAACTTTTCACGTAGTTGTTTTAATTGATTTCTAAAGGCTTCTTTTTCTTCTTTAGGGCAAGTGCGCACCAAGCCTTCAAAATAAGGCATAAAAAAGCGTGTAGGCTCAAAAGCATTTAAGATTTTGCTATGATCAGCAGCAGCAATTAATTCAATACTTCTAATGTAGTATTCATGTACAAGATAACCATCCGAATGCGAACGCAACAGTGCCCAAGTAGCAACAATTTGGGCAACGTCCTTAGGAGCAAAATAGATAGGTTCTTCTACACGCAATACTACATTGAGCGCCTCTCCAAGAAACATTGATGGAGCAGAACCTTCTAAATAGCTAATAAAAATTTGTTTAACCTGTTCTAGATCACTACTAGATAAACCTCGGTTTTGGCTCATAACCTTGTCTACGTAGAGTACTAGTCTATATTTATTGGATCATCACCTCTTAAAATATCTGCTAAGGCAATATCCGCTTTTAGTTCTTGTGTGGTGCGTTTTTCAAAAGCAAATTTCTTTTCGCCATTGACTTCTACTTGGACGTTACATCTCATATTTGGGTTTTCTCTAATTCCATCAAAACCCAATAAGATACAGTTAAACCATACCGTATCATAGTTCTTACATTTTATACAGATCATCTCTGGAGAGGAAGCTGATGGTCTTTCTTCATGATGCATAAAATCCCTCAAAAGCTAGCCAGAAAATATTATTATTATTTTGTTAATTATCGCATATTAAGCAAAACAAGCAAAACAAGAAGTTTGTTTATAAGGCTAAGAGGTTTTAATTTAAGCTATTTCTGTACCTTTAACAAACCGATCACTTTAAGAAAAACTTTATCTATTTTATATTTAGTTATTGATTATAAGCCCCCTTTTGTTATATCCTAATTTATCCCTAGTTAAAAATTTTAGTTATAAGCGTAAGTATGTCAACATAAGGTATATATACATATACAACAAAAAGTAAATAAAACTTCTTGACGCAAAAATAGCTAATAAAATTCCTACCAGAGATGAATAAAAAATTTAGCTAATTAGCTAAGCTTTTCCGCCAAAATTTGCGGCTAAATATCTACTAAATACTAGAAATAAATCGAGTAATAGTATAAGCTATGGCAAATAATAGAATTGCAATCATTTTTATTTAAGGATAGAGAAATGCCAGCAAAGAAAAAAGCTACAGATAATACTGAAACTAATAATAAAACTACTACTGCAAAAACTAAAGCATCCGAAGCTCCAGCGAATACAAAAGCTGCAAGTGCTAAAGCTAGCAAAACACCTGTAGTAGAAGCTAAAACTGCTGCTAAACCAGCAGCCAAAAAAGCTCCTAAGCCTGTATTGCCTAAACCTGTTACCATAACTAGGCTTGAATTAGCTCATGAAGTGGCTAGAGCTGTTAGTCAATACATGGAAATAACTGGTCAAGAAGCAGAAGCTATTGTATCTGAAATTATTCAATCTATGATTGATTCTCTTAAAGAAGGAAACAAGATTGAAATTCGTGGATTTGGTTCTTTCCGCTTACGTAGTCGTAGAGCAAGACGTGGACGCAATCCTAAGACTGGTGCAACAGTAGAAGTACCAAGTAAGAGTGTTGTCTATTTCAAACTAGGAAAAGAACTAAAAGAAATTCTCTTAGAAAAGAAATAGTCACACACCTATAGTGGCTTGTTTCTGCCATTTGCCTTGCTGAAACTTTAAAAAGCTAAGTGCAGCTCTAAATGAATGTCCAAGCACAATAGCTAACCAAATATCGCTAGGTTGTAATGGTCTTAGTAGTTTAATAAAGAAACATAAGCTAACAGGTATAAGAAACTGTGAGACTACAGAAATATAAAAAGGGCTACGAGTATCACCTGTTCCTTGTAGCCCTCCTGTATAAGTCAATGCAATTGTAACAAAGATCCCAGAAAGACTTAGGTAAGCAAGTAGTTGTTTACCTATGCTAAGCACTGCCAAATCTTCTATTCCAAATGCTCCCAACAATTTATTTGGAATAAAAATAAATAAAAGTCCAATTGTTGTAGCAATAGCAACTCCTAAACTTGTAGTTGTGCTAACTGTTTGTTTAACTCTATCTAGTTTTTTAGCTCCTAAATTTTGACCCACTATAACAGCTGAAGCACTCATTAATCCTACTGCCGTCCAAGTAATAAGCGAAAATAGTTGATTATATCCAACACTATAAGCAGCCTGTGCCTGAGCACTGTTAGGTAACATACCAACAAATCTTAGTATAATTACCCCTGCAATATTCATTGCAATGCCTTGAAAACCTGTAGGTAAACCTAAACTAAAAATTCTTTTAATGATTTTTGGATCTGGAACTAAATCTTTAGGATGAGGTAATTGCACTACTAAACGTTTACTTAAAAGTAAATAAAGACCTATAGAAGTCATTACAAGAGAAGCGCTTACTGTACCCATAGCCGAACCTTTTGTTCCAAAAGCAGGTATTGGCCCAAGACCAGGGATTAAAATAACATTGAAGATAACATTTAATGTTGTTATTACTAGACCCAATTTCAGAGGAGTTTTAGCATCTCCTGCTGCTCTTAATGCTCCTCCCAATATAAAAAAGAAAAGTAGCCCAATATTAAAAAGAAACATTATCTGCAAATAAGGCAAGGCTGAAGCTTTAACAGTTGCATCTGCCTTAACAATATCTAAGAGGTATGGTGAAGCAAAATATCCTAAAGGTGCAATTATTAAACAACCTAAAATTAAAGCGGTAAGTAGCGCTTGATAAAAGATATGATTAACTTTTTGACTATCTCCTGCACCAACAGCTTGAGATATTAGAACACTCATACCTACAGAAAGCGAACTCATAAACACTACAACTACTAGAAAAATCTGCCAACCTACACCTATAGCAGCATTTCCTCGATAACCAACATAGTGTCCAACTAATGTATGGTCAATAACACCCTGCAAACCTGCAACCATGTTTTGTATAACTGTAGGCCAAGCCATTTTCCAAACTGCTTTTAATATTGGCCCTTCTGTAATACTTTGATCAAATTTTTGTTCTTTTTTATCACCTTGCATAGTCACCTGTTTGTAATTTGTTATTAGCACTTTGGTCATATTACCAAAAACTTGCAAAATACATAACTCAATAACAAAGCCTTTTGTTCCTTTATAAACTTACTTTACCCATAATCAACCAGATTTCTAACAATAATTTTTTCTAACCTGTGTCATTATGTTCATTATGTTCAATTAATAAATCACAAAAGTCTTAGTAATATCACCTCAGGCTATAAGTGATGCAACTATGCAAATTATCCTTACTTTTTTGTCTGTACTACTGTTTAAATAATTCCTAATTAATCTTATCAGATGCCAGTAAATTCAATTTACTAGGAGCAAGTACACTATAAAAATGAGTGATTTGTCCTGCTTCATTTACCACCACTTGTAAAGCTGTTCTTGGAGCTATTTTAGGAACACTTACAGTTAACTCTGAGACTAATGTTGGCAGTCCATTCAGGTTACGTACCGATACAATAGACACTTCCATAAATTTGGTTGAAAGAGCCATAATAAGCCGTAGTACATTACGACGACCAAAAACAGGGCGAATTGCGGCTAATACTTCACCACCTCCATCATTAATACTAATTACATCAGCAGCCAAAAGTTGTTCTAATCCAGCAATATCATTAGTCACTATACAGCTAATAAATTGTTCTAGAGCTTTTTCTGCTGTTTGTTGTCTTACAATCATTGGCAAACGGCTTTTATCATATTCTTGAATAATTTTCCTAGCTCTTAGCAAAGTGACTTTAACATTAGCTACCGTTAAATTAAGAGCTTGAGCAGTTTCTTCAGTTGAATAGTCAAAAACATCTCTTAAAAGCAAAACAGCACGCTGTGTTGGGCTAAGTGCTTCTAGTGCTAGAAGAAAAGCAAAAGAAATACTCTCAAGTTGATCATAACGTGTAGCAGGGGAATCTTCTTTTTTTGATTGCAAAAGTTCAAATGCAGCAGGAAAGTTATCCTCCTGCGTGGGAACTGGAGATGGAAGCCAAACACCTACATATTTACGCCGTTTGCGTCTCCGCAAAGAATCTTTACTAAGATTAAGAGCTACTTTCACTAACCAAGGGCGCAAAGGCTCGTCATTACTAGGTTTATGCTCTAGAGCCCTAACAAAAGTTTCTTGTACAAGATCATCAGCATCGGCTGAATTGCCTGTCATTCGATAACATAATGCCCAAAGATATTGACGATTATCCTCATAAACTTTTGCTGGAATTGTGATCAACTTCTTCCTCCATTAATAATTTTGATCCCCAGGATGCGCTCGTTTCTTTGATCCCCAGGTTGCGCTCGTTTCACTCGCTAAAACCTGGGGCTAATATATGACTCTGTTGGAAACGAACTCATTTATTAAAATAGCTCAATTTTCAAATCGCTCAACCCATATTAGCCCCAGGTTTTAGCGAAGCGTTACCTGGGGATCAAGAAACGCATCCTGGGGATCAAGAAGCGCAATTTGGGGATCAAAAAAGCACTCAAGCTATTGAAGCAAGGCTAGTTAAATGTTTAGGGTAAGAAATCAAATTAGCCACTTTCTGAGCACTAGCAAAACTAGCATCTGCTAATAAACCTTCATTTCCTACCCAATCACCAGCCAAGTAAACTCCTTTTGTATTTGGCACATTGGCAGATGGTCTACCACTAAGTCCTGCTGTTTTAGCTTTTACTAAACAGCTATCAGCTACCATTGATGGCATAAACTGCTTATGAACAAGGAACTTTTGCCATCCTGGTTGCATTAAATCACATAGCTCGGTTAATTGTCTTTCAGTATCTTGAGCTGTTTCATTATTATCAACTGGTAAATATTTTAGCAAATGAATTACAGCTCCACCCTCAGGAGCAAGTTTAGCACTAGCAGAATGAACTGAAAAATAAAGAGGCTCATCCACACCTAATGCAAAAGTTGCGCTTGGTACAGGTAATTGTCTAAGTGCCAGATCTAGACAAGCTGCTTTTAGTGGTGTTAAATCTCTATCCCAATTTACTAAATTTGAGTTAGCAATTTGGTTTACTAGCTTAGTAGCAATGTTTGGATTTGTAGCAATTACAATATCATTTGCTTTATAAATTTCACCATCAGCAGTTTTTACTATTTTAATGTTATTTGTTTTATTTGTCTCTATGGTTTCTACTTTAGTATGTACTCTGATATTTGCTCCAAAATTTTTAGCAACTTGTTCCAAACTATTTACCATTGATTGCCAACCATTATCTAAATAAAGAACACCTCCTTTTAATCCAGCTTGGAGTTGTTCTATAGCTACACCAGCGCTCATTTGTGTAGGAGCATTTGAATAACTAGTTAAGCGAAATAGGGCTTGAATTAACTCTCTTACTACTTTATGAGAAGTATTTTTCTCTAACCATTCTGCTACAGTTTGATTTGTGAAAGTTTTAGCATTTACTTTAGCAATTTTGCTAAACCAACCAGCCAACTCCACTTTGCCACGCCAGTCCAGCAAACTAGTTGTAAACAGAGAAGTAAAGTTTGAAGGCATTTTATGCTTTTGCCCTTTGTAAAGAGCAAAGCTTCCATTTTGTGCAGGAGTTTTACCAGTAATTTTAATACCTAATTGATTTAGAACAGCCATTGCTGAACCAGATTTATAAAGCGCATGAGCCCCTAAATTCATATGGAACCCTTGTTTATCTTGAGTTTGAGCGCGTCCTCCAAGTTGTTTAGATTGTTCAAGCAAACAAACTTGTTTTCCTGTTTTAGCAAGTAAGCTTGCTGTAGCTAATCCTGCAATACCACCACCCACTACTACTACATCAAAGTTTTTATCTATAGACATAAATTTAACTCCTTATTTTATCAAATCCTAAGGTGGCACTATGATTAAAAGTTAAGCTAATATAAAATCTTTCATTTGCCCCTTATGTAAAAGCAATTTGAAGAGAACACGTTTAAGAGGTGAAAAAGGTTACAAGGCAGAAAAAATTTTTCCAGCTTTGTTATAATTAGCTGTAAACTCTTGGCTTTTGTATAATTAATGACTAACAATGGATAAAAACTATCAGGTTTCAAAAGATTCTTTGGCTACTTTTGCATTAGAAGTATGGCGACTTAGCCAAAATATAGAAAATCTGCCTCAACAAAAGGTAGTGGCATTGCGCTATTCTCTTAGAAAACTTAAACAAACTCTAGAAGCAGAAGGTTGTGAGTTTTTAGATCTTACAGGAAAGCCATATGATGCAGGGTTAGCCTTAGAAGTTATTGATATAGAAACAGATAGTGAAGATAAGACAGATTTAATTATCAAAGAAATGCTTGCACCTATTATATTGTTTCAAAACAAATTGTTAGTATCAGGACAAGTGATTCTAGCTAAAGCAACAAAACTCACGGTAGGGGAAGATTATGAGTAACACAATTGATTATGGAATTGACTTAGGAACAACTAATTCTGCAATTGCTAAATATGAAAATACAGAAGTAAGAGTCTTTAAGAACCGTGATCAGATGGATGTTACACCTTCTGTGGTGAGAATAGAAAAAAGCGGACGTATTATTGTTGGAAAACGAGCTTACCAGCTACTTTATGAAGATTTTGAAAATGTTGATAGCGGTTTTAAACGCTGGATGGGACAAAGTGATCCTCGCTATTTTAAGGCAGCTAATAAATCACTAACAGCCGAAGAACTTTCTGCTGAAGTATTAAAGTCAGTGCTAGAAGATGCTAGGCAAGCAATAGGAGAACAAATTTCTGCATCTGTTATTACAGTTCCCGCAGCCTTTGGACAATTACAATGTGAAGCGACTGCTCGTGCTGCTCAACTTGCTGGTTTAGTAGAATCTCCTCTTTTACAAGAACCTCTTGCAGCTTCAATTGCTTATGGAATGAAGCCTGATGCTCAAGATATGCGATGGTTAGTTTATGATTTAGGAGGAGGAACTTTTGATATTGCCGTAATTTCTACTAAAGAAGGTCAGCTAAGTGTTTTAGAACATCAAGGGAATAATATGCTAGGAGGCTTAGATTTTGATCGTATTTTAGTAAGAAAACT
Organism: Blastocatellia bacterium; assembly: GCA_039812885.1. Lineage (GTDB taxonomy): Bacteria > Acidobacteriota > Blastocatellia > Chloracidobacteriales > JADJPF01 > JADJPF01. The sequence continues at coordinate 27,822 of JBDIBI010000001.1, forward strand.
GCTCTGGCCTCGTTTGCAAGAGTCTTTTAACTTGCCTGATGTTAGCAAGGCCGTTTCTTCTTATAGACGATTAATTCAAATCCTACACCGCGAAGCTGAACAAGCTAAAATTGATTTAAGCTTCTCAGAAAAAGTTACTGTTAGTATATTTAATGTAGGTGAAGATGAAGACGGTAAAGCAATAGAAACAGAATTTGAAATATCTAGAAGTGACTTAAATCCACTAGTAGAACCTCTTATAGATAAAACTATTCAGCTTTGTCATAAAGCAATTACTCATGCAAGAATTACCAAAGAAGATATAGCTAAAGTTATTTTAGTTGGTGGGCCAACTCATATGCCAATAGTTCGGGATATGTTGATGTCTGAACTAAAAGCTCCTCTAGATTTTAGTATTGATCCAATGACTGTTGTAGCACGTGGTGCAGCTATTTATGCTTCAACTGTAACTCGTTCAAAACCTGTTATCACTAATGTTAAATCAGATGCTATTGAAATAGATTTAGCGCATGAAAGTGTATGGCCTGATACTATGTGTTTAGTTGCAGGTAGAATTGAAAAAGCAGAATCCAAACAATGGGAAATCTCTATTGAATCAGAAACTAAACACTGGACTAGTGGCTGGTTACCAGTAACAGAAGGCTATTTTGAGCTTTATGTACAGCTTTTAGAGGGAAAGACTACCTGTTTTCAAATTTCTCTTAGAGATGAAAAAGGTAACAACTTACCTGTAACACCTGAAACTTTTTCTATTCGTCATGGGTTAGCGCTGTCTGAACCACCTTTGCCACACTCAATTGGAGCAGAATTTGTGCGTCCAGATGGTAGTACAGTTGTAGAAGTAATTTTTCCTCGCTCTAGCCAACTTCCAGCACAAACTATAGTTCATTGCAAAGCTGATAAGACCTTAAGACCTAGCCAACCTAGTGATTATATTGCAATAAAGATTTGGGAAGGTGAATCACCTGATCCAGAAGCTAATATTTGGGTTGGAGCACTAAAAATTAGTGCAGCTCATATTCGTAGACCTCTTCCAGAAGGCTCAGATATAGAGCTAAGTATTGCAATCAGTGCATCTAGACTAATGGAAGTTGAAGCCTTTGTCCCTATTCTAAACCAGCATTTTAGAGAAGGAGTTTATATTCCTGATGAAAGCAAAGAACAAGTAATTGAAAAGGTTAAAAAAATTCAATTTGAGCTAGACCGTTACTTTTATCAAATAAAAAACCTTGAAGCTATGTCAGAAGAAATAGATATTCCTTCACTAAAACGTGAAATCAAAGAGCTTAGGGCTAAGCTAGAAGAGATTTATTTAGAAGGACATAGACATCTATCTAACCCTGAAGTTCGAGATCCAGGAGAAGCTAAAGTAATCTTTGAAGAGTTCCGAGAAGTTCGTGGACAAATAGGAGATGTAGAAAGAAAACTAAAATCTGAAGGGAAACTACTCTTTAGCCTTCGTAAACTTGAATGGGAAAAAGAAGATGCTCGTTTAATAGTAGAAAAATGGGGTGATAAACTAGAAAAAAAAGAGTTTCAACTACTTTGTCGAGAAGCAGAACGCCATATTGAGCGAGAAGATGAAATCTCTCTTGAAAAAGTACGCTCAGACCTTGAAAACCTTAGTTGGCGCATTCGCTTTAGACAAAATGATTTTTGGAAAGATACTTTTGAGCATCTAAATCAACCTCATTTTGTTTTTACCAACAAAGAAGAAGCTGAAAAGTACTTTTCTCAAGGCCGTGAAGCATTGGCAGAAGAAAATTGGGAAAAATTAAAAGAAAGTGTAATAGAGTTATGCAAACTCTTGCCTAAAGATACAAGAGAAGCCGATCAACAAAAAATCTTAAGAGCGGGTATTAGACGCGGTTAATTACGCATAAGGGATTACTCTAAAATGAAAGAACAAATAGAAACTATTGTCAGGCTAATTAAAGCAAATAAATTACGAGCTTTTATTATTTTGTTTATATTGATAACTATTTTATCTGCTCTTGTTTTATTAGCTCTTGAAATACATGAAAACTTAACCATAGAAACAATTGCTGGTTTAATTCAAAAGTACGGCTATATAACTATTTTTACCTTAGTAATGCTAGGCAATATGGGAGTTCCTGTCCCTGAAGAATCTCCTGTAGTTTTAGCAGGTTATGCTTCTCAAAAACTTTGGCTTGATTACAAAGTAGCTGTTTTAGTCTGTATTTTTAGCGCTGTAATTGGAGATAATATTGGTTACCTTATTGGCCGCAGAGGTGGTAGACCTTTAATTCTAAGATATGGCAAATACTTAGGCATAACAGAAGAAAAACTAGCTAAATTAGAAAATTTCTTTCATCGTTATGGAGATAAAACCGTTTTTATTGCTCGTTTTGTAGCAGGACTTCGTTGGGCAGCAGGCCCTTTAAGTGGTGCTGCTCATATGCCTATGACTAAATTTATGTTCTATAATGCTACTGGAGCAATAGTTTGGGTCTTTATTATGACTCAACTTGGATATCAGCTAGCTAATAACCTTCCTTATGTATTAAAACTACTTGGACAAGCTAAAATTGTTATTATTGCACTAGCAATTATAGGATTTATTGTTTATCGTATTTATAAGAAACGCACCAAAGTAGCAAACAATCCAGAAACTCAAACAAAATAACAAAACAAAACTTAAAACCTAATAGTAAACTAACTTGGTTTATTATCACTGGTTAATATACTTATATCACACTACTTTTAAATACCTCAAATTCATATATTAGCATTTGTTATTGAGTGTTAAGTATATGCTTTTCTATTGTTTATAAATAAACACTTTCATAATCATCATACTTACTATAACGCTATGGTATGTTGTTAGGTGGGTGCTAGATTAAACCGTTATAAAACAATGATCTTTATGAAATCTTTATTATTTCTTTATGACTTCCTTATTATTTTAGAGGTAGACTGCGGCCAAGGGGAGTTTATTATATAAAATAACCTATGTATTATCCCTAGAAATTTTATCTAATAAAAATTAGAAATAACTTTCAATTAGTATTTTTCTTTCTTTAATACTTCTAGAAATTGGCTTTTAACTAACAATCATCAACTTTAGACCTATAAATTAGACAATGGAGGATGGAATGGAGTGGTTTAGGAATTTAAAAATTTCGTCAAAGCTTTTTTGGGGATTTGGGCTGTTACTTATGCTAATGATTTTGCTTGGAGGATTTTCTGTTTACAGGTTACAAGAGGTAAATTCCATAGCAGCAGAAATAAATGAGAACTGGCTTCCAAGTGCTCTACATCTTAGTGATATGAACACTAATACTTCTGATTTTCGTGTAGCTGAACTTCAACACATTCTTTCAACAGATCCAAAGGAGATGGCTAATTATGAAAAAGATATGGCTCAAGTTATCGCTAATTTCAACAAAAACAATGAAGCTTATAAAAAGCTAATTTCTTCCTCTGAAGAACAAAAACTTTATGATGATTTTTCAGCTAAGTGGAAAGCATATTTAGCTGAACACGATAAAATTTTAGAGCTTTCTAGAGTTAATAGAAATGAAGAAGCTAAAGCATTAATTAGAGGAAAATCTCAAGAATATTTTGATGATTTTAGTGGCAAGTTATTAACAATGATTGAGCTAAATACCAAAGGTGGAGTAGAAGCTGGTAAGCGAGGTGATGAGGTTTATAAAAGTTCTCGTCTATTAATTATAGGTTTATTAATAGGTGCTGTATTAATAGGAATGCTTGCTGGAATATTTATTTCTAATACTATTTCTAAACCAATAAATGAGGCAGTAGAAACAGCTCAACGTCTTTCTGTTGGAGAACTTTCAGCAGAGATGACCGTCAAATCTACTGATGAAACAGGTCAATTAATTAGCTCAATGAATAAGATGACTAATTACTTAAGAGAAATGTCTAGTGTTGCTGATTCAATAGCTCAAGGAGACCTTTCTAAAAATATTGATCCTAAGTCTTCTCGTGATGTTTTTGGTATTGCTTTTAGAAGAATGACTGAAAATCTACGAATGATGGCAAGTGTTGCAGAAAAAATTGCTGATGGTAATCTAAATGTCAAAGTCGAAGCTCAATCTTCTGTTGACGCTTTTGGCAATGCCTTTAAAGGAATGATTGATAATCTACGCAAAATGTCTAGAGTGGCTGAAGCTATTGCTAAAGGTAACTTAGCTGTAGAGATTCAACCTAAGTCTGAAGCTGATGCCTTTGGTACTACATTCAAAAACATGCTTGAGAGTTTAAGAAATATAGTTAAAGAACTAAATGAAAACTCTCAGATTCTTAGCACATCAGCAGAAGAACTAGTAGCAGTAGCAACTAACCAAAGTGCAGTAATCACTCAACAAGCAAGTGCTATACAAGAAATTACAACCACTCTAGATGAAATAAGAGCAACAGTTGAACAAGCCAGTGATAGAGCTAAATCTGTGGCTCATATATCAGAACAATCCTTAGAAATATCCAAAGCCGGTCAACAAGAGCTAGAACAAGTAGTAGGTGCAATGAGCAATATTAAAGACCAAGTGGAAAACATTGCAGAAAATATACTTGACTTAAGTGAAAAGACAATTCAAATAGGTGAAATTACTTCATCAGTAAACGATATAGCAGAACAATCTAACCTATTAGCCGTAAATGCTGCAATTGAAGCAACAAAAGCAGGTGAAGCAGGAAAAGGTTTTGGTGTTGTGGCTGTTGAAGTTAAAAACCTGGCTGCTCGCTCTAAGAAAGCTACCTCTCAAGTTCGTTCAATTTTAGCTGAAATTCAAAAAGCAGCTAACTCAACTGTTATGGTTACTGAAGAAGGTAGCAAAAAGGTAGATAATGGAGTAAATCAAGTTTATCGTATTGGAACTAATATCAAAAACTTACACGAAGTAATAGTAGAATCATCTACAGCAGCTAAACAAATTGCATATGCTTCAACTCAGCAAGTTACAGGTATAGAACAAATATCTATCGCAATGAAGCAAATCAATCAAGGTACTAATGAAAGTGTTGCTAGTGCTAGACAACAAAAGGCTACTGCTCAAAATTTAAGTCAGTTAGCTAGTAGTTTAACTAGTATTGTCCAACGCTATCAGCTATAAGAAAAACTTTATTAGAAGCAACAAAAAGTAAGTTACCAAAATGTGTAGCTTACTTTTTTAGTTTTTATGCTACTATTTAGTTTCTATAAAGTCTATTTGCTAGAGGATTTATGTGTATGAAAGTTTGTTTTATTTTACTTTTAATGATTTCTCAATCTTCTCCAACAATAGCTAATAAACTTTCTTTTACTACACAACTAGAAGAAAAAATTGAACTTAATAAAGAACTTATCGTCCCACAAGTATTTTCTTGTGGACCCAGAATGCCGCTTCCAATATCTTCAAATGCAGAACCTATTTCCCTTGCCCTTCTCACCCCTGGAGTTATGCCTTTAGACAAAGGTAAAAACCTACACTTAAAGAGCAAAAGGAAATCAATCCCTTCCCACAAAAAAGCTTCTAATTAGCTAATAGAAGTTTATTAAGTTTTAGTAGTAAACAGCAGGTAAAGTCCACTAGCAGAAAATAAGAGATTTGGCCCCCAAGCAGAAAGAATTGGTGGTAAAAGTTCATAACGACCTAATTGGCTAAATAATTCAAGAGATCCCCAAAAAGCAATTGCAATAAAAATACTTACTCCAACTCCTGCTAATGCTCCTCTCTTACCTATGCTAAAAGCAAAAGGAATACCCATTAGAGCCATTACTAAACAGGTCAACGGACTAGAAAATTTTGTTTGCAAAGCAATTTCTAGGCTTAAAACATCTATCCCACTATCACCTAGCTCTTTAATTTGAGCTATAAGTTGTTCAATATTCATTTTGCTAGATTCTGGGACTTGTTGCTTAAAATAGTCTGGAGTTTCAGGTAAAGCAATTCTTAACTCTTTAATTTTTTCTGCTGACTTTATTTCTCCACCTGAAAAAGTCCTAACAAATCCACCATTAAGAACCCATTCATGCGTTTTATCATCCCAATAGGCTTCTTTAGCAGAAATTCGCCTTAAAAGATTACCTGTTTGTTCTTCCAATTCATAAATAGAAAGACCTGCAAATTTATTTAACTTACTATCAAAATATCTAAAATGTATCAGCCTATTGTCCCGACTTAAAAACCACTTACGACGTGCTTGATAAAAAGTTTGTGCTGGAAGTTGACCACCCTTAATCACATAGCGTAAGTATTCTTGCTTACGATTAGAAGTAGGTAAGACATACTCTTGAGAGACAAATAATACACCTCCTGCAATAATAGAATATAAAAGTACTGGTAAAGCTAAACGGTAAAGGCTTTGCCCACTAGCATTAAGCGCAACCAACTGACTAGTTTTTCCAAATAACCCAAATGTTACTAAAACAGCAACCAAAACAGAAAAAGGCGCAGCATAGTGGAAAATTTGAGGTAGCAAAAAGAATAGATAATTAGTAACTACACTAATAGCAATATGATTTTCCACAATACTGTTAGTTAGCTCAAACAATGTAAAAACAAGAAAAACTGTTGTAAGCCCAATTAACACAATAAGAAAATGCCTTAACATATCTGTTAGGATCATTCTATCTATAATGCGTGGAAAACCAAATGTCACTCGATTGGTACTAGTTTTTTTAGTTTCCCCTTGGAAAAGTTTCTCTAAAGAAACTATTACAGGATGAAAACTCTCACTTATTGTAACAAATTTGTCTCTTAACCATTGATAACGCACTAGCATTATCAAACCAAAAACAGCAACAAAAATGTTTGCAAGCCAAACCCCAATAAATGCTGGTATTACACCTTGTCTAGAAATATCTTCCCCTAAAATAAAAAGCAAATAATAACTAAGTGTTACACCTATACCAATCATTAAACCTGAAGAACGTCCCCCCCTAGATACTACCATGCCTAAGGCAACACCAGTAAGAGCAAATACTAGACATGCCATCGGCAAAGCAAATCGCTTATGTTTTTCAACTGATAGTAATAGTTGTTGTTTTCGTTCTGTCGGCATAGGTGAGCGAAAGAGTTCTGGTAAGGTTTGTGTTTCCGGCCCTTCTGTTGCCATGTTTACTTCACTACGAGCTGTTTCATCTTTATTATCAGTCGCGCCTTCTTCTTTAGGAGAAAGATCTAATCTTAAAGAGGTATTATTAAAGGAGTAAGTAGCGGCTTTTTCTTGTTCTTTACGTTTAAGTTGATAGCCTTCATAGATATAGCCATCATGAAGTTGGAGTTCAGAAAACTCCAAATTAGCTCCTATTTGTAAAGCTCCTTCACGAGCAACCCAGATACTTGGTTCCATTTCTGGATCATTTTGAACAGCAACAAAAACCTGCTTCCAATTTCCGTTTTCTCGGTTAATATCACGAATAAATATCAACTTTCCTGGAACATTTTCTTCAAAAACACCTGGTTTTATTTGATCAGATAAACCTTGAATTAGCAATTGTGAGCGAGTAGTTTTTAGGGCGTTAAGAGATTTTACTGCTTTAGGTAAGAGATAAGAAGTGTTATAACCTGTAAAAATACTAATTACAATTGCTAGCATTAAAACAGGTGAGAGCAACCGCCAAAGCCCTATGCCACTGGCACGCAAGACAATTAATTCGCTATCACTAGCCATTCTTCCTAAACCCATTAAAATACCAAGAAGCAAAGAAATAGGAAGAGTAAACACAAAAATGCTAGGCAGCAAAGAAATTATTAATTGAATCAATGGCCAATTACTTAAGCCGCGACGAGAAAAAATCACAAAAAGCTCAGAAAAGCGATTTGCTTCATGCACAAAAATTATTGCCGTAAGTAATAATAAACTAAGAAAAAAATAGGGTAATATTTCCTTGATAAGATAACGATCAATAATTCTGAACATATTTAACTCAAACCACTATATATTAACCTGATAAGACAAGCTTACCTCAGGGACAGAAAAGGTAGGGTAGATCCCACTTATTTGTTTTAACTTAAATTTGACTAGAGTAGGATTCCCAAAAACGAGGTAAAGTTTACCACAGCCCTAAAATTCCAACCATATTAGTTTGAACCGTTATTGCGAAAAAAGGTTTAGTTAAATTGTCGCTATTACTCTCCTTAGTATGATACTATAAAAAGTATTATACCTAGGGTGATACACCATTTTATAACATATCTGTCTTGTGCATAACTTATATAATCTAATATAAATAGAAGCTTAAGAACTCTAATGGTTTCTTGCATAAACCATAGCATTCACTTGCACTATACAAATCAACTATATATGATAGCTTATGCAAGAAACATAAAAAGATTTACTGAGGTGTAGTTGACACAGTTAAATTAACAATGGCCTTTTTCTCTGCATTAGCTCTTTTAGCAACAAATACTAGTGTTTTAGCACCTGTAATTTTTTTGTTAACTTTAACTTTAAACATTGCTGTGCTATTACTCCCTGTAGTAACAGGTTCAATAGAAACACCCTGTGGAGAAGGAAGAGATATGACTGAAACTCCTTTAGTATCTCCTGTAATATTTAAGATAACCGTAGTGTCCTCACCTTGTTTTAGTGTTATATCTTGATTACCTTGAACTGTTATATCAAAGTCACCCGGTGGGGCTGGTGGAGTTGTTTCTTTTTTACCAATAACGTTTAAGGTTACAGAAGATGATTGTTCCTGATTAGCAGATTTTCCTTTAATAGTTATGGTATAAGATTTAGTTGGAGTATCTGGCTTAACTTTTATTTCAACAGGGATGGAGTTGCCTGCTGCAAAGGGGCCAGTCCCTACTATAACTTCTGGTTTATTTTGATCATCATTAGGCACTATCTCAGAACTTAAAGTTATGAGATCATTAAAACTGCCTGTTGCTTGAATATTAACAGTAAAAAAGATAGGCTGGTCTATACTTGTTACTGAGGCATTTAGCGATGAAGGTCTAGTTGAAATAGAGAAACTCCCAAGTTGAGCAGGAGCATTTTCAATAAAACTACCAGAAGTAAAAACCTGAAGATCATGTTGCAATTTACTATATATCAATGGATCTGGTTGTTTTCTAGAACCTTTATAAACACGTGTTTTGAAAGCTTTCCAAGACTTGCTATCAAACTTAAAGAAGCCTATCGGAATAAATATTAAGAATTCTTTTGAGCCTTCTTTTTCTACAACTAAATTAGATCGGTAAGCTTGATCAGCTAGTGTTCCCAATTGACTAACAGTAAGATCTGGAATAACAAGATTTACAGCTGATGTAAAAGGTCCGTCAAAAGCAGCAACTCCTTTTGCAAAATCACGCCCAAAATTAAATGGTGTCAACCCTGCTAAAATGGTTCCTGCTGCATCCAACGAGCGTAAACTTATATTTCTAATGCCTACACTCTGTCCTTTTTCAAGTACTGGTCTCACAATTCCAACAGTGCGAGCTGAATTCCGTGTAGGGTCACCATCATAGGCAGCTAAAACATCATTAATTAAAAACTTGTAATTCTTATTCTTATTCTCAACCGTTACTTGTATAGCAAGATAAGTTTTAGCTATACGTTTTCCAAGAGCATCAGCAACTTCGTTATAGCTTAAAATGGAAGAAGTTACCAACACTTCTGAGCCTATTTGGATTCTAGCTATATTAGATAAGCCTTTTTTTTCACCCACTATTTTTTCTAACCAAATAAACACCATTCCCTTGCTAAAAGATTGTCCATAAGTTTCTAGTCTGTAAGAATAGTTCTTATCATCTATTCTAGTAAAATCATTAATTTTTATTACTCCTGGAGGGTTAGTCTCTATTCTAAACACTGCACCATCCGGCTTTTTGTCACTAAGAGTTATTTTTATTTCTTTTTTCTCCCCATATTCTAAAGATTCTATATCTTTTACATCAATATCCACTGTAGGTAATACTTCTTGAGCAAAACAAGGTTTAATACTAGAAAAACATAAAAATACAAAACCTAAAATCAGCATTACATTTTTAAACATTTTTTCCTCCTTTTCTTAATAGATCTAACATTTTTGTAACTACTTGCTAATACAATAAATAGCTATCTTAAGGTTATATTTTTGAACAGCTAAAAGAGCATATAAATACTTACTGACCATACATATGGCTAAGATATCTACTATTTATGACTAGGTAAAAACTGTGCTTGCTAAAAGCTGAATTTATTTGTCTACGAGTTTGTAATACAGCTATCCTGTATTACATTAAACTGTATGCTAATAATTCCGTTGGAACTAAGAGATTTAAGAAATAAAACAACAAAATACTTCTAATTTATTTTCTTAAATAAATCGGTATTACGCCTAACATAAGATTAAGCATGTTTCCAGAAACTAAAATTACGAAATTGACTGCCTTTCCACCAAGTATTGACACCATAGCGAAAATTATGCCCTCCTGCCTGGCTTTGCAAAGGCATAATAACTTCTGAGCCTTCTCGACTAGCCTTATGGTCATTTATTTCTGGAACAACAGCACAAATATGACCAGGATTATTTAAATTCACTCTTTGAGCATTAATAATGCAAACTTGACCTTGGTTAGCAGCTTCTTGTAATTCTGTAAGATCAAAAACTCTAACCCAACCAAAACTGTTGGCATAATCTTCAAACCAATCAAAAATACTATTTGCATTGAGCTCCCGTACTGTTTCCCCATAGCGAATAGGAACTTGCTTGCCAGATTGAAGATCAACAATTGCATTACGTGTCCACCACACTCTTGGTAAAAATACATCGGCTAAATAACAATAATCATAAGCATAAATATTACAGAAAGTAGAGTTATTTCCTGGTTGATAGCGCTCGCTTTGTTCTACCTTTAACCAGTTAATAATTTCAGTCAATGATTTTGCAGGATTAGTAGTATTACGTTTTGGTTGACTGACTTCATTAAGCGCAAAAGCACGACCACTTTCTTGGTCTCTTGAAACAAGAGAACTTCTTATCAAATGAACAGCAGGAATAGACTCACTTGTTAGACCTATGTTGTTTTCTGTATCTTCTACTTTAGAAAGGTGATTACTAGAAACAAATCCTTCTAAAGTTTGGCCGTTTACTATAGTTGATACTTTCCACCAAGGATCCTTTTGTTTGTTTAAGATGTTAACTATTTGTCCTTGTGGAAGTACAGCAATACGATTATTAGAGTTTACTTCAGGTGTTAATCGTAAATTTAAAGCTAGTGCATTAACACGAAATTGCGAAACAGACATATTCATCTCCTTTTTAATTAAATTAAAGCTTATTTATCTAGGCTAGAAAATTAATAAGACAAAGTGTAGTTACTTAAAAATTTAAATTCATTTTTAGTCTACACTTTGGTTAACTATTGTATTTGTAAGTGATTACAGTATTTTATTTTCCTTTTTTAAACTAGTCTATAAACACTATTAGAACATTCATACGTACTAAAATATTTTACTATATATTAATTAATGTATTATCAAGTAAGTATATTCAACAGCCTAGTAATAACGTCTATTGTTTATCATAGACGTATTTATTAACTATAAATATACAGAAAAAGGAAAACTTTATGAGATTTTGTCAGAATTTGAGAAGTTGCGGACAGTGAAGCCGCGACTACAGTTTGAGCACAGCGAAAACTTAGTCGTCGGAGCATTCATGAGAGGACAATTAAAGTAACCATAAATTACTTTGCTCTCTTTTTGGTTCATTAGGCAAATAATTAGGAAAGTAATTTGTTTAACTTATTAATTAGAATAGAAAAAATATATTGAAGGCTGTATACACTAATCATAATATTATATTTGAGAAAAATGTAATTAGCCTAGAAATACACAAAACTTACCCCCAGGATCAAAAGGCAGATTTAGGCTTAATCCTTTGTTTGGAAAGCAAGTAATCCACAATTCGGTTTGTAGAATCAAGTGTTGCTCTTGCTATTCCATAGTACAAATCTTTTTCTGTACAAACACAACATCCTGTAAGTTCTAATTTACGACAATCTACATACATATCTACAATTACAACTAATAAAAGATCTGATAGGAAAGCAGGTGTCATTTTCATTACTTTACGCAAGTAAATATCTACAGGTATTGGTAATGCTTCTCTAAGACCTTCTATAGTGGCTTTGGCAATAGCTTCAATTTGGGTTTGTTCTACATTTTCTGTAAATTTTTCAATACCAATAAAATTTCCTTCTTGAAAACGCAGTTTTACTATAGCTTCGTAACCATCACCCTCTTCACGTTCAACAATTTCTGCATCTAAAAGCTTTAACCGACGCACTGCCATGATTTTTATCCTAAAAAGTAGAGTGAGCGCTATTTTAACGCTAGCAAACATTTTAAGTCTATATAGTTTTTCCTTATAGATTATTTTTCTAGCAAAACAGCTTGAACTTGTTCTATTACCCAATCAATTTCTTCTTTAGTAATTACTAGTGCAGGAGCAAAACGAATTACTTGCTGATGGGTTTCTTTTGCTAAGATTCCTCTTTTGCTCAAAGCTTCACAGAATGGGCGAGCAGGGCCAGAGGCTTTGTCAATTTCTAACCCTATGAGTAAGCCTTTTCCTCGAACTTCACTAATGTGATGACTATCTATAGACTTAAGTTTAGATAAGAAATATTCTCCTAGTTCAGCAGCACGTTCAACTAATTTTTCATCTACCAAAACATCTAAAGCCGCTATTCCACAAGCACATGCTAGAGGATTGCCACCAAACGTGCTTCCATGATCTCCTGGACGAAATAAATCCATTATTTCATGATCTGACAAAATGGCTGAAACTGGGTAAAGTCCGCCTCCCAAAGCTTTTCCAACAATTAGAATATCTGGTTTTATGCCATCATGCTCATAAGCAAACATTTTTCCAGTTCTTCCCAAACCAGTTTGAATCTCATCTGCCATTAAAAGCACTCTGTTTTCACTACAAATACGTCTTGCCTCACTAATAAAGCCCTTTGGAGGCATTAAAATTCCACCTTCTCCTTGAATAGGTTCCAAGAGAAAACCTACAGTATTTTCATTAATGGCAGCAGCTAAAGCATCAGCATCACCATAAGCAACAGTGCGAAAGCCTGGAGTAAATGGTCCAAAATCTTCTTTGTATTGTTCTTCAGAAGAAAAGCCAACTATAGTAGTAGTACGGCCATGAAAGTTACCATCACAAACTATAATTTCTGCCTTATCTTGTTGAACGCCTTTTACACGATAACCCCATTTGCGAGCCGCTTTAATAGCAGTTTCAACAGCTTCTGCACCGCTATTCATAAGCAAAACTTTTTCCATACCAGAAATTTCACAGAGCTTTTTCATAAACAAACCCATTTTATCATTGTGAAAAGCTCTAGAAGTTAAAGTAACATTGTCAAGTTGAGCTTTCATAGCAGCAACTATTTTTGGATGACGATGACCTTGGTTAAGAGCAGAATAACTACTTAACATATCTAAATAACGTTTGCCTTCAACATCCCAAACCCAAACCCCTTCACCTTTTGAAATAACAATTGGAAGTGGATGATAATTGTGTGCCCCATATTTTTCTGCCAATTCAATGTGATCCATATTTTCCTCTTCCTGGGGTAAACTTTTGTTTATAAACAAAAGTTCACCCCAGGCTAATATATTTTATTTGCTAAACTTATAGTTCATCCCAGGCTAATATATTTTATTTGTTAAACTTATAGTTCATCCCAGGCTAATATATTTTATTTGTTAAACTTATAGTTCATCCCAGGCTAATATATTTTATTTGTTAAACTTATAGATTATTTTCTTTTGGATTTTTCTATCATTTGATCATAGTACTCTAGGTACATTGGTATGATTTTTTCTGTTGAAAACTTTTCTACTGCCAGATGTCTACCAAATTGTCCCATTTTACGCTGTAAATTATCACTAGATAGAATCTTGCTAGCATACTTAGCCATTGTCTCAATGTCGCCAACTTCTGCTAAATAACCGCTTTCACCATCTGCTACAACCTCAGGAATCCCTCCAACATTGCTAGCAATCACTGGAACCTCACAAGCCATTGCTTCTAGTGCAGATAAGCCAAAGGATTCTGTTTCACTAGTTAGTAGTAAAAGATCTGCTACTGAAAGATAATCTACAATTCCTGGTTGTTTACCAACAAATGAGACATTTTTGCTAATTCCCATCTGACGAGCTAACCACTCTCCTTGCGCTCTTTCTGGCCCGTCACCTACCATTACTAAACGTGCTTTTACTTTACCTTGTAGAGCAGCAAAAATCCTAACACAATCAGTAATTCTCTTAACTGGACGGAAATTAGATATATGTACTATTAATTTTTCTCCATTAGGTGCTAGTCTAGCTCTAAGTTGTTCGTTTTCACGGCGCTTATAATAGCTAGGATCTATAAAATTAGGAATTGCTTTAATTGTGTCACAGCCAATATCAAAAACCTGACAAGTTTCTTTTTGTAAATACTCAGAAACAGCTGTAACCCCGTCTGAATGCAGGATTCCAAACCTTGTAATAGGTAGATAAGAACGGTCTGCCCCTACTAAAGTGATATCTGTACCATGTAGGGTAGTTACTATAGGAAGATACTGTAAGTCGCGATTCATTTCCCTTGCTAGATAAGCACTTATAGAATGGGGAATTGCATAATGAACATGGAGTAAATCCAGTTTTACTTCTGTTGCAACTTCGCACATTTTTACAGCTAAAGCTAGATCATAGGGAGGATATTCAAACAAAGGATAATGTGTAGGTTCAACTTCGTGAAAGAAAATTTTATCACTAAGCTCTGTTAGGCGGGTTGGGAGTGCAGAACAAATAAAATGGACAATATAGCCACGTTTAGCTAGTTCGCGGCCTAGTTCTGACCCAACAATTCCGCTTCCACCATAAGTTGGATAGCAAGTAATTCCAATATGTAGTGCCACTAAAATGCCTCGTCTAAGTCAACAAAGTAATCTGGCTCTAATAACTCAAAATACTCATCAAAAGTTTCTACTGTGCGCGGAAGGTCAATGTCATACTCTTGACAAGCAAACTCTAAAAATCTTTCTTTTACTTGTATTGTATCATCCACAATATCTTGACCAAATCCTCCTTGAGTAATGCCTATTAGCAAGCGTTCCAATTGAGGTTCTTCCATTCCTGCAACAGAATCACTGCCACTAGACTTTAGCAACTCAAAAAAATTCTCTCGCCAAGTAATTAAATAGTAAGTTTTTTCCATTGGTGCCATAGCCTACATTTTACACATCTAAAGTTAGCCGATAAAGCAGTCTTGACTATTATTAGCAACTAACACTCTATGATAAAATGTCAAACCATTTTATTTTCTTTTGATTTCTTCTAGAGGAAACCTTAATGCCTGACCATCTGCTTATCATAGGCGGTGTTGCAGGGGGAATGACAGCGGCTACTTGGGCACGTCGTCAATCTCCTACAGCTAAAATTACAGTTGTTGAACGTGGCCACGATGTAGCCTATGCCGAATGTGGTATGCCTTATGTCTTTGGCGGCCAAGTCCCTAATTTAGACAATTTAATCCGTTATCAGACTACAGAATTAAAAGAAAAACATCAAGTAGAAGTACTTAATAACACTAATATTGAAGGTTTAGATCTTTCTAGGCAGTTTGTTGAAGCACGAAACTTAAAAACTAATCAAACACAGAAGCTTGGTTTTGACTATCTGGTCTTAGCCACTGGAGCCAAAGCTAATCGGCTAGATATTAGAGAAAATTATTTTAACTTAGAAGGAGTCTTTAGCTTACGTCATATGCCTGATGCAAAGGCTATTGATGAATACCTAAAAAAAGCTAATCCCCGTCAAGCAGTAATTATTGGAGCAGGATATGTTGGTCTAGAAATGGCTGAAGCACTGAAAATGCGAGGCTTAGAAGTAAGTTTAGTTTCTAGAGCAAGTGATTTTCTTGGCACTTTTACTAGTGAATTAAAAAAACAAATAATTGCTGAGTTAACAGCTAAAGAAATAAAGCTATTTCCTGCTGAAGTTCTTGATATTAGAGGAAATAAAAAAGTGGAACAAGTAGTTATTTCTAACAGCGTTTTATCCGCTGATATAGTAATAATTGCTATAGGAGTTAGTCCAGAAGTCACACTTGCAAAGGCTAACAATATTCGCCTAGGAGCAAGTGGAGCAATTGCTGTTAAAGAAACTCAACAAACTAATTTTCCTAATGTTTATGCAGCAGGTGATTGTGCTGAAAGCCACCATCTTGTATTAGATAAACCCTGCTATATTCCTCTAGGTACAACAGCTAATAAACAAGGTCGAGTAGCCGGAATAAATGCGGTTGGAGGCCGAACACAATTTAGAGGTGTTGTAGGAACTCAAGTTATAAAGATATTTGATTTAGAAGTTGCAACTACAGGACTTTCCCTTGAACAAGCTAATAAGGCTGGTTTTATGGCCAAGGAAATTACCTCTAATTCTGTTTCTCGTGCTGGTTATTATCCTGGTGCAGAAAAAGTTTTTACCTCATTAGTCTATGATGAAAGAACCGGAAAGCTTTTGGGGAGTCAAATGATTGGCAAAGATATGGTAGCAAAACGTATTGATACAATTGCCACGGCTCTTTATGGAAAGTTAAAAATAGAAGATTTGTTACAATTAGATCTAGCTTATGCACCACCTTTTGCACCTGTTTGGGATCCAATACTATATACTGTACGTAAGGCAAACATTTAATATGTATACCTAGTTAACCTGCAATATTTAATTACTGTTTTTCATAGTTATTGTATCTTTATTCTGCTGAAAATAACTGTTATTTTAAAGTTTAAACTAATAGAGATACCTAACACAACTTTATAGCTATAGCTTACTTATAGCGGATCAACTACCCTCTTCAAATTTTGCTAATTATCTTATCACTAGTAAAAACAACTACAGTTAATTGTTTATTTAATGTATATTTAATTGTTAAGTGTAACTTCTTACCCTTCACAAAAATCTCAAAAATTATGTAAGTGCAATATACCAAGTAAACATTGATAAGGAAAATAACTATATGAAACGGTTGATTCAAGGTTTTTTACAAATTACAGTAGTTATAACGATGCTCTTTTTTATTGCTACTGTATCTGTAGAAGCACAATCCGCTGGGGCTACAACTGGAAACATAACTGGTACAATCACTGATCCTCAAGGAAGTTCTTTAGGTGGGGCATTAATAAAAATTCGCAATACCCAAACTAATTTTATTCGTGAGATCCATTCCAATGAAGATGGTTCTTTTTTAGTCCCTCAACTTGTGCCTGGAGCATATGAGATAACTGTTAATGCTGATGGGTTTAGCCCTAAAATCTCAAATATTGAGGTTGTTTTAGGAACAACTTCTCTACTTAATTTTAATCTTAATGTTGGCAGTAACACTGAAGTTGTAATAGTAGAAGCATCTAATGGTGTTACCGAAGGTAAAACCGAAGGTAGTACTAATATTGATAGTCGTGCAATTAGCACTTTGCCGATTAATCGCCGAGATTTCATTGAATTTACGCTGACCTCCCCTAGAGCAACTATTGATCGTATTCCAAAACAAGGGGTTACAGATACTTCTAGAATATCTTTTAGTGGTCAATCAGCACGGGTTAACAATATTACAATTGATGGTTTAGATAACAATGATCCATTTGCAGGAACAGTTCGTTCAACTTTTGGTCAAGATGCTGTTCAAGAGTTTCAAGTAGTTAGTGACAATTACTCTGCTGAATTTGGTCGTGCGCTTGGAGGAATTGTTAATATTGTAACTAAAGGTGGTGGTAATGATCTTCATGGTGGATTATTTTTCTTAAATCGCAATGACAGTATTAGTACACGAGATGTTTTTGCTCCATTTAAACCACCTTATCAACAATATCAATTTGGAGCTAGCTTAAGTGGGCCATTAAAAAAGGATAGAACCTTTTATTTTACATCTTTTGAGCGTTTATCTGTTAAGCAAAACAACTTTGTAACCATAAGCAATGATGTTGTGAACTCAGCCAATAAACTTGGATTTGGACTACGTAATGGGCCAGTGCCTTTTTCATTAGGCTCTACACAGTTTTTAGCTCGTGGAGATAGTCGTCTTTTTAATAATGATACTCTTTATGCCCGATATAATATTAGTAAGACCTACAATGGGCAATTAGAACCTTTTGGTGCGCTTATTGGGGAAACTAATGGTGGAATACAGAAATTAAAAGATCAAGCAATTGCTATTACTAATACTTACACTAACCCAGGGCTTAATCTTGTTAATGAAACAAGATTTCTTTATAGCCGCCGAGATCAACAAGTTATACCTTTAGGAG
This sequence comes from Blastocatellia bacterium, assembly GCA_039812885.1. Classification (GTDB taxonomy): domain Bacteria; phylum Acidobacteriota; class Blastocatellia; order Chloracidobacteriales; family JADJPF01; genus JADJPF01. The sequence goes on from JBDIBI010000001.1 coordinate 46,082, forward strand.
AAGGGCCACAAGTTGGATTATTTGCGCCTGAAGGTCGAATTAATTTTGGACGTGGAACATTTTTACCTCAAACCCGCCAAGAGCGAATTTATCAAGTAGTTGACACCGTTTCTCTAAGTCGTAATCGTCAACAAATAAAATTTGGTATTGACTACTTATATAACCTTTTCCCTGAAAATACTGATGTACCAATCTTTCCAGGTGGTTTAACCTTTTTTGTTCCGTTAGATTTTGCAGTACTTCTAGGCAATCCTTCTTTTCCTGCTTTTAGCGCTCTACAAGCTTTTGATCCAACATTAAGAACCATTCAACAAAGAACATTTTTAACAGCATTAGCTAGCCAATTGCCTCTTCTAGCTCCGGGATTCCCACAAAATGTTCCTTTAGCAGATTTAAGTCTTCCACAAGCTTATGCTCAAGGTTTTGGAGATACACGATTAAGAGTGCCTCAAAAAGCCTTCTCAGCTTTTGTTCAAGATGATATTAAACTACGTCCTAACTTACTTCTTAAACTAGGTACAAGATACGATATACTCAGAATTGATAAAGCACCAAGTACTAGTGGAAACTTTAGTCCTCGTATAGGTTTAGCTTATCATCCTAACAAACTACCAAAAGTAAACATTCATGCTTCTTATGGAATTTTCTTTAGTGGCTTACAAGTAACAGGTGCAACCACTGCAATTCAAACCTTAAGTAGCGGCGCTCTTAAAATTCCAGTAATTCCTTTTCCTTTTTCTGTCTTAGCATTTGCTCAACCAGGCCATCATTTTCCAGCAGCAACAACACTGCCTCCAGGCGTCACTTTTATCCCTCAGCTAAGCCAAACCTTTGTCTACCAAAAAGATCTTAAAAATAGTTATACACAACAGGCAAGCTTTGGTATAGATTATAAAATAGGCAATAATACTATTGTTTCGTTAAACTATGATTATGTTCGAGGAGTTAAGCTTTTTTCAAACCGCAATATCAACCCTGTTGTACGTCCAATTCAAAACGATCCTGTAGGCAGTCAACTTACAGGCCGTCTTGACCCTACTCAAGGAAATGTTTTTCAGTTTGAATCAAGTTTTGACAGTTATTACAATAGTTTTACAGTATCAGTACAAAGGCGTTTTTCTAGAAATATTGGGTTTAATGCTCATTATACCTTTGCTAAAGCACTTGATGACTTTATTGACTTTCGTACTGACCTTCAAGAAGTGTTAGATCCTTTACGCCCAGGAGATGAACGAGCACTTTCTGTTCAAGATGTTCGTAGTCGCTTTGTCTTTTCTGGTACTTGGGACTTAAATTACACTAAAAACCCTATTCTAAGCGGGTTCCAATTATCTACAATTATTAATCTAAATTCAGGTCGCCCTTATAACCTATTGGCAGGAACAGACTTAAATCAAAATGGTGATAACCCTCCTGGAGATCGTCCTATTGTTAATGGTGGATTTATCGGACGCAATTTAGGAATAACACCTGGCTTTGCTAATATGGATCTAAGAATAACTCGTACATTTAACATAAAAGAGCGATGTAAAATACAAGGTTATATAGAAGCCTTTAACATTTTTAATCGAACTAACATCAGTGATGTATCAAGAGTATTCTTTCCAGATGCACAAGGAAATTTCAATCTTCCTCAAAAAGATGGAAGACGTTATACAGCCTCGCCTAGCCAATTTATTAGTGCTTTTCCTTCTAGACAATTTCAATTTGGGTTTCGTGTAAGCTTTTAGTAAAAGTTCTACTTAAACCTATCTTAAGCAAAACAAAAGTTTGTTGAAAAGTTTCAGCAAACTTTTGTTTATAAGTTTTTCTATGAGTTATAAACTTTCATTTATTTCTAACAAAAAGGAGAGTGACTTTTGGGAGAAACTACACCTTTAATCATTGATGCCTGGGCGCAACCAGCAACTAAAGAAGCTAGCGAGAAAATGCCAGAAATTGCTCGTCTTTTTAAACAATCTGGTTCAGCACAACTTTTAGAACATGGCTTAAGTACTGAACAAATTGTTGAAGCAATGGACAAAGCTGGAATACAAAAACTAATGCTTTGTGCTTGGCATCGGCCTGGACAATGGGTTCACCATAATGATGATGTTGCAGCAATGGTCAATAAATATCCTGACAGATTTTGTGGTGTTGCGGCAGTAAATCTTGAAAAACCTGTTGAAGCCGTGCGTGAATTAGAACGTGCTGTCAAAGAACTTGGATTTAAGGCACTGCGTGTTGTACCTTGGTTATGGAATCGACCACCTAATGATAAATTCTATTTTCCTCTTTATGTAAAATGTATTGAGCTTGATATAGCATTTTGTACTCAAGTTGGTCATACCGGCCCGCTAATGCCTTCTGAAACAGGTCGGCCTATTCCTTATCTAGATGAAGTTGCACTTACTTTTCCAGAGCTAAAAATAGTTGCTGGTCATATAGGCTTTCCCTGGACGGATGAAATGATTGGTTTGGCGTGGAAGCATGAAAATGTTTATATTGATACTTCTGCTTATTTACCTCGTTATTATCCACCTCAACTTATTCAATATATGAAATCTTACGGCCAAGACAAAGTCTTGTTTGGTACTAACTTCCCACAACTCTCACTAGAAAAATGTACCCAACAAGCCCTTGAACTTGGATTAAATGAACAATCATTAGCAAAATTTTTAGGGAAAAATGCTCAGAAAGTTTTCAATTTAGCTTAGACTAAAAGAGAGTTAGAATAAATAATGTAGAATAAGCGAGTTAGCTATGGTGAGTTACCCAATTCCAGATAATGAGTCTTCAAGACTAGAATGCTTATTACAGTATAATGTTTTAGATACAATCCCTGAATCTGCTTATGAAGATATTGTAAAATTAGCTGCACATATTTGTGAAGTTCCAATAGCACTAATTAGTTTAATTGACCAAGATAGACAATGGTTTAAGGCAAAAGTTGGACTAGAGGTAGAGCAAACTCCTCGTGAACTAGCTTTTTGTGCTCATGCAATAATGCAATCTGAAGTTTTTGTTGTTCAAGATGCATTATCAGATGAACGTTTTGCAACAAATCCTTTAGTAACATCAGAGCCTCGCATTAGATTTTATGCAGGTTGTGTCTTAGAAGCTCCAAGTGGTTATAATCTTGGCACTTTGTGCATAATTGACCGCGTTCCTAGACAACTTAGTCTAGAACAACATGCAGCCCTAAAAGCATTAAGTAGACAAGTAATCTCACAACTTGAGTTACGCAAATACTCAACTCTTTTAGAACAAAATATTAAAAACTTAAAAAAGAGTGAAGCTCAAAACCGTGCCCTTTTAGCAGCCATTCCAGATAGTATGTATCTTATTGATTCTACAGGACATGTAATAGACTTTAAACAGCGCAAAGAAACAGATTTAATTGCTTTTGGCTCTGAAATAATTGGGAAACCTCTTGAAGAAATATTGCCAGAAAGCTTGGCTACAAAAACTAAACAATTAGTAAATCAAGCTATTAAAGATCAAGTAATTCAACTTTATGAGTTTTCTTATCAGTTAAAAGATAGGCTAAGAGATTATGAATCTAGAGTTGTAGCTATTGGAGAAAATGAAGCTCTAGCAATTATACGTGATATAACTTACTTTAAGGAACTTGATAGATTATCTGCTGAATTTACCTCTAAAACTCTTAAGCAAAAAGAGGAATTAGAGCAAGCAAATCTTAAGCTTAAAGAATTAGATCGTATAAAAGCTGAATTTACTGCGATGTTAGTTCATGACTTAAAAACTCCTCTAAGCGTTATTAGTGGCACACTACAACTCTTAGAGATGGGAGATGAGTTTGACCAAGAAACTATAAAAGAGATGATTTCTACAGCTAATAAAAGCTTGGCTAAAATGTTAGACTTAATTAATGATACCCTAGAAGTATTTCGATCAGAAGATCAAAAAATCATTATTAGAAAAGAAAATTTTTCATCTACAGATTTTCTAAGAGAGTTAGTAGAAGAAACTCAATTAGCTGCTTACTCAAATCAGATTAAGGTAGAAAGCGCTATAGATAAGGATTTGCCAAATATTTCTGTTGATAAAAAACAACTAGAACGAGCATTTTCTAATTTGCTTTCCAATGCTATTAAATTCACACCTAAAGACGGCAAAATTACCATAGAAGCAACTACTATAGAAGGCCAAGGAGTTGAAACAGGTTTAACTTGGTTAGTCATCAATATTACAGACACCGGTCAAGGAATTGCGCCAGAAGAAATACCCTATATTTTTGATCCATATCGTCAAGCTGCCTCAAAAAAGGCTTATCTTGGTGTTGGGTTAGGTTTAGCAATTGTAAAACGAATAATTGCAGCACATAGAGGTAAGATTTCTGTACGAAGTCAATTAGGTGTTGGGACTTGTTTTACTATAAGTTTACCTATAGAGACATAAATTAAAAAGGCTTCCAACGCTTTATTAAAAGGGATTTGGAAGCCTTTTGATTGATTTAAGTATTTGCTTACAATTTATCTTCTATAACCATAACCGCTATTTTGGCGATAGGCTTCAAAGTAGCCTTTGCGAAAACCATAGCGATAGGCATCATTTCCATCTCGATAGTGACTAGAGTTATTTGGATCAGCTCTGCGGCGATCATGTGCATCATCTCTGCCTCTATTAGACCCATCTCTATAGCCTTTTTGAGCTTGAGGATCACTGTCATAACGGTGTTCATATCGCTCACGCTCGCGTTCTCGTTCTCGCTCACGTTCCCGTTCTCGTCGCTCACGTTCCCGTTCTCGTTCATAACGATCACGATTTTGATAACCATAATAGCCTCTATATTGAGCTTGAGCTGTGCTATTTAATGCAATCGAAGCAACAAACATAAGACTAAGCGCACAGGCAATAGCAACAACACCTCTTCGTAATAATTGTGTTTTCATAATGTTTTACCTTTCATTTTATTATGCTGAATAATGATTCATTGCCTTTGAAACAAGTAGATGATTTACAAGTTATGTTCGTTGCAGTTATAACAAATAAAATTTCAATTTCCCTAGAAAATAAACGTTGCAATACACTATGTGATAGAGTTTGTGATAGTGTTATACTTGCTGAGAAATTATAAAAATATAACTAAATAAACTGGTAAAATACTCAAAATAACTAAGATACTAAGTAAAAACCTGAGTTCTTACAGTTTAACGCTATGTTAGCTTGGTGTTTCTAATAATTATAAGGAAAAATCATTATAGAAAACCAAGGAGAAATAATAATGTTTGTTAATAGAAAAATTAAGTTCTTTGAATCTTTAGATGTTCAAACTCGTCGTAATTTTTTGAAAGTTGCTGCTATGGCAGGAGTTTCTAGCTCAGTACTTTTTTCTAATCCAAACAAATCTTTAGCTGCTGATAAAGAAACAGATGCTAAAATTATGAATGTTGCTCTTGGCCTTGAACACCAGGCTATTGCAGCTTACCATGCTGGAGCTAACACAAAATTGCTCTCTGGTCCGGTTTTAGTGTTAGCCGTTAAATTCTTAAATGACCATAAACGCCATCGCGATAAATTAGCTGAAGATATTAAGAAATTTGGAGGTAAACCAGTTCATGAATTACCTAACTATGATGTTGCAGCTATTGCCAAAGGTGTTGGTGTAGAAGAATTAAAAGCTGAAGCCGATATTATTAGGCTAGCAGCTAGACTTGAAGAACAAGCTACAAAAGCTTATTTAGGCATTGTTGCTAGTTTTGAAAGTGTAGAAATTGTTAAACAAACTGCTCAAATTGCAGCTGATGAAGCTACTCACACTGCAATCCTTAAAGCTGCATTGAACGAATTTGCTGATAGCAAATCTTATCTCTAATATAGTTGATTACCAGCCTTTCTAGAAAGGCTGGTAATCTCTCTCAAGCAGCTTACACATTATTTTCTTTGTTTTTCTTAAAAATCTTTTTCCTCTCAAAAACCATTTTTTATTATATCCGTCAATTTAGTAAAAAGATTTGAAACTTATTTACTTCTAGAGTGTTAAGTAACTCACCATAACAATAAACAACTATATGAATGCTAATAACTAAAATAGTTTGTGGAGAAGCTTGAGGAGTAAACTTTATGAAAAATTTCCAAGAGTTAGCTAATAAGTTCTATTCTTTGTCGTTTTCGTTAAGCCTGAAAAGTGCGTTTATAAGGATAACAGCCTTTGCAGTAACAATAGCAATATTCTTTATAAATATGGCTTGGGTAGATGTTTCAGAACCCAATATTTTTGTACATATAGCAGGTACAATAGTATCTACCCTATTAGTTCCAGCGCTGTTTATTATTATATCTAGCCCATTAACTAAGATGGCTATAACATCTTTCTACTTAAAAATGCGTCACGCAAAAGGTTCTTTTGGACATAGTGGTACAGCAGAAGAATCCAAACTTTCTAAACTTACTGAATTTACCACTAAACGCAAGATTTTTACTGCTGCATCCTTAGTTCTAGCTTTATTAGCTGGTAATTTGGCCTATATAACAATGGTAACTCCTATGACCAAACCCGTTTCATATCATCTAGCAATTGAAAAAATAGCTGATTCAGAAAATGCTTGGATTGAATATGATATTGCAATTCATAGTCTTATCGAGATGCCTATGTTAGCTAGATTAGACAGCAAAGAAGTTGGTCAAGCTATAAATGATGCTACGTTAAAACAAATAATGAACCCTATTTTCGGAAAATTTGAAAAAATTATTGAAGGTGAAGCTGAAATAACAGCAGAAGAAGAAGCTTTTATAAAAAAACATGAAGCAGCAATAGAACATTTACTTAAAGGTGCAAAACTTCCTAAAGCACAATTTTTCTATGGAGTTCCTAAACATAGTAGCCCCGTTCCTAACTTACTACAAATGAGAGCTTTAACAAACTTGGCAGCAGTTAAAGTTCAATATTTGCAAAAGCAAGGTAAAGTACAAGAAGCTGTGGATCTAGCATTAGCTACTTATAAAATGGCAACTGATATTGGAGCAGAACAAAATACCAGTTTAATTTCTGCCTTAATTTCAGTTGTTTGTAAAGGAATTACAATTAAATCACTAATCAATTTAATTAAATCACAAACAACTACAGCGGAAATGGATAGAGAAATTGCTCGCAAAGTCACAGAGCAAAACCTAAGAATGCCTAATACTTATCAACTATTTTCCTCAGAAAGACAATCTCTACAAAATTCTTTAGAAGAAACTTTTATAAAAGGAAATTTGAGTGAATTTAGAGAGGTTAAAAATCCTGTAGTAGAAAAGCTTTTATTTGATTTAGTTCCAGGCTTAAGAGTAAGAACTTATAACACTTTTGTTGAGTTAAACAAAAATACAATTGATTCAATGAGAAGCCGTTTAGAAAACTGGGATTTTGTTGAAGCTAAAAAAGCTAATGACCAATTTGCTGAGAAGACAAATTTTTGGAATTTGCCTTGGAAGGTAGAAGATTTCTTGTCTTCTATGCTTTTCTATAATGCTTTTCCAAATGCTTGTGCAACTATGAAGAGTCTTTATGGTAGTGATGTTTTTACAAAATATCTAATAAGCCAAGCTGCTTGTTCTGCTTATAAGAAAACTCATGGGAGATTTCCTACTAATTTAGAGGCAGCAATGAGCGAAGCAAATCTTGCTATGGTTACAGATTTAGCTACTAACAAACCTATTGGCTACAGGTTAGATAATGGCTCTCCTGTTTTTTGGTTTGCTGGTGTTGATGGCAAAGATGATGGTGGCCACGAAACCTATACCAGGGAAACTTACTATAGCCCTGTTTCAGGTAAAGATATGGTGTTTAACTATGGAGATTTTTTCCTTAAAAAGAATAACTCATCCTTAAATAACAAATAAATAACAGTAAAGATTGTTAGTAGTCATAAAATCTGATTTATGGCTACTAACTTCTAAAATTTGTTAAGCGATAATTATTTGCATCTACTTTAGTTATATAATCTTCTTTCAATAGTTCTTTATAAGCTATTTTACTATCTTCAAGACTAACGCCTAAAATACGTGTAAACTCTTTTTCTGTTGCTTGGCCTAATGTGGTTAAAAAAGCTTTAGCTAGTGTTTTAATAGCTTGTTGGCGCTGGATTGGCTCAAGTAATTCATGTTCAAACCGTCCTTCTAGTAAGCCCCAAATATATGTAAATTTTGGTACATAAACAACATTTATAGGAATGCATTTAAAGCAAGCTTGAAGTTCATCTATAGCTTTTGTAAGCTGGGTTCGGTCTTCAATTCCAGCAGCTTCTCTTAAATCACTACTAGCCATTTCCCATTCTTGACGCAAGACCTTTAAAATAGCTTGTGCATTTTTAGAGAGTTTTTCTTTTTCTTCTGATTTATCAATACCCCAAATGCTGCAAGCAGCACTTAGTAGCCTAGGAGCAAGAAAAGTTGCTCGTGTAGTTGACATTTTGCCGTAATAGACTTTACCACGTTGCAAAATTTCATCTTTAAGTACCCAAGCTTGAGAGGTTTCTGGATCTTTTTGAACATTTTTAGGTATTCTTACATCACGTCTACCACAAACAGCTACATAAAGCGATGGACAAGTCCAACGCATATCAGTCAAGGCATAAGCAAAACCTACATTTTCTACAAAAGCTTCTGCTTGAGAAACATTTTCAACCATTAAATCTGCTTCTCTACGCCAAAGTTTGTCTCGATAATTTTCTATAAATTCATCTGTCATAAATTAAACTGTCTCCATAAGCCTAGTAATAAGCGCAGCACGAGGAGCAAGATTGTCAATTATTACATGCTCATATTCAGCATGTGCGCCATCGCCATCTGGCCCAAGCCCATCTAAAACAGCAACTCCCATTGCTGCTATAAAATTTCCATCACTACCTCCACCTGTTTTTCCTTCTTCTAATTCATAACCTAATTCTTTAGAAAGTTTTTTTGCATGCTCATAGAGTGCTGTTATTTTTGTTGAGCGCTCTAATGGAGGGCGATTTACTTTACCTGTTATCTCAATCTCTGCTCCAGCAAGTACTGGAGTTAATGAATTTAAGGCTTTAATAAGTTTTTTTTCTTGTTCACTAGTCCAGAATCTTAAGTCAATTTCTGCTGTAGCCTCAGCAGCAACTACATTAGACATTGTGCCACCTTTTATCACTCCAACATTTACAGAAACTCCTTCTGAGTGATTAGTTAATGAATGTAGTTTAATAATTTGATGAGCTAATTCTTCTATTGCACTAATTCCTTTTTCTGGTGCTACACCAGCATGAGAAGAACGGCCTCTAGCAGTAAGTTGAAATTGACCAATACCTTTGCGAGCAGTTTTTACTTTTCCACCAGGCAAACAAGGTTCTAAAACTAATGCAGCCTCAGCACGTTTTGCTAGATTTTCAATAATTTCACGTGTTGAATGACTACCTTGTTCTTCATCACAACTAAGAAAAACCTCCATAGGGCGTTTATATTTTCGACCCAATTGTTTTAAGCATTCTATAGCCTCCAATATAAGCACAACCCCTGATTTCATATCAAAAACACCTGGCCCATAAATTCGCCCATCCTCAATTCTGAATGGCATTTTAGCTAATGTCCCAACTGGCCAAACGGTATCACAATGCCCAACAACTAATAGCGTCTTTTTAGCATTTGTAGCTGCATCATCAAATCTAGCATGTACTGACGCACCTTCCACGGTGGCAAGAATTTCCACGGTAGCACCTAAATCCCTTAGTAACATTGCTACATGCTCTGCCATACCTGCAATACGTACAGCATCACCTGAAGGTGTTTCTATTTCAACAAATTGGCGGATTCTTTGAATAATTTCTAGTTGTCTATCAGAAAAATACTCTATTAAATTTAGCATAGTAATCTCCTGAACAGAAAAATGGCTAACTAAAAGAAACATTATCACAAAGCTAAAGTACTTACAGACAATCTACCGGGTAAACAGTATAAACTATTACACAAAAATAAAGTTCTATGTGAAAATTAGAAAAAACAATACCAGTAGGAGGACTCATGAATAAAAAATTTTTTTGGTTAGCTAGTCTAATATTAGCAGCTTTAATGTTAACTTCATCCTTTGTAACAACAGATGTATTAGCACAAAGAAGTAGAAATTCTCGTTATAGTACAAACAATTCCATACCTCGTGGAACAGAGATGAAAATACGCCTAAACACTACTATAGATTCCCAAAAGGCAAAAGATGGAGATAGATTTAAAGCTACAGCTCTTAGTCCAAATCGTTATGCAGATGCTTCTATAAGTGGACATGTTTCTCAAGTTAAACAATCTGGAAAAGTAAAGGGAAAAACTTCTTTGGTATTAGTTTTTGATAGTATTACTTTATCTAACGGTGAAAACTACTCTATGCGAGGTGATGTAGTAAAAGTTTATGGAGAAAAATCTGTAAAGAAAGTAGATGAAGAAGGCAAAATTGAGAGTGGGAGCCGTGGTTCATCAACTGCTAAACGCACAGTTGGAGGAGCTGCCGCAGGAGCAATTTTAGGTGGAATTCTTGGAGGCGGTAAAGGTGCTGCAATAGGTGCAACAGTTGGTGCAGCAGGTGGTGCAGGTTCAAACGTTATTCGAGGCAGTGATAAAATTAAGCTTGATGAAGGCACAGAAATTTTGGTTCGTACTCGCTAATTTAAATTTTGCTCAAAAGTTGCACTTAAGAAAAATAGCTCAGTAGATTTTACTGAGCTATTTTTTTACTCTTATTTTTGCCTTATTAGCAGGGTTAAAAACTTGCAAAATAGGCTCTATTTGATTGAACGTCTGCACGACGACGAACTTTTTCCCATTCTACTACTTGCCTAGCACAAAGATTTTCTGGTGTATTTGCTAGATAATCTATTAAATCATCTTCTGAACTGACAACTTGAGGTTTCTTCCCGGATTCTATTAAATCAATATATTCTAAAACTTGAGCGGCTTCTATATCTGAAAGGTTTTCTATTTTGTTAGAAAGAAGTTGTTGGTTAGTCAATCGCTTAGCCATGACATATCCTCCTTAGAGCCCAGCAATAAACGAGCGACTAGATTTGGTAAAATTATTGCTGGAGTTATTTTTTAAGTTTTATACTCATCTTAAAGTAGTTTTTCTCCTGACGAATAAAAGGTATTAAAGATTTTTTCTTTAGCCAACCAATCGCAAGATACAAAAATCATTCTACCTGATCAAATACATTCTCACAAGCCTAGAAAAATAAGTTTTAACTCTCTTATTGCACGATAATTTAATCTTATACTCAATATTTAAAATTTACTTCAATATCACACAACTTTTGCTTCTATAGGCTAATTAATAATTTAACTGTTTCGCACTAGTAATAGTACTTAAAGCAATATTTACATTTTTACAAACTAAATCTGCACATTTTTCTAGAGTACTTTTTAGATGAGGCATTATTTCAGGCTTTAAGCTGTGTTCTACTTGAGTCATAGCATTTTGTATAGCATCAAGAGAATAATCATCTTCTTGTAAAACTTTTATCAAAGCTTCTCTAGAACTGGGATCTGCTATTTTAGCCAAAGCTTGTACTGCACTAAACTTGACATTTTTATTAGAATCTTGCAAAGCATTTATTAGATAAGGCAAAGCCTCTCTAGCTTTTATGTTGCCTAATGCAATAGCTGCAAATTGCCTTATGTTTTTATTACTATGTTTTAGAGCTTCTATTAAATATGGTATTGCTTCAGGGCTAGCTATTTTCCCTAGTGTAGCTATTATTTCTTGGCATATTTCCTCATAAAAAAGCTCTAGCTCCCATTGTGCTAAAACATCTGTTGGTTTTTTCTTTTTTAGTTTTTTATATTGTTTCTTTAAAGCTGCTATTAAAACTGGAGTAGCCTTAGGATCTTTTATTTCACCTAAAGCCACTATAATGGCTTTTTGTAAACTAGCTTTGTAATCATCTTTTTGAACCTGCTCTAGAGCTTCTATTAAGGTTTGTGTAGTTTTAGGATCTGCTATTTTCCCTAGCATTTCTGCTGCTAATAAACGTAATTCTAAAGTTTCACTTTTATCAGTTAGAACCTGTATTAAAATAGGAATTGTTTGTGGGCTTGCTATTTTACTCATTGCATTTCTTGCAGCCTTGCGTATATATGTATTTGCATCCTTTAAAAACTTTTTCAAGACTGGGACGGTTTTAGGATCTGCTATGTTACCTAAGGTTTCTAGTAAATTGATATGAGAGCTTTGATCTTTAGAATTTAACTTATCAATAATAGCTGAAACCCATTTAGGATCTATGGCTTTGTACCTTTTTGTTATATTGGCTATTGCTTCGCTTGCATAAAGACTAATTTCCCCATCTTCATTTTCTAAAACATTTAACAAAGGTAAAATCATTTCTGGAAATGGTGTTTTACCTAATGTTATATGACTTAATACTTCTACTGCATATAACTTTGTTTTTTTGTCTCCATGTTCTAGATCTTTTATAAGTTTAGCTAATTCTGTTTTATCTCTTTCTAAATTTAATTTATCAGACTCGGATATTGGAATTAATTTATTTTTATCTTTTAAAATATTGGTTAAGTCTTCTACCAAAAGGGAATTAGCTAAAGCATCCAAAGCTATTGTTGCACTACGGCGGACTGATTCATGTTCATCTTGTAGAGCAATTATTAAAGCTGGAACAGCTTCAGGATCTGCTATATAGCCTAATATTTTTATAGCAGTTTCTCTTACTTGCCAATCTTTATCACTTAAGAAAACTTTTATTAAAGCTGGGACAGCTTTAGAGTGAGCTAAATCCCCTAGGGCAATTATTGCAGAGCAACTTACAACAGAAGATTTATCTGATAGAGCTTCTATTAATTCTGGTATTGCTTCAACACATTTTTCTTTTCTTAACTTACTTGCTGCTTGGTAACGTATTTCAAAATTATTATCTTTTAATTCTATTATCAGACTCTTTTTATCTGTAGTTACTTTTTTGGTCATTATTATAAAATCCTAAGGTATTTCAATAGTTAACTTTATCAAGCTATTGGATAGGTTAAGTTTAGGGATATTTTTTGTCAAGAAAACATTAATTTATTTTCTAAGCAGTTGCTAGTACCTGCTACAGTAGCGATATATGCCACGGTAGTTTATTCCACGCACGTTGTTTATGCTACAGTAGTTTACAAATCTTCACTGGCATAATAAACTAGCGTAAAACATAGCAACAAAATTTTGATATTAAGGTTTGCAGTTTAATTTATGAAAAATAAACCCAGAAAAATAGCAGTAATGAATCATAAAGGAGGCTCTGGAAAATCCACTACAGCAGTGTCAGTGGCTCATTTTCTTTCAGAAGCAGGGCACAAGGTAGCTATTATTGATTGTGATCCACAAGGAAATATATCTAGTTTAGTAGGACTTAAATTAGATAGAGACAATACTCCTACACTTTATGATATTTTGATTTCAGATTTTCCAATCAATCAAGTAGTTCAAAAAATCCGTCAAGGTTTTGATATTATCCCTTCAAATAAAAAACTAGCCATGGCAGAGATGCAAATGCATGCTTTTCCTGCACGAGAATGGACTTTAGAACGCCAGTTTAGAGAATTTGCCAATAACTATGATTTTGTCTTGTTAGACTGTGGCCCTTCACTTTCTTTGATGGTACAAAATGTTCTTTGTTATGCTGATGAGCTTTTGATCCCCTGTGCGGCAGACACTCTTTCAGTTCAAGGAGTAGCACATGCATTTGAATCTATCGAACATACAGAAAAGTTTTTTCACCGCCATCCATTAATCCTAGGCATTGTGCCTACTTTTCAAAATGCAGTTACTAGTGTAGCCAAAGAAGTAGTGGATTACTTAAAAGAAACCTATGGAGAGTTAGTTTTACCAGCTATCAGATTAGACACCAAAGTAACTCGTGCAGCAGCACAAGGAGAAACCATTGTAGAATATAGTCCTCGCTCTCGTGCTGGTGAAGATTATCGCTTGCTAGCTAAGAAAATATCTAAAACTCTTGCAAAGGAGGTTTTGACTCTTGGCACACAAACCGTCAAACAAAGCAGATAAGAAAAAAAGTTTTTTTGGAGAACACCTTGAAATCAAGCCTGCCTTTATGCAACGCCCTAAAACTATGGAAGAGGTTATGGCTGAAGCCTTTTCCAAACAACAAGCTAATAATGCTAAAACAGAAACTACGGTGGAAGAATCTACGGTAGAACATAACACTATAGTAGAACATAAAGCTACAGTAGCTCAAAACAAAGAAGAGCTCCCAAGCATAGTTAAAGAGCAACTCGCCGTAGCAGAACAATCTACTATAGATTTACCTGCTAGGGTGGTAGGTTCTACCGTAGCAGTTAAGACAGTAGAAGAAAAGGAGAGCTCTAATAAATATTTTACTCATTCAGATTCAAAAGAATTTACTGATTCTTTAGAATTCACTTTAACTGCTGTAGCACAACCCACCGTAGCATATACGCCCATAGTGACAGAAAAAACCAACGTCCCAACAATAGAACAAACTACTGTAGTTAATAGTGCTACCGTAGTAGAGCAAGCCATAAAACCAACTACTATTCCTGCTAGACTTCGCTCAGATATAACTTTTTTAAGTCGAATGATTGCTGCACAGTGGCAACCTTTATCAGACACGGAAACAAATTCTACTAACTATTTACAAGGATATGTAGAAGCTTGGCATTGGATAGAGGATGAAATTTTACCTCATTTAGATAAGGACTCTAAATTAACTTTAAGGCGTTGTTATCGTAAAGCATTTGCTGATCCAAAAACAAAAGGACGTTTTTTTGCAGGACAAACCTCGTTAGCTCAAGAAGTAGGTTTAAGCAAAAGACGAATCCAAGACATTTTAGAGATTTTTAATATCTTAGGTTGGGTTAGAAAAATTGCACACCATAATCGTGGTGGACATAAAGGCACAGATTATGAAATGTATTTGCCTTCTTATGTAATTAAGTTCTTTTTATAGACTATAGAATATACTGCTACAGTGGCACAAAACTATAATACATATGTGCTACTGTAGCATATAAAACTACAGTAGCACATATGTATTATTTGAAAAAATTTTTATTTAGAACTAGTTTTTTATGCATTATATGTATTAGTAGCATAAAAAATATTTATTGAGATCTATTGACTAGGCATTAATTAGCATTGTCTCTATTTTTACCAATTTCACCCACTAGTATAAACAGCTAAGAGATATATACAGATCTTTTATATCATATATAATTTAACGATTCTTAAAGTAAAAGTTTAGGGATCTCTTGTATTTTTACCATTATTAATAGATTAGGTTTTATAATTGTTCCACAAGTAACTATAAAAAAGCTTAAGAATTAAATAAAAAGTAGAGTTTAGAGAAGTAATCATTTTTAGTAATGTAATTTACTGGTAAAATTTTCAATTTTTTACTAGCAAAATATGTTCATCTAGAAGAAGTTATGCTACTATAGTTAGATCTTTGAGATAGATTTTGGTGTAATAACCGTTATTATAAAATAAATTAATATAAGAAGATAAAACCTACCCACCAATGTGGGGAACTAAGGCCGCTTAAAAATCCATATATTCATACACCTTCTTCTGTCCTTATACTATCAAAACATAATAACTGTTATCTATTTTAATTTAATCATAGATAGCAAAAAAGATAATTTCCTGACTAACTTAACAAGGAGATATTATGTCTGTAAGGGATGTAAAACTAGGTTCAGGGGAAGCTTTAGAAGTTATGCGCCAGCAAATGGAGCAACCTTCAAAACCAGTTACTACTAATCAACCTCAACAACAAGAAAATTTTAAGCAAGTAGGAGATCCCAATCGCAATACTCGCTTAGCGGATCAGTTTATACGTGGAAGACTAAGTGTTGGTAGTAGTATGATTCAAAAACAATTATCAGCACAATTAGCTCAACGTGGATTATTAAACAAGCCAGTTAGTAATGGCGCAACTACACAAACCACTGATGCACTTGCAAAAGCACCTGCATCTAAACCAAGCTCTCCAGCACCAACGCTTAAAACAGCTGCCTCAGCTGCTTCAAGTCGTCCATTAGCGGCAGAAAAAGTTCGTCTAAATTCAATGACTGAAACTGGACCTGCACCTCTGATAAATGCTATTAAGAGTGCTACACAAAGTGTGGATGTTTCTATTTACCAATTTACTAGCCCTGCAATTACTCAAGCTCTTAAAGACGCTGCTGCTCGTGGTATTAAAGTTAGAGTAATGATGGAACCACAAGTTGTAGGAATGAAAAAAGTAGATATACAAGCTAAAGAAACTGAACTACGTGCAGCAGGTATTCAAGTACAAGATACTCCGCCTCAATTTAGTGAAGGTTACAAAGTTGATCATGCTAAGTTTATGTTGATTGACAACAAAGAATTACTTTTTGGTACTGGTAACTTAGCTAAAACAGGTCTTAGTGAATCTGATCCTAATGCAATTGAACCTCAACACTTTAATAGAGACTTTTGGGTAGAAGACACCCGTTCAGAATCACTTAAAGAAGCTAGATCGCTTTACGATGCTGATTGGAATCGTCAAAGTACAACAGGAATTGACTTTAAGAATTTGGTAGTAACTCCTGATAATGGAAGCCAAAAGATAATAGATTTTATTGATAATGCTAAAACTAAACTTGTGGTTTACAACCAATCAATCAATGACCCAGCTCTTATTCAACATCTAATTTCAGCTAAACAGCGTGGTGTTGATGTTAAAGTAATGTTAAGTGCTCCTCGTTCTGATACAGATAAAAATATTGCAACTCATGATCAATTAACTGCTGCGGGCATCCCTACTGGTTATATGCGTGAATATACATTGCATGCTAAAGCTATGGTAGCAGACAACAACAAAGCCTATATTGGCTCACAAAACTTTACAAGTGGTGGTCTTTATAACAACCGTGAGTTAGGTGAAATAGTTGATGACAAAACCGCAGTTAGTCAGCTTTCAACTCTTTTTGATAAAGACTTTAAGAAAACAGGTCTAGTTACAGGTGATAAAACTCAAGCGGCAGGAAAAGTAAGCTTACATCCAATGCCTAGCTCTACAAGCTACCCAATCATAGCAGCAATCAACAGTGCATCTAAGACGGTAGATTTAGAGGTTTACCAACTTACTGATAGTGGTGTTACAGATGCATTAAAATTGGCAGCAGCTCGTGGAGTACAAGTTAGAGTGATGTTAGAACCTAAACCAGTTGGTGATAATAGTAACTTTGAGGCTAAAGCTGCTGAGCTACGAGCAGCAGGTGTTACAGTTAAAGAAACTCCTCCAGAATTTGATTCTGATTTTAATGTTGATCACGCTAAGTTTATGGTTATCGATGGAAGAGATTTACTATTTGGTACTGGTAATCTAGTCAAGAGTGGTTTAGGTGGTGGAGCTAAACCAGAATACAATAACCGTGATTTCTGGGTTGAAGATACTCGCTCAACTTCTGTAAAAGAAGCTAGTACACTCTTCCAAAGAGATTGGGATCGTCAAAGCACTAAAGATATTAAATTTAAGAATTTGGTTGTTACGCCAGACAACAGTAACACTAAGATTATAGACTTTATTGATAGTGCTAAGTCTAAGTTATATATCTATAACCAAGAACTTTATGATCCAAATGTAATTCAACACATAATAGCAGCTAAGCAACGTGGTGTTGATGTACATGTTTTACTTGCTAGCCAAACAAGTGATACAGGTACAGGGCCAAACAGCAATAAAGCTTCCTTAGCACAACTACAAGCTGCTGGTATTCCTTCGCAACTATTTACCAAAAACTATTTACATGCTAAAGCAATTGTAGCTGATGATAAAGCTTTTATTGGCTCTCAAAACTTTAGTACTACTGCTTTAACTAAGAACCGTGAGTTTGGAGAAATCTTCTCTCAAAAGAACATCGTGGATCAGCTAACTAAGATATTCAAAGCTGATGAAGCCACTACAACCACAACTCCAACTCCAACTCCAGATCCAGTTGATGATTAATTCAATTATTCCATTCGACCCTGGGCTTTTGCTCAGGGTCATTCCGCCTAAACCTTAGCTTAATGTTGAGCAACTCTTAACTTAGTTTTAATATCATTATGAAATGTAAGTCTTGAAACATCCTTTATTTCAATGAGTTACAGAAAGCTACATATATTGTAACTTAGATGTAAATTTTCCAAAATATACCAGCAAAATATACTCATCTATAATAAGTTATGTTATTATATCCAACCATGAGATAGAGTTTGGTGTAATAACCGTTATTACAAAATTATTAATATAAAAACCTACCCTGTGGGGTACTAAGGCCGCTTAAAAATCCATATATCCGTACACCTTCTTCTGTCCTTCACTATCAAAATAAACAACTTAGCTCCTGCTGTCTTTAAAAAACGTAGAAAGCAGGAAAAAATGCTCTCATGATTAACTTAACAAGGAGATCTTATGTCTGTACGGGATGTAAAAATAGGTTCAGGGGAAGCATTAGAAGCTTTGCGTCAACAAATGCAAGAGGCTTCTAAACCAGTTGCTACTGCCCAACCTCAACAACAAGAAACTTTCAAGCAAGTAGGAGATCCCAATCGTAATGCTCGTTTGGCAGATCAATTTGTACGTGGAAAACTAAGTGTTGGTAACAGCATGATTCAAAGGCAGTTATCAGCACAACTAGCTCAACGCGCATCTTTAAAGCAGCCTGCTGGTTATTCGCGTGAAGTGCTAGGTCAATATATGAAAAACATTTCCAATGCAGCACAAAAAACCACAGCATTGCGCCAAATTCAAACTGAACAGTCTTTAAGCACTGTTAAAGATATTGTTAACAATGGTAAAGACACTGATCGCATGCAAGCTGGTAATGTATTGGAAAAAACAGATTCTGCACTACAAGAATCTCCTATTTTAGAAACAATTAACAAAGTTCTTGATACCTTTAATGATCTTATTAAAATGTTGACTGAGATGATTAAAGCTCTTAATGGTAATGGAGCCAACACTCAACCAACTCCTAATCCAACTCCTAATCCAGCACCTGTTCCAACTCCTGCACCAGCACCAACTCCAGCACCAACATCTGGTCTTGGAGCCCAAGAAGCTCGTACACGCCTTGTAGATATGGGATTTTCCCAAACCACAGCTAAAAAGCTCTCTGACACTTCTGCAACCAAAACAGCAGGATTAAGTGATGAAGTACTAAAATCAGTAGGTAAACAAAACTTAACATTGGAACAAGAATTTGCTGGTAAAATTGATGCTTTACCTAAAGATGCTTATGACAAGTTAAAAAGTTTACCAGGTGCTGAGCAAGTTAAGCTTTCTACTTTAAGCTTACAAGATATGATTGCTGCCTTAAAAGGTAGTAGTCCTGCACCAACTCCAACTCCTGGCCCAACTCCGACTCCGACCCCAACTCCTGTTCCTGGCCCAACTCCAGCTCCAGGTTCGGATGCTCGTACCAAATTACATGATCTTGGTTTCTCTTTGACTACTATTAAGAAGCTTTCCGATAAGACTGTTGATAGACTAGTTCAATTAGATACAAACTTGATCAAAGAAACTGGTAAAAAGAATGCAACTATGGAGCAAATATTTGCTAAGAAAGTTGGAGATTTACCAGATGATGCTTTTGCTACATTAAAAGCTCTTTCTGGTGCTGAACAAACTAGAATTACTGGTTTAAGCTACCAGGATATGTTAAATGCTTTAAAAAATATCCCAACCCCAACTCCAACTCCAACCCCAACTCCTGATCCAGGTGGAGTGTTAGGACCTGAAAAAGTTCGCTTAAATTCAATGACAGAAACAGGGCCAGCACCTTTAGTTAAAGCTATTAATAGTGCTAAAGAAAGTGTTGATGTTTCGATTTACCTCTTTACAAGCCCATCTGTTACTCAAGCACTTAAAGATGCTGCTGCTCGTGGAGTTAAAGTTAGGGTAATGATGGAACCAGAAGTAGTAGGTATTAAAGATGCGAACAAGGCTAAAGCTGATGAACTTCGCGCTGCAGGTATTGAAGTAGAAGATACTCCTCCTCAGTTTAGCGAAGGTAATAAAGTTGATCACGCCAAATTTATGTTAATTGATAATAAAGAATTACTTTTTGGCACCGGTAATTTAGTTAGAAGTGGTTTAGGAGAAGCAGATCCTAATTCAACTAGCCCACAACACTTTAATAGAGATTTCTGGGTAGAAGATACTCGTGCAGAATCCATTAAAGAAGCCCATGCATTATTTGATGCGGATTGGAGCCGTCAAAGCACTACAGGAGTAGACTTTAAGAATTTAGTAGTAACTCCAGACAATGCTAGCCAAAAGATTTTAGACTTTATTGATGGAGCAAAAACTACACTTTCTGTTTATAACCAATCAATAAATGATCCAACAATAATTCAGCACCTAATTGCAGCTAAACAACGTGGTGTTGATGTTAAAGTAATAGTAAATGCTCCTCGTTCTGATACAGATAAGAACATTCAAACACATGATCAATTAACTGCCGCAGGTATTCCTACTGGTTATATGCGTGAGTTTACCTTACACGCTAAAGCTATGGTAGCTGACAATAAAGCTTACATTGGCTCTCAAAACTTTACAGGTGGTGGACTTTATAATAACCGTGAGTTTGGTGAAATAGTTGATGATAAAGGTGTTGTTGGTCAACTTAGTGATATTTTTAATAAAGACTTTAAGAAAACAGGTTTAGTTGCAGGTGATCCTACTCAAGCAGCAGAACAAGTAAGATTACATCCAATGCCTGATTCTACTAGCTATCCAATTATAGCTGCAATTAATAGTGCTACTAAATCAGTAGATTTAGAAGTTTATCAACTTACTGATAGTGGTGTTACAGATGCATTAAAATTAGCAGCAGCTCGTGGAGTACAAGTTAGAGTGATGTTAGAACCTAAACCTGTAGGCGGAACTGGTAACTTTGATGCTAAGGCTGCTGAACTACGAGCAGCAGGTGTTACAGTTAAAGAAACTCCTCCAGAATTTGATTCTGATTTTAATGTTGATCACGCTAAGTTTATGGTTATTGATGGAAGAGACTTGCTCTTTGGTACTGGAAATTTGGTCAAGAGTGGTTTAGGCGGAGGATTTAAGCCAGAATATAACAATCGTGATTTCTGGGTTGAAGATACTCGCTCAACTTCTGTAAATGAAGCTAGCACACTATTCCAAAGAGATTGGGATCGTCAAAGCACCAAAGATATTAACTTTAAGAACATAGTTGTTAC
The DNA here is from genome assembly GCA_039812885.1 of Blastocatellia bacterium. GTDB lineage: Bacteria > Acidobacteriota > Blastocatellia > Chloracidobacteriales > JADJPF01 > JADJPF01. The sequence goes on from JBDIBI010000001.1 coordinate 67,257, forward strand.
CCCAGACAATAGCAATACCAAGATTATAGATTTTATTGATAGTGCTAAGTCTAAGTTATATATCTATAACCAAGAGCTATATGATCAAAATGTAATAGACCATATAGTTGCAGCTAAACAACGTGGTGTTGATGTGCATGTTCTGTTAGGCAGCCAAGCAAGTGACACAGGCACAGGCCCAAATAGTAATAAAGCTGCTTTAGCAAAATTACAAGCGGCTGGTATTCCTTCACAATTCTTTACCAAGAATTACTTGCATGCTAAAGCAATTGTAGCTGATGATAAAGCTTTCATTGGCTCTCAAAACTTTAGTACTACTGCTTTAACTAAGAATCGTGAGTTTGGAGAAATCTTCTCTCAAAAGAATATCGTGGATCAATTAACTAAGATGTTCTTGGCAGATGAAGCAAACCCTGGTCCAGCTCCAACTCCTGCGCCTGATCCAACAGATGGTTAATTCAATAGATTTTTCAGACCCTGAACTAAAAATTCAGGGTCTTTAACTTTGCAATCTTACCTACTAACATATTTTGATTAATTTCCTCATCTAATCTTGATTACATTTTAACTTGTTTCAAAGAATCCTAACTCAATCTTGATTGTTACCTAACTTTATATTGAGTGTTTAGATAATTATATATTCAAACTTATTAACATTAACTACTGATATTGCAATTGGTTACATAACAGTGAATAAAATTTGAAATATTTGTAACTTAGGTGTAAATTTTTCAAAATGCTACCAACCAAGTCTACTTATCTATAATAAGTTATGCTATCATATCCAACCAATGAGATAGAGTTTGGTGTAATAACCGTTATTACAAAATTATTAATATAAAAACCTACCCGTCTATGGGTACTAAGGCCACTTAAAAATCCATATATCCGTACACCTTCTTCTGTCCTTCACTATATAAATCACTTAGCTTTGCTATCTTTAAAAATGATAGAAAGCAAAAGTTTTTCTGATTAATTTATTCAAGGAGATCCTATGTCTGTACGAGATATAAAATTAGGTTCAGGGCAAGCCTTACCCCAACAAATAGAGCAAGCGTCAAAACCAACTACCACACAACCTAATCAACAAGAAAGTTTTAATGTAGCCGATCCAAATCATAGTGCTCGTTTGGCAGATCAATTTGTACGTGGAAAACAAAGCTTTGGTAACACCATGATTCAACAGCAGTTATCAGCACAACTAGCTCAGCGTGCATCTTCTCAACCTGATAGCTATTCACATGAAGTTTTAGGCCAGTATATGAAAAACATATCTAATGCTGCGCAAAAAACTACTGCCATACGCCAAATTCAAACAGAGCAATCTTTAAGCACAGTTAAAGATGTTGTTAACAATGGTGAAGAAACTCATCGCTTACAAGCTGGTCAAGTGTTGGAAAAAACAGATTCTGCATTACAAGAATCTCCTATTTTAGAAACAATTAACAAAGTCCTAGACACATTCAACGACCTTATTAAAATGTTAATCGAGGTAATTAAAGCTGCTAAAGAAAATAACACTCCTGATCCTACTCCAACACCTGCTCCAGCACCTACTCCTGCTCCAAATAGCAGTGCACAAGAAGCTCGTACTCGTCTTGTAGATATGGGATTTTCACACACAACAGCTAAGAAAATTTCTGACTCTGAAGCAAGTAAATTAGCTGGTTTAAGTGATGAACTACTAAAATCAGTGGGCAAAAAGAATTTACATGTAGAACAAGACTTTGCTCATAAAATAGATGCTCTTCCACAAGATGCTTATCAGAAACTTAGTAGTTTACCTGCTGCTGATCAGGTGAGATTATCTACGTTAAGTTTACCTGATATGGTTGCTGCATTAAAAGGCGCAAGTCCTACGCCTACACCATCTCCAGGAACGTCAGAAGATGCACAAAAAGCTAAAAAAGCTCTTACTGCTCTAGGTATGGATCCAGCAGATTTAGATAAAATGAGCGATACAACCCTTTTACGTCTCTCAAAACTATCTGTAAATCTTATTACTAATGATCTTGCTAATCTATCTCCAAGAGCACAGCTTGTCGTTGAAGATCGTATTGCTAAACTTACAGATACACAATTTAACACTCTTAGCTTGCTCAGTGATGAAAAACAAGCACAACTTCTAAAAATGCCTTTGAAAACTCTTCAACAAGAGTTAGATAAATTAAACAACCCAACTCCAACACCAACACCGACACCAACTCCAACTCCGACTCCAACACCAACACCGACTCCAACACCAACACCAACTCCGACACCAACACCAACTCCAACTCCGACTCCAACTCCGACTCCAACTCCGACCCCTACACCTACACCGACACCGACTCCAACACCGACTCCAACTCCAACTCCGACTCCAACTCCAACTCCAACTCCAACACCAGGCCCAACACCTGCTGAAGTAGCAGCTGCACGTAAAAAACTTGCTGATGATGGTCTTGCACCTGATGCTATTTCTTTCTTTTTTGACAAGACCGCTGTGAAAGTAGCTCAACTTTCTGACCAAGCATTAATAGAAAAATTCTCGAAATTCTCTGTTGCTGACCAAAAAACTGCTGGTCTTAACTTAGCTAAGTTATCAGACGCTGATTTTAAAGCATTAATAGCCTCAAGCCCTGTAGATCAAGAAGCTAAACTTGATATTTTAAAGATTAGAACGACACCAACTCCAACACCGACACCAACACCAACTCCAACACCAACACCAACTCCAACACCGACACCAACTCCAACTCCAACTCCAACTCCAACACCAACCCCAACTCCAACTCCGACTCCAACTCCATTACCTGGAGAAGTAACACTTTATCCAATGCCTGATTCTGGGCCAACACCTATTGTTAATGCGATTAACAGTGCTACAAAATCTGTTGATGTAGAAATCTATCAATTAGCGGATCAAAAAGTAATTGATGCTTTAAAGCAAGCAGCTCAACGAGGTATAACTGTACGAGTTATGCTCGAAACCAAATCTATTGCTGGTAATGATCCTAACTTAGCAAAAGACTTACAATCAGCAGGAATTCAAGTAGAAAATACTCCGCCACAATTTGATAATGGATTTAGTGTTGACCATGCTAAGTTTATGGTAATTGATGGCAAAGATACATTATTTGGCACAGGGAATCTATCTGTTAATGGTTTAGGAGATAATAGTCCTACACCTAACCGTGATTTTTGGGTTGAGGACAAACGGGTTCAAACTGCCTCTGAAGGTGAAGCGCTCTTTAATGCTGACTGGAATCGCCAAGATACTAAGGGGATTAACTTCCAAAACCTAGTAGTAACACCTGATAATGCTAATCAACATATACTTGATTTGATTGATAGTGCTAAGACTAGTCTTTATGTTTACAATCAAGAACTCTACGATCCAACCATTATTCAGCACTTAATTACAGCCAAACAGCGTGGCGTTGATGTACATGTGTTAGTAGCTGGTACAGCTGGTCATTCAACCACACCAAATGCTAAGAACTTAAAGGCAGTTCAACAGTTACAAGCTGCTGGTATTACTGCACAACCGTTTAATCGCCTCTATCTACATACTAAAGCAATTGTTGCTGACAACAGCCAAGTCTTTCTTGGTTCACAAAACTTTAGTAGTGGTGGACTTATGAACAATCGTGAAGTTGGGGAAATCATAAATGATCAAAACATTGTCAACCAAGTAACTCAAATCTTTAAGGCTGATGAAGCTGATCCAGGAACAATGCCAACAGCTACAACTCCAGATCCATCAAATGGTTAATTTATTTGACCCTGGGCTTTTGCTCAGGGTCTTTAACTTCTCTTATCCTTAACTTCTATTGTAGTCTTAGACTATACAAAATGGTTTTTACCAGTTAAACTACTGTTATTAAAAATCACATTTACAAGGAAAATGATATGTCTGCTCCTCCAGATATGGTTGCTAGTCAAATATTCTACTATCTTAAAAGAGAACTCAGTGATGGAGTGTATGCTTTTGAGACTAATGATGGTGTAACTATTCCTATTTTTAGTGCTGTAGATATAGCAACAGGTTTTTTAGAGAATGCTCGTATTCGAGGCTATGTAGTTAGCTTAATCTCGCCTAGTCAAATGTTTGGCTTTCATGAAGCTTGTCGTCATGCAGGTGGGAAGTTTTTACAACTTGATCCTAAGGCTGATGTATTAAAAGGGGCAAGAGTAAAAAATCTAATTCCTGTTTTACCAAAATAATATAAGGATTTTTGATTTAAGTATTAAAATCAGAATTAAAGTTCAATATCAAATATTGCATCTAATGCTACCTTGCATTTTATAATAATAGTTTTCTATAACATTAATTATTAATAAACCTTAAACAATCACAACTAGACAAAACATTTTGTCTGGTTGTGGTAAGCAGCGCTTCTCTACTATAAATACGCCATTATACTTTAACTCAGTAGATTTGAAGATTCTAATTTTGTACAACTAGATTTTAATAAAGCCCAAATTGTTTAAACACATAAAAACTAAAGACAAACAATCTACAATTAATTTGAAACTTAGTCCAGAAGTGATATTTGTGTCCCTAAATAGTCCAAAAGTTCAAAACAACCCTTAGTGTATAATGCCATTAAGCTGAAAAACGGATTAAAAAACTCAGAAATACTTGGGGTTACATATGATTAACTCTAAATCTAAATTGAAAAATGAACCTTTCCAATGTGAGCAATGCTATCAAGAAAACACTTTTAGCGTCAAAGAACAAGGTTGTTCACACAATTTACAAACAATACCAAAAGAACCTATAACCACACTTGAAATCCTGCCTCAAAAACAACTTTTGAGGCTATTTTCTTTTTCTTTTTGCTTATTGATATCATTGTTTTCAATATTTCTATTAATTGCTTCAACCCATTGTACAACTCGTTTTGTTGCTAGTTTTGTTGCCATATTATTAGTTTCTTTATATTGTGGTATTCAACAAATTCTTCAACATCCGACTGTTATGGCAAACAAACAAGAAGGAACAATCACTATTTGGTGGGGGCTTTATTTCCCTTTAAGAAAGAAGGTATATAATTTTCAAGATGTAGACTCTATAGAAGTGGCCAAACAAATTACTTACCAAGACAAAGGAAACCCAGTAATTTATTTACCTAAAATCCATCTAAAAAATGTTAATAAATCTATAAAACTGGAGTTCTTTAAAAACTATGAACTTGCCAGACAAGAAGCCAAAAAGCTTGCCACTTTTATTAATGTTGGTTTGCTAGACACAAGTCAACAAATGGAAATCTACCGCCCAGCTAGCACTTTGACAGATAATTTACAAACTCGTTTGCAAAAGCTTAATAATCTAACTAACGTATCTTCTTTGCCCTCTGAACCTAACAGTTCTAATATCTTGTATGATATAAACCCTAAAGACAATACAAGTATCTTTATTCTTCCAGCACAAGGATTTAATAAATCTATTTGCAAAGCAATCTTTTCCTCAACAATACTAATTATGATAGGCATAATCCCTGTACTTATAATGGGAAAAGATTTATCAGCCACATTGATTGTGTCTATTATAGGCTTGGCAGTGCTATATGTTTCTTTACGTAATGCAACATTGACACAAAAAATAATTCTTAACTCTCAAGACTTTACTTTAGAGAAAAGTTCTTGTTTTGGTAATTCTTCTGAAAGAATGAGCATTTCTGAATTAGATGAATTTGAAGCAAAAAGCCTGATACCTAGTAAAACTGGCGATTCAGCGATTGACTTTATAGTAATTGGAAACAGAAAGGTAATAAAATTTAGCCATTTATTATCAGAAGAAACCGCCAAATGGTTAGTTAAAGCTGTAAAACAATGTTTTGTTTTTGACAAAAATTTAACCGAAAAAGACTAACTTTTGATTTAGCAAAATGTACTACTGTGTAGAGTGTGTTATTTTTTATTAAAAAGCTTTTTGTGTAAAATTGTGTAAAAATTTGGGAAGTTTTAGTGCAGAATGCAGGAGGGGGTTTCTATAAATCCCTCTAGAAAGCTTTAGGAGGCTCATTTTACTAGCAAGTTGTCAAAAGTTGACTTATTCCCCTAGACGAGTTTCAAAAGTTGTTTTAAGGCCATTTTAGTACTTAACGGTCAAACTTCAGTTCATCTCTTAAATAATAACCTCTACACCAACCACAAATGCCAACAAAGGCTTCTAGTTCTGAGACTGGAACTAACCTTTCACACTCAGGACACTTTTCATAAGCAGCTTCATAGCCAGGGACTTGTTGGTATTCTTTTAGCAAATCTGTAAAGAATTTGTTCTTAAAGTCTTCATTCTTTTTATCCATAATATTCTTTCTTAACCTTACTTTGTTAACTTATCTGTTTAGTTTCTATGAAATTCCCAATATTTCGTTTACTAAATCATTATTGTAATTGACATTGTCACGAACACAAGCTCTTTTAATTTCTTCTATCAAATCTGAAACTGAGGCACGACCACCTATACGGCTTTGGCGGATGCGCTCAATGATTTTTTCAAGGTTGCGTTTTTGTGTATTGCGGTTGCGGTACTGTTCTTGGCTGGCCTTTACTAGCGCCTTGGCAAAGTAGGCAAACGATCCAATAGGCTCTGAGCTACGGTCATAGATTTGCTGCATATTGGCAAGAATTTCATCTGCCCCCAAATAGGATATCTTTCGGTATGAAGATAAATCTGCTAGGGTTGGACGGTTTCCTGTTAACTCTTGATAAGTCATCATCACCTGCTTTTCATGATGATCTATTTTATTTCTAAGATCATGATCATGATCTTTCATGTAGCTCTGTGTGAGCTGGCTCTGTGTGAGCTGGCTTGACGAGAGCTGGCTCTGTGTGAGCTGGCTCTGTTTATCTTTATTCTTTTCTAAAGAAGTTAAAGGGGCCTCTTTTATAGAGTCATCATTAAGAATTCCAGGAATAACAGGGCAAAAATATGATCCACGAGCTGTTCCACCAAAGACTACACTTTCTTTTTTAAGCAGTCCACGTTGTTGTAAGAACAAAGCTTGCCGTTTAATAGAAGCTAAGGATTGATTACATCTAGTTGCCCAGGCTTCTAAACTAATATGGCAACTATCTCTTTGAAATCCAAGAGTTAACCGTAATAGTTGAAGATAAGGTGTCTGTGCCATAGGCGGTAATTGAGGTAATATTTCATCAAAAACAACCTGAGGGATTCTAGTATGTTCTACCGTTCTCCAATTTACAGAAATTGTACTTGCTTGGCGTTTTCCTAAAGGTGTTGAGCGTGAAGGTAGAGGAATCTCAATAACTTGCTCTTCAAGTTCTGGAATAGGTGTTTTAGGTGTAGCTTCTGGAAATAATGGTATTTTTTCTAGCTGGCTCAACGAGAGCTGGCTCAATGGGAGCTGGCTCTGTGTGAGCTGGCTCTGTGTGAGCTTTTCATTATTAAAAAAGGTCTGTGTGAGCTGGCTCTCAGAGCTATCTAAAATAGAGCTTGCTCTGTTAGAACCACCGATCGTGGGTATTTCTTTGATCTCTAGATCAAGATTTTGATCTTCGATCGAATCAAGATCATTTACTTTTTGATCTTCTAAATTAGAGATCACTGGGATCGCTGTAGAGATCACGGCAGAGATCGGATTAGAGATCAAACTACTTATTGAAGTAGGGATTTGATCAGGACTAATAATATTTGAGTTAGCTTCTAAACTAGCAACATTAGAAGTCACTACATTAGTAGGTTCACTAGACGTAGATATTAAGTTTTCCTGCTCTTGCTCATTTGTATAAGGTTCTTTTCCTAAAAGGAAACGCAGAGCGCGAGTAGCAGGAGAATTACGAATAGAAGACTCTGTTGCTACAATAGATTCTGTTTTTACTTCAGCCTTTTTCTGCTCAGCCTTTACGGACTTTGCGGGTGGCTTTGTCTTCTTTTGCGACACGTGTAGCAACCTCCTTAGCTAGCCGAGCATAGTCCACATAACCTGCTGTGTTTGGGTAATCTATAATTGGACGACCTTCAGCTGTAGCTGTAGAAATAGCAGTATTAAGGTTTATAGTAGAATTAAGTAAGTTTGATCCAAAGTCAGATTTAAGTCTTTCTCTTAATGACTCAGATTCTCTAACACCAGAACGAAAAAAAGTTTGCACTGCATAAATAGTTACATTTAAGCTAAATTCACGAACTAATTCAGCTAGCACTTCGGCCAAATCTCCAATACCTGTAAGAGCTAGCCAAGTAGATACAGGAATTAATACTATTTGAGCAGCAGCTAAAGCATTGATAGTTAAAAGGTTTAATCCTGGAGGACAATCAATAATTATATAGTCATAAACTGTTAGTTTAGAAAGCATTTGGCGTAATCGACGTTCACGATTGATTACTTCACGCAATTCAATTTCACCTATAGCAAGTTCACGGTTAGCTGGTAAAATATCTAAATTAGCACGAACCTCTCTAATTGCTTCTGCTGGTTCACAACGCCCTAGTAAAGCGCTGTAAAGAGTTTTTTCTATAGCATTAGAATCAATAGCAAAAGAACGTCCTATATGGCCTTGAGGATCGCAGTCTACAATTAATACACGAGCCGATTGTTTAGCTGATTGCGGTTGAGCCAAGAAAGAAGCAAGATTTACTGCTGTAGTAGTCTTGCCAACACCACCTTTTTGGTTAGCAATTGCAATAACGGTGGACATGTAAAATTCTCCTTAAATAAGTAGAGACAAATGTTTGCTAACAGCAATAGCTATTAGGCTGCTTTACGAATATCAGGCACTTTCCCTAATTGCTCTTCTAATGATAAAAGCAAGAGTTGCTGGCGATGTGCACGCAAAAGATCTACTACTTCCTTATCACTGTAGGCATAATAAACTGAGCGGCCATCTGTAAGCAGAAAGGGTGCAGATTCGTAAAGTTCAATACCTTCAGCTTTTAATCTTGCTACTACTTTACGAATGGCTTGCAGAGAAAAACCTGATCGTCTTAGTTCAGAAACTATTAATCCCTCAATAACATCAGTAACAGCATAGAGAGATTTATATCCAGGGCCAGTGCTTTCAGATTGTTGGGAGATACTTGGAGTTACTATATCTAGTTTTGACCAGTAACTGACTTGTTGGCGTGTCATTCCGGTAATTTCCATTAATTCTCCTACTGTATAAGTTCGAGCAGGAAGAATAAAACGGGCAGAACGCAGCTTTCCTTCTTTAGTGATTGTTCTCATAATGGTTTAGACTCCAGACATGTTTCATTTTTAGCTTTTAGTTAATTGTAAAAATTATTCTTATTGTAGAACGATTGCTAACAAATTTTTTTGCTTGTTTTTAAATATCAAAAAACGCGATTTTTAACAAACAAAAAAAGTAGATTTAAGTGGAAAATCTCTGGGACTTAATATCGCGCTTTTACTTTAGGCTTTGGTATAATCTAGCGGCCAATCTTAATGGGGAAAAATAGGTAAATGTTCGATTTTGAAGATGTTATTGAGCGAGGCTCTCGCGACGAGTTCCTGTTACATCAGATCAATCCAGAAAAAATGCCACAGCACATAGCTATTATAATGGACGGTAACGGGCGTTGGGCAGCACGTCGAGGTCGTCCTCGTGTAATAGGCCATCGTGCAGGAGTTAATGCTGTGCGCACTACAGTGGAAACTGCTGCAAGATTAAAGCTTAAAGCACTTACTTTATATGCTTTTTCTGTGGAAAACTGGAAACGTCCACATTTAGAAGTTGCTACTTTAATGAGTTTATTAAAAGAGTTTCTCAGATCAGAATTAGCAGAAATAAAAAGAAATAACATTCGTTTTGCTACTTCTGGATGTGTTGAAGAATTAGATCGCTCTATACAAAAAGAAATAAATTTTGCCAAAGCCGAAACAGCTTCTAATACAGGAATGGTGCTAAATATTGCATTAAACTATGGTGGTCGTAACGAATTAGTAAATGCTTTTCGCAAACTTTGTGCTGACTATATAAGTTCAGGACGTAATCCTTCAGAAATTTCTGAACAAGAGATCTCTAATTATCTATACACTTCACAAATACCTGATCCTGATCTACTTATACGTACTAGTGGAGAGATGAGAATTTCCAATTTTTTACTTTGGCAAATTGCTTATACAGAAATTTATGTAGTAGATACACTTTGGCCTGATTTTAATCGAATAAGTCTTTTTGAGGCTATTTTAGATTATCAAAACCGAGAGCGTCGTTATGGAGGGTTAACTCCAGTAGAACAACAAGCTGCAAGGGTGGCTAAATGAAAAGAGTCATTTCTGGGCTAGTGCTTGTTTTGCTACTAACTTTTGCTGTTTGGAGTCAAATTCCTTATGTTTTCCTAGGCTTAGCTAGCATAGTATTAGCTTTAGCTCTTTGGGAATTTTTTCAATTAGCTGAAAAAGTAAATTGTCATTGTCATAAAATCCAAGGATATATAGCTTCTGCTGTAATTGTTTATGGTTTTGTTCAAGGTAAAGAACCAGAAAAATTTGTCCTTCCTACTCTAGTCATTCTTTTAACCACAATGATGGTTAACTCTTTATTTGAAAGCAAAAAAGCAGAAGATTTTTCTAAGGTTTTAAATAATGTAGCAGCTACACTCTTAGGTGTTTGCTATGTTATTTTGCTAGCCAGCTTTTTGATTGGAGTTAAATTTACTGCAATGCCTTCTACTAAAGGCAGTCAGCTACTTTCCTTATTCTTTTTAATAATTGTTGCTAGCGATACAGGGGCTTACTACACTGGTAGAAATTTAGGAAAACACAAACTTGTTCCACTTATTTCTCCAGGAAAAACCGTTGAAGGCTCTATAGGTGGTTTATTAAGTGCTGTTTTAGCAGCATTAATTACCAAATATACTTTCTTTACTTCACTTCCACTAATGCATGCTATAGGTTTGGCTATTGTTATGAATATAATTAGCCAAATGGGAGATTTATTTGAATCTCTTATTAAACGAGGTGCTGGAGCTAAAGATGCTGCCTCAATTATTCCTGGACATGGTGGCTTACTAGATCGCTTGGATAGTATATTATTTAATGCTCCATTGCTTTATTATTACTATTTATATTGCTTACATAATTAACCTGAGGTTGTACTCATTTCACTTGCTAAAATCCCAGGCTAATATACTTAAAGAGTTTAAAACCTTGAGCTAATTATAATAGTGCTTGACATTTCGCTTTTATTTCGATAATCTCGCCAAAATATAAATTGAAATTAAAAAACTTGTAACCAATTTTAGGAGGATTTAATGAGATATTTAAAGATAAAAGATAACCTCTACTTATATGAACAAGTTGTGCCTCAGCAGGAAAAGGCAAGCAGAAAAGAAACCTTAAATCATATTTGGATTTATGATAGAAGTGGCTCAATGTACAACTTACTATCTGATCTAGCAGATGATCTTATTGATCGTGCTAGAACTATTCCTTCAGGGGATACCCTTACTTTAGGTTGGTTTAGTAGTGAAACCCAATTTCAGTTTATGCTCAAAGGCTTTAGGGTTAGTGAAGAACGTGATTATAAAGCTGTTGAAGATATTATTAATGCTAATAGAACCACTTTAGGTTGTACCTGTTTTTCAGAAATTCTACTAGATACAGAAAATGTAATTAATGATTTAGCTGTAATTAGTCCTAATTTTGCACTCTGCTTTTTTACGGATGGATACCCTTGTGTAAGTAATTACAAAAAAGAATATGCTGATATTCATAAAGCTATTGCTAATATAGAAGCTTCTTTATCTTCTGTAATGTTAGTTGGTTATGGAGATTACTATAATAAAGAGTTAATGAGTGATATGGCAGAACGTTTTGGTGGAATGCTAGTTCACTCTCGTGACCTAAAAGCCTTTAACCTTTCAATGGAAAGCTTTTTAGTTGATGCTAGAGAACGAGATCTAAAACAAATGGTAGATCTTGATTGTACCTCTTCACTAGGTGTAATTTTTAGTGTTAATGGCAATTCTATTAATCTCTATCAACCTAATAGCACTCAACAAATTAGGTATTCTCCTACAAAAGGGTCTGATAACCGCATTTATGTTTTAGCAGATAATTTCTTAAAAGGATCAACTGAAGTAACATTTACAGATGATACAGTTAAAGGAAATAATGCTGAGGTAGAGCCTTTTGTAAAAGCTGCTTATGCTGCATCAGTAATTTTAACGCAAAAGACAAAAACAGATTCAGCTTTAGATGTACTTGCATGTTTAGGGGATAAAGCTTTTATCAATGAAGTCAACAATGCTTTTACCAATGCTGAATATGGTAAAGCAGAAGCTAGTATTCAAGCTGCAATTACTGCTGTGGATGAGCGTTTCAAACAAGGCCGAGACACTAAATATTTGCCTGCTCCAGATGCCTTTTGTTTGTTGGATCTTTTGGAGTTAATGATGGCAGATAAAAACGCTTACTTTTATCCTTACCATGAGGACTTTAACTATAAACGCATAGGTATACCTACTAAGACAAAAGAAGGCTATCCAAAATTTGTTCATGAGGGGATAGTAAAATGTCCTTTAGATGGACTAACTTGGAATAGTACAAAGCTAAATTTATCAATTAGAGCAAAGATAAATGGAACTGTTGAGTTAAAAGAAGGTTATCAAGAACATGGGTTTGATCAAAATTTCAAGACTTGGATCTATAGAAATTATTCTTTAGTTAGAGATGGATTTTTAAATGTGTTAGCTTTACCTGTTTCTATTTCTGAATCAACCTTTAATAAGTTACAACAAGAAGGAGTAATAGGAGCAGAAGAAAACTGGTCAAGTGATAATCTAGACAAAGTTTATACCCTTAAACTAGACGCAATTCCAATAATGAATCGAGCAATTGCTCAAGGTAAAACTTCTGCTACAGATATCTGTCGTAAATCTTATCAAGAGTTAGAGTTAGAAGCTAAAATTAAAGTATTTAATTTCTTAAAGAATGAACTAGATCCAGAAGGAACAAAGCTACAAAAAACATCTTATACTCCTGAGCAAGAAGCATTCTTAGAGACTAATGGAATTACTCGAAATGGTTATGCTCCTCCAACAGAGAAGCAAGAAGCTACTGACAGATACTTTGCTAAAGAATTTGAAATCAAAATTGCAAAACATTCTTCACTTCCAAAAGTAGATGAAATTCGTACTAAGATGAAAGATGGTAAAGCAATTAATCCTCCTGGAATGCTTATTAAGAAAGGGCTTGAGCTATATCAAGAACAGGCTGCTAGTTTGCCAGAGCAAGAGCAACTTAAGTGGTTAGATGATATGGTTATAAAGCTAAAAAGAGAATTAGTCACACTCAGAAGTGATATGCAAAAGACAAAATTTGCAATTATGTTAGGTAAGAAATGGTTTGATGAATTTACTTCACGAGAAAACAATACCTTAACCATAGATGGTATTGAATATAATATTACTGTGCGTGAAGTAGAAGTCCCCTTCTAAAAATATAAGGAAGGCATAGTTAAACTAATTGCAATTTTTCATAATAATCTGTATTAAAAAGAGTTAATTACTAAAATAGTTCAACTCTAAAATAGTTCAACTCTAAAAGATTCAACCCATATTAGCCCCAGGTTTTAGCGAGTAAAACGAGCGCAACCTGGGGTTTATAAAAAACGAGTGCAACCTGGGGTTTATAAAACGAGCATATATTGTTAATTACGGCATCCAAGCTCCACCACTAGGACTAAGAACTTGTCCAGTAAAAAAGCTTCCTTCCTCACTAGCTAGAAAAAGTGCTACTGTTGCAACTTCTTGGGGTTGACCATTTCTTTTGGCTGGAGTTGACATTGCCCAAGCTTGTTTAAGCATAGGGGAAAATACTTCTGTCATTGGTGTTTCAATTAAGCCTGGAGCTATGGCATTAACATTGATTGATTGTGCACCAACTTCACGAGCTACAGCACGAGTAAACCCTATAATTCCTGCTTTAGCTGCTGAATAATGTGGAGAAGACTCTAACCCTAATGTAGCTGCGATTGAAGCCATATTGACAATTCTACCGTATTTCTTTGCAGACATTACTTTTAATGCTTCTCTTGTACAATAAAATGTACCATAAAGATGCACTTTAAGCATTTTATCCCAATCTGCGTCCGATAAGTTTTGGGTTATATTCCAATGAGTTTTAATTTCTCCTTCAAACATTTCAGAAAACTGGCTTTCAGCTATTCTAGCTAGAGCATCTCCTTGTTGAGCGCTAACTTCTCCAATACCAGCATTATTAACTAATATGTCAATGGTTCCATATTTTTCTAGAACTTTAGCAAACATATTTTTTACTTGTTCACTATCAGAAACATCTGCTGGAATGGCTAATGCATTATTGCCAAGCTCACCCATAGCCTGAACAGTTTTTTCTGCTGATTCGGCAACAAGATCATTTACAGCTACACTAGCACCTTCACGAGCAAAGAGCAGGGAAATTTCTTTACCAATGCCTGAGCCGCCACCTGTTATCAAAGCGACTTTATTTTGTAGTCTCATTTTTCCTCCAAGAGAGATATTTTAAGTGTTTACTCAATACTAAATTTAAAAACAGGGCCGTCTTTACTAAACTGAATTATGTCTCCAGACTTTAGAGGTAAAGAACCTAACAACTTTGCTTTATTAATGTAAGTGCCGTTAAGACTATCTAAGTCAGTGAGAATAAATTCTTTAAGATTTTTTGGATTAGGAGTTATTTTAGCTTGTTCACGAGAAAGCATATATTCTTGGTAAGGGTCATATTTAATCATTGAGCTATCGCCTCGTCCAAAGGTTAGCTCACGAAAATCATTTAGGGAAATATAATCTATTTGACCAGTCTTTGATCCTAGCAAATGAGAAATTACCATTCGTTTTAATGGCCCAGAACTAGGAATATGGCTAGCTAGCCCACTAGGACGGGGGCTTAAATCAAATTCAAAAGCAGGGCCATCCAATCCTGCTTGAATAATATCTCCAACTTTGAGCTTAGTTTCTCCAACTGTTCGACGTTTATTGATGAATGTGCCGTTGCGGCTATTAAGGTCTAATAAGAGGAATCGCTTTGGGTTATTAGAAATTATGATTTTAGCGTGATTTGAGGAAATCATTGTATCTTTTTGTTGATCAAATCTGATAATTGAGGAAGATGCACGTCCTATGGTTATTTCTGAAAAGTTGGCGATTAAAAAACCTTCAACTTGGCCTGCTTTTGAGCCAATTAGGTGATTTATGATTATATATTCTTTCATAAATGTCTCTATAAACACCTCATAGCATTATACATTTTGGTTATGTTACTAAAAGATAAAATTTCTAAAACTTATAGAAAGCAAAAGGTGTTGCAATATACTATTTGAAAGCTAGGTTTGGCAACAATCTTGTACTTAATTTTTAAAAGTTAGACAATTATTTTATATGTCAAATCAAAGTTCTGTATTAACATGCTTATTATTAATTAATAAAAACCATTAGTTATGCTTTTGGTGTCAGTCATATGAAGCAGTTATGAATAGAGAACAAGAAGATTTTATTATTAAAAGGGCGATAGAAAAAGGTTTATTACTAGAAGAAGATTGTGTACAAGAAACTACTCTTAAAATTGATCCAACCTCTAAAGAAGTTTTAAAATGGGGTTATCAAATAGCCAGACTTTTACAGATGGGATTAATTGATGAAAATGCATTAGCTATACTTATTGCAGATATAAAACCAAATATAATTGTTAGAGAAGTCTCAACCGAAACTTTGTCTGAAGATCTCCCTGAACTAGTTGATATTATTCCTATTGACGATAAAAAT
Source organism: Blastocatellia bacterium (assembly GCA_039812885.1). GTDB lineage: Bacteria > Acidobacteriota > Blastocatellia > Chloracidobacteriales > JADJPF01 > JADJPF01. Next base: position 82,975 of record JBDIBI010000001.1, read on the forward strand.
CCTTCTATTAAAAGAGAAAAAAATCCCTCAGGTGAACTTACATTAATTAATACACGTAATGTAAATACTGTTAAATATGAAAGTATAAAAGCTTCTTCTATTTCTGAAAATAGTAGTTCTCAAAGACGTGGATTTAGGTCTATTGGTTCTGAAGAGCTAACCATTAAACCTAACAGTTTAGAACAAGCTACATTGATGATTAGTGATTCTACTAAGAAGACTAATTTTAATGAGTCTTTTGCAACTTCACCAACTTGTGAGCTTGGAGAAGATTCTGACGAAGAAACAGCCTTAAGAAAGTGGGATCGTTATAAAGAGCTTAAGCTTATTGGAGTAGGAGGAATGGGAAAGGTATTTAGAGCTATAGATCCAAAATTAAATCGGGCTGTAGCACTAAAATTTGTTTTAGATGATGAGCAAGATCTAGTGGATCGTTTTATAAGAGAAGCAAGAATCCAAGCCAAAATAGAGCACCAGCATATTTGCAAGATCCATGAAATAGGTGAATTTTTAAAAAAACCTTATATTGCAATGCAATATATTGATGGTATTTCTTTAGATAAAGCTACGGAAATATTAACTTTAGAACAGAAAGTAAGAATTATAAAAGAAGTTTCTGAAGCCCTGCATGCGGCTCATAAACAAGGTTTAATTCATAGAGATATCAAACCATCAAATATCCTACTAGAAAGCAGTGAAGAAAAAGGTTGGTGGCCTTATATATTAGATTTTGGGCTAGCACGTGAAGTTGGCGAGGCTGGTAGCACAGCAGCTGGTGCTATATTAGGTACACCTTCTTATATGTCTCCTGAACAAGCAAAAGGGAAAATTAGTCTTTTAGATCGTCGTAGTGATGTTTATAGCTTAGGTGCAACTTTATATGAGCTTCTAACAGGTGTCCCTCCTTTTAAAGACAAAAATTACTTTGAAGTAATTCTTAAAATTACCCAAGATGAACCTGTAAAAGTAAGGCAGTTAAATGATAGTGTTCCAGAGGATTTAGAAATTATAGTGATGAAATGTTTAGAGAAAGATCCTCAAAATCGCTATCAATCAGCAAAAGCTTTAGCTGAAGACTTAAGATTATATTTAGATGGCTCACCAATAACGGCAAGATCTTCAAAAATATACAAGATAAAAAAATTAGTAAAAAAACATAAAGCTAGAGTAGTTCTTTTATCAGCAGCTACATTAATTGTAATGTTTTCAACAGGAATGTGGATTTACACCAGCTTGGTGGTTGCAGAAAGAGAAAAAGCTGAACAAACTTTTGGGCAAGAAGTAAAAGAAATAGAACAAATTCTACACTATGCTAATACTTTACCTTTACGTAATGTGCAGAGTAGCAAAACATTAGTAGAAATCCGAATTAATAATATAAAAGAAAAAATGGATTTAGGCGGCAAATCCACCCAAGCTGTCGGACACTATGCTTTAGGTTGTGGTTATATTGCTTTAAGAGATTATGAAACAGCTAAATGGCACTTAGAACAAGCTTGGAATAGTGATTATAAAACAAAAGACACTGCTTATGCTTTAGGTTATGCCTTAGGAGAAATATATCAGGAACTAAACCAAGAACTAAAAAATTTATTTGATAAAAATACACAAGAAAAAGAACATATAAAACTAACAAAACTTTATCGTGATCCAGCTATTAAGTACCTAACCTTAGGTAGTCAAGGAAGTAATAAACATCTCTATGTAGAAGCATTAATAGCTTTTTATCAAGATCAATATGATATAGCGTTGCAAAAAACTATCAAATCTTATGAAGAATCTCCTTGGCTTTATGAAGCAAAAAAACTTGAAGGAAAAATATATCAAGAAATGGCTAATAAAGCAGCAAAAGAAAATAACTATGAAGAAGCATTCAAGCAGTTTGATTTAGCAAAACAGGCTTATCAACAAGCAATAGATATTGGGCGAAGTGATGCAGATCTTTATGAATCAGAAGCAGAGAGAAATGCACGCTTAATGGAACTTCTTTTGGATAAATTGAAATCACCGGAAACTATAATGCAAGATGCACTAGATGCTTGTAATAAAGCATTAATAGCAGATCCAGATAGTAAAAATGCTTATATAAGTAAGGCAAAAATATATTTTACTTTAGGTTTATACCAAGTTAGGAAAGGAGAAGAACCTTTAGCACTAGATAAATCTGCTGAATCATCTCAAAAAGCTATAGAAATTGTTAGCAGAAAGAAAAATAACCAAGGATATGATTCTCAACTAGTTTCTATTCCATATGGTTATTTAGGTACTACTTATTATAGAAAAGCCAGTTATCAACTTACTAAAGGGATCGATCCTAGACCTACACTAGATAACGCTCTAGCTGCTTATGGCAAAGCACTAAATATGACTGTTAGTTATGGAATAATCTATAAGAACGTGGGTGATGTTTATTGGATGAAAGGCCGTTATGAGATGAGCAAAGGGCTTGATGCTACAAAGTCTTTGCTTTTATCTATAGAAAATTACAAAAAAGCTATGGAAATTAATAAAGGTGAGTTTATTTATTATAATGCCTTAGGCAATGCTTATGAGATAAAAGGAGAATATGAAGTTTTATGTGGTATGGATCCATCTACATGGCTAGAATCTGCAATAGCTAGTTACAAAGAAGCTATGGCGATAAATCCCAATCATTCCTTTCCTTATAACAATTCTGGAATTGCTCTTCGTACAAAAGCTAGATATGAAATGGCTATAGGAAAAGATCCAACTGATTCTGTAAATAATGCTCTAGAAAAGTTTGAAAAGGGTATTAGCTTAGGTTCATATTCTGATATGTATCGTTTTAAAGGAGAAGCTGTTTTAGTAGCCTGTGAATATAGCATAAGTAAAAATTTGGATGCTACAGAGAAGCTTGAAGAAGCTAGAAGTATTTTTGAAAAAGCATTGGAACTCAATTCTAAAAGCCCTGAAGCTTATCTTAGATTGGGAGAAACAGAAATGTTAGCTGGTTGTAATCAGATTATAAAGAAACTTTCTCCAAAAGATTTTTTCAAAAAAGCAGAAGATAATCTAAATAAATCTTTAGAACTAAATCCTGAAAATGCTGAGACTAGAATGAAGTTAGCTGAATGTTTCTATAAAACGGCTGAATATAAAATGGCAAATAAAGAAGATGCTTCTTTAGAGATACGAAATGGTATTTTAGCCTCAGAAAAAGCTTTAGAGTTAAATCCTAAGCTTTTAGAAGCAATGGCTATAAAAGGATTGCTTTTATTATTAGAGTCAAAGAAAGCTAATTTAGAGCAAGAAAAGCTGTTAACACAGTCAAAAGAGCTTTTAGAAACAGCACTTCAAAAAAATCCATTATTAAAACATAAATATGGACAGTTTATAAAAAACTAATCAAAATCTCTTGTCTGCACAAGACTTTCTGCTAGAAACATTAGTTATTTTTCGATATATTGTTGGGAAAAGAGGGCTTTTTTAGCAGAGATCTAAAATAAATCTAAACTAGCTGAGAGTGAGGTGATTTAATGGCAGAAAGTTCAATGATTGGAAAAACTGTTGCTCAATACAAAATACTTGAAATATTGGGCAAAGGTGGTATGGGGCAAGTCTATAAAGCTCATGATAATCAACTAGATCGCACTGTTGTTTTGAAATTACTTTCCAGTGAGTTGTTAAGTAATGATACTGCTAGAAAAAGATTTTCTCGTGAAGCAAGATTAGCATCAGTTCTAGATCATCCCAATATTTGTATGATTTATGAAATTCAAGAAAAAGATAATCAGTTTTTCATCGTCATGCAATACATTGAAGGTAAAACTCTAAAACAAGCTATAAACAATCAGCCATTAGCTAATAACACATTAATATCAATAGCTTTACAAGTTGCGGATGCGCTCTCTAGTGCTCATGATCATGGTATTGTTCATCGAGATATAAAACCACAAAATATAATGATTACTCCACGAGGTCAGGCTAAAGTACTGGATTTTGGATTAGCAAAAAATATTTATGAAAAAGATTCTTTAACTCAACGCTTAGATATGATGGGAATAATAGAGACACCAGGAACTCCAGCTTATATGTCTCCAGAACAATCTAGACGGGAGCGAATAGATAGAAGAAGTGATATTTTTTCTTTTGGCACTGTCTTGTATGAAATGGCAACAGGAGTAAAAGCTTTTACTGGAAAAGACCCATTAGAAATTATTAAAGCCGTTTGTAAAGAAACCACCCGTCCTGTATCTGAAATAAATGCCAATATCTTACCAGGCTTTCAAGAAGTGTTAGATAGAGCAATGGCAAAAGAGGCTGATAAACGTTATCAATCAATGCCTGAAATGATTCAAGATCTAAAATATATTGGTACGGAGGCTTCCACTAACAAAGATGTGCCAGATGGAATTATTAAACCATTTGCTCCTGTAGAACAAGCTAGAATAAGTTGGTTAGATAAGCTATTGCCTAGGTCTTTAAGAAGAGTGTCAAAACCTGCTCCTCCTATGAATGCAGGTCTATTGGGTTTATCTCTACCTAGCACTGCAAAAGAACCAACTCCAAATAATGCAAATTTAACCCAGAAAAAAGAGCCAGACAAAGAACTTAACAAAGAACCTAACAAAGAATCTAGCAAAGAACCTAGTAAAGATGTACCTGTAGCAAGAGCTTCAGGTAACTTATCCATAGATAGTAACTTACAGGAAGATGATTTTCCTTTAATTGTAGGCCAACATAAAAGCTTAGCTGTGTTACCTCCTAAAAAGCTAGGTGGACTTTATGATTCAGATTGGGGCTTATCTTTGCTAGAAACCTTGATTAATGAATTTGCAAAATTTAAATCTCTCTCTGTTCGTCCTGCTAGCCAAGTACTTAAATACTTAAATAAGGAAGTAAACTTAAGTGATGTAGGGAATGAGCTTGGTGTAGACGCAATACTTATACCTAGCTTTATTTCTGTAGATGATAAGCTTTATATTGCAGCACAACTTTTTGATACCAACACAGGGACAATTGTTTGGTCAAAGAAGGTAAATGTATCTATTGATGATCATTCATCTATTTCACATGACAGCATTTGCCAAACATTAGTTTTTGAAATTAAGCAAAAGAGTAGTGCTTTTGAGTTGTTAAAAGATGAAAATGAGGAAATCAAAATAGATGCAATTTCTAAATTAAAATACTCGGCAGATCTTCAAGCTATAGAAGCTTTAGCCGAGGCATTAAGAGATAAACATCCTCGTGTAAAAGCTGCTGCTAGTGCTGCACTTTCGCGGTTTGGTCGTGCTGCTACTGCGGCAGTGCAACTTCAATTAGAGCAGACTATAAAAGCAGCAGACTATGATTCTGCTAGATTTGCTGCTGCTACAGCAGGACATTTAGGCAGTGTTGAATTAGTTCCAATGTTATTAGAGGCTTTAAATAATCCTAATACATTACTTGCTAGTGAATCTGCTTTAGCTTTGGGACGATTAAAAGATACTCGTGCTTGTCAAGATTTGTTAGAATCACTTTCTCGGTCAGATGCAAATGTTAGATTTGCTTGTGCTCAAGCTTTAGGGGAACTAGCAGATGCACAAGCCTTACCTGCTTTAGAAAATCGCTTACGTATTGATGAAGATGAAGGTGTAAGGGCAAAAGCTTTTTGGGCAATTAAACATATACAAAAAGCAAAATAAGCTAATCCACTATAACTAACTAAATTAATTATAATTACTAGCAGAAAGTAAGAATTTTTATGGATAATGTACTTTATATAGGTATAGATCTAGGACGCTCTACAAGAATAGCTTTGGTAGATACTTCTGGGACTATTGTTGAACAAAATCGAGTTGCTACAGAACTTATTAATGGAAGGGCTTTAGTTGATAAGTTAATAGATTTAGCAAAAGAAATGAAGTCTAAAGCACCTTTGCCAATTGCCGCACTAGGGTTAGCTGTTTCAGGACTAGTAGATTATCAATCACAACAAGTTAAAGTTTTGCCTAATTTGCCAGATGTTTCCACTATTAATATTCATCATGAGTTAGTACAAGCTATTGGTTTGCCAGTAATTATTGATAATGATGCAAACGCTGCTACTTATGGGGAATGGCGTTGTGGGGCAGCTCTAAATATGAGTGATGTTATCTATGTTTATTTAGGTACTGGAATTGGAAGTGGACTTGTTCTTAATGGACAACTTCAACATGGAGTGCGAGGATTTGCTGGAGAATTTGGCCATATGAAAATAGGAGGTGAGCAACTAGATTGTAGTTGCGGCTCACAAGGGTGTTTAGAAACAATAGCTTCTGGGCCAAATATTGTTAGGCGAACTAGAGAACAAATTTTTATAGATCCTTGTTTTACACTCTCTTCTCTTGCTCCTAAAATGACAGGAAAGCTTACTTGTGAGGATGTTGTGGATGCGGCAAGAAATGGAGATAAATTTGCTCGTACTATTTTACTAGAAACCGCTAACTACCTAGGAATGACTATAGCTAATGTAGTGAATTTACTAAATTTAGAAATAGTGGTATTAGGTGGGCCTGTTATGGCTGCTGGAGATTTTCTTCTTAGTGCTATTCAAGAAGCAACTGCAAAATATTGTTTTGCTCCTCTTTTAGCAGATTGCCAAGTTGTAGGAGGAAGCTTAAGTAATGATTCTGGTGTTATAGGTGCAGCAATGATGGCTTACGATGTAGCAATGGCAATGAGACAGTAAAACAAAATAAATGTAGAAAAAAGTTGTTTGATAAATTTTTTAAGTTATTAACCAGATATTTAGGGCTAGTTAGCAAGTTTCAACAAAAAATTTCTAAAATTTTGTGTTTGCTAATGCAACCTAAACCCTTTCCAAAAACCTTGTCAATAAGGACTAATTAGTTGCAAAGTGTAAAACAGTGAAGTAAAATAGGTGAAAATATACCGAAAAAGCAGTAAAACAAATAGCAACTAGTCACAAGATAAAATTAAATCCTAAGAATAGGAAATACAGGAGAAAGTATGAAGAAGGTTACAGGGATAGGTGGAGTATTTTTTAAGTCTGAAAATCCAAAAGAACTTAATAAATGGTATGAAGAAAATCTTGGAATCCCAATGGAAAGCCATGGTTCAGCTTCTTTTAAGTCAAGAGAACTAGAAAATCCAGAAAAAACAGAAGTTACAGTATGGTCATTATTCCCAAAAGATACAAAATATTTTAACCCAAGCCAACAAAACTTTATGATTAACTATAGAGTTGAGAATTTAGCAGAATTGCTAAAGGAGTTAAAAGGTAAGGGAATTGAACAAATAGGCGAAGTAGAAGAATATGATTATGGTAAATTTGCTTGGATCTCAGATCCAGAGGGAAACAAGATCGAACTCTGGGAGCCAAAAGACTGTTAAAATCTGAAGTTTTGCAATTAAACCCATAAAGTCTTAGTAGATTTTATGGGTTTAATTTTTATGTTCTAAAACTGTTAAAAGCTAAAGCGAAACCCTAATTGAAGTTGTCTAGAGGGAAAAGCACCTCGAAATCTATCTTTAGTCACAATATAGCGCCCACCTTCAAGAGGAGGTAAGGCAAAGTTACCCTTAGCATCAGGTGGGAATGTTCGGTCAAAATCGCTGATGTTTACTCTGTTAAAAAGATTAAAAGCTTCAAAAGTTCCTTCAATGCTATATTTTTCCTTAAAGGTAATTTTGCGAGTTAATCTTAGGTCTACATTAGCAAAACCTGGTGTAATTCCAAGATTGCGCCCTATACTAACTCCATTGGCAAAAGGACGATCTCCAGGAGGATTATCACCACTTCCATTAAGATCTACACCTGCAAGCAAATTATAAGGTCTTCCTGAGTTAAGTGTAATAATAGTAGAAAGTTGCATTCCTTTTAAGATCCTATTTTGCCCATAACTAAGATCTACAACTCCAGATAATACAAAACGATTTCGAGCATCTTGTAATGATAAACTACGTTCATCTCTTAGCTTAAATGAATCTACTAGTTCAAGTAACCCTGATTCAATACGAAAATCAATAAAATTATCTATTGCTTTAGAGAATGTATAGCTAGCTAACAAGTTAATGCGGTTTTTAAATTTCTGTTTAAAAGAAGCAGTAAACCCATTAAAGTAGCTATCAAAAGCATTTTCAAACTCAAAAACATCTCCTCTATTAGGATCAACACGACCTGTTAAAAGACTTGCAACAGGGTTATTAGCTACTGGCCTAACAACAGGATTTACATTGCGGGCAGAAAAAATTCTTATGCCACGCACATAAGTATATTGTAGTGATAGGGAAGTTTGTTCATTGAAAAAATAATCTAAACCAAAATTGGCTTGTTGAGCATAGTTAGCTCTTTGATTTGGTTGTAGCGTTAAAATTTGAGTAAATTGTGGCCCAAAATTTATTGCTGCTGGAACTGTGTTCCCATCAGGAAATTTATGTCCTGGAAGTGAAAAAGGAATTATAGAGAAAGGAAATACAGCAACAGCAATATTAAATTTCTTTGAAGTAGTGCTATTTACTGGAATTGATGGCCCTAAAAATGGAGAGCTAAAAAATAAACCATAAGCTCCATGTACATTAAGATTAGTAAATCCCTTTGGTTTATAAGAAAAAGCTAATCTAGGGCTAAAGTTTCCATTGTTTTTAGATTGTGATGTTACTCGGTTTAAATCATAGCGAATGCCTGCTTTAATTAATAATGAGTTGCTAACTTTAATATCATCTTGGAAAAATAAAGAGAGAAATTTGCTTGTGCCACCTGAACGGCTGTCTCCAAAACCTTGAACATAAGCAACAGGTAAAGAGAGTTTATCCAATGGTAAAAGAGGAAAGCCTTGTGCGTTAAGCCCTTGAGCAAAAGCTTGTAAAAATACTAGTTGTTGAGGTGTTCGTAAACTAGGATCAAATGTTTGTAATCCTGAAAAAGCAGGGCCTCCTAAAAAGCCAAAATCAATAGGACTAAATTGAGCAAATCCTCCAGGTACAATAGGCACATTAGAGGTTTTTGGCTCAAATTTAAGGTACAGATAATCTATTCCAAATTTAATCTGATTTTTACCTTTAGAAAGTGAAGTAGTGTTAACAATCTGAAACAAAGGAGCTTCGCGGTTTTGCGTTAAAAATGTACCTCGCCCAAATACAGCAGCTCCTTCAGGTGCAATCAAACGGATTTGAGGCCCAACATCTGTTGCTAATACATCTTGGTTACGTTTGTTATAAAGAAATCTAGTTTCATTTACTAGATTTAACCTAGCATTAATATAAGTATTACTTACTGCAATAGCATTATCATCTAGTTTCTGAATACCAGCATTAGTTTGCCCAACTAACCCGCCAAAAGGCTCTAGCGCTCCGTTATAAGTAAAACCACCGTTATAACGTATTTTTAAATTATTGTTTTCTGACAAATGAATATCAAAGCGTGCTAGTAACGAAGTATTGCCAACAGAAAAAGGAATTGGCCCATTTTGAAGAGGTAACCCTATACGATTTGCTGATTGTACTGTTTGATTAGCAATGGTTACAAAATTACTTTGCTTAATGGATAAGCGTTCAAAAGATGTAAAATAAAAAATTCTATCTTTTTTAATTGCTCCTCCTAAAGTTGCACCAAATTGGTATTGGGCATAATCAGGCTTAAGACTAGTAAAAACATCACGAGTATTGAGGCTGTCATTGCGATTAAAGAAAAATAATGAACCATGTGTATCATTAGTACCAGTTTTAGTAACAATATTTACAATTCCAGAAGAAGCACGACCAAATTCAGCCGAAAAACTATCTGCAATAATTTGAAATTCTTGGATAGCTTCTTGGCTAAATGTTGAACGCACTGCACCAGAAGCGCTTTCATTATTGTCTAGGCCATCAATTGTAATATTGTTATTTCTTGCAGGTTGTCCATTAAAAGATAAGCCAGAATTTGCTGCTACACCTTGAGTAGGTACTCGATCAGCTGTCACCCTTGGAGATGTAAGAGAAAAATCCAAGAAATTACGTTGATTTATTGGCAGAGTTGTTATTGTTTGACTATCAATATTAGTGCTACTTTCTGTACGTGTTTCATTTAGCATAGCAGTAGCTTTGACTTCTATAACTTCCATTGTCCCTGCTGGAGCAAGGACAAAACGAGTTACAGCTGTTGTTCCTATTGGCAGAGAAAAGCTTTGGCTTTCAGGTTTAAATCCATCAACTGATACTGTAACAACATAATCTCCCGGAGGTAGTTGAATAAAACTATAACTTCCATCTTCGTTGATTTGAGTTGTTCTAACAGTATTTGTGTTTAATTGTTTAGCTGAAATGCTTGCACCAGTAATCGCAGAACCTTGAGAGTCAACTATCATACCTGTTATTGCTCCAGTAGTTGAACCCGCTTGAGCTAATACAGAGATAGCAAAATAGTTAGCAATAAATAGCAAAAAAACAAAATATACACTTTTACGCATAGGGTGTTCCTTGTAGTTAATTTAGTTTTATTACTAGGGCAAAATTAGATGTTTTAGGAATTGTTTAGTTTATTAGTTTTAAGAAAGTACAATAACCTAAATTAGTTTATTTCTCAAGATAAGCAAGTAAATTATTCTTACTAAGAATAATTTCTAGAAATTTATTTTTCCTGATATGTTTTTTTAAAATCCTCACTTATATATGTATAGAAATCAGAAATCTTGCATTCAATAATTAGTATTTTTGAAATTGTTTAGAATAAGAGCTTTATAAGGTGATTTAATAATTTTGAAAGAAAGTAGAAACTTATGAGCTATGTAACTTATAGGCCAAAATATTTCTTGGTAGTGTTTTTATTATTCGTAGTAAGTATGTTAAGTCAAAAAACATTTGCTCAAAGCAATTCAACTGAACTTATTAGTGAGGAAAAAGAAGCTATCAAAATAGATTCTTTTTTAGTTAATTTGCCTCTAATTGTTGTAGATAAACAAAATAATTTTGTTAAGGGTTTAAGTGTGGAAGACTTTATAATTTACTCTGATTATAAAAGACAAAATATATCAGTTTTTGAAACTTCAGAAGATCCACTGCAAATAGTTGTTATGCTTGATGTTAGTGATAGTGTTAAAAAATATTTTAAGGATATTCAAAAAAGTGCCATTGATTTTGTAAAAGTGCTAAGACCTAAAGATAAAGCTATTTTAATCACTTTTGATTGTAAATTAAATATTCTAAATGAGTTTTCAGACACACAGTTAGTAAAGTCATTTATAAATCAAAAGTCAAATACTCATAGCTCTTCAGGAACTTGTATATATGATTCTTTATATGAAGTTGTTGAAAATCATTTTGCAACTAGAGAAAAAAGTAGAAATGTTATTATTTTACTAACAGATGGAGTAGATAATAGTAGTAAACAATCCGTGGATAATTTGCGTAAAATGTTAGCTAGAACTAATGTTGTTATTTATACAATTTTATATAACACACCTTTTAGTGATAAGACTTCAAAAAGCACTTTGGAAAATTTGATTAAATTTACTGGAGGTAGAAATTATAAAGCACAAGATAAGGATACTAAAAGAATATTTCAATCTATTACGAAAGAACTGCAAAACCAATATTACCTTGGGTTTTATGCTGATAAGGATGAGTACAATGGTTTGCATGATGTGAGAGTAGAAGTTACACGCCAAAATGTAAAAGTTAAAACACGCCAAAGTTACTACTTACCTTAACTGTTTGTTAATAAAACAGTTAATACGAGATATTGATATATGGGTAATAAATAATTGTGGTAGGAGTATAATATAATGCTTAAGAAAATATGCTTATCTATAATTTCTATAGTATACTTTTTTAATATAGCGCTAGCACAAGATAAAGTTCATCAAAATGAAGGAGAAGCTATTAAAGTTGATACAGAGCTAATTCAAGTAGATGTAATAGTTACAGACAAAAAAGGAAATAGAATAGATAGCTTAAAACAATCAGATTTTGAGCTTTTAGAAGATGGGAAAGTGCAAAGTATATCATTTTTTTCTTTGGTTCAACCTCAAACGAAAAAAAATCTAGCTAAAACTACTTCTATAAACCCTGATAAAAAGGCAAATATAGATGTTCCATTAATAGAACAAGCTGGACGTGTTTTTATTATCTTAATAGATGATATTCACATAAGTGCTACTAGACTAGCAGATGTTAAAAAACAATTACTAAAATTGGTTAATGAACAGTTTCAAGAAAATGATAAAATTGCGGTTATCAGTTCAAGTGGAATGTTAGGTATTCTTGAATTGACTGCTGAGCGTGAACCGATAAAAAAATCTATAGAAAAATTAAAACCTCAAATACATTCTGATATTGTTGCTGGAGATACAGCAAAATTAACAGAATTTCAGGCTCAACAAATTGTTAACGGTGAATTTGATTATGCAGCTTATGAAGTTGCTATAACAAGATATTTAGAGAATACAACAGCTGATAAAGCTTTGGGTACTGCTGTAAGACAAATACAATCTAATGCACAACAAATTCTTGATAAAGTGGTCGCTCAAACTACTATTACTTTGCAAACCATTCGTAATGTTATGTTGGCGCTTAGATCTGTTCCAGGTCGTAAAAATTTAATTTTAGTAACCGATGGATTTTTAGTTGAAACACAATCAGAGCATTTAGCTCAAATGCGTAGTATTGTTGATCTTGCTGCAAGAGTAGGTGTAGTTGTGTATTCTCTAAATAGCGGGGGCTTAAAGACAAGTAGTAATTATAGTGCTGAAGATGGGGTGTTAACTGTTACTGATTCTGGAGAAACCCTTGCTCTTGAAGCTCAAAAGGCTCTTCTAGGCCCTATGAAATCCATTGCTCAAGACACTGGAGGTTTTAGCACAACTAATAGCAATGATTTATTAAAAGGTTTACAAAATGTTGTGAAAGAAAGCTCTAGCTATTACTTACTTGCTTACTATCCTGAAAATGTTCAGGAAGATGCAAAATTTAGAGAAATTAAGGTGAATGTTAAAGGAAATAAACAGTTAATAGTTAAGACTAGAAAAGGCTATATTAGCGGGAAAAAACTAGATTTAGCTATTTTAACAAAATCTAATAATTCTAAAAAAGCTGAAAAAATAGAAAAAAGTGAAGGAGTTAAGAATGCTGAAAAAATAGAAAAAGTTGAAAAACAAAAGATGGATACAGAAAATGCTAGTCAGTTTTTATTAAATGAAATTAAGTCAGCTATATCTGCTAAAGATATTAAACTAAAGATAAAGGCAGATTTCCTAGGTGGTTTAGAGGGTGTAGAGAATAATAATACTTTAGTCTCTTTAGCTCTTGATTTAAAAGATATTGATTTTCAAAAAATAGATAACCACTATCAAAATAAGATAAAGGGATTATTAGTTATATTTGCAGAAGATGGAAAAATCGTTCATTCTACACAAGATGATATAAATCTTAATTTTACAGATGATAATTATAAACAAATGGGAAAAACTTGGTTTTTCTTTGGTAAGTCTTTATCGTTAAAACCAGGGTTTTATAATGTACGTTTTGCTGCTGAAGATCCAATAACTCATAAAATAGGTAGTTGTAGTGCCTTGGTAGAAATACCAGATTTAAAAATATCTAAACTACAATTAAGCAATATTTTATTGCTGCATCAAGAAAATCCTCAAAACCCAGAAAGTGTTACAATGAAAGGACAAGCCTTAACTGTTTTTACAGAAAAATCTTCAATAGGGTTTTTATGTTATATACTTGGTAAAGAAAATCTAAAAAGCAAATTAATTGCCCAAATTCAAATTTTACAAGAAGATAAAGCTATTTTTACAAGCTCTCCAGTAAACTTAGAGCAAAAAGTTGATAAAGTAGGCCGTATTGTTTATGGTGGTCAAGTTCCTTTAATTGGATTTGCAGAAGGACAATATAAATTAAGGATTATTATTAGTGATGATGAATATAAAACCCAAGTCGCTCAAGAACAAATTTTTACTATTGAGAAATAATAAATGCCTATAAACTAGGCATTTATTATTTGTATGGTTGTTTTTATTGTATGAGACAAAGATTGTTATTTTTTTCCACTAATTGCAATACGAAAACCACGACCATTTAAAATATAACCGGGATTATGCCAAAATCGCTTTGATACACGGCATTGATCGGCGTTTGATTCCCAATTACCACCACGTAAAACTCTATATTGCCCTTCACTTGGCCCTTGAGGGTTTTGACTAGGGCTTTCACCATAATATGTCTCACTATACCAATCAGAACACCATTCCCAAACATTTCCAAGCATATTATAGAGTCCAAATCTATTAGGTTTATATTTATCTACAGCTACAGGGCCTTTATGGTTATTACTAAAATTGGCTTCATCCTGTTTTAGTTCTATACCATTGGGATAATTGTTAGCACTAGCAGCTCTAGCAGCATATTCCCATTCTGCTTCTGTTGGTAGTCGATATTCACGGCCTGTATTTGCTTGTAACCAAGCGCAATAAGCTTGTGCATCTGACCAAGGAACATTGCTTACAGGGTAATTTTCTTTGTCTTTAGTGTAGTTTTGCCGCCATTCTGCATTTTCTTTACCTGAGGCTTTGGCAAAAATTTCATACTGAGCATTAGTAACTTCAAATCTTCCTAACTCAAAAGCTGCTATTTCTATTTCTTGTACAGGTTGTTCATCTTTTGAACAACTATGGCAACCTAGGTTGGGATTAGGTTGTCCTCTACGAAAAAAACCTCTTGAAATTGCTACAGTTTCAGGTACAAGAATATCTTTATAGGAAATTCCAAAAAGTTTACCAACTTGGCAAGGTTTATCTGTTGCTTTGCTTGCTGCCAAACTATTGATTGAATCTCCTATTTGTAATTTTACTGGGGCAGAAAATAATATCAACAGCGCTAATGAGAGGATTAAGTGTTTTTTATTCATATAGTTAATCCAATTTTTTGTTTTAATTATATTTAATTAGGGCAACTTTAGTGTTTTATAAGAAAATACCAGCACAGTATAGCAGTAATTACTATACTAAGTAATATAATCCATACAGATTTATTAAAATAAATAAAAGCACTAGAATCTGATATAGAAGAAAATGATGTAGTGTTAGTAGTTGAAGGGTCTTTAACCACAGGGTTTTCTTTTTTTTGTCTTTTTAGCTCTTTTGTTATTAGATAATGAAATGGAGTAAGTTTCTTTTTTAATTCTTTGTCTTTTTCCATTTCTTGCTTTTCTTCTTCTGTAAATTCTCTACAGTTAGGATCTACAAGCGTTCCCATAAACAAAATTAATCCTGTTTTATTGTCTCTAATTAAATAAAAAAAAGGTCTATTAAACTGCAAAGTACTTGGAATCCCTAGAACTAAACTAGAAGCTGTTACTGCGGCGGCTGTGGTTCCCTCTTCATTTACTTCTAAAAAAGTTTTTTGGACTATTTCATTTAAAAACATTTCCTTTTTAGTATTTATCATTGGAGTGAAATTAGCTTTTAAATAGAAAATCTCTTTAAACCCTAGCTGTGAAAGGTATTTAGAAAGATCAATCTTAAAATCAAATGTAAATTTTGGAATAGCTATAATGGCTTCTTCATTCCAAGGCTGTGAAATATAGCTATCATATTTTTCCAGAGATAGACTTTGACAAAACTCTTCTAAGTTAGAATCTTCACTTGGTAAAAATAAATACAAACTTAAATCTTTATTTCCATAATCCAAAAATGTAGCAGAAACTTCCTCTGTGAAAAAGCTTCTTTGTCTGTCATCACTAAACATCATAGAACAAGCTAAAGATTTTTTCTTAGTTATATAAAAATTTTCTAATTCTGTTTTAGTAGGGTCAAACTTCTTTGTCCATTGGGCTTTGAAGTAAATTGCATTGAGTGTTATTAAAACTGTGTCAGGATTTATTTGATCTACGATTTCTTTTATCTTGTTGTTAGTTTTAGCACTTGTCCAACTATTAATTAAGTTTTTAGTTTTAGGATTTAGAAAATCTACACTTTTAACTTCTCCCTTAAAATACTTTTTACTTTTTTCTATAAACTCTTGATTAAAGTCAACTTGATCTGAACCCCAAAGAGAATTAGCTATTAAAAGTTGGATTTTTTCCTCGGAATAACAAAGAAACTCTAACAATTCTAAGTATCTAGTATTAATTTCGCTAGCTTGAAAATTATCTAATTCTAGTAAGTTACGGATTTCTTGGGCAGTTGTTCCATCAGTGCCATTATGAAGCATTGCTAGATTTATGGCCAAACTTAGCGGAGAAATAAAAATATTTTTGTCTTTATTTGAAGAAAAAACCTCATAAAATAACTTAAACGCAAATAGATTGTTAGATTTGACAAAATTAGCATCTATAGTAAAAGATTCGTTTTCTGACATTTACAATCCTTAAGGGGAAATAGTTTATGCGTAAACATTTTTTATTTTTCTTTGTAACACTTTTTATAAGTCTTTTTGCTGTTACTTTTGATAGTTTAGCACTACCAAAAGCTATTTTAGTTCCAAATAATAAAACTCTAGTAAATAGCCCAAAAGCTAAACAAATGTTGCTTGGTAAGCATCGGCTACAACTTCAATGGCTTAGTTTTTGGGATAAAAAACTAATGGGGTCTGTAAATATTACTCAAGAAGATGGACTTTTATTAGTTGAAGGAAAACAGACTAAAGGGGAAGATTTTTTAGAAATTAAAGGTAGCATTTTGGAAGTTAATGAAAGAGATTTTCTCTTTGATGGAAAAATTTCTATGAGAGTTAACTACAATAATGATGGCAAAGTTTGCAACCGTGAAGGTAAAATGCTATTTAGAATTTCTGGTGCTCGTAAGTTTTGGCGATTAAAAGATATGCTTAACCCTTGTGATAATACAACTACCGACTATATTGATATATTTTTCTTAGATACTAAATAAGTTAAACAAACTGTTATGCTAATAATTATTCTAACCATCCTTACAATAATTTCTGGAATTTTGCATATTATTGCTAAAAGACATAGCACAAACTTTTATATTTTTAAGCCATTAACAATGCTCTTTATTATTTTGATGGCTTTTCAAATGCCAGCAACTGCAAATTCAACAACTTATAAGTATTTAATTATTATAGGTTTAGTGTTTTCACTTGCTGGAGATATTTTCTTAATGCTTCCAACAGATCATTTTATAGCAGGACTTTTAAGCTTTCTTATAGCTCATATTTTCTATATTGTGGCATTTATTTTAACAGGAGCAAAACTTGTATCTGCTTTATATGCAATACCTTTTTTATTGTATGGAATTGTGCTATTTAGTGTTCTATTACCTTACTTGAAAGAAATGAAAATTCCTGTAGCTGTTTATGCAAGTATTTTATTATTAATGAGTTGGACAGCTTTTAGTCGTTGGATGGTAAGTTTTCCTGCTAAAAGCCTTATTGCCTTTATAGGCTCGCTTTCCTTTATGGCTTCAGACTCAATTCTAGCTCTAGATCGCTTTAGAAACAAAATGACTTATGGCCAAGCTTCCTTAATGATTACGTATTTTTTAGCACAGTGGTTGATAGCATTTTCTATTTATTAAAACTGACAGTTAAAAAAGTGTCACAATTCAAACTAGTTTAATAAATTTTGAAAAGCTATTATTTGACCATCGAGTCAGTTAAAAGAATGACAAAAAATCTTTGAGGAGAATAAGTTATGAATAGTGATAGACCTTCTATAAATGAAAACACCCCTGCTTGGATGGCATTTGTTTGGATTTCCTTTGCTGTGTCAGTTGGTTTAATGTGTTTAGGAATTTATCATTTACCAGTAGATGCTTGGATTAAAGGTTATATGATTATGGGAATGTTTTTTACTGTTGGTTCAACTTTTACTCTTTCTAAAACTGTTCGTGATAACCATGAAGCAAAGAAACTAATTAATAAGATTTCAGAAGTAAAAGCAGAACGCTTAATCCAAGATTATGAATTAAAAGAACCTGTTGCCTTTAGAAAAGGATAAAAGACTTATGCACAAAATAATAGCTTGTAGTAAATTGAGATGTTGCTTAAAAACCTACTACAAGCTTTAGATATTATGAATTTATTTGTTTAACTTGAATAAAATAAACAAAACTATTGACTACCCTTTAATGAAACAACTGTTACTGATTGACTTGCAAAATTAGCTATATAAAGTAGATCTCCTTTAGGTGAAAGAGTTAAACCTCTTGGTTCTGAACCAATGTTTGGAACTTTTTGAACAATCTTATTATTTGCTGTATTTACAATAGTTAGATCTCCACTTATATTGTTAGTTATATAAGCACGCGTTCCAGTAGAGTTAAGAACTATTCCCCAAGAGCCTTGTCCTATTTGTGGAATGGTAGACAACATTTGCTTATTTTTAGTGTCTAAGATACCCAATTCACCACTATTATTTAAGGTTATATAGAGTTTATCTCCTTTAGGTGAAAGAGCTAGTTTCATTGGTTTAGCTGTTAAAAAAATCTTCTTAACAACTTTATTAGTAACTAAATTTACTATGGCTATATCTTGGCTAACAGTGTCAGCAACATAGGCTGTTTTTCCATCAGAGCTTATAACTATTGATGATGGGCTTGTACCAATACCAGTAATAAAACCTCCTGTACTAGGTATTTGTAATCCAGTATTAGAGTCTTTAATTATAGGGGATATAAATATTTTGGATGTAAGTTTATTAACTACGTATAAAGCCCCACCGTCAGGACTTAAAGCTGCATCTCCTAAGCCTTTATCAGTGTTTCCACTGGCTATTTGTCTTCCAAGATTTGAGGGTAATTTGCTTACATCTACAACAGCAATATTGCCCGCAAAATTTGTAGCAAAATTGTAATTTTCAGAGCCAATTTTAGCAAAAACAAGAAAACTTGGATCAGAACCTTTTGGATCAATTCCTCCTACTAAAGATTGAAATTGTCCTAAAGAAACATTTTTAGTAGTATCAACAAAAAATAAAGGTCCAATACCACTAACAAAAAGAGTTGTTCCATCAGGGGCAAAAGCTAAATTGTCAGGCCCCATACCAACATTCTTGATTTTGGTTACAATTTTAGCTCCTTTGCCTTTGGCTAAAGCAGCATTTTCTAAATTCATACTAACAAGACAAATAAGTAAACACACTGCTAAAAAGATTGTCCATTTAGACTTAAACATAAAATTCTCTCCTCAATAAGTATTTTGTGCCCTTCTGGGCTTAGTTTATTTGTTTTCAAGCTAAGAAAAATGTTTAATGGGGTTTTGTACTAGTTTTCATTACTAGCACAACATACTTTATTGTGGGGCAATAAGTTATTTCTACACAAACTAGTTATTTTTATGATTTTGTTAGTATAGTTAAGGGAAATAGTTTTTTCAACTTTTTAATAAAAAGCTCTCGTAGGGATTGTTACGTATTATGGATATGCTAAAGTATTGTGAGCTAAAATTTAATACTAAAAAAAATATTTAATGTTTTGCAAGGTGTTTCTATTTGCTAGTCTAGTGACTATAGGTATCTGAAATAATAAGTTGCCCTAGATCAATAATTACTACTTCAGGAAGTTGAGATAAACTAAAATCTGGCCCAACAAATTCAGGTAGTCCTAAACCTTTTGTACCTTCATGATCAGATACCTCATTTTGTGTTCTACCATTACCTCGAAAATGCTTAAAAGCAGACATTTTCTTTTCTAATAACTCTCTATAACGCCAATCATCAGTATTAAATTCTTTTAGCTTTCCATAAGGCCAGTGTTGAACTTTTTGTTTTCCTTCATCTGAAAATTTTATTATAAAGTTTTTAGTTTCTTCATCTAGAGATAGAAGGTTTTCTTTATCTAATGCAAATGCTGTAAGAAGAGAAAACATATTTTGCCAAGTTGGAATATAAACATGCTTATTCCAGTTGTTGGGAAGTTTTCCATCTTTTTCCTCTAAAAAACTATATTCATTTGGATAGCGAAATATGATAGCTACCATGTCTTTTCCTCGTTGATAGCTAATGATTTCCTCTGCTTCATAACCAATATCTTGGTATATTTCTAATAAAGATCGACCATATATGCTTTCTGGAGTTGTTATAAAAACAAATGGGGTTGTTCCTAACTTAGCTGCATTTTGAAGTGTGTAACTTCTAGTTTTAGGATCAAATCCAACACAATAATCACGTTCTGATATACGAATAAAATATTTTGTTTGCTGAGGAAGTTTATTGTAAGGAATTTGAGAAGTGCGTATATTGCAGAGCTTTTCTATTATTTCTTGTAATTCTGGAGATGGGTTTTGAGTTGTATTACTATATAAAACTTTACGTTGTTGTGCTAGTGCATTACCTAAAGTAATAAACAATACAAAAAAAATTGCTAAATATGGGATGTAAATTTTTTTCATAAAACTCCCAATTGTTACCAACCTCTAGCCCATTGTCTAAGTTTAGAGATACGTTGTTTTAGTTCTTCTGTTTTAGCACTTTCTGGAGCTATTTCTAAATAGCGGACAAGTGTGTCTGCTGCATCTTCATAGCGGCCTTCCTTTTGCAATGCTCCAGCATAGTTAAAAATAGTTTCAGCATCGTTTGGAGCCAATGTTGAAGCTTGTTCTAAAGAAACAATACTTGCTTTACTTTCTCCTGCTTGAGCAAGGGAATTAGCTAAAATCGAATGTGCAGTAGAGTCATATGGATTAAGTTTTATTAGAATTTTACTTTCTTCTATGGCTTTATTTACTTCACCTTTTGCTAAAAGAGTTCGAGCTAAGTTTTGATGTGCTAGAGAATTGGTAGGATCATTTTTAAGTACTATCTGCAATTCTCTTTGTGCCAAATCAAATTCTTGCTTTTTTCTAAATAAATTGGCAATGTTGATCCTAGCCTTGTAATCATCTGAATCAACTTCTAATGCTGTCTTAAACTCTAAAAGTGCAGCGTCTAAATCTCCTTTTTTAAGCAGACTTAAACCTAAAGCATTGAATAAATCTACATTGGAGGGTTCTAATTTTATGGCTTCTTGAAAATATTTAATTGAGTCCGATAAGTTGCCTCTAGCTCTTAACATAACTCCTAGGGCATAATTAGCATAAATATCATTGGGATTAGCTGAAAGCTTGCTTTGATAGATAACTAAACTAGCTTCATCTCCTGTATCTTTAGATATAATACTTAAGTCAAAGCTTCCTAAAGCATCTTCTTCATTGATAAAGGGGGCAAAGCGTTTAATTTTTGCAGCATATTCTCTTTCTAGTGTAGATCTACTTCGCAGTGCAGCAGAAAGGTTTTCTACTACACCACAAGCAGGATTTAGTTCTAGAGCTTTTCTATAAAGGTGAATAGCCTTATCTAATTCTCCTTTTTGTTCTAGTAGTTTTCCTATTTCAGCACGAGCAAAAGCATCTTTACTGTCAAACTTAGCCGCAGCACGAAAAGCTTTTAATGCTCCTTCAGGATCATTTTGTTCCTTTAGTAATACTGCTAGTGAGAAATAAGTTGCTGAATCCGCTGGATCAAGTTCTAAGGCTCTAAGTAAATTTTGTTTAGCTTGATTGGTTCGCCCCAAAGCTTTTTTTACTACTGCTAACTCTCGCCATCCCGTACTCCAATCAGGTTTAAGCTCTAAGGCTCGTCCTAAAGCTTTTTCTGCCGCAAAAAAATCTCCACATTGCCAAAACTTTGCTGCTAGATCTTTTTGTTGTGTAAAAAGTTCCTCTAATTGTGATGGGGGGTCATTTAAACTAGCTTCTTGACAGGGACTTGAGCTAGTTATAGCAAGAATAAAAAAACAAGCTATTAAACATAAAAAAATACTTTTTCTTCTTTGGAAAAAAGACATGACTTAATCCTAAGTTGTTGATTTTTTCAGGTTTAGAGCAATGACTTGCTCTAAACCTTTATATACTACTGTGGAGTTTGCTACGGTAGCGCGCTATGCTAGGGTGGAATAAAAAGCTATAGTATAAACAAAATAAATAGAATTACTGAGCACCTGCGCTAAGAAGAATTTGGATCATTTCAGCATCAAGTCTATCCATAGCTTCTTTGAGTGCTGATGTACCTTGGAAATCCTTTAGATTAACATTAGCATTAGCCCCAAGTAAGACTCTAACATTTTGGGGTTTACCTGCTTTAACTGCATACATCAAAGCTGTTTTACCATTTGAGGTAATAGCATTTGCATCAACTCCTCTAGCAATAATAGTTCTAACAGTATCTGTAGAGCCTTCCATAGCTGCCATCATCAATGGAGTAATTCCCCAAATCAAGTTGCTGTTTGGATCAGCTCCAGAATCAAGCAGTTTTTGCACCATTTGAGCTTGGCTATTTTTTGCAGCATAAAGTAGAGCTGTCCAGCCAGTATGGCTTTTAGCATTAATATCAGCACCAGCACTGGTCAAAACATCAACTACTTCAAGTCGCCCCCAACCAGCAGCATACATTAAAGCTGTCCAACCTTGTTTGTTTTTAATATTTACATTTGCTCCACTAGAAATAAATAAGTTAACTAGTTCAGTTTCTCCTTGAGTTGCTAAATACATCAAAGCCGTCCAGCCTTGTTTGTCTTTGGAATCTGGATGAACTCCTGATGCTAAAAGGTTTTTTACTGCCTCTAGATCATGGTTTTTAGCTGCTTCTACTATAGAAGAATTAAACACTGTAGATGTGTTTTTTACAGTATTTGTAGCCTCAAAATCGGTTTTTGATAAAGTTAAAGCTTGAGTTGAAGTAGAGAAACTTGCAACCATAAGAAAAGAAAAACTAAATATAATAGCAAGTTTTTTGATACCAGAAGTTAGCATTAGTTTTACCTCCAGATTAGAATTTATTTACGCAGACTAACATTAGTAGGAAACTTGATTTTAGCCTTAGCCTAAAGCTACTGCAACGATATTATGCTCATTAAAATAATAATTACCTTGGGGTTGCTCTCTCCTAGGGTTGCGCTCGTTTCACTCGCTAAAACCCTAGGTTAATATAGTGATATCTTAAGTAACATTGTCGTTAAACCTAAGCATGATAGGATAATAGTTTAAGTAAGATTATTGCTAATCTCAGGCTAATATATTTTCTTGGTATGTTTTGCTAAAACTATAAACGGATATATTATTTTCTTTGCATCTTATATTAAAAACTGGCGTTATAAAACTAAGTTTGTAAGAAATGAAATTTATGAAAAATATTAGATTTTTATTTATACTATTTATTTGCTTACAATTAGTGTGCTTTCCTATTTATGGACAATCTCCTATAAATACACAAGAAATAATAGGAATCAATGTACTTTCATCTGATAATCAAGCAATAGAATATATTAATCAAAAAGGTTTTGTTGCTAAAACACCTACAAGTAAACAGATATATTATCCTTATATAAACCGAGTGCTACCAACTTATGTAACAGCAGATTCTTTGCTACAAACCTTCCAAATCATTTATCAAGACGCTGTAGTAAAGTTAGAAGAAGTAAACACAGATAAAATATTATTTTTGACCAAAATATTACTAGATAAAACCATTGCAGGATTAGCTGCTAATCCATCTCCTGAGATAAAGCTAGCACTAGAAAAAAATCTACAAGCCTTACAACTGTTAGCTACAATATTGGACGACCAAGAAAAATCTCCATCTCTGTCCCCAATAGTAAATACAGAATTGCAATTAATTGATTGCGCTGATTCAACAGAAACATCACCAATTCTAGGAACAAAGTTAGATTACCGTATTTTTCAAGTACCTAAAGAAAAGACTGGGAAGCGAGCTAAGTTATTTCAAGCTCTCACTTGGTTAGAAAACTGGCAAATGCGACTAGATGAGGATTTGGCTTCACGTCAAACTCTGCTTTTGGCCCTAGAATTTGCTATTGATGAGCGCTTATTACTGCTTTGGAAGGAAATAGATCAACCTTTCAACTATCTATTTGGAGAAACTACAGGGTTACTTATAGAGCAAATTACTCCTACTGTAAAGTATATGATTGGACATAACCCACTTGTTATTAGTGAAATAGATGACACTCATCTAAAAACCTTTCAGCGCTTAATTAGTAGAATAAATACTAGCAATGAGCCGTTTAAGTTATATGGAAAAAGGCTTTCTCTAAAAGAAAAGCTCTTAGAATTACCAGAAATTACTAAAGAAAATACTAGAGTAACTATAGCTAGTTTATTTAGCAGTTCTATAAAAGCAGAAAATGCCAAAGCTTTAGAAAGCATACTTCTTTGGCAAGAAAAAGAACCAAATAGTTACTTTAGCCAGCTATTAGATTGCTATAAAGCTTTACTTCGCCAGAACTTAGATGACAGACTAAAATTTGTTAACAACCCTGCTTGGCAAGATCGACTCTCTACAGCAGTTTCTGCTAGTTGGGCAGCACAATATCTAGAAGCGAGCACTCCATATAAAAGTAGCAAAGTTAGAGATGGCTCAAGAGCTTATCAAGAAAGCTTTCATGGTTATGTTGAACCCAACAAAGCTTTTTTTGTTGCTTTGCTAAGACTATCCAAAAACCTACAAAGTGTTTTAATTAAGAACAGGATTTTTATTTCACAAATAGATGAATTTATTGTTACGGTTAAAACCTTACAAACAATGGTTGAAAAACAGTCAGCAGGAATAGATTTTTCTGAAAAAGAAATAGATTTACTAGAAAACTATGGGGAGCAGTTAGCTAGACTTAGCTTTATTGCAGGAGATTACCAGCATATAGATGTAGATCAATCGTTTATAGCTACAATAACTAGTAAAAAATCTTATCAAGTTCTAGCTGGGTTAACATTAACTCTCTACGTTGTTATACCATATGATAATAAACAATATCTTTGCCAAGGTGCTATTTCTAGCTATTATGAGCTTAACAATAAAGACAAGAACTTAGAAAACTTTATAATGCCCTATCAATATAGTTATATTTGTTGTCCTGCTAAATAAACAATAAAATTATCTCTAAATTATGTGAGTGCAACCCTAGATTCACAAATGGTAGTTTTTTTAGCTATAATTGTTGGTTTAATTTTTATAAGAAACTATTATTTTGAGGAACTTTAGTGATTGCCGCAGCATTTTATGATTTAGAGGGGACTTTAATTAGTACCAACTTAGTGCATGCTTTGTATTTTGTTTCAAAAAACCAGCAAGGTATTTGGCAAAGCATTGCTAAAACAACAAAAACGATTTTAAGCGTGCCAGCCTTTTTTGTTGCAGATCAATATAATCGTAGAGTTTTTAATGATATGCTTTTCAAACATTACAAAGGTGAATCTGAAGATAGACTTCGCTATCTTTCAGATGAAATTTTTGAAGATGTGCTAAAACCTAATATTTTTCCTGGTACACAAGAATTACTTAATA
This sequence comes from Blastocatellia bacterium, assembly GCA_039812885.1. GTDB lineage: Bacteria > Acidobacteriota > Blastocatellia > Chloracidobacteriales > JADJPF01 > JADJPF01. The sequence goes on from JBDIBI010000001.1 coordinate 108,194, forward strand.
AGTCTCGCAGTCTTGGACTGCGTCAAGTAGTGATAACAGGTGCTTTAGATATAATGGTAGCGCGTTTGATGAAGCATCTTAATGTAGATGATTTTGTAGCTAATCGTCTAGAGTTTGTTAATGGTAAGGCTACTGGAAGACTTTTGCCTCCAATTCTTGCTAGTGCTACAAAAGCTTCTTGGATAAGAACTTATGCAGAACGCGAAGGAATAAACTTAAATGATAGCTATGCTTATACTGATAGCATGAGCGATTTACCTATGCTTTCTGTAGTTGGTCATCCAGCAGTAGTCAATCCAGATCGTCGCTTACGTGTAACTGCTCTACACCATGATTGGCCGATTTTAGACTTAAAGTAGGAAATTTAATCTTAAAAGAGAATTTTTATGAGTCCACAACTACGCCGTAAACTTGATGAATCAATAATTTACATTGATAATGATTCTGCTCCTCGTATTGTTCCTTATGCAGAAGATTTTTTATTAGAAGATCTTCCTGTTGGAACTAGAGTAATTTACCCTAAACCTCCTATTAAAGGGCTCCCTAACCGAGAAGCAGCAATCCGTTATGCCTTAAATAATCCACATGATTGCCCACCGCTTTATGCTCAACTAAAGCCAGGCATGAAAATAACAATTGCTGTGGATGATATTAGTTTACCGCTACCTCCAATGGTGACTCCAGATATTAGACAAACTATCTTAGAGATCCTTCTAGAAATGTTAGCTGCTAATAATATTGATGACATACATATCATCATAGCTAATTCGCTTCATCGCCGTATGACTGAAAGCGAAATGAAAAGAATGGTCGGCTCAAAAATACATAAGGAGTTTTACCCTGATCGCTACTATAATCATGATGCAGAATGGGCAGAAGGAATGCTCCATATTGGCAAAACTGATCATGGCGAAGTGCTAAATATTAACCGTAGAGCGGCTGAAAGTGATCTTTTAATTTATGTAAATATCAACCTAGTTCCAATGGATGGAGGCCATAAGTCTGTAGCTGTTGGACTTTGTGATTATGAAAGCTTACGCGCTCACCATGAACCCCAAACCATTAGAGATAGCCATAGCTATATGGATCCTCCTGCTTCAGCCTTAAATACAAAGTGTGTAAGGCTAGGGCGCTTAGTTGATCAGAACATAAACGTCTTTCATATTGAAACAGCACTTAATAACAAAATGTATGAAGGACAAATGGATTTTCTTGCTAAAAAAGAAGATGATTTTACAGCTACTGATAGACTAAAGTTTGAAAGTATTCGTTGGACTCTAAAGAAATTACCTTGGGCTGCAAAACGTAAGATTTTCCACTCAATTCCAGCACACTATGAGCTAATTGCTTGTCATGCAGGAAAAACAGATCCAGTTCATGAAAGAATATTAGCAAAATGTTATGAGCAATATTCCGTAGAAGTCAAAGGTCAAGCTGACATTATGATTTGTGGAATACCTCATATTTCTCCTTACAATGTTAATGCAGTGCTTAATCCGCTACTAGTGCAAGTAATGGCTTTAGGCTATTTCTTTAATATGTTTCGAGGCAAACCACTCATTAAAAAAGGTGGAACACTAATTATTACTCATCCTTGTTATGATGATTTTGATCATGAATTTCATCCTAGCTATATTGAATTTTTCCATCGCTTGTTACCAGAAACTAGAGATGCCTTTAAGTTACGTCATAAGTATGAGTTAGAGTTTGCTCATAATCCTAGCTATATTGAAATGTATAGACGAGGACATGCTTATCATGGTGTTCATCCTTTCTTTATGTGGTATTGGGGCGAAAATGGCCGTCAACATGTAGGAAAAGTTATTGTGGCAGGTGCAGAGAATAGTCACGTTCCTGCAATCTTAGGTTGGGAGCGTGCTGATTCACTTAGCGAGGCCATTGCAATGGCTCGTGGCGAGCATGGAAGAGGTGCAGAAATCACTATGCTTCATCAGCCTTCCATTATTATGGCTGATGTTGATGTTCCAACAAATAGACAACAATTGCAAAAAACACAGTCAGAAATTATCACTGTTGCAAGTGATTAAATAAGTAATTATAGGAATAGCTTGGGATAAAGCCCTTTAACCACAGGACAACATATTAACCTTAGCCATAGGACAATATATTAGTCTTAGCCATCAGACAATATATTAGCCTTAGTCATAGGACAATATATTAGCCTGGGGTTTTAGCAAAGCCTAACCCCAGGAGAAAATAAATATGCAGATTTCCCCAACAGAAATTTTTAATGGTCGCAAAATCTTTTTATTAGGCGGAACAGGCTTTTTAGGTAAAGTTTGTCTCTGTATGTTACTGTATAACTTCCCAAATGTTGGCCGTATTTATGTAATGGTTCGCGCTGGCTCTGATTCAGAAAGTGCTGCTAGATTTTGGGATATTATTCATTCTTCCCCAGTCTTTGACATAATGCGCGAGCGTTATGGAAATGCTTTAGAAGGCTTTTTGCGTGAAAAAATAATTATTGTTGGTGGAGATATTGGCGAAACAAATTTAGGCTATACTGAAGAATTTGCCGAACTTCTAGCAAATGATATAGATATTATTATTAATAGTTCTGGTAATGTTACTTTTAATCCTGCTTTAGATGCTGCACTTCGTACTAATGTTGTTGGAACTCAAAATGTAGTTGCTTTTGCTAAGAGAATGAAGCGCCCAGCCGTTGTCCATGTGTCTACATGCTTTGTGGCTGGAAATCGTTCTGGCTCTGTTTGGGAAAATGATTCTGTGCTTGGCTATTTTCCACGCCGTCAAGAACTTGATGCACTGTTTTCTGTTGAAAGAGAACTACGAGATTGTGAAGCTATAAAACGCCGTGTTCAAGAAGAAGCAACCGATGTTGTAATTAACGCTAGATTTAGAGAAGATGCCCGACAACGCCTTATTGAAGAAGGCCGCGACCCTGATGATGAAAAAACTTTGCAAACTGCTATCTTGCGTGAACGAAAAGTTTGGATCCGTGAACGCTTAACAGATCTTGGTGTAGAGCGTGCTAAATGGTGGGGTTGGCCTAATATTTATACTTACACCAAAAGCTTAGGTGAACAAATTGTTGCCGCAGAACCAGATCTGGCTTGGGCAATTGTTCGCCCTTCAATTGTAGAAAGTTCTCTAGCCTTTCCTTTCCCTGGCTGGAATGAAGGCTTTACCACTACTGCACCTCTAATTTTTCTAGCTCTTAAAGGACAAACTAAGTTCCCTGCTGAAAATAAGCTTATATTAGATATAATTCCTGTAGATTATATTGCTGCCGGTGTGCTACTTACTGCTGCTCAAGTTTGTGTAGAAAAATGTCAAGAAGTATTCCAACTTTCAAGTGGGGATACTAATGCTAATCGAATGGAGCGAATTGTTACGCTACTTGGACTTTATAAACGTAAATATTTCCAAGAAAAAGAAACAGGTAATAAATGGTTAAATGAAGTACTTGCAAGGCTTGAAGCTAGAACAGTTACTACTAAACACTTTGATACAGTTTCGCTTCCAATGTATAACAAGGCAGCTAAAAAAGTTTCTGGATGGCTAGATAAACTTAGACCAAGTTGGGGTGGTGGCAAGGTTACAGAGCTAATTGACCAGGTTAAAGAAAGTGTAGATAAAATTGAGAAATTCACTGGGGAAACAAAAGAAGCTTTTGATCTATTTCGCCCATTTACTAATGAAAATCAATATGTTTTTCGTGCTGATAATATTCGTAAGTTAGTTACAAGAATACCTTTAGAAGAACGCCATATTTTAGCTTGGGAACCAGAAAAATTAGATTGGTATAACTATTGGTTAGATGTTCATATTCCAGGTTTAGAAAAATGGGTGTTCCCAACCTTTGAAGAAGATCTAGAAGAGAAACCTAAGAAAGTTTACACTTATCGAGATTTAATTGAACTCTTTGAGACCAGTACAAAACGCCATGCTAGACGTGTAGCAATGCGTATTGAGCGCAATGGTACAGAAGAGCGTTATACTTATGCAGATCTTAGAGAACTTGCCACTAGAGTTGGTGCTTTCCTTATTCAAAAAGGTGTTGCATCTGGAGATCGCATAATGCTTCTTTCAGATAATTGTCCTGAATGGGGAATGTGCTATTTTGGCATCTTAAAGGCTGGAGCTGTTTGTATTCCTGTGGATTCTAAATCTACAGTAGAGGAAGTTGTAAATATTTCTCGCTCTGGAACTCCAAAAGGGATCATTACTAGCGATGATTTATTGATCAACAAATTCTTAAACTTACAGGAAAAATTAGATAATGCATTGTTGTCTACTTGCATATGGACTTATAATGAAGTCTTTAAGTTAGAAGATGAAACAGTAGAAGAAAAGAACATTGCTAAACTGCCTTCAAAAATTTCTGCCAATGCAATGGCTTCACTCATCTTTACTTCTGGAACAACAGGCATTCCTAAGGGAGTAATGTTATCACATCGCAACTTTACTAGTTTAGTAGCAAAACTTTCTAGCGTATTTGACCTAAATGAGCGAGATGGTATGCTAAGTGTATTACCACTACATCATACATTTGAATTTTCTGCTGGGTTTCTAATGCCACTTAGCGTTGGTGCACAAATTACTTATTTAGAAGAGCTTACAGGAGATGCACTTTCAGATACTTTAAAAAACCAACATGTAAGTGCAATAGTTGGAGTTCCTGCACTTTGGGAACTACTACATCGGCGGATTATGAATAAGTTTGCTGACCAGTCTATTTGGTTAGAGCGAACTATGAAAGCTTTGATGAAAGCTAATAGCAAGTTACGCAACAAGACACCATTAAATTTAGGCCCAATAATATTTTATCCAGTACATAAGGGATTAGGTGGAAATATTCGCTATCTAATTAGCGGAGGTTCTGCATTATCTGAAAATGTGCTAAAAGGCTTTCATGGCTTAGGTTTTACTCTGTTGGAAGGATATGGTTTAACAGAAGCTTCTCCAGTAATCACCGTAACTAGACGTAATAATAAAGTATTGCTTGGTAGCGTAGGAAAAGCACTTCCTGGAATTGATGTAATAATCTCTAATCCTGATGAACGTGGAGTTGGAGAAGTTTTAGCAAGAGGGCCTAATATTATGTTAGGTTACTATCAAAATGAAATTGCTACTAAAGGTGTACTAGTTGATAAATGGTTGCATACAGGTGACTTAGGGCGCATAGACAAAGATGGTAATCTTTATTTGATGGGACGTTCCAAAGATGTGATTGTAGATAACAATGGAAAGAACATCTATCCTGATGAAATAGAAGAGCTTTATGGTAGCTATGAGTTTATCAAAGAGCTTAGTGTAGTTGGATTGCCAGATGGTTCAGCCGAAAGGGTTTCTTGTCTAGTTGTTCCTGACTATGAAAAGGATCCAAATCTAACTAGGGATGAAGTTCGGGCTAAAATAGAAGAACATTTTAGACAAGTTGGGTTAGCTCAACCTTTCCATAAGCGTGTTAAAACACTACAGTTTACAGATAATGAATTGCCACGCACTGCAACTCGCAAAGTTAAACGTCGTGAAGTTATGGATATGTTAGGTCGCCTTCAAAAAGCAGTCAAGGTTGCTTCTTCAGCCCGCGAAACTGGTGCAGATGATGAACTTGGTTGGTTATTTGAGGTTGTAGCTTCTGTATCAGGAAAATCACGTGGTGTAATTAATATCAACACAAAACTTTCAGAACTAGGTTTTGATAGTTTGATGTATACAGAGCTTGGTGTTGCAATAGAAGCTGCTGGAGGCTCTTTCCCCTCTGCTGATGCGTTAACTGGCGTTAGCGATATGCGAGAGCTTGCTAATATGGTTAAGCGTAACCAGTTAACTACTACTAAACGCGATAGTGACAGCAAGAAAGAAAAAGAAGACGATAAAAAGGATGATATTTATATCCCACCAGCGATTGCAGAATTTGGTCGCAAGTTTATAGATAAAGGCCAAGAGCTTATTTATGAGAATGTCTTTAAGCCTACCTATAAAGGACGAGTAAATATTCCACATCATACTAACTTTATTCTTACCCCAAATCACGTTTCACATCTTGATATGGGACTAGCAAGACTTGCTCTAGGTGAAGCAGGTAAAGATATGGTTGTGTTAGGTGCTGCTGATTATTTCTTTGATACAAAATACAAAAGAGCTTACTTTGAGAACTTTACTACTGTAGTTCCAATGGATCGTACTGGATCTTTACGTAAGTCATTAAGATGGGCAGGACATTTCTTAGAGCAAGGCTATAACTTGCTGATTTTCCCAGAAGGTACACGCTCAATTTCTGGTGAGATTCAAGACTTTAAGCCTACTTTAGGCTATTTGGCACTTAACTATAAAAAAGGTATTTTGCCAATGTACTTAGGTGGTACTTACGAATCTCTACCTAAAGGAACTGTTATTCCAAAAAGCCGAGAGTTAGAAGCTATTATTGGCCCATTTGTTTCCCATGAGCAGTTAGAAAAATTAGCCATAGGTTTACCTAAGTCAGAAGCTTATAGACTTATTGCTAGCACCATTAAAAGGATGGTAGAAAATCTAAGAGATGGTGTTTCTTGTCGATTAGATATTGAAGAGGCTAGACATAGATGGAAACAAGAATCTGAAAGAGCAGAAATGGCAGAACAAGTTTTATAGATTGTATTTCAATAAGTCTAGAACAAGAGGATAAACTGATATGTTTAAGTACTTTGTTTTAGTTTTGTTTGTGGCAGTTATGATTTTGTCAGTTTATCATCCTGCTAGGGTTTTTTCTAATACTAGAAGTTCAGATGTTTATGATACAAGAATGGCAGATTGGCGCAATCATCAAGTTGTTTATCAGGTTTTTGTAGACCGTTTTGCTACAGATGGAGATCCTCAAAAACGTGCTGAACTATATTCTTCACCTAGAAAACTTCGTCCTTGGAATGCTCAACCCACAGAGGGAAAGTACTTAAGCGATATAGGAAATGCAAGCCATGAACTTGAATTTTGGGGCGGAACGCTTAAAGGGCTTATAGGAAAGTTAGATTATATAAAATCCCTCGGTGTAAATACACTATATCTTAACCCTATTTTTCTTTCATATACAAACCACAAGTATGATGCAATAGATTATTTTTCTATAGATCCACAGTATGGAACAAGGCAAGACTTTGAAGAGCTTTGTAATAAGGCTCATAAGCTTGGCCTTAAAGTTATACTAGATGGAGTGTTTAATCATACAGGACGGCGCTCTGAATGGTTTCAGCAAGCATTAAAAGATCCTTCAAGTAAATACCGTAATTTTTATACCTTTGATTCTAAGCTTAAAAGCGGTTATTTAGGCTGGAATGGAGTAGAAAATTTACCAGAGCTAAACTATAACAATCCTGCTGTTAAAGATGTTATTTATCGATCTCCAAACTCTGTTGTACAAAGCTATTTAGCTGTTGTGGATGGATGGAGGCTAGATGTAGCTTTTGATCTTGGCCCGCAAATTCTTTCTGAGCTTACACAAAGTGCACATAAAGCTAAGGCAGACTCTTACACAGTTGGAGAAATTTACAACTATCCTGCTGGATGGTCTCCTTCGCTAGATGGTGTTATGAATATGTATATGAGCAGGTTGTTAATAGAGCTAACACAAGGCAAGATTTCAGCACGAAAAGCCGCAGATATGCTAGATGTTTTAATACAGGATGGAGGCTTAGAGCCTTTACTTAAATCCTGGATAGTTCTTTCAAACCATGATAGATCCCGCTTAAAAACGGTATTTCCTGAGTTAAAAGATAGAGAATTTATAACAGCTTTACAGATAAGTCTTCCAGGGGCACCGCTTGTTTATTATGGTGAGGAGATTGGGCTTAATGGTGAAAAAGATCCAGAACAGCGTGGGCCAATGAATTGGGAAGTAGTTGAATCAAATAGTGCTCCTGAATTGAATTTAACAAAAAAACTTCTAAATATTAGAAATACTAATCCTGCTCTTCAAGTTGGAGATTATCTTCGTATTCCAACAGAGCAACTTTTTGCTTTTACACGACGCACTTCATCCGTAAGAGAAACTGTGGTTGTAGTAGCTAACCCTACAGATAAAGAAGTTACTGAAACAATAACTCCAAGAGATCCTTGGCTGATGGATGTGCAAAAAATGAGGGATTTGTTAGGCGGCTCAGAAGTAGAAATAGGTGCTGGAATGATTTCAGTTACTATAGCACCTAAAACTGTAAAAATCCTTGTTCCAACTATAAACCAAGGCTCAGGTTATTCACCTTATAAACATGTAGATTAAGGGTTTGAAAGATAGGTAACTGTAAGGACAAAAATAACTTCTGTCCTTACAATACTTTATACATTCGTTTTATTGATTATGTTGATCAAACAAGATCGGGTTGCCGTCAGGATCAAATAGAAAAGAATAGTCAGGCCCTTTAGTTGTTTCGTCTACTTCTCTTTTAAATTCAACACCTTTGGTTTTTAGCTCTTTTTGTACAGATCTAACATCGGTGGGATTAAATGTTAGGGTATTTTTATCAAACTGTCCTTGAAATAGGCCAATAACAGCATTTCCATTTTTTAAGATTAACCACTTCCTATCTTCTTGCCCAGCAATTATTTTAAAGCCAAGTTTCTCATAAAAAGCTCTTGAAACTTTTATATCTTTTACAGAAAGACTAACTGAAAACTGTCCAAGCTCTACATTTTTATCCTCTAAATTGTTTGCTTTTATTGAAGTTGAGCCTAAAAGATTTGTAAAAAAACAACAAATAGCAATAGAACATATCACTATAAAAATAAAAAATTTCTTTGACATAAACTCTCCTTGTTATAATTGTTTTATAGGTACGCAACATTGGATATCAAAATAGTCCCAACCAGAGACTTCAGGAGTGCTAAAAAAAACTTCATAACAAGGTAATGATGCAGGCTGATAGCCACTTTCTGGAAGCCAAACCTTAAACATCCAGTTCCAAGCTTGTTCAACTGCATGGATATCTCCACGGCAATGGTGTATTGCTACTAGAGTTTCTGGCATAACCTTTATGCTAATTTCTCCTTCTGACTTGATGTTTTTAGGAACAGTCAAGCAAAAATCATAGCGATACTTACTAAGGGGTGTAACCTCTGGATCATCTTGTGACATACCCATAAGATAGTTACCATTACCTAATAGATTTTTCTGTTTTGCCCAATGAGTAAACTGTTTGTAAGCATTAATCATAAGCTCTGGATTGTAACCACCTATTACCCGCAAATAAGCAAGCCGCATTTCAGGTACACGCTTGATCTGAACTTCTAAATTGATGTCCTTTTCTTCTTGCGTTAACTCTTTGAGATAATATCTTGGTTCAAAAGAAAACTCTTTACCGATCTTGCTTTTTTTCAAAAATTCTGCCTCATCAAACTGACTTGCACTAACTCCAAAATGTTTTTTGAATGCACGCGCAAAACTTGATTGTGAGTTGAACCCACAATCATAAGCAATATCTGAGATTGATAATGAAGGGTTACGTTTAAGAAGGAAAAGTGCACGTTCTAGCCTTACACGATTAATAAAAATATTGATGCTTTCACCTACGATAGATTTAAATATACGGTGGAAATGAAAGGGTGAAAAACAAGCAACTTGTGCAAGTAGCTTAAGAGAAAGGTTTTCGTCTAAGTGGCTTGTTATGTAGTCAATTGCCTTATTGACACGACCAATATACTCGTTTCTGTATTGTTCTTTATCCATGAAATAATTAACTTATTAAGATCAGATATATTGGTTTCATTATAACTGTTAAAATAAATAGGTTCATTCTATTTTGTGTTTGATTCATTGATATAACTATGTTCAATGAAGTGAAAATAGGGGTAAATAAAAATGTATTTTAGAATGTTAGTAATTATTTTGCTAATGCTAATATTTTGTTTTGTTGCTTGTCAGGATAAGATAGGCACTCCTGCTAAGGTAAATAATGTAGAACCACAACAATCAATCATCACAGAAAAGCCAAATTCCTTTTACAAAAATGCTTATACTTGGGAAGATTGTGCACCTTGGGATGGGCCAGCAGTAAGTTTTTATCTTACTGATAAAGAAGCAGAAAAAGGTGAAATAAAAAAACCGTACTTATCAATTTCCATCTATAGAAGTATTTCTCAAATATCAATCCAACCATTTATTGTTGGGTTTGGAGGTGGGGTTAATGTTGGTATTGCTAGTCTTTGCCCAGACCAAGGTGATTGTAAGCTGGTTAAATCTGGAATAGTAGTAATTAAAAAAGTTGTACCTAGTCAAAGCATTGAGGGTGATTATCAACTAGAGTTTGAAGATGGCATTAAAAAAACAGGAAGCTTCCAAGCTAGTTGGATAAAACGTAGAGTTTTGTGTGGATAAAGTTTCGTAAGTTCTAATAATTAGAAAATTTTATATAAAGGAGCTATTTAGTTATGGCTAAGGCTATTTCTTGCTTGGATTACCTTAATACTTTATCTAATGATGATTTTGATGGGCTAAGGACGTGGATTAGGTTCAATCTTTCTGAAAAACAAATCGCCAAGGTTTGGCTTGCTATGAATAATACCCCATTGAGTAAGGACTTGAAAGATCGTCCTATAAGCCATTATATTTGTGAGCTATGTAGTCCTAGTTATTCTAGGGAATATATAAATAGAGAATTGGTTAAACACTGTGGAGATAACTATAAGCCTGTACCAACAGAAATAAATCAAATTGCTGTAGATTTAATTAACAAAGCTAGAAAAGAAAATTCCACAAGCTTAGATCTTTCCTGTCTTAATCTAACTAGTTTACCTGATTGCTTATTTGAGTTTTCTAATTTAGAGGAACTTTTTCTTGCTGGTAATCAGCTAGAATCTTTACCTGATAGATTTTATTCTTTGAAATCTCTGCACTCCATAGATTTACACAACAACAAAATACCTTCTATTTCTCCTAAGATTTCTCAGCTTAGATTTCTTACTAAACTTGATCTATCAGAAAATGAATTAAGTAACTTGCCGAAAGAAATAGGGGAGCTAGAATCTCTGTCAGAACTTAACTTATCACGTAATTGTGGACTAGATAGTTTGCCTATAGAAATGTTCCAGCTAAAATTGCTGTCTAAGCTTAGCTTATCATGGACTAATCTAAGTAATATACCGGCAGAAATAGGGCAACTAACATCGCTGTCCAAACTTGATTTGTCAATTATTGGACTAGAAACTATACCAACTGAGATAGGAAAGCTTAGTTCTCTATCTGAACTTAATTTGTTTAATAATAGACTAAGCAAGCTACCAAAAGAGATAACACAACTTAAATCCCTTTCAAACCTTAGCCTCTATAGAAATAATCTAAGTAAAATACCTGCACAAATATTTCAACTCACTTCACTTATTCAACTTAATCTAGGTGAAAATCAGCTAACAAGTATACCAAAAGAAATAAAGCAACTTAAATCGCTTACTAAACTTGATCTAGCAATTAATCGAATAAGTTCTATACCCAAAGAAATAGGGCAACTAAGCTCTCTATCTGAACTTGACATAGGCTTTAATCAAATAAGTAATATACCAGCCGAAATAGGGCAACTAAAATCACTTTCTAAACTTATCCTATCGTACAATGCAATAAGGAATATACCAAAAGAGGTATTTCAACTCAAATCCCTTACCAAACTTGAGCTATGGCACAATGCAGTAAAAAGCATACCAGCCGAAATAGGGCAACTAAGCTCTCTTTCAGAACTTAACCTGGCAGAAAACGAAGTAAAGAATATACCAAAAGAAATAGGGCAACTAAGCTCTCTATCTATTCTCAATTTAAGGAATAATCATTTGCATAGTATACCAAAAGAAATAGGGCAACTTGAATCTCTTTCAAGTCTTTGCCTGTCAGGTAATAGCCTAAGTCATATACCTAATGAGATAGGAAGGCTTAAATCACTTTCTTATCTTGATCTAGAAAAGAATCAGCTAGAAGACATACCTGCAGAGATAGGGAAACTTAGACTTCTTTCAGAACTTAACTTGGCAAGTAATAAACTAAACAATGTGCCTAAAGAAATGTGGGAACTTACTACCCTTTCTAAACTTAATTTATCGTACAATGGGCAGATAAGTGATATACCTAGCGAAATAGGACAACTAACCAACCTTTTAGAGCTTGACTTATCACATAATAAAATAAGTAATATACCTAGCGAGATAGGACGAGTTAAATCTCTTTCTACTCTTAACCTATTGTGCAATAGGTTAAAGAGCATCCCTGCCGAAATAGGCGAACAAAAATCACTTACTATACTTTACTTAGCTGGCAATCACCTACAAGAAATACCAAAAGAGGTTTTTCAGCTAACTAAACTTTCAGAACTTGATTTGTTGCAGAATGAGTTAAGTAGCATACCAGCCGAGATAGGACAGCTTAAATTGCTTTCTAAGCTTGATTTAGGAGTTAATAGGTTAAGTAGTGTGCCTGCAGAAATAGGTCAACTTGAATTGCTTTCTGAGCTTAACTTAGCAAAAAATGAGTTAAGCAGCATACCAGCTAAGATAGGACAGCTAAAATCTCTCTCTAAACTTGACCTCTCATATAATAATCTAAGCAATCTACCAGCAGAAATAGGTCAACTAAAATCTCTCTCTGAGTTAAATCTTTCATACAATAGGCTAAGTACTCTGCCTAGTGAAATAGGGCGATTATCATTTCTCACTGAGCTTAACTTGAAGGAGAATGAGCTAGAAAAAATTCCTGATGAAATAGGTCAACTCGAATCCCTTTCTAATCTTGGGTTAGCAGGCAATAATCTAAGAACTCTACCAGCAGAAATAGGCAAACTAACCTATCTTTCTAGCCTTGATCTATCAGAAAATAGATTAGAAAGCATACCAGCCGAGATAGGGAAACTTGAGTCCCTATCTGAGCTTAACTTATCAGAAAATGAGTTAAATAAGCTACCAAAAGAGATAGGCCAACTTCAATCTTTATCAGAGTTTAATCTATCAAAAAATAATCTGAGTAGTTTACCAGCCAAAATAGGTCAACTTTCGTCTTTATCAAAATTCAATCTAAGTAATAATGCGTTAAAAAGCATACCAGCCGAGATAGGGAAACTAGCGTCTCTTCTTGAACTTGACCTGTCGGAAAATAGCCTAAGCAGTATGCCTGCAGAAATAGGTCAACTTGAATCCCTTTCGAGCCTTTACCTATCAGGTAATTGTTTAGCTAGCTTACCAGCGGAAATGGGTCAACTTGCTTCCCTAACTTGCCTTTTCTTATCACGTAATGAGCTAAAAAACATACCAAGTGAGATAAGCCAGCTAGCAACTCTTTCTATTCTTGACCTATATAATAATTATTTAACTAGTATACCGGCTGAGATAGGTCAACTTGAATCCCTTTCAGATCTTAATTTATCGGATAATAATTTAAGCAACCTACCAGCTGAGATAGGGCAGCTAAAATCTTTGTCAGAGCTTGATCTATCAAATAATGATCTAAGAAGCATACCCGCTGAAATAGGGCAACTAGAATCACTTTCTAAGCTTAATTTGTCGAATAATATTTTAAGTAGTTTGCCAGCTGAGATAGGGCAACTTAGTTCTCTTTCAGAGCTTAACTTATCAGGCAATAAAGTAAAAAGCCTCCCAATAGAAATAGGTCAACTAAGCTCTCTTTCAGAACTTAACTTATTTGGTAATAAACTAAGGAGTTTACCAGTCGAAATAGGACAGCTTAACTCTCTTTCAACTTTAAGCTTAGGATATAACCAACTTAGGAATGTGCCAACAGAAGTAAGTCAACTAAGCTCTCTATCAAGTCTTGACCTATCAAATAATCATCTAAGAAGTGTACCAATAGAGATAAGTCAGCTAAGCTCTTTGTCTAGTCTTGACTTATCGGAAAACAATTTGTTGCAAGTACCACAAGATATATTAGATTTACCAGGAGTTATTGTATAGTTAGTTGTTTGCTAAGCCATTATTTTACTATAGATAAGGGCTTAGCTTGTTCTAACTCAATTTGTTTATTAGTTATTATTTTGTGTCCATTTTCATAATTTCGGCTATAGCTTTTTTAGCTTTAGTACGAATTTCGCTATTTGTGTTTTCTAGAAAAGGTGTCAAAACAGAAACAGTTTTTTTACTTTGTAATATACCTAATGTATCTATTGTAGTAGATACTACTCGATTTTGTTTATCATCTAAAAGCTTTACCAAATCAGGAATAGCTTCTTTTGCTCCTAAAGAGCCTAAGGCTTTTATTGCAGAAATACGAACTTCAAGATCATTATTTGTTAAAGCCGCAACTAAGTAGGGTATAGACGATTTATCACCTATATTACCTAGTGCTTCAGCTGCGCGGCTACGTAAAAAATAACTGGAAGATTTATCTTCTAGTATTGTTATCAATTGAGGTACAGCCTTTTTTGATTTTATTGAGCCTAAAGCTGTAATTACACTATCAAATAATCCAGAGTAAGATTTATCTTTTAAGGTGTTAAGTAGTTCTGTTTCAACGGTTTGCTCTCCTAATTGAAACAATACAGGCATTACACGTGCGTAAACATAGCCTGAATGGATTTTATAATTGTATGAACTCTTTAAGCTTTTCTTAAGCTTATTAGATAAATCAACCAAAGCAGGGATAGCTTCTTTTGCTTCCAATCTTCCAAGAACTGTTACAACCTCAGCTGTTACAGTAAAGTCTTCATTAGCCAAAGCTTTTATCAAGCCAGGAATAGCTTCTTTAGATTTTATATATTCTAAAGCTAAACGAGCACTATATTTAACATAACCCACATCATCTTTTAACACCTCTAGTATTAGTGGAATAATTTCTGGAGTATCAATAGTTTGAAAAGCTTCTAGAACTTTAGGGCGTTGTTCAGGAGAATTATTAAAAATTTCTACCAGTATTGGTACTGCTTCTTTTGCACCTAAATGGCCTAAAATATAAGCGGCAGTTTCACGGATGTATTGCTCTTTGCTATTTAAAGCAGAAAAGGCCAAAGTCTTTGCCTGTTGAGGAGTTAGCTTTTCCAAGCTATAAGCAGCCTGAATGCGAATACTTTGTAATTCTTTGCTGTCATTGAAGATACTAATTAATAATGGTATAGCTTGATTAGCTTTTAAGCTAGCTAAGCTTTCAATTGCTGTGAGGCGTATATCTTCTTGCTCATGTTTATTTCTAAGTAAATTCATCAGAGGTTGAATTGGTTTTGAATCTTCTGAAAGCCCTAAACTATAAGCTACGGAATTTCTTACTTTTGCATTTTGAGCATTTAAGACGTTTATAATTAGTGGAATTGCTTGCTTATCACCCATTTCTATTAGCAATCGAGCCGATTTACGGCGCACAGAATCATTTTTACTCTTTAACAATGCTCTAAATTCAAGGAAATTTTCTTTTGTAGCCAGATTTAAAAGTTTATAAAAAGCTGTGTTTTGTAGTTGTTCATCATCATCTCCTAAAAGATCTATAAATACTGGAATTGCTTCTTTGGCTTGTAATTCATCTAGAATTTCTGCTGCATTATAACGGGTTTTGATTGCTTGATTTGAATCTTTTAATGTTGCTATCAGTGGAGAAATAGCTTCTTTTCCAACATTTAGCAAAGCATCTTTTGCATAGATATCAGTGCCTAACTCATTTATTAAAAATAGAATGGCTTCTTTAGTTTTTAGTTTTCCTAAAGCTGAAGTTACTGAAGCTGTAGCTATGTTTTTAGCTTTTTGAGCATTAAAAAGTTCTATCAGGTTTGGAACACTTTCTTTTACATCTAATTCTCCTAAAGCAGAAGCTGCTGTGCTATCAATATAATTACGTGATTCTGATAATAACTTTATAAGAATAGGAGAAGCCTCTTTTGCCTTCAGCTTAACTAAGGTATTGATTAGACTTTGGGTGAAGTAGAGAGGTTTTTTATAGTTGAGTACCTTTATAAGGCTTGGAATAGCTTCTTTAGCTTCTAATTGTTCATAAGCTTGAAGAAAATATTGAAAAAGTGGAGGATAATCAACATGAAAATCAAGCTTATCAAAAGAAATGACTAAATCAGGTATTGCTTCTTTAGCTCCCAATTTTCCCAATGCTAAAGCAAGATGACAAGTTAAATTAGCAAATTTTCTCTGATAATTTGCATTTATATTTTTTAGAAGTTTGTGCAAAAGAGCAGTAGCTTCTTTGCATTTTAGATCACTTAATGTATCAACAGTAGAGATTAGGTCAAGACTATCATCATGTTCAAATCTATCAATAAGTTCAGGAATAGCTTCTGTAATCTGCATTTTTCCTATAAGTCTTACTACATATGAACGTAGTTCTGCCGTTTCATTTTTATCTTTCAAAATAGTTAACAAAATAGGAGTAATTTCTTTGGTTTTAGATGATGCCAGGAGATTGAACACATAATAGAGTGAATGCTCTGGTAGTGTTTTATTTTGTAATATTGTTAGTAAAGCTTTTATAAAATCTTTAGTTTCTTTAAGTTCTGAATATGGCGGCTCAGAAAGAGAAAAGCTAAATCTGTAGATAAATTGTAGACAAGAGGTTAAATTTTCGGGCTTAAGTAGCGTAATCATAAATACAAGCCGTAGTTGAGGATCTAACTTATTTACAAGATTTATTATTATTTCTGATGTATCTTTGTCAGAGTTTATAAGTTTGTAAACTAATGAGTTTGCTACTTTTTTAATTTCTGCTTCATCTGTAATGTTAAAGCGGATAAGGGTTAAATAATATTCCTCTTTATTTAAGGTCTGAATTATATAGTCACTAATCTCTTTATTTTCAACTAGAAGTCTATCTACAAGGTGTAGAAATATTTCTTTTCCTCCTAGTTCAGCTAAAGCTAGAATAACAACACGTTGTAAGTTTTTGTCTTGGCTTGAGAGCATATTTAGCAAGCCAGTTGTAACAATTTCTTTATTTTCAGTTTTAGCTAGAGCATAAATAGCATCTCGTGAAAGGTCTTCTTTTTTAAGTAAATTTAATAGAATATTTGTAGCATCTTTATTTGCTAAATTACCTAAATTTTTAACTGCTATTTTACGCACATACAAATTGGAATCGCTTAACATTTCTGTTGATATTTGAAATGTTTCTTTGGCTTCTAAGTCACCCAATGCAGCAAGTACTGCACTGCGCACCTCTGCATTTTTGTGGTTTGTTAGATTAAGTAGCAAAGCAATAGAATCTTTAGCCTTTATCTTTGATAATGCAATGATGGTTTCTTTTAATACAAGGTCATTTTGAGCATTTAGAAGATTGATCAAGGGTTGAGCCGATTGTTTACTTTTTAAGTTACCTAAAAGCTTGATTGCAACGATCTTGGTGGTTACATCATTATCTTGAAGCAGGTTGAGCAATACAGAAGGGTTTTGTACTATTTTAGCTAAAATAGGTTCAATTTCTTCTTTTAGGGTAGGTTCTTTTTTAAGTAAAGCAAATAAACTAGAAGTCAATTCAGGTGTATTTTCTGATGAAAACAAGTAAAAAAAGCTTAACCACTTTACTGCACATTTATTTACAATGGGATCTTCATTTTTAAGCAAACCCATCACACTTGGTAAATTTTCTGTTTCCCTAAAGTTTTTTAGTGCTTCTGTTATGGACATACGAACAACTTGGTCTTTATCGGCCAATAATGTTTCTACTAGTACAGGGATATTTGATTTTTTAGCAACTTTTACTAAAGATTTGGCTGCATATCTGCGAATATTTAGATTCTCATTTTTAAGCTCAATTATAAAATATTCTACTGGTAGTCTATTAACTATACTTTCTAATGTTGTTCGGTAACTTTCTTGAGTAAAAGTATTTTCATCTTTGAATGCTAGTTCTAACAAGCTTGGAAAAGCTTTTGATGGATCTAACTTAGTCAAAGTATATACAGCAGCGCCACGTATATTAGGGTGATCATCTTTTAGAAGAGGGATTATATAGGGAGTAATTTTGTCCTTATCTTCAATATCTGTCATATCTGCTAACGCTCTTATAGCAGCAAAACGTGTATCAGAAAAAACAGATTGGTCTTTTGATATATCAATAAACATAGGTATTGTTTCTTTGGCTTTTAAATAGCCTAGCAAATAAACCAGTTTTGGATTTACAGAGGGCTGAAGATTATTCTTAAGTATAAATAATAGGTCAGGAATGGCTTCTTGTGCCTTTAATTTTTCTAGGATGTATAGAATATTATAAGCAAGATCAATGTCGAGTTTTCTACCTTTTAAAAGGTTTGTCAGATTGGGTACAACAGTTTTGTCATTTATTTGGCCTAAAACATAAATAGCTTTTTTTTGAAGATTTATATCAGCAGGCTTTTTGATTAAATCTAGTAAAATAGGAATTGTTTTTGAATCGGCTAAATTATTTTGATTATAACTGTCTAACAAAGCATAAGTACTAAATATACGAATTTCTGGATCTTTGTCTTTTAGTAAGGCCATTAAACTAGAAATAGCTTGCTCGCTTGCTAAAGTTTGTAAAGCTGTTATAGCTTCTTTGCGGATTTCTTTTTCGTCCTCGGAGTTCTGTGCTATTAAGCTGATTGATTGTGTGATTTTATCATTCTGGCTAAGATCCAGCTGAGTTAAAACATCTGGAATAGATTTTTCTCTGATTAATAAGTAATTGAGCGCTTTTTTACGAAGTTGGGTTTCTTCTTTTGGATTTTGTGCTATGTCTACAAAAGCTTTATTAGCAACTTTACCTAATAATTGAATAACCTTTAGCCTAGCTGAATAATCGTCTGATTTTAACTGAAGGCGCAATTGTTCTAGCAACTTATCATAATCTTCTTGAGCATATAACTTACTGGGAAAACAACAGGTTAATAAGATAAGAACTAATAGCAGTTGAGTTAGCTTTTTATTTACAAAAGGCTTTTTCATGATAAATTTGTCTCCTAGGTTAAGGCAAAACAGAGGAACAACTTTTCTATCCATTGTTTATTAACGCGAAATAAAAAGATGTTTAGGAGACAATATTTTAAAACTTAGATTAAAAATTTTTTAAGGTAAGACTAAGGTTATTGACTAAGGGATTTATTATTGAACAAGAGATTTAAGCCAATCCAATATGGTAGTTCCTTCATATTCTTTGAACTGTTCCTCAAAACGTAGTCAAACATAGTCAAAGACTAAATTCGGCCAAATTTTGCCAGTCGGGACAACTGGAAGTTATGCTCTCTGATTGACCGCAGTGGTAGTAAACGGCTTTTGGCCTGCCACGAAACGATAAGTTTAAAAATTATCTCCCAAGTGGTTTGGAACAATTGGTTGTGCGGTGTCTAGAGTCCTGCCCGGAACAGTCCGCCGACAATAAGCCATCTCCACCTGTTTTTGTAAGGCTTCCCAATCCTTAAACAAATAAGATATGGACTTCCAATTGACTTGGAAGGGAGACATTTCATATTGCCAGCATTCCAATCGGCGACGAAACCGCCTTACTAAAAGCTCTTTAACTTGATTATGAGGCATCCATAATGTGATAGTACTATCACTACTTCTAGCAAGGTAGTTTATAGCGGCAACTACATCACTTTTAGCACCATGCCCGCAAAACAGACACTTAAAATCATCTCCATCACGGTTTAATTTCCAAACAAATCCGCAATTTGGACAATTTTGGCTACCATAAGCTGCATTCACCTGCTTTAGCAAAGAACTTCTCTGCTTTGCCTTAAACTCACATCTATCTTGTATTGTGCCTTTTACCCAATTTGATACCAAGCGATTAAACTTTTTATCGCTTCCATATTTAAATTGATGGCGTAAATTCTCGCTTATTAACGCTTTAGGCTTTACTTCTTCAAAGAATTCATTAAAACTTTGATTTATTTCTCTCTCTATTGTAAGGCGAGCTTTCTCTCTACTTTCTACTAGTTTCTTTTTACCTAAATTATATTTCTTTATATGTTTTACTTTCTTATGATTACCTTTTTCTAATTGTTTTTTCTGGATTGAATGTAGTTTATTTCTAGATTTTCCTTTATTATTTATTTGCTCGCTATAAGTCTTACTCAGCTTGCCTAGATTTTTGCCATATCTTTTTCCTGTAGATGTTGTAAATACTTCACTTATTCCTAAATCTATTGCTTCTATTTCAGTGATTTTTTGGATAAAATCACACTTTATCTTTTTGGCAAAGTGTATTTCTAAAATTTTCTGTTCTCTATTAAGTATAAGTCTGATATTGCCAGAGATTTTCCCTATCCCTTTAAGCGGTATAACTAAACGCTTTCCTGCAATAAGTGTCATTATTGAAATATATTGAGTGTTTTTAGCTGTAAAAGTTGTGTAGCAATTTGCGTCTAATACAAATGACCTTGCCTTTTTCACTCTAGGACTTTTGCCTTTTAATCGGCTTATTTTTCTAGCTAAATACTTGCTAGCCTTATATATTTCTTTCTTACTTATATCAAACTTTGGAATTGGTCTTTTCCCTAAAAGTACTTTTTGTACTTTTTGATAATCTTTCATTATCCAAAAACAATAATGTCTTTGTTTTTCATTTAAGTTTGGATTTTTATGTATATATGGTGTGATTTTTTCAAATAGATTTTCCCAATATTTTACTTGGGTTTCTAGAGCATCTTTTAATGCTAACTTCCACACCCGTCCTTGTAATTGATTTAGAGAATTATAGTTTATTCGTAACAATTCATTTCTTACTTCATAGTATTTGCCTATTTCTGATAACTTTTCTATTGAAGAAAATTTTTGTATAAAATAATCTTTTTCCCTGCTATATGCAGTTACTATTTCTTCTATGCGCAAATACTTTTCATTGTTTATTTCTAAACTTTCTCTCTTAATTGTTCTCATTTTTTTCTTCTAACATTTCTTTTAGTTGTTTCTTATATTTTCTTAATCCATAGAGCCTTGAACTAAAACAATGTATTATTGATAATAAATCTTTTGTCATTTCTTCTTGAGGTGAAAGTAGTTCTTGGTTCATCACTATTATAGTTGCTCCATGTTGTGAGCAAAATTTCTCAAAATATTCATATCCAAATCTTACTAGTCTATCTTTATGTGCTATTACTATCTTAGAGACTTCTGCCCTTTCACACATTTCCATCAATCGGTTAAAGTTTTTTCTACTGTAGTTAAGCCCACTTCCTATGTCACTTAGCCATTCACTTACAGCTAAACCTCGTGCTATGCAAAATTGTCCTATAGCTTTTTTTTGGCTTTCTAAATCCTGCTTTTGGTTTGCGCTTGATACTCTGGTATAAACTATGATTTTTTTCTCTGGCCTTGCTTTTTGACCTATGTATTCTAGATATTGTTCGTGTGTGTAGTATCTTCTGCCTGTCGGTGAGCGATGTGCCTTTAGCCTTCCTTCTACATCCCACCTTTGTAATGTTATTACTGCTCGCCCTATTAATTGGCCAAATTCTTTTGGTTTATATATTTTCATAGTAAATATATTCTACTATGTTTGATTATATTTCTTAATTACTATTATTAACTCTCCAGCGTCAAAAAATATTCCATAGCACAAAGGACAGTTTTCAAACCTTATAGAGGTATGTTCAATGTCAAATTTACTAACCATTCTATAATTACAAACAGGGCAATCTATTTCATTTTCTTTATCCCAAAGCTCTTTATTAGAAGGGTTTTGAGTATCAATCAAATTAGCAGCCCTTACATTTTTTAGATGGTCAAGCTCAACTTTGTCAAACCAAATACCATGGCAATGCACACATCTATCTACAACAATAGAAGTGTGCTCTACTTTTTCCATAGTATTTGAGCATTTTGGACATTTAAGAAAAATTGCCATATAAATATTTTGTCTAAAGTTGAGCAAAAAATCGCAAGTTTGGAAACTCTGAGCTTAGTACTTGTGCTGCATAGCTAAACTTAATAGATGCTACTTTAGAAATTATATAATTAGTCATTGCTTGATGTGGTTCAGCAAAGGCTAATTCAAAGGATTCATTATGACCAGTTAGGAAAAATCGTCCTTCTCTGCAAGCAATACGTCCTCCGCCTATTGGGAACAACTCAATTGATGGTTCTTGAAATTCTGCTCCCATTTGTTCACGTAAATAAGCACGTAACTTTCCTAGAGCACTTTCCATCTGGTAAGCACGCTCTGCATTATTAGTGCAAATATCCATAATTAGATGGTCACAAGCAAAGAGCATTAAAAATGGCAAGTCTCTATTTGCTGGAGCTGTTGCTTTTAAGAAATTATTAAGCACCTCATAATCTGTTGGTAAGATACGAGGTAAATGAGTAGTTAGTGAAGTTAGGGATTCAGAAAATTCTTGCATTTGCTGGAAATACTCACTTGCACGTGCTTTAAGTACTTCCCATTGATCTAGAGGTATTTTGGACTTTTCATTATCTATTGACTGAAGGTAATTAAAGAAGTTTTTGGTTGTAGTTGGAAAAGTAAGCAACAAAAGCTTTTGGTTTTGCCCAGGTAGTATTTTGTTAATAGTTTGACTAATACGGTCTGTTGTATAGACAAACTCTAAAGTTTCTTTGCGTGCTAGCATTGAAAGTATTTTTAGGAATGTGTTGGTGTTTTGGTCAGTTTGTCCAAGAAGTTCATAAAAAACACGGGAAAAAAGCTCAGCATCTTTTTCTGTAATAACTCCTATTACTTCAGGAGTACTAATTGAAGGTGGAACTACAATTTCTTCTGGAGGAGCAAGTTCTTTAGCTTGAGTGCTAGCAGGATAGAGTAAGTAAAGTTGACGTAAGATGGCTGTAACCCCTTTGATATGAGGTTCACTAGCCTTTAATGATTTCAAATCTGCTTGTAATTGACGCAAGTAGTTGCGAAAGCTACTAGTAAAAGCTAGCCAAGAGTCAAATTTTACTTCTGGATCATAATAATAATTAATTACTTCTGCTAAAGGTACAGGCATTGAATTGCCTTCTAAATAAGCTTCAACTCCAGCTAGAATAGCTTGTCCAGCCGTTTCTGCCGTGAATTGCAACCTTTCAGCAATTGCTGAACCGCTAGCTTCAATTAATAACACTAAACGCACATTCTCAGAAAATAACCTAATTAGTTTAGTAAAAGATTGCATTGTAGGGGCATTAGCAAAATCATCCCAAAGTTGAGGGTTATTAACTTTAGACCAAAAATCCCAAACAGAAGGGCCACAACTTCTTAGCAAAGACCAAATCCAACTCGTTGACTCTAGCCATTTTGGGTTAAAACGCTTTTGTAGTGAGCTTTGTGCTGTAGCTCCTACTTGTGGGAGACTTTCTACAATGCGTTTAAGTTTACCTAAAGAATGAACATCTTTAAGCCGACTTAAGAAATCTTCTGCTATTGTCCAGGTTATATTTAACATTTCTAATAACCTGACTTGATCTGCTAGCATTAGTGCAGAGAAAGGATCTATTAGTTCTTCGCCTTCTTCTGCTGCCATTTTTACCATTGTAGGCTTTAATACAACACTTAAAAATGTTGGATGTTCTGGGCCTGGTTGTCCTATGGCTTCCATGCCCTTGGTAACTCGTTTAGCATAATCTTCGCCTAACATTGCAATTGCCCGCCAACGGCCAAACAACTTCCAAAAGTCTGAAAGTAGACGAAATCTTTCAGAATCTTTTAAGGCAGGTAAATCACTAGCTAAACCAAAAGCACGTGGATCTAGTTCTGCCATTCCTACTAGTGTAGCTAAAGGTGAACCTAATGGGCTTTTTATAATACGTTCACAACTAGAGCCTGCTAATAGTTGCTCTAAAAGCAAGCCAATAGTGTTAAATGCTGTAGTGACTTTTAAGCGTTGGTTATTGTTATCTTCAAATTCAGCTAAACCACAAGCCCTATAAGGGTAAAGTGAAGCAGAGTCAGGGGCTTGTTCCTGTGGAGGTACAGTTAACTTAAGAAAACGATTTAACTCATCTGCTGTACGGCATTTGAGCAAGGCTGAATTATCTGCTAATAATAATGATGTTTCTGCACTAAGTCGCTTTAAGTATCTATTGCTAGCTGTGTCTTCTTGAGTAACTTTCCAGGTATTATCTTCAGTATCAAAAAACCAAACTTTAGTGGTGTCTTCTAGATCTACGGCTATGTTTATATAAAAATAAGGTAGTTCAAAGTTGCAAATGTAGAAAAACTCTACTATTGCACGTACTAGGGATAAAAGAGGTTTCCAATGATCTTTGGGAATGCTAACGCAATTACGTAAAAATTCTGTGGACATCTCAGCTAAGAGATTAATAGTTTCTAGTAGATGTCTTAAATATGCTGCGGTACGGCTGTCAATCGCAATTGAAGGATTTTGTTCTCCAATAGATAAAAGGTAACCACTAAAATCTTTGCCTTGGGAAAATTGTTTTAAGTCAGGGAGACGATTTTTGCTAGCTTCTCTAAAATGTCCAGCAAAAGCACGCAGTCTAGCTTGACCACGAAACCCTTGACCTACAAGCCTAACTAGTTGTTCATTAGCTTTAGAGGCTCGCCCTTGTTCATCAAAAGCCTTTAAGGTATGTTCTAAAGCGGCTATAGGAGTTTGCCATTTTTGTAAATAAGCCATTTCTCTTTTGGCTGTTGCCATTTGCGCTCTAATATCATCAAAAGTTTGTTGTGGATAGCGTAGTTGAGGGTTAGGTTCAGACAAATTGATCTTTTCTAGTGCCTCTAATCGAGTACGGCTAACAGAATAGTCTCGATCTCGCTTAACAATAGCTTCTCTAATAGTTTGAATAGCTTCTCTAAGGTCATTTTTACGGATTTCTAGAAGCATTACTCCAATTTCACTATCCCGGTTTTGTAGTTGGGTATAGAGACTTGCTTCTGTTGGAACATCAATTTGAGGAGCTTCTAAAGCCGTTAGATTCAATATGCTAGCAACTTGGATAGGTTCAGCAAAGACACGACTAGCCCATTCTAATTGTTGAGCTGATAGGTTAGCTGTGCGTCCTGTGTCTAAATCGAAAAGGAAAAATGCTTGACTGTCGTTAGGTGTACTCATATTTTATAACTTTGTTTGGAAATCTAGTCTCCAAAATATACTAAATGTTTTTTTCACAAAACAAACAAGAAAATTAAACTACTTCTGCGCTTGTTGTTATTAGCCATTAGTTGTTTCTGCTAAAATTCTGGCTTTGTTAAAGATTAAAAAACTAGCTAAAGATAAGCAAACATTTTATGCTGCTAAGATGAAATAGAAAAACTTATCTAGGCTTAAAAATATCAAGAACTACCCTTGTAGTAAGCTTATTAGTTTAGCCCACTAGTTTGCTAATTAAATAAATTATGAGGAATTTTTAATGAAACGATACCCAGCTTATGATCCACCAGAATATGTTAATTGGAAATCAGATAAAGCGCTACTTCAAGAATATCGTAACACTATAAAAGCAAATCCTGAAAGAAAAAAAATTGTAGATAGTGTAAATGAAAGTGGTTTACTTGCAATGTATGAAGGCATGTTACGTAATCGATTACATGATATTGCCTTAAAACGTTGGGTAAAGTTAGGGGTAATTTCCAAAGCTTGGTTGGGAACAGGTGAAGAAGCTACAACAATTGGCAGTGTTCATGCTCTAAATCGCAATATATACGCAGATGGACAAAGAACAGATTTTGTTGCTCCAATGATTCGCAATGCTGGAGCTTGTCATGAGATGGGAATGAGCTTAGTTTCAATGTTTCGCGGCTACTTGGCTACAGCTGATTCTCCTACTCAAGGAAGAGATCTCCATATTGGTAGCTTGCCGGATGGAGTGATGGCACCCATTAGCCATGTAGGAGATATAGTAGCAGTTTGCAATGGTGTAGCACTTAATTTTAAAATGCGCAAACAACCTAGAGTTGTGATAACTTGGGTAGGGGATGGAAGCACCAAAACAGGTGTTTTTCATGAAGCGATCAATTTTGCAGGGGTTCAACATCTACCTTGTGTTGTTATTATCCAAAATAATCAAGTTGCACTAGGCACTAAACTAGAACAACACCATTTAGGTAATTTTGCTGATTGGCCTCAAGGTTATGGTATTAGTGGAGCAACTTTTGATGGAAATAATGTGTTAGATGCTTATGCTGCTACCAAAATAGCTGTAGAAAAAGCTCGCAATGGACAAGGCCCGATTTTACTGATAGCAGAAACTTTTAGAATGGGCGGACATGCTACACATGATGAGCTAGAAGCTCGAAATACTTTTTCTAAAGAACTATTTACTTATTGGGGCAAACGTGATCCAATAGGTTGCTACGAAACTTACCTAATAGAATCTGGGAAAAATTTAGCTCAAGATAATGTAAAACGATCCGCCAAAGAGCTAAGAGAAAATAATGAAAAAGTTTTAGTAGCTGTTGAAGAAAAAGTTATTGCAGAAATTGACAAAGCAGCAGATGAGGCTTTAATTAGTAAAAAGGAAAATCAACCGCTACCAGAAAGTACAGTAGTTGGAGTTTACGCCTAAATAGTAGTTTAATACTTTAGTGAGTGTAACGAAACACAACCTAGGAAAACAGGTTCATAAATATATAAACCATTATGAAAGTTAGATTTACACATCTTACAGGCAGCATGAAGGGGGCTAAAGAAGAATTTTCTCTGCCTATAATTAAAGTAGGTCGTGCCCTTTCTTCTGACCTACTATTGCAGGATGAGCAAGGGCTACATCGCCTAGCTTCTCGTGCACATGCAGAGTTTCGCTTAGATGATGGACAATTTATTATTTATGATTTAGGTAGCCGGAATGGTACTTTTGTCAACAATGAACCTATCACCGAAAGAGTGCTTGTTGATGGAGATCAAGTTAGCTTTGGATTAAATGGAATTTCTTTTCAAGTTAATTTCATTGAATCTATAGATGAAGAGATAGAGTTTCTTCGAGCCACACCTCTTTTTAAAGATTTACCCATAGACATACTGCAAAGAGTTTTTCGCCGTGGAGTTATAGAAAGTTTTTCTGCTAATAGTATTTTATTTAGAATCGGAGAACCCTCTAGCAAATTGTATGTGGTTAGAAATGGAATTGTAGAGTTACGTACTCCAAAAGAAGAAAACCCTAATGAGTTTACAACTAATTATCTTGGGCCAGGACAATCATTAGGTGAAACTACTTCGTTTATTGGCGAGCTACATATGTCTGAAGCCCGTATTCCAGAAGGAGCGGAGATATTTAATATAAGTTCAGACAAGTTGCGAGAATTAGTACGGTCTAATCCAGATTTTGCTGAACATTTGGTACTTACTTTTGCTAGGTATTTAAACCGAAGCTATAAAAAATTATCTTCTCACAATAAAAGTAAGTTACAAGGTAGTTTATTTTATTTTGATTTAGCTACAGTAATCCAGACTTTGATTAATACTCAAGAATCTGGGCTGCTGACTATTTATTCTGTAGGACGTGGTTTGATACGTTCTATGGCTTGGAGTACTTCTATAGGGGCTTATCCTATTGGTCAGGTTTATTTAGAAAACGGAAATGTGCGTTGTGCTTGGTCAGGGCAGCTTTCTGGAGAAGAGGCATTTTTCCAACTCTTTCAAGCAGAACTAAATGGCTCTTTTGCTTTTGAACAAGGAGCTAAAATGGAAGACCGTCCAGAAAATGAAATGATTACACGGCCTTCTATGAATCTTGTTATAGAAGCAGTAAGAATAAAAGATGAACTAGCAAAGCTTCAAGAAATGTTGCCAGAACAAACTACTACTTTTCAAATGAATAGACCTTCACTAGTTTCTAGCAATCCACAATATTACATAGCTGTAGATGCAATGTATAGATTACTACTAGAAAGACCTGTTTCAATTATTGAACTCCTAGATTCACTACCTTGTTGTTACTACACTACTTATTGTCTAATAAAAGAGTTCCTAGATACAGGACAAATCACAGAAGTAAATTTTTATTAGTATAAGTTAATTAGGTAGGTTTAATTGTACAATGATTATATTGCTTAAAGAGTTTCTTAAGTCTCTCATAGTTCTGATGTTGTTTTGTATAGTTTTAGTTTTTCCTCAACCAAGTAAAGTTAAATATAATCACTATGTAAATGTTAGGTTTGAGTATTCTGTAAATTATCCAACAACACTTATTGCTCAAGGTGAGGCTGATAATGGAGATGGTCAAAGGTTTATATCAAAAGATAAAAAAGCTGAAATGGCTGTTTATGGTGCTTATAATGCCCTTGAACAATCGCTTAAGGATTTATATGAAGAGGCTATTTCTGAAAAAGAAAAAGAGAGTGCTATTGTAACTTACAAAGTTTTAAAGAGGGATTTCTTTGTAATTTCAGGAAAAGGCAATGGCAAAATTTTCTATCAAAAAACAATAAAGCAAGATGATATTTTTAAAACCTTAATTATTGAGTATGACGAATCTTTAAAAGAAACCTTCAATCCAATTACTTCTGTTATATCCAATTCCTTTAAAAATACTGGTGGTCATTAAATAACAATTGCCACTGCTTTTCCTAGTTAAATTACTCTAAGCTTAAGGAACTTTAGCTATAAGCCATTGCTGCAAGTCCAGCCGCAGCCGCAACTTGGCTAAATTGGTAATTGGGGTCACTTATATTTAATGAAAAATCAGTGGTTTTAATTACGTTAAATTTTACATCAGTCAAAGCATCAGCAAAAGTTCTAGCTGTTAGTTCAGTTTGTGCTGGATCACCTATTACTAACAGGTTTAGAGGTGTATTAGAAGTAGCTAGCATTACTTTTTCTTGATAGTAAGTAGCTAAACGATAAAGCTCACTTTCTAAATCTTCTTCTCCACATTCACGTAATCTAACCATTAAAGGTTCTTCCTCGCGTAAAGCTACGGAAGAAAATCCCCAACTATTATGGCTAACAAGTAGTTTATCTCCAATAATTTTATTACGCATTAACCAACTAGCCTCACAGATATGCCTAGGCATAATTACACCAGCATGCCAACCTAATTGTTCAAAGAGAGTTTCATATTCCCTTATTATGGCTTCAGAAACTACTGTAACTAAGTAGCGAGGTAATCCTGTGCTTGGGATTTGTTGATGAACAACTCTTAGTTGAGTTGTTGGTACACCTACAATTCTTTCTACTTTCCAAGATAGCATTTGTTTTAACTCTTCTTGACCCTCAGGTTTAGTATCTAAAGTTACTACAAGACTACGAGCTACTTCTTCCGGCAAGGCTACTGACCAGCGTTTATGGCCTTTGAGTCCTGAATTTGTGATAGCTTGCTTAATAGAAATTGCCAAAGAATTAATATCAGAAATATTTGATATACTAAAATCAGGTCTTAATAATGCTTTAGGTAAAAAAACGCCAGCAACACGTTCAACATAAAATTGATTGCGCCGTTTTTTAAGTTTTAGTAAAACAGCTTGGTTATCAATGAATGCTAAAGCTACAGATGGTAGTTGTGCTACAGAAAGAAATTCCCAAATAGAAGATAATATAGACATAAGAGACCTTCATTTCTTGGATTGAAAATTAGAGTTAAAATTAGAGTTAATTGTAGTTTTGGTTTTTCTAGGGACAGGATCAGAAATCTTTATAAGCAACACCATTGCTAGCTGTACCAGGAGCGCCAGAGTATACATTTTTGATACCTCTTCTGCCACTTCTTCCAATAGGTTGATCCTCTTTTTCTACTTCCCAGTCTTTTTGACCAGTTATTGGATCTATTGGAACTTCACGAATATAATTAGCTTTAACTAAATCTTCTAATGATTGAGGTGCTTCTTCTTTATCTAAAGTATATTTATCTATGGAGTCTCTGAGCTTAAACAGAGTATCTTTTAAGGTCACTTCTTTTGCATTGCGCAAAGTGGTTTGATAAACAGGTACAACTAAAGTAGCTAGTATTAGTATTACAGTAATAACAATAACTAGCTCCATTAAAGTAAAACCAGATACATTTTTAAGCTTTTTATTAAAAATAGGAAGTTGCCACATAATTTCTTTTACCAGTCTCGGTAGTTAGTATCATTAAGCCCTTTTTCTTGGCTTCTAGAGAAAACATCAAAAACATCTTCATCATTAGAGTTTGTGGAATCGGGATCATCAGTAGAAGATCTAGTTCCCCAATCTGCTTTTCCTGTCATTGGATCTACAGGAACCCGACGTAAAAACCGTATTTTTTTATCATCAACCCGATTAGCAGGAGTAAATCCTTTAACTAAAATTTCTAGGTCTTTAGGATAACCAGAAGGAGTACGTTCTTGAATAGGAATTAATTGTCCTGGAGGTACAGTAGAATCACTAAAACGCTTATAGCTATCAATTGCTGTTCTTAGTTCACGCAACGCACGTCTTAACTCTATTTCACGGTTTCGTCTCACGGTATTATAGGCTAAGGGTAAAGTTGCTGACACTAAAATTGCTAAAATTGCCAAAGTGATAATAAGTTCTAGCAAGGTAAATCCAAGCAATTTCTTTGGATTTTTCTTTGAAAACAGTTGAAATAACTTATTCATCATCATCATCCCCACTGTCATTACCACCATTACCACCATTACCACCGTTATTGTTATTAGGGTTTGGGCCTTTTACTTCAACGTTACCATTAACTAAAGTTATAGGTAATGTTTGAGAATTAGGGCCAAGAAGTTGAGCTTCTGTAAGATTTAAATCTGCTGAGCCTGGACTAAGAGCTTGAAAATAAATTAAAGCTAACTGCCCAAAAGCTTGAACTGGGCTAGCATTGGCTGGCCGTCTTGCATTAATGGTAACAGTATCTCCTGCATCAGCATAATTAAATTCTGCTACTGCTCCAGATAAACTCATTAATCCACCATCTCTTACAGCTGTAACTTTAATTATTGATGGGTTAAATCTTAGTGCAAGGTTAGCCTCACTCAGGTTAATGCTATTTGAACTAAGTACAATTCCTATTAAACCAGTTTGTCCAACATTAATTTCTGGATTAAGCACTCTTGCCATTACAGTTACAGGAGACAGATTTGAGCCATCTCTAGATTCTGGAGGAGCTTTCTCAGAAGTCTCCTGAGGTTTAACAGGAGGTGTAGGAGGAGTTTGTGTAGGAGCATTATTGGTTGGAGGTGCTGGATTATTATTTGGTGCAGGAATTGAACCAAAGTTATTTACTCCATTGTTAGAAGTAGGCTTAATATTTACTCCTGAATTTGGTGTATTTGAGCTAGTTTCTCGATTTACAACAGGTTTAGTTGTATCTGGTGGAACCGTTGGTCTTTGTGAAGGATTAGATGCAGGTGCTGTACCATTAGCTTCTGCTTCTAACCTATCTTCTAAATCTGCTTTGACTATAATTTCTTCTATGGTAGGAGCAACTCCAAAAGCAGTTACATTACCATTAGGCCCAAGAGCTACTTTATCTGAATCTCCAACATCTGGAGCACGCAACACATGTGGAGATACTGTAATAACAATGTTTGTAGACATTGAGCTATTATTAGGAGTTGAAAATAGTCTTCCAACAATAGGAATAAAACTTAAAACAGGTAGTCCTGAAGCACCTTCACTCTTATCTAAACGCATAACACTAGCAACAATTCCTGTTTCCCCTTCTTTAATACGGGAAGTCCCTTTCATCTTACGTTGTGTAAAGGTAGGATTGTTGGTTTTAGTCTTATCCGAGTCAGGAACAACATTACTAGATTCAATGTTCATCTTCATTTGAACATATTCATTTAACACTGTAGGAGTGATTTCTAGGTTAAGACCTACGTCAACATACTGTATTTGCTCTACACCACCAATTGTACCTGGGCTAGTAATAGTAGTTCCACCTGCAGTAGTTCCACCTGTAGTAGTTCCAGTAGTTCCAGTGTTTGTTACAACAGTTCCGGTAGGAATAGTAGCTGTACGAATTGGAACACGAGAACCTATATTGACTGAAGCCGATTCACCTTCAAATGAGCGTAATTGGGTAGATGCAACTAGTTTACCTATGGTTTTGCTTTGCAATAAACTCAGACTACTATTAGGAAGAGTAATAGCTGCTCCTAAAGGACCAGCAAAAACACCTGTTGCAGCAATTGATCTTAATCCTTTTGTTCCAATACCTCCTATACCATTTAACCCTATGGTCTTATCTGTACCAGTAGTTGCTATTTGATTACCTATTTGTACTAGTGCAGAATCGGTTACTTCATAGAGGTTTACATCTAAAACTACTTCAGACTGAGCTTTATCAACTTTTTCTAGTAAGGTTTCTACTAAAGCTAAGTTTTCTTTAGTGTCACGTACTACTAAGGCATTAAGTTGCTTAATAGGAATAATTTGCTTACTGCCTACAGCTTGTTGAAGTACTTTAGCTGCATCATCTAGAACAGAATTCTTGATATAGAAAGTGCGGATTAATAAGTCTTCATATCTTTGGCGGTTAGCTAAAGCTTCTGTAAATACAACAATTGTACGTCGATCTAATTGAGCATAACCCCAACGTTGGGTACTTAAAAATATTTCTAATGCTTTAGGTGGAGTAACGCCTTCTAGTTCAAAATTTATCTTTTTGGTTTCTACAAGTTTAGCAAGAGTGTCTTCATAAACTACATTGAGCTTCGATTGTTTTGCTATGGTATTAATAATTACAATAGCAGGAGCATCACGGAAACTAAAATTTTGAGGGCGAAACTTTGTAGTAGCCAAAGCTGCTACATTTTTATTATTAGCACCATTACTACTTAGGCTAGTCTTTTTAAGATCGCCACCATTATCTGGGCTAGATGATTTATCAATACCCAATTTTTGTAGCATATCTTTCATTCTAGTAAGTGCCATTTCGTTAGTATTATCATAGCTATAAGCTTGACGAAATGCTTGATATGCTCCTTCGTAGTCGCCTTGTTCAGCTAAGGTTTTGCCGCGTTCCATAAAAGTAAGAGCAGCGTTACTCAATGAACGTAGAAGGTGGAGTTTATATTCAGGATTAGTAGGATCTTCACTTATTGCTAGTGCATATTGCTCAGCTGCTAAATCCCATTGTCCAGCAGCTTCATACTTACGGCCTTTCTTAAAATATTTTCCACCGCCTCCTGCTAAAGCTAATGGGGCTAGTAAGACTATGGCTAGCATTATGGCTATGACCCTTTGAACAATCCAATATTTTCTCATGATGGTTAACTCCGTTTTATTTCTCAGACTTGGCATATAACCAAGCTATAAATGTGTGCTAGATTTGACTTTGAATCTACTTATCTTTCCGGCTTATTTATACTTTGTTTTCACGCAATGGTAAAAACTAAGTTCCAAAAACTATTTTATTATTCCACAAATGTTACCCGGTTTATTTCTTTTAGGGTAGTTATTCCATGAAATACTTTTTTGACGGCAGATTCACGTAAACTAGTTAATCCTTCTTCTCTAGCGGCACGACGCACTTCTGAACCAGGCCGACGAGCTAAGATTAGTTCACGAATATTATCTGTCACATCTAGTAATTCATGAATAGATGTTCTTCCACGATAGCCAGTGAAATGACAATCCTCACATCCTACTTGTTCATAAAAGACTTGATTACGATATTTATCAGGATTAAGTGCAGATTCAATTAGTTCTTGATCTGTAGGTTGATGAGGTCTTTTACATTTGCTGCAAAGGATTCTAACCAAACGTTGTGCAAGTACACAGTTAAGGGAACTAATAAAATTATAAGGTTCAACACCCATATTTAAGAAACGTCCGATAACATCAATAACGTTATTAGCGTGTACAGTTGTAAAAACTAAGTGACCTGTAAGTGCTGACTGAATAGCTATTTGAGCTGTTTCTGAATCGCGAATTTCTCCCACCATTATTTTGTCCGGGTCATGACGCAGAATAGAACGTAAACCACGGGCAAAGGTTAAGCCTTTCTTTTCATTTACAGGTATTTGAGTAATACCCCTTAATTGATATTCTACAGGATCTTCAATGGTGATGATCTTGTCTTCTTCATTACGAATTTCATTGAGTGCACCATAAAGAGTGGTAGTTTTACCAGATCCAGTTGGGCCAGTAACTAACACCATTCCATAAGGTTCTGTGATAAAACGGCGAAAGCGCCTTAAATCTTCAGGCTCAAAACCTACTACATTTAGGTTTAACTCACGAAATGACTCATTAATTTGTTCTTTGTCTAAAATACGAATAACAGAGTCTTCACCGTGGATAGCAGGAATTATTGAAACACGAAAGTCTATAAGTCTACCTCTTAACTTAACCCGAAAACGACCGTCTTGAGGAATACGGCGTTCTGCTATGTCTAACTCAGACATAACTTTAATACGAGAAATTATTGTTTGGTGATGTTGTATATCTATTGGATCTACTGCTTTGTAAAGCGCTCCGTCAATACGATATTTAACATTAACAGCAGTGTCTCCTGTCTCAATGTGAATATCCGATACTCTACGCTCTAAAGCATTTAGCACAATAGTGTTTACTAACTTGATAATAGGTGAGGTTTCTTCTGTTAGTTTATCAATATCTAGCTCGGTTTCACCTTGTTCGGTTTCTTTTACTAAAACCATTCCAACAAGGGTTTGAGTAGCATCTTGCAATACTCTTTGAGCTGTTTCACCGCGTTTAAGTGCATACTCTATAGCAGCACGTGTAGCAACAGCTGTTCTAATTTTAGTTTTTAGTCTTGAAGAAAGTTCATCAATTAGATCAAGGTTGGTAGGATCAGAAATGGCTATTATTAATGCATCAGCTTCTCTTTTAATTGGGACAAAACTATTACGTAGCATTAGCTCTACAGGCATGCTATTAATAAGATCATTGTCAAGCTGATGCGTAAGTAGATCAATGTAAGGAAGGCGATAGCGTTTTGCTAGATCCCGGGCTTCCTTTTGTTCTAAATTCATTCGATCTTCTGGTCGAATAGGTGTTGTTTGTTTATTTTCTATAGGTTGTTCGGCTACTGAGGACATAAATCTCCTTAAGTGTTTGGCCTAGTGTACAGTGTTACTATTTTTCATTAATTCTAGTATTGGCAAATACATGGCTAGTAGTATTGTCATTACTACTGATCCCATAACCACTAAAATTACAGGTTCAATTAATGCTGTGAGGCCGGTTATACGAACATCAAGTTCAGCATCAAAGAAATTAGCTACTTCATCTAACATTTCTCGCAAAGAACCAGATCTCTCACCAACTCCAATCATATCTAGAGCTAAAGGAGGAAGCCAACCTGCTTGTTGTAGACACTCAGTAAATGATTCTCCTGTGCGGATGCGTGCTGCTACAGTAAGCATAGTTTTTCTTAGTACTCTGTTAGTAACTGATTCACTAGCAATTTCAAATGCTTCTAGGAGTGTGATACCACCAGCAAGTAGCGTGGCAAGGCTGCGGCAAAGTTGTGATGTTGTGTTTTGACGAATCAAGTCGCCAATTATTGGTAGTTGAAGCATCCATTCATCGATCTTATAACGACCTTCTTCAGTACGTCGCCAAAGAAATGCTGCTGTTAGTGCTGCAATTACAACAGGGGCAATCCACGTAATGTTACCACTAACAGTATTAGCAGTAGCCACTACTACTTGAGTAATCCAGGGTAGTTTATTATTACTACTTTCATAAATTGTAGCAAATTTAGGAATAACATAGGTTGTCATTAAGATAATTAACCCAATAGATGCAACAATTAGAATTATAGGATAAATTAAAGTCTTCTTTAATTTTCTTCGTAGTTCAGTAATAGTCTTTGTATAAGCAACATAGCGAAGTAGCACATTATCTAAGTCACCGGATCTTTCACCTGCTAGGATAGAAGCGGTATAGAGTTTAGGGAAGATATTGCTATGAGCCGCAAAAGCTTCTGAAAGAGCTATACCACCACGTATACGGCGTTCTACATCTTCTAGAACATCTTTAAAATAGCCTGCTTTTTGGCGATTAAGTAAAATACCTATAGCTTGCAATATAGGTAATCCTGCTCTAAGCATTGCAGAAAGTTGTTGGTTAAAAATTAGAAACTCATCAATACTGACTTGTTTGCGTAGAGAGCCTTTTTGGGAGAAAAGCCCTTTTTCACCTTCTTTGGAAATAGAAAAAATTCTATAACCTTCGCGTTCTAATCGGGTACGCAGTTCATTAATTGCATCAGCTTCGTAGTTACGAGTAACTACTTCTCCGCTAGGTGTACCAAGACGACAAATAAATTCTGGCATAGTAGTTTAGTTTACTTAGGTTAATAAAACAGAAAACTTACTGTTTTGTTTGTTAAACTTATAATTTATAGCACAAACTAAGCTGTTTGGCTATTGGGTTTCAATCGCAATCACATCACTATTTAGGCTCACGCTAAGATAAGAAAAAAGTTCCATAGCCAATATAGTGATAAAAACTTAGTTAGCTAATTATTTTAAATGAGATTTTGTGAGACCTTTCGTAGTATTATTAGACATAGAAAGGGTTTGTATGATAGCTACTTTTGCTTTAACTAAGTATTACGAAACATTACCTGCGGTAAAAAATGTAGATCTCTTTATTGGTAGCGGAGAAATTTGTGGCCTAATTGGCCCAAATGGAGCTGGTAAAACTACTCTCTTAAAAATGTTAGCAGGGCTTTTACTTCCTACTAGTGGAAAAATTGAAATTGCTGGACAAGAAGTAGGTGCAGAACCCAAAAAACTACACTCATTTGTTGGTTATTTACCTGATAATTTTGGCCTTTATGATGAACTGACTGTTTGGCAGTTTCTAGATTATTTTGCTAATGCTCAAAGAGTAGAGAAACAAGCTATTGCTAGCCGTATTGAAAAAGTTTTAGATTTAACCAGATTAGTAAATAAACGAGATGCTTTAGTAGGAACTCTTTCTCGTGGAATGCGTCAAAGAGTATTAGTAGCAAAAACTCTGCTATCTCATCCTAAAGTTTTGCTCTTTGATGAGCCTGCTTCAGGGCTTGATCCTTTAGCAAGAAGAGAATTGTGCGAGTTAATCAAAATGTTAGGCTCAATGGGGCAAACTATAATTGTTAGCTCACACATATTAAGCGAATTAGCAGATTTTTGCACCTCTGTTGCCATTATGGAACAAGGTAAGTTAGTTCGTTCTGGAAGAATAGAGACTATTGTTGAAAAACTTGCTACAGGTATTTCTGTATGTATTGAGGTTTTGGAAGATTTAGCAGAATTTGATAGTCTAGCTGCTAGCTTAAGAAATATTACTCAAGTGCAAAATATTTCTTTATCAAGTTATAAGTTAAGTTTTACTTTTATGGGAGATCGCAGAGAATTAGTACAATTACATCGTGAATTAGTAACGCGTCATAGTGGGATAATATCTTTCTACGAAAAGCAAATGACAGTGGAAGATGTGTTTATGGCTGTTAGTAGTCATCAAACATCCTAACTTGTTCTAAAATTTGGGCAAAAGTGCCTAATATAGTGAGGTAAACTATGTTTAATAATGCAGAATTTTTGCGTAATGCTCGTGTTCAATTAACTCCACGCAAAATGATTTTTACTATAGGTTTAACATTAGGGTTAATTGTAATAGGTGAAATACTAATTTGGGGAGGTACTGCACCAACAAATTACTCTCCAGCAGATTATAGTCATATAAAAGAATTTGGAAAAGCAAGTTTTAATTTACTATTTTTCTCACAATTAATTCTTTTGACAGCAGTTGCTGCCACAGTAGTAGGTGGGAGTATGGTTCAAGAGAAGATGCGAAATACTTTAATTTTTCAGCAAATGACATTGCTTTCTCCTCACGAAGTTTTATTAGGAAAAATGTTTGGCCCTACAGCCATTTACTATCTGCTAGCTGCTTTAATGATGCCTTTTTCTATTGTTAGTGCTTTTTTTGGAGGGGTTTCTTTAGATAGTTTAGTCTCAATTTATGCAGCTTTGTTTTTAAGTGTTTTAGCTTGGCAAGCTATAAGCCTTTATTTTTCTACTGTTGTTGTTAATGCTAGTGAAGTTACAGGTCGCAATTTTGCAGGCTTAAGTTATAGCGTTGGTGGTATAGCTGTTTTCTTTATGTCCATATTTTTTAATGTGTTTTGGCGTACTAATTGGCGAATGGAAGAAGGTAAAACTTTCTTTTATGGTGTACCAATTTCTGGCTTAGCTCTTGCGCTTATGATGATAACTTTTATTGGCTTTTGGGCTTATATTGGAGCAGTAAGAGCTCTTAAAGAATTACAGTTAATTAGGTTATCTCCTAAAACTATTTGGCTTTTCTTTGTTAGTTTGGAAGTACTCTTAGTTGGTTGGTTTTGGGGTGCTAAAATTACAGGTTTACCAGATAACCTTACAGAATATGGAAATTCTTACTATGTAACTAGTGCTTATGGTTTAGTTATTTTTTATCTAGTTATAAACATGATGCTTTTAATGGCTTTAGCTGGAGTTTCTTCTATATCTCGCAATCAGTTACGTGAATGGTGGAGTGGAGAAAGTGATGCTATTTCTCTATTAAAACGTATGGAAATAAAAAATTCTATAATCAATTACCCTGTGGTTATAGGTATTATTTTAACTGGTGCTGCTGTTTTATGGCCTAGCATTTCTTCAGCTTTAGTTCAAAGAAATTATTCTGGAGTTTCTTCAATCTTTTTACTTGTAACATTACTAGCTTTTGCTATCAGTGCAATATCAATGGCTAGTTTTATACAATTTTGTGCAATGTTTCGTTTCCGTATGGCTAATCAAGCTGGCGTAGCTTTATGGGTGCTTTTAGTGATAATTGCTGGTATTGCTACAGGAATTTTTGGGGAAACGAGTGTATTTGCTCTATTTAATCCAATAGTATTTTCTAGCGTGCTACTTGATCATATGTCTAGAAGTGAAGTTGGCGGTTTAATGCTTGAAGGTATATTAGTAGAAATACTTTTTGCCTTGATTTCAATTGGTTTTATGTATTGGAAATGGCGACGTACTCGCGATGAAATGCTAAAAAATAAAGCTTAAAAGCTTCTGAAAATAAATAAATTAGCCCCAATTCTTTAGCAATAAAAAAACTGGGGCTAATTTGTTTTAATTGGAAATAAATTTATGTTACTTCTTGTTTTGTTTTTCTAACTGTTCCTTCTCCATTTTTTGTCTTTCTTCCTCTGTTAAAATCTGAACAAAAGGTTGAGTTTTTGGAGTTGGTCGGTTTAAGGTAAGTTTTAAGTTTAAGGGTTGATTATTGCGAGTAACCGCAACATCATATTGATTACCTGGAGTAGTTTTTACTAGTGAAAGCACTGTAATTAACTCCTCACGAGTTCCGGTTAGTAAACTTCCTATTTGTAGTAAAATATCATCTTTTTTAATTCCAATACTGTCAGCTAAAGAGTTAGCTATTACCTCAGTTACTTTAACTCCATGAGGAAACTTTTGTGGTTTAGTAGGATCTGGATTAGGTGGAGGATCTGGTAAATCTTCTACTTTAATACCCAGAAACTTTTGAGGTAATTCTTGATCATATAAGCTGCGATTAGAACGTTTGAGCAATTCTAGAATTTTTCTACGCTCTTTTTGTAAGAAAGAAATACGGCTTACTAATTCTTTTTGTTTTTCTATACTATTTTGATTTGAAGAATCTTCAGTTAATTTATTGTAAATATCTTGGAAATTTTTTAATGATGACTCAATGGAAACTAGCTCTTTTTGTGTAAAGTAGTTTTGAGCTTCTTCCTCGATTGGATCTTTAACAAATGGTGAAGCATAGCCTCTTTCACCCAAAGTTACTTTTATTTTTTGTAGTTTTTTGTTCCGCCAAACTTCAAATTCAATAGTTTCTCCAGCAGGCTGAAGCGACACATAAGAAAATAATTGGGCATCAGCATCTTTTTGTAATGCCTCACCATTTAGACTAACTATTACATCATCTTCACGTAAACCAGATTTTTCTGCTGGGCTACTAGGAACAATACTATCAATATAAAAACCATTGGCATTATTTAATATTCCTAATTCGTTTAGTTTATCAGCAGATACCAAGGATAAAACCCCTCCACCAACACCTAACCAACCTCTAGGAACATTGCCTTGGCGTTCAATAATTCGTTTTGCTGCTCGACGTGCTTCAGCAGCACTAAAAACTTGTATTAGATTGTTTTGAGCAGTTTCTGGAATTCCTATAACTTGTTTGTCATTATTGACAACAACTCCAAAACTTAAAGGAGTATTTTTAGCATTGTTACTAAAAGTAACACTAAAAAATGCCCGGTTAAAAAATTGCACTACTTTAGTACTTTGTGACAAAATGCTTCGGCCAAGCTGTTGTACCTTATCTAAACGCTTTGTATTAGAAACAGGCTTATCATTAAACTCTACATTTAGAAGAGTAAGAGCATCATCTGAACCAACATTAGGGTTATCTACTAGTTGTGCTGGTTGTATATCAAGGTTATCTACTAGTAGTAGACAAAATCCACTTGGTCCATCTAATCCAATAAAACGTGCTGGACGTTCTTCTCCTGAAGGTAAGACTACTTTAATTATTCCTCTAGCTTCTTCTCCGGCTTCAGGAATAATATTGACCAATCTTGTTAAAATATGTTGTTTATCAATAACAACTCCTGTTGTTATATTGATAGGTCTGAAGTTGATGAAATTCCCTTTAAAATCCATCTTTATTTGTTTTTGCAAGAGGGATTTTTGTATTTCAGAAAGGTTGATTTCATGTACAACAGTAACTAACCAAGGTTGATCACTTACTATTTGGTTTTGTTTAGTTGCAGAAGCAATGTTAGTGCTTCTAGCATTAGATGGTGATTGAGCAAAAACACTAGGTATTAAACAAGTAATTAAAATTGTTGATATGGATATAGATGAAAGATTTTTACTCAGTTTAAACATATCTACTTTCTACCACATTAAAAAATTTTCATTCCAGGTTTAAATGTTCCTACAGATTTGCTTTCGTCATTGTTGTCTATATTAACAACAGGCTTTGCTCCATAAACTACAGCAGATACTGGTAGAGTTTGAGATAAACTGCTACCGTATTTTACTTCCACATTAATTTCGCTTATTGCTATATCTCCATTTGGTTTAGAAATTACTCGTCTAACAACACGAGCTCTATTTGATACAGGAGATTTACTAGCAGCTACAGGAGCAGAATAAACTTCAGGGCTATTAGATGCCACATCAGAATTATTTGGGACTTCACTAGTAAAGCTTCTAGGTTCAACTATTTGTTTTGGAGCGTATTTAGTAGCAACAGAAGCAGTATTTGGTGTTACAACAGTTGGTTGAGTTGTAGTGAAATGAATTCTGTCTATACCTGCTAGCACAGCAATCATTACTAGTGCTGCTGCTGTTGCACCAAGTGCAGGTTGAGAGATCCATTGCCACCAAGGAGTAACTAGCTGAACTTGTTTAGTTGCTGCTATTTTCTGCCTTAGCTTTATATCAAAGTCTAAAGGAGCTTCAACAACAACTTGTGATATTAATAAAGTACGCAAGTTTGCTAGTTGTTGAACATATTTTTGGCAAGATAAACACTTCTCGCAATGGGTAACTATAGAAACTTTAAGTACCACATTAAAGTCTGCATTATCAACTGTTTCCTGTACTAAACGGCATCCGTCTGGGGTAAGAGGAAATTCGTTGTTTGAAATCATAGTTTATTTCCTTGACTTTAAATATATTTTTGTAATTTATCTTTAAGTATATTACGGGCACGATTAATACGTGATTTAACCGTACCTTCAGAAAGACCTGTTACTTCTACAATTTGTTCATAACTTAAACCTTCCACATCACGCAAAACCAGAGTCAGTCTATACTTTTCTGGAAGTGACTGAATTGCTGAATCAACAGCTTTACGGCGCTCATTGTCTATCATTATTTCGTCTGGAAGAGGTGCTTCTGCTGGAAATTCCATCTCTTGGTCTAAGTCATCGTCTTGGCTGCGGAAAGGTGAAAAAAAAGAAATCCACCTTCTACGCTTACGCTGTCTTAGTTCACTGATCGCTAGGTTAGCAGCAATACGATAAATATAAGTTGAAAAACTATAGGTTGCTTGATATCTATTTGCACTAGTGTATATACGTAAAAATGTTTCCTGAGAAAGATCTACTGCTCGATCATAGTCATTTAGCATTCTGTAAATAAAATTAATTATTTGACTACGATAGCGATGTACAATTTCTTGAAAAGCAGCCTCATCTCCTTGTGCAACAGCATTTACTAGCTCATGATCGCTTACTGATGAAATTGCGTTAGCTAGGTCTAGTTCTGCACTATAGCTCAATGAGCTCATTGAATAATCCTAATTAGGTAATTTAAGTTTGTAATTACTTTTCTGATAGCCATCACGCTAGAGGTTAAAAAAAGTTCCACACAATCCGGAAATATTAAGATATTTTTTTCCCTAATATTTGTCAATTCTTTGTTTGCTTAGGTTTTGATATAGAAACAAAATTTTTTGGAAAGCTTCAATTGTAAAAATAATTAAGTTATACAAAATGCCATAAAAACTACTTATTGCATATCTTTAGCTATTTGTTTTAATAACCTTCTTAGTCTTATTTGTAGCTCTGCCATAGGTAAAGGTTTTGCCCAGTAATCTTCTACACCTTGTTCTAAGGCAAGAATTCGATCTTCATTTTTAGGTGTGCTGGAAATGAAAATAAACAAGGGTATATTAGGCAGATCTTGAGCTCGAGCAAATAATTGCCAACCATTAACTTCTGGAGATAATGCTTCACAAATAACTAAATTAAAAGAATATTTTTGTAGATATTCCCAAGCTTCATCTGTTGTAGCAGTAGAAAATATTGTACAACCAAAATCTTCTAGAATATCTTCAATATTTGGAGATTCTGTATCATTATCAGCCATTAACACCATTAAATCTGGAAATAGTTGTTCTCCTGGGCTAGATTTGCTTAATTCGCTTT
This sequence comes from Blastocatellia bacterium, assembly GCA_039812885.1. Lineage (GTDB taxonomy): Bacteria > Acidobacteriota > Blastocatellia > Chloracidobacteriales > JADJPF01 > JADJPF01. Next base: position 150,875 of record JBDIBI010000001.1, read on the forward strand.
TGAAATCCAAGAAAGGATTAGTTTTATTTTCTGTTAGCTGAGAAGTAATACCTTTGTTTGTTGTTTTTGTAGTTTTATCCCTAGAATTTTTTTCTAAAGGCTCTTCTAATATTTTAGAAGGAATAAAAGAAGGAGAACTACTATAAGGATTGAGTTGTTGGCTTGAAAAACTGGAAGAACTAGCTGATGCAGTAACTGAGTTGTTTAAAACAGCTGGGGGTACTTCTGATAGTTCTACAGTAGGCTGCTTAATAACTATTCCTGATGCTTGGGCCAATTCTTCAAAAAAAGCTTGGGCTGATTGTGGCCGTCCAGTTGGACGTTTAGCCAAGGCATGTAAGATAGCATAATCTAATGCTGTGGAAATTCCTGCTTTAAATCGAGAAGGAGGAGGTGGTGGAGTGCGAACTTGATGTTCAGCAATATATACAGGATTCGTTCCATTAAAAGGCAAACGCCCAGTAATCATTTCAAAGAAAATAATTCCTAAACTATAAATGTCTGTATGTATAGTTAGGCTTTCCCCACAGCATTGCTCAGGAGACATATACTGAGGTGTGCCGATTGCACTATCTGTAATAGCAGAACCGCTTGTACCATCTAAAGAAAGTTCTTTTAATTTTGCAATTCCAAAGTCTACTATTTGTACTTGCTCTTTGAGTGTTCTACAATTTTCTATCAATATATTGTCAGGTTTTAAGTCACAATGAATTATTTTTTGAGAATGTGCAGCAGAAATTCCTGAGCATATTTGCTGCATAATACGTAAGGCTCTTTCTAGGGGAAAATGCCCTAATTCATCTATTTCATCTGAGAGTAATTTTCCAGTAACTAGACGCATTACCAAATAAGCTCCATTATTACCAGGTAATGAGCCATAGTCATAAATTGGAATGATATTTTTATGATCTAAACGAGCTACAGCCAAAGCTTCTCTATGAAATTGTTTTATTAGTCGTTCTTTGGAAAGGAATTGTGGGGAAAGAATTTTTATTGCTACTTCTCGGTTAAGTTCAGATTGGATAGCACGATAAATTACACCCATTCCTCCTTTAGCCAACATTGACTTAAGCAAGTACTTTCCAGCAATTAGCCGAGATGCTGGCCAAGAGGTTTCTAAGTATTCTCTATCTGTTGGACAAATAGTTTCATTATCATCATAACAAATAGAACACTTTGGACATACTTTCATAAAAATACCTTATTGAAAACCTAACTAACTTATTTTTTTAATTAGAGTTATTTTATGGGGTGATTGTATGATTTTGATTATACCTTAAATATACAAAATTTGATGAAAAATTACAGTTTTTTATAAAATAATTTTGTAAAAACAAAGCTGAGTTTCTCCTTGCTTTAATACTCGATAACAATTTAACACACCAATGATTTCTGGTAGTGGCGATTTGCTATGATGTTCAACTATTATTATAGAATTACTCTTTACTAAATTATTGTTTCCTAAATACTTTAGCACTGGTAAGTAGATATTAGATTGATAGGGTGGATCAAAATAAATAATATCAAAAAAACAATTATTTTTTGTCAGCTGTTTTAGCCCAATAATGGCATCAGTAGAAAGAATGTCTACTTGTTCCTTAGGAATTTCACAGTAAGTAATATTTTTATCAATAATTTTTAATGCTTTTCTAGAAGATTCTATAAAAGTGCTATGGCTAGCACCTCGACTTAGTGCTTCAATTCCTACAGCAGCTGAACCAGCACAAATGTCTAAAAAGTTGGCATCTACAATATATGGAGCAAGAATATTAAACAAAGTCTCTCTCAATCTATCAGAAGTTGGGCGTATTTCTAAACCTGGTAGAGTATTTAGAGTTCGACCTTTATAAATTCCTGCTATTACTCGCATAAGTTCTTTCCTTTATCTATAATGAGTTTAGATGCGTTTGTGTTTGACACTAAATTATATTGTAGGGGGGGTTATGGCTACTGCAATTATTTATCATCCAGATTATCTTAAACATGAAACAGGTGCCCATCCAGAACGTCCAGAACGTGCCTCACTTATTGCAAAAGAAATAGAAAAACGAGATTCTCTTGAGCACCGTTATATTTGGCTAACCCCACGTAATGCTGAAAGAGAAGATATTTTACGCTGTCATGTTGATTATCACTATGATTTAGTGCGAGAAGCTTGTGAAAAGGATTTAGGCGAACTAGATGCAGATACTATAATAAGCAAAGAATCTTTTCAGGTTTCTTTAATGGCTTCTGGTGGAGTTCTAACCGCCATTGATTCTGTAGTTGATGGTCAAGTAGACAATGCCTTTGTTATAGTACGACCTCCCGGACATCATGCCACACCAAGTACTCCTATGGGATTTTGCCTATTTAATAATGTCGCTGTTGGAGCACGTTATGCTCAAGCAAAACATAATCTAGAACGAGTCTTGATAGTTGATTGGGATGTTCACCATGGTAATGGAACTCAGGATGTTTTTTACTCAGATAACTCAGTTCTTTACTTATCTTTACATCAATATCCTCACTATCCTGGCACAGGCAAAACTAGTGAAACAGGTGATGGTGCTGGTCGTGGCTATACTTTAAATGCTCCTTTGTTTGCTAATACTTCAGCTCGTGATTATAGAAATGTTTTTGATGAAGTTTTAAAGAAAAGCTTAACTAAACTCAAACCAGATTTAATTCTTATCTCAGCCGGATTTGATTCTCATAAAGAAGATCCTTTAGGTGAGTTTATGTTAGATAATCAAGACTTTGCCTGGATGACCAAACGCCTTAGACAAGTGGCTGCCGATGTAGGTCATGGTAGAGTTATTTCTGTTCTAGAAGGAGGCTATAACCTTCGTCGATTAGGTTCAATAGCCGCCGACCATGTTGAAGCTTTAGCTGATGAGGATTTTGATTAAAACTAAACAATACAAATTAGGGATTACAATAACGTAAAGTCTCTAGTATAAAACTAGTTAAGTAAAGCCAATTTCTCTTTTACTTCATATGCCCAAGGTGAAGTTGAGTCTAGAGTTAAATAATATTCCCAGTCAGAACGGGCTTTATTATTTTCTCCAAGCTCTTTGTAAATTAACCCTCGGTTAAAAAGACCTGGTAAGTAATTTGGATTAATATCTAAAGCTTTGTTAATACTTACTAGAGCTTTTTCAAGTTCTTTGCTAGCAAAATAAGTAGCTGATAGCGTTGTATAAAGTGCTGGATTTTTTGGATAAAGTGAAATAGCTTTATCTAAAATAGCAACAGCTTCATTATAGTTTTCAACCATAAGTTTAGCTTCAGCTAAAAGATTAAAAGTTTCAGGTGTAGGAACATTATTTATTTGTTTTTCTAAAATACTATTAGCTTTACTTAAATGTTGTTGAGTTTCTGGTTTACTAATACCTCGACCTTTAGCTAATTGAGCATAATCAAAATTATCTAACCTGAGATTAGTAAGACGACCCATTTTATTCGCTTCTCGTAGCTCAATAACGCTTTGAGCTATTTGGTATTTTGGGCTATTAATGTAACGTACTACTGAAAAAATTGCTGATCCAACTAAGAAAATAAAGGCTAGAGAAGCTGCTATTGCAAAATAAGAAATTCCCCAAGGTAATATAGATTTTTTCTTAGGGTTTTGTGTTTTGTTTGGAAATGCAACAATGTTGCTATTTTTATTTTCAGTGGTTTCAATAGATTTTTTTACTAAAAGACGTATATTTTCTGCATCTTTGATATGAGCATCTAAAAAAGCTTTTTCTTCAGGGGTTTCTTCTGCAAACATAGATTTAGTTAGCTGGGCAATGGTTTTATAACACTGAGGGCAATCTACAATATGTTTCTCAGCGTCTGTTCTTTCTAGTTCAGAAAGTTGACCAGCAAAATATTTCATGGTCTTATCCTCATGTTCACATTGCTTGTTATCCATAAGTTAATTTCTCAAAACGGCTCTCAATAAAATAAGACGTAAAATCTTTTTTAAAATATACAAAGTGTATAGTATTTTTTGCAAAAAATTATTAGAGTTTGCAGGTTTTAAAATAACCCTTCAACAAAGCCTATTTCATAGACCATAAGTAAACCACAGCCAAAACTAAAAACTCCTGCTAATGCTCTAACTAGTAGGTTTAACCGTGTAAAACGTGAGCTTGTAAAATAAATTGGAAGACTAATTAAAAGACTCATTAGCAACATTCCTAAAATTGAACCTAAACCAAATATTGCAATATAAGCCAAACCAAAAATGGCAGATTTAGTAGTTCCAATAACCAATAAAATTAATGCTGCGCTACCTGCAAGACCATGCATCATGCCTATGACTATTGGACGCGAGGCAAATGTGATAGTCAAATGTGTGTGGGGTTTGTTTTCTCCAGAGTGAGTGTGAGGTACAAAATTCTTAGAAGTAAATAACTTATATAAAGCATTAACACCTAAGCCAATTAACATTAATGCTACACCAAACTCTAATTTTTGAGCAAGTTTTTCAGAAATTTCAAATTTTATTAGAAATACTAAAATGCCTGCTAAGAGTAAGGAAATTGTATGGCCTGCACCCCACAAAGCTCCTACTAGTGAGGATTTGAGCAAGTTTTTATGTTCTGTAGCGATGGTTGAAACTGCTGCTACATGATCAGCTTCTAGTGCATGTCTAAGTCCTAATACAAAACCAAGGCTTGTAAGTGGTATAAATGAGAGCCAAGATTCATTTGACAATTGTAAAGAGGGGGACATTATTAAACTTAAATTTATAAGCATTTTCCTTTTCCAACATCACTAGCTAAATTTAGTTTGATAGTACTTGTTTTTTTTATCAATAGAAAGATGAACTTTGCTTGCAATCGACTTTCTTTAGGTTCTAAATTGTAACATTAGGTAAAATTTTAGGGCTAGAGAGGATTTTAACTAGTGTCATCTGAAATTATTACTAAAGATGCAGAAACAAACATTGCTTCAATACAGTTGGATATGGCTATTGGAGGTATGACCTGTGCTGCTTGTGCTAGTTTAATTGAACGTAAATTGCGTAAAACTCCTGGAGTAGCTAAAGCAGGAGTAAATTTTGCAACCTCTAAAGCTACACTAGAGTTTTTACCTACAATTACTGATAGACAAGCTTTAACAAAAGTAGTTGAAGGCTTAGGTTATCATGTCCTAGAAAACAAAGCTGAAGACCTACTAGAGCCTGATAAAGATCCTCTCGCAATTGAACAAGAAAAAGAATATAAAGTACTTAAACAGAAATTCTTGGTTTCTTTGTTCTTTACCCTTCCTGTTTTTATAATTGCAATGTCTCATGGAAAAATAAGTTGGTTAAACTTTGAAGGTGTGAATTACTTACAACTACTTCTAGTTACACCAGTTATAGTTTATTGTGGAGAACAATTTTTTAGAGGTGCAATAGCAGGGTTACGTAATCTGTCAGCAGATATGAATACTTTAATTGCTGTAGGTACTTCATCTGCCTATCTTTATTCAGTAGCTGCTACACTTTTTCCTAACTATTTTATAAGTAAATTAGTAAACACACCTCTACATCATCATAATTCCCCCGTTTATTTTGAAGCTGCTAGTGTTATTATTACGCTAATACTATTAGGTAGATTACTGGAGTCTCGTGCAAAAAAACGTACAGGAGAATCAATTCGTACATTGATGGGGCTTCAGCCCAAAACAGCTAGAATTTTAAGAGTAGATAAAGAAGTAGAAGTCCCTATTTCAGAAGTACTAGTAGGCGATTTGTTAATTGTTCGCCCTGGAGAAAAAATTCCTGTAGATGGACGTGTTTGGCAGGGTAACACTTCTATAGATGAATCAATGCTTACAGGTGAAAGTTTGCCTGTTGAAAAAGGAGTAGGGCAAGAAGTTTTTGCCGCTACTATAAATAAAACAGGATTATTTAAATTCCAAGCTACAAAAATTGGCAAAGATACTGCATTACAACAAATTGTTAGGCTTGTACAACAAGCTCAAGGCTCAAAAGCTCCTATTGCTAGGCTAGCTGATAAAGTAAGTGGAATTTTTACACCTATTGTAATGATTATTGCTGTAGTAACTTTTATAGCTTGGTTTATTTTTTCACCAGAAGAAGCTAGGTTTGCTAATGCAATAAATAATTTTGTTGCAGTGTTAATAATAGCTTGTCCTTGTGCTTTAGGGCTTGCTACACCAACAGCAATAATTGTTGGAACTGGTAAAGCAGCACAAAAAGGAATTTTAATTAAAGGTGGTGAAGCACTAGAAACAATACATAAGTTACAAGCTATGGTTTTTGACAAAACAGGAACTCTTACTCTTGGAGCACCAGTTTTAACAGATATAGTTGCTAGTGATTGGATAACAAAAGAGGAGTTGCTTAGAATTTCGGCAATTGCTGAATCTGGAAGCGAGCATCCGATAAGCAAAGCCGTTGTTAACAAAGCTAAGGCTAAAGGTTTAGAAATAGCTGGTTTAGAAGAGTTTTCTGCTATTTCTGGACAAGGACTTATAGCCAAGGTTTTAGGTCGTGAAGTAGTTATTGGTAATCAAAAATTTATTGAAAGTAAAGAAATTAAGATAGATAATATTACTAAAGCAGATGAATTTGCTAAAAGTGGTAAAACAGCTATGTTTGTAGCTGTTGATGGGCGTTTAGCTGGTTGTTTAGCAGTAGCAGATGAAATTAAAGCAGAAGCCAGAGGAGTTATAGAAGAGTTGCAAAACTTAGGGTTAGAAGTAGTAATGATGACAGGAGACAACCACAAAACAGCTAAGGCCGTAGCAGAAAAGTTAAAAATAACTCAAGTATTTGCTGAAGTCTTGCCAGGAGATAAAGCTAGCAAAATCAAAGAGCTACAAGCACAAGGCAAAATTACAGCAATGGTTGGAGATGGTATCAATGATGGGCCAGCACTAGCTCAGGCTGATGTTGGAATAGCACTTGGCACAGGCACAGATGTTGCGGTAGAAGCCTCAGATCTAACACTAATTAAAGGTAACTTAAAAGATATAGTAAATGCGATAAAGCTTTCTAAAGCAACAGTTAGAGTGATAAAACAAAATCTTTTTTGGGCATTTATTTATAACACCATTGGAATATCAATTGCGGCTGGAGTGCTTTATCCATGGACTGGCTGGCTACTTTCACCTATGCTAGCAAGCGCTACAATGTCACTTTCTAGCTTTTCAGTTGTTAGTAACAGCTTAAGACTAAAAGTCCAGTAAGTTTAGTAAGTGGTAACTACTTGCTTAACAAGCACTTTTAATCAAATTCTATATTCTCATAAATATCTGCTAGTAACAGATTTGTATTAGTGCTATTTAGTGTAATTATAGAGGTTAGTCCTACTATATCAGAACTATACCATTCTCCATTAGGTTGTTTAACATAGTGAGTAATATGAGGTCTAGTTTGAGATACAAGCAGATATTCTTGTAATGATTCGATTGCTCTATAAGCTTGGAGTTTTTCGCCTCGGTCAACAGTTTCAGTGTGAGGTGAAAGTACTTCAATAACTACAACAGGGTTATTTAATACTCCTATTCCTGAAATTGTTCCAAAGACTGGATTACAAGCAACACTAACATCTGGATAGCGATAAGGCGGAAGTGTAGGTGTATTAATAGGTATTTCGCTGTTAAATGCTCTACCTACTTTTCCTTTAAGTTGACTGTGGAGTTCTCCAAAAATATTTCCTCCAATCGCACCATGTTCAATGCTACCACCACTCATACAAACGATATCACCGTTCCAATACTCATAGCGAGCATCCCCGACTTTTTCTAAAGCAAAATATTCATCAAGTGTAAAATAGCGTTTTGGATTGGCTGACATAAATTACCTCAACTATAGAACCTCTAGATTTTTAATACACCTATATTTTAACACTAATTTGGTTTAATGCTATTTTTCATCACTAGGTATTGGTAAAATGCCGCGTTTGCGCTGCTTTTTAATATCAATAATTAGGTATTCATTATCTTTAGGATCATCTAAGCCTTCCTTGTTTTTTAGATATCTTTCTTCTGCTGCATCAAGAGCTTTGTTAAAGGTTTTATAAGAAACTTCTTGCTTAGTTTTTTTCTTACTATCTTCAGAAGCCTTTTCTGGATATTTGTCTAAATCATTGTGCCCTAACAATGTAGTTTCTAGAAAAGCCTTTTCAGAGTGTTCTTTATCCAAATAAAACCCAACAAAACAATGTCCTGGAATTACTACTAAAAATGGATCTATACCAATTTTGCGTAACATTGAAGCAAACAAAACACTTCCATCAACACAGTTAGCTTGAGCTGTTCTTAAAGATTCATTTATAAATCTAACTGTTTGAGTTTTAACTTTTTGACCTGTTCCAGATGTTGGTGTAGTGGTAATACTGCTGTAGTTAAAACCTTTTCTTTGGAACAAATACCAGATAGCAAAAACTTGATCATAAACTTGGTCTTTAGATTTTTGGTAGCCATTAAATGCTTTAACTACTTTTGTATCAAGAGCTTCACCAAGTAGTTGATCAATTAAAGGATGTTGTTCATTAACATAAGCTGCATACATCCAGCGGGTATCATGGTATTTTCCCTTAGAGTTTTTATAACCTCGGACACATTCATTTATAGAATGTATTTCAATGGTTTCTACTTGTTGACCAATGGCTTTTCCATTGACAAAAAGGTTAAAAGTTACATTTGCAGGGGTTGTTTGTTTAATTTTAGTTAGTTTATCAAATGGATATGGAATTTTAGGAAATATTAAGTAGGCTTGATTCGGTTCTTGTAATTTATCTTGAAATGTACCAACTACGCCTAGTTGATCGATTTTAATTTCTACTCTTACAGAAGTATTTGCCGCAGGGTTTATAATACCAATGCCAAGAAGACTTCTAGGATTACCTAAAATATGTGGAGTGTCATCATCATCATCATCAGGAATCCCAGCAGTAGCTATAAGATAAGATGGGTATAAAGCATTTCCAAATCTTAAATAAGGTCTCCAGTCTATATTGCCCAATCTTTGTTGAACATTAGTTTTAGTAGATGCAATAACATAATTACTTGATTGTAAAACCATTGTATTAACTGCTAGTAAGATAACTAATAAGAAAATCTTAAAGCTATATTTTTTGCCCATGGGAGAATCCTTTTGCTTTTAGTTAGGTTTTAGAAATATGATGCACAGAGCGTTGTTAAGTTAACATATTTTCTATTAAAATGTGGCTTGTTAAATCAAGAAAAATTATGAGATTAGCAAAAGTTATAGGTAATGTAGTAGCTACTATAAAAAACCCTGAGTTAACAGGGCAAAGGCTCTTGATAATTCAGCCTCTAGATGGAGATGGTAGCCCTGTTGGTAAACCAATGGTGGCGCTTGATTCTGTTGGTACTGGAGCAGGAGAACTTGTGTTTTGGTGTCGTGGAAAAGAGTCTTCTTTCCCTTTTATGCCAGATGAAATACCAACAGATTGCACTATTACAGGTGTTGTTGATAGAGTTAATATTGATCTTCCAGAAAAAAAAGTAGTTACTTAAATTAAGTTTCTTTATAGTCACGAAGTGACGAAATGCTTTTAGCTTGGCACATTAGCCAAGATTTTAAGTAATTTAGGAAATAGAAATGATATTGGCAAAAGTTGTAGGCAATGTGATTGCAACACATAAGGTTAAAGAACTAACAGGTGGGCGTATACTTTTGGTTCAACCAATAGATTTAGAGGCTAATTTAAAGGGACAATCCTTTATGGCTTTAGATGCTGTTGATGCGGGTGTTGGAGATACTGTAGTAGTGGTTCAAGAAGGTTGGTCTGCCTCTACTGCTACCACAGGCAAAGAAGGTTATGCTATTGATGCTGCTATTATTAGTGTAGTAGATGTTATAGAAGAAGCTAAAAACCCTGAAAATACAGGAGAAAATAATGGCTAGAGAAAATAAGACAGACATAATTCAAGAAATGGCTGAAAGCCTGATGCGTAAGCTGCTTAAAAAAGAAGTTCCTGTAGAAGCCAAAGAAAAAGCTTTCATTATTTTCTGTGAAGAAACTACAGATGTTCTACGTGGAAAAGTTCTTAACTTATTGCCTAATGAAGAAGTTATATCTGCAACAGCCATTGAAAAAACTACAGATTTAGCTAACTGTAAAGCTATTGTGTTAATTGCCCCATCAATTGACTTAGCTGCAAAAATTACAACTCTACAAGCAGACTGCCCATTGGCTTCACTTGTAATAAAAGCTTTGTTTGCTAATAAAAGGGTTATTTTGCTTGCAACAGGAGCTTTAGTAACAACTGATGCTTTGCGTCCTGGATTAAAGCGTGCTGTTGAAGAGCTAAGATGTAAATTAACAGAAATGGGCGTGGAATTTACAGATTTAATAAACTTGGTTCAAATTTTAAATAATCCTGTAGCTGTTAATGCTGTAGTAAATGAGTATGTTCCAAAAGAGAATAGCCCCATAGCAGATCTTGTGGATATAGCCGTTAGTAATTTAGCTAAAAAGCCAGAAAATAATTCTCTTGGGAACGTTGAAAAAGGTAGTTCTTATGCTTTACCAGTAATTGTTTATCCTGTTAATTTAGCAGGTCAACATCCTTCTCAGTTTAAAATGGCTTCTAAAGATGAGCTTACTGATTTTGTAGATTTTTTGCAAACCAAACAATGTACAATGGAAAAAGGCAAACCTTGTGATAAGTGTGATATTTGTAATACTTTAGGCTTTTAAAGCTGTGCTGTTTTTTTATTTATTGTCTTGTTTTGTTGCTGCTATTTATCGCCCTTTCCACCTTTTCTAGCACGTTTAGCAATAGAATGTTCAGGATTAATTTCTAATGCTTTGGAAAACATTTCTTCTGCTTGGCGGTTAAGATTAATTTTTTGATAGAAAAGCCCTAACTCTGTAAAATAGTCAGCATTTTTAGGTGAAAGTTCAATAGCTCTATAAAAAGCTTGTTCTGCTTCAGTATAAAAATCCTTCATTTGAGCTAAACTACGAGCCAAATAAATCTGGTATTCTGCTTCTTGAGGAGCGGCTGTAACAGCGGCTTGGAAGGCACGACAAGCTTGTCCAAGCTGATTGGTATTGTAGTATTCTAATCCTTTTTGGAACCAGTTCTTAGCTGTTGCTGCTGCATTGCTTCGGTTTAAGTCCGACATAGGGGTTTGAGGCATTGTTGCAGAACCTAAACGAGGTGCATTAGGTGAATATCCAGTATTTCTCATTGGATCCGGCTTTAAATCAGCAGGTTTTGCCATATTGGCAGGAGGAGTTGGTTTAGGCAAAGCAGGTTGCTGACCTGTTGTTCTTGATGTAGATGGATTTGGTAAAGCAGGTTGTTGACCTGTTCTTGTGGCAACTTGGCTGCTTGTTGAAGGTGAAGAAGTTGGTGAAGTTCTTGGTGAACTTGATGAATAAGATGAAGAGGCAGGATTTTGAGATATATTTTTACCTGCTTGGTTAATATTAGTACTAGGCTTTTGAGATGAAGAATCACTACGAAAACTAGGAAATCGATTAGGTAAACTTTGAGGATCTGGTAAACTAGCTCTTCCTTTTTCTGGTGAAACTGATTTTACTCCAGAATTTACTTTACGTAAAGATAAGTCATATTCTTCACGTAATTTTGCATTGCTTAACACATGAGAAGCTTGTGTAATGCGTTCAAAAATTTTCTCTAACTCATTTTTAATACTTAAGTTATATTTAGATAAAAGTATATGTTTGTCTGGGTGAAATTTTTGAGATAGACGAGCATAAGCTGTTTGAATTTGCTGTAGATTAGCATTACGATCTACTTCTAAAACACTGTAGTGAGTAGCATTTGCGTAAATATTTAGAGTGTTTTCTACTTCATAACAAAAAGCAGCAGCTGACTGAATATCTAACTCAGGCTGAGCTGACTGAACTGAAGAGGTTGAAGCATTGGTAGAGCTAAATTTAGCTTGAGAGTTTTCTTTAGGAATTTCTTTAGACCATTCTAATATACCAACAGAAATTAGTCCGTAAATAGTCTTAAGAATTTCTGTTTCAGGAAGACCGCCCATAGTTAAGATTTCTTCTAAAGAAATTGGCCTATCAATTCGTGAAACAATAAAAGCTTGTTTAGGATCCAATTTGACAGAGTTATAAAGCTTATTATAGTCATTTGTGATGATTAACTTGCGCGAGGCATCTCCAAGCCAAGACTTTAACAAACTAGTGTTTTCTAAGCGCTGTAGACCTTGAAGAATAATTTCACTATGGTTGATGGAAATTTTGATCTCTTCTTCTGGGGGCTTTTGTCGCCAAAACCTATATTGTCCTGTAGACCAGTTAAAAAGAGAGTAAACAATTGCAGAAACTTGTTCTATAACTAGAGGTTGCAGATCAGAAGAATTAAGAGCACCTATTCTAACTAGTGCTGTACCAAAACGGATCCCACAGAGTTTCATTAGTTCAGAAGCTTCTTCAAAATCTTTTTGAGAAATCCTATTTGACGCCAGTAGAAATTCTCCTAAGCGTTCTGCCTTAATATTACTACTAGCAAAAACAACTAAACCTTCATCAAGATAAACAGTTTTAGTAACATTCTCTGTAGTGCAAACTAAATAACCACTTACTTTGTTCTGATAGAATTTCTTAAGCAAGAAAACTATTGAATTTTGTTGTAAGTCTCCTACTTCATCAGGAGCAGTATTAAATATATTTTTAGCTGGTTCTCCAACAACATCTTCTTCAATTGCTTCTACATCTATTGTAGAAAACTCTCCAGAGTCAGTGTATGAAGAGATATTAACTTCTAGAGGAATATTAAAATTTGGTTCTTCAGGGGAAAGTTCCTTCATTATAGGGGTGTCAGGCTCTTCTTTAAAACAGAGTGTATCTCCGCTAGTAGAAAGAGACGGTTCAGGCACAGGGTAAGCAGCGTTTGCCACAGAAACTGGTTCTTGATCAGCATTTAGTTGAATTAATTTTTCTCTAAGAAGTGCTGCACTGCTTAAGCGTTTTTTTACATCTCTAACCAATAAATCACTAAGAATGGTGCTAAATTCTGTACTAACACTAACTTTAGATTGCCATTCCATTTGTTGAGTTCTGTTGTTGAAAAACTGGCTTGGATGTGTTCCTGTTAAGAGTCGCAAGACTGTTGCTCCTGCTGCATAGAGATCACTTTGTGGTACAGGATGGCCAAAGATTTGTTCAGGAGGAGCATAACCAGGTGAGCCAATTAAAGTTTGAGAAGCAGTGTTTGCCCCACTAGCGGCTAAACAAACAGCTCCAAAATCTATTAACTGAATCCGCCCATCAGCATTGCGCATCAGGTTTTGAGGTTTTACATCTCTATGCACAATTGGTGGGGTTCGAGTGTGCAAATAGTCTAAAATATCAGCTATTTCAAATAAAACCTGTCGTACTTCTACTTCAGAAAATAGATGTTTATGTTTATCTACTTCTTCAGCTAAAGTATGGCCGGAAATAAAATCTTGAACTAAATAAGAGTAGTCTTGATCTGTAAAGTAAGCGTAAAGCTTTGGTATTCCAGGATGTTGTAGGTTTAATAAGACTTGAGCTTCACGACGAAATAGCCTTTCTGCTGTTAATCCTAACTCGTCTTCATCTTCGTTGTTGGAATCTGGTCTTGGGGATAGTTCTTTTAAGATACGAGGCTCATTAAAACAATCTTGATCGCTGATCAAATAGGTAGTTCCAAATCCACCTTTACCAACAATTTTTTTTATCTCATAACGATGTCTAACTAAAGTACCAATAAAAAGGGATTGGCAACTAAGACAACGACCTGATGCACTTGGCTTAGGAGAAGCGCAACGTGGATTGGAACAGGTCGACATTATTTTAAGCCTCCAATAGTTTTAGATGGATTAAAATTTTGAAACTAAATTTTAGTAAACACTCCATTATAAATGTAAAATCTTATCAAGGCCAACAAAATATGTACTTTATTACAAAATCACTTGCAGTTGAAGACTTGATGTCCTTAGTTAATCTATCTTCTAAGGAAAACATCTAAGTAGAAATTATGATTGTTTGGCTCTTAATGCTACTAAGTGAGTAGGGCAAAATTCTAGAGCTTTATCAAGCATTTTTTCTGCTTGTTTAAATAAATTATTATTTTGGTAAAAAAGTCCTAATTGAGCATAATAATCAGCATTAGTGTTATCTAGTTCTATTGCTTTAAGAAATTCTTTTTCTGCTTCCTCTGAACACCCTTTCATCATTGCTAAACATCGTGCAAGGTAAATATGTGGTTCTGCTAAATCAGGTTCTTCCATTGTAGCAGCCCAGAAAGCTCTTGAAGCATGCTCAAAATGACCAGCATTGTAAAATGCTAACCCTTTTTTTATCCAAGGTTTCTGTGATAGATTTGCTTCAGGGGTTTCTTCACTACTAAGTAAAGGAGTTGGCTCTGTTTTTTGATCTTTAGTCTCTAAAGGCTCATTATTATTTTCTGGACTATATTCTCTAGTGTTTGCAAAAATAAAATCAGGCTCTTGATTTATTGATTTACTAGCAGAGATTGCTAGGTAATCTTTATAGTATGTAGCTCTTGTTTTACGATTGTTTAGTGTAGAGTAGGCTTCTATAAGGCGTTTGAAAATTTTTTCAAGCTCTAAGCTGAAATTTAATTTATAGTTAGCTAATTGAGCATGACGATCAGGATGAAACTTTTTAGCTAATTGTATGTATTTTGTCCTAATTTCTTCTTCTGTAGCTTCTGGAGTTACTCCTAAAATTTCATAATAACTAAGTTTGTCAAGATTCTTTATCAAAGTTTCTATTTCATAGCAAAACTCTGTTGCTGTTTGTATATCAAGCACATTTGGCAGAGAAGTTTGCCCTACTAAAACATTTGCTATAGCAATATCTGGACGACTTGACTTATTATCTTCATTGGCCCATTGTAAAATACCTGTAGCTAGTAACCCACAAATTGTCTTAAGAGTTTCTGCCTCAGGAAGACCACCTAGAGATAAAATTTCTTCTACCGACATCATGCTATCTAGCCTAGAAACTATAAAAGCTTCTTTAGGCTGTAAATTCAAAACTCTATAAAGCATCCAAGGATCATTAGTAGTAGTTAGTTTGCAAGTAAAATCCCCTAACCAACTTTTAATCATATCAATATTGTCTAAGCGGCGTAGACCTTCAAAAATAATATCGGCTGTAGAAACTGGAATCTTGATGGATTCTGTTTGAGGACGGGTTTTTTTAACTCCATATTGTCCTGAGCTAAAGTCAAATAGTGAATAAATTATATTGGCTACCTGATCAATTATAAATGGTCGTAATTCTTCTGGTGTGATACAACCTATTTCAATTAAAGCTGAGCCAAATCTCAATCCTCGCATACGCATTAAAGTAGCTGCTTGCTCACACTCAGAAATACTAATTCGACCAATTCTAATTAACATTTCACCTAAACGTTCACTACTAAGGCTACTATTAGCAAAGACTACAGAGCCATATTCAAAATAAATAGTTTTAGAGATAAGTCCTTTGCTACAAATTAATTCTCCAGAAAAACGTTCTTTATAAAAACGTTGCAATAGATAAAGAATAGACATTGGTTCTAAACTTCCAACTTCATCTGCTAGACGAGCAGTATTAAATTGTTGTGGATCAGTAGATAAAGGATTACCCTCTAGCGGAACTTGGAAATCTTGAGTATCTCGTTCTTGGTGTAAAGCAGTTAATAGTTCATAACTATCTATTTCAATAGGTTTTGACTCAACAAGAGGTTTTTCAATGGTCAAAGCTTCTAAACGTCTCTTTAATTCTGTAGCTGTAGGGATTCTTTGAAGAAAATCTTGAGCCATTAACTCTTTTAGAATTGCAGAAAATTTAGGATGAATTTGTACACTAGAAGCCCATTCTAATTGTCTGGTTTTGCTATTAAAAAGCTGGCTTGGATGAAGTCCAGTTAATAAGCGTAAGACAGTTGCTCCAGCCGCATAAAGATCACTTTGTGGAACAGGATGACCGGCTAATTGTTCAGAAGGAGAATAACCTGGTGAGCCTATCATAGTTCTTTTAACAGGAGTTGCTGCTTGGCATACAGCTCCAAAATCTATTAATAGTAGCTTCCCTCTAGCATGACGCATTAAATTTTGTGGTTTGATATCTCTATGAATAATTGGAGGATTATGATTATGTAGATATTCTAGTATGTCAGCTAGTTCTAGTAAAAGAGCACGGGCTTCTTGTTCATTAAAGGTGCGCTTATTTTTTTCTACTTCTTCAGCTAAAGTGTAACCTGGGATAAAGTCTTGGACTAAGTAGGAATAATTATTATAGTTAAAGTAAGAATGTAGCTTAGGTATGCCAGGATGTTCTAGTGAAAGAAGCACTTGGGCTTCTCTTTTAAATAAGCGTTCAGCTGTATCTAAAGCATTGTCAAACTCAGAGTCAAAAAAATCTGTTGAAGGTAAATTAAGTTCTTTTAATACACAAGATTCGTTAAAACGATCTTTATCTTTAACTAAATATGTGGTTCCAAAACCACCTCGGCCAATAGTTTGTTTAATTTCATATCTTTTTTTTACTAGTGTCCCAATAACTAAAGCCTGACAAGTTAAGCAGCGGTCTGATTCACCTGCATTAGGCCTAAAACAACGAGTATTAGAGCAAGAAGACATAAAATTTTCCTATAAGTCTATAGCAACAGGTTGTTCTATTTCCTCTAGATTAGGTTTTCCAGCAACTAGTTCTTGTTGTAGTAGTTCTAAAAGTTTTTCTGGAGATTCACCTGTTAAAGTTAAACGTTTCATTTCTAAAATTAAATTTGCCAAGCTGCTAGATTGCTGTTTGTAAAGAGGATTTTGCGCAACAAGATCTTTTAATACCTGTAATTCTCGATCTGCTCTAGAGGTAGAACTACTAAGATTCGCAGCTACAGCATAATCGTTAGGTACTGTTTCATTGCGAAAAATAATTTCTAGTACAGCAGCTTTCTCTTTTATTTCGGATTTTATAGATTCTAACTTAAGTAAAGAACTCTTAAAAGATAAATGGCCTTGTAAGATAACTTCTACTAAAGGTTTTTGTTCATCTGAACATTCAAGTGAAATACTAGGACAGTTTTTGATTAAATAATCACTTATTGCCTTGGATGCTTCATCAGCAGTTGGGAATTTTGATAGATCAAGCTCAAGAAAATCAAAAGGTCTTTGGCTATAATCCTGAACTAATTGAGCTGTGACTTTCCCATCAACTAACTCTACTAAATAGGCTCCACGTCTTTCTCTATATTCATCAACTGTTGCTGCTTCTAATGAACCTGGATTAAATGCCCAATTACTAATAGCAAAATTCTTATGTATATGTCCTAGTGCAAGATAATTAATACCATCTTTTAATTGTAGTAATTTGCTAGCTGAAACTGCTGGAATTGGGCGATTAAGTTGACCTTCAACTTCTGTGTGAAGTAGCAATATATTTTGTCCATTACTACGTAAGTTAGGGCGAATTGCTTCATATAGGGGGGATAAAATATTATTAGTAGTTACACCATACCATCGTGAGCCAAAAATTCTAACATCTTGAAAGTCAATATAACCTCCTTGCCGGTTTTTTTCATCCCAAGGTAAGTAGCTAATTTGACCTTGTTCTTGATCTGGTTCTAACAAATGTAGAAAACGCCATTTTGAAAGGCTACGCAACCAACTAAAGCTTGAACCAGTTTCTCTTTGATCATGATTACCTTCTATAGCAAAGACTGATATTCCAGCAGCTTTTAGCCTTTCTAGCATAACAATAGCGTGATTGGCTGCTTGAGGATCTATTTGTCTACGATCAAATAAATCCCCTCCAATCAAAACAAAATCTACTTTTTCATCAATAGCATATTTTTCTAAACAACTTCGCCAAGCACGGAAAAAATCAACAGTACGTTCTTCTAATCCATAGCGCTTGATCCCAAGATGAATGTCAGAAATATGTAAGAATTTTACCATAAATATTATTAGCTAAGATGAATCGCTATTTCTGTTCCACGATTAGCTCCAAGTACATGAGCAGCAGAAGACTTAGGTATTGAGATTTCTAGTAAACCTGAACTTCCAAATAAAGCACAAAGTTCTCCATCTGGGCACTCAGCGTAATAACTACAGAATAATTTTACTTCATGGTTATTAATTACTAAAACTTTATTTTGTTCCATTCTCTCATAAGTAAGCTCATTTTCAGAGATATTAGTAATGCAGTTACCAAAATGGTCAACATGCAAGACATGACCTTTAATTAAGTTTGGCCCAAATTCTTTTGGTTCTGGAATAGCAAATTTTACGTAGTCAGTAATTTCATCTCCTACTTTAACTGGGTCAACGCCTTTAGTTAACCACCCTATTACAGGAGCAAAAACGTCACGAGCATGAAAAGTAGGGCTAACAGGTGAACGATAATAGTGTTCTGCCTTAATTTCAACTACTCGGTTCACTTCTTCCATTTTATAAATATAACTAAAAATCCCATTATCTGGGCCAACAAAGTTATAGTTATCTGTCATTACAATGATTGCACGTCGTGCACTCCCAACAGTTGGATCAACTACTGCTAAATGAGTAGAAAATCTAGGAAAAACATTATAAGCATTGCGCAACATAAATGCCGCAGCAAAAACATCTTGTGGTGGAATTTGGTGAGTAATATCAACTAGTTCTACATTAGGATTAATGCAAAAAATAGCGCCTTTTACTGAAGAAACAAAATGATCAGCTGTTCCAAAATCAGTTAGTAATGTCACAATAGGTCGTTTGTCAGCCATAAATACCCTGTTCTAGCACTTCAAATGTAGCTATACAATTAGTGCTTAAGGAAAATAAGTTAAATCTATATTTTGAAAGGCTATAATAGCATAATGTTAGGTTGTTAAAAAAGTGGCTAGCTAGCAGAGAAGTTAGCACGTTTGGCAAAATGATAGATAAGAAAAAAGCTGTATCCCTAAATAGAGATACAGCTTGCAGTTTTTGATAAATTTTAACTAAAGCAAAAAATTAACGTAACCCTGTAGGCTGGTTAAATTGATTAGCTCCAGTACCAGGTGCACCAACAACAACTCCAGGTGAACTACCAGAAATAGATTTTCTTTGAACTCGATTATTAGCAGTATCACCAATAAAGACATTGCCATTAGCTGTTACTACTACACCTTCAGGAGCATTGACTGTGTCAGGAGTTGTTCCAGGAGCCATAAATACTGACCAAACTCCACCACTGAATTTTTGTATTCGGTTATTAGCAGTGTCAGCAACATAAACGCTGTCAGTGCTACTTACAAAAATTGCTTTTGGAGCATTCATTTTACCTACAGTTGTTCCTGCTGTTGCATTGGAAAATACAGACCAACCTCCAACTGCACCTGTAGTGTTAATTTGAATACGGTTATTTCCTGTATCTGCTACATAAACTCTTCCATTAACATCAACTGCTATTCCTCTTGGTTGGTTTACTTGTCCTACTGCTGTACCAATGCTTGCTCCTGCAAACAAGCTAAATACTGGAACTCCAGAAGCACTAGTTACCATTTGAATACGGTTGTTAAGTGTGTCAGCTATGTAAAGTGTGTCTAAAGCTTCATCATAGGCTACAGCTTGAGGGCCATTAACACTTCCAATGCTAGTTCCTGGACTTGCAATTACTATCCAAGTTGCACCACCATCAGTAGAGCGTTGAATGCGATTGTTTCCTGTATCTGCTACAAATATCTTTAGATCATTTAAGCTAGATGATAGACCACGAGGGTTAAAGAATTTCCCAGGTGTAGTACCAGGGCCTGCAACTGTAACCCAAGTCAATCCTTGATCTGTACTCTTTTGTATACGACTATTGTTGGTATCAGCAGCATAAACTGTAAAATGTTCCAAGAAATCATCATTAACAATAGTTCCTTGTCCTTGTACACCATTTGCAGTTGCATTAACTATATTGGTGAACTTAATAACAAAAGTCTCATTTTGTTCAGTAGAAAAGTCGCTGGTAATTGGTACTGTAATAGTTTGAGTAGTTGTACCAGGACTAAAGGTTAAAGTGCCAGAAGTAGCAGTATAATCACTAGCAGCTGTAGCAGTTCCATCACTTGTTGCATAACTAACTGTAACAGTCTTTCCACTAGCAGGTGTTAAAGTCACAGTAAAGACCATTGTGTTTATGCTTTCTGCTTGTGACACATTATTTATAGTTAAAGAAGCAGGAAGATCATCATCTACTATAGTTAAAACAGAAGTGATTGGTGTTCCAAGTGTTGCTCCACCTGTTGGATTACTTAAGGTCAAAGTAACTGTTTCATCAACTTCATCTGAAATATCACTTGTAATAGGAACAGAAAAAGTTTGGCTAGTTACACCAGTAGCAAAAGTCAGGGTACCAGAAGCAGCAGTATAATCACTAGGTGCTGTAGCAGTTCCATCACTTGTTGCATAATTGACTGTAACAGAACCTTCACTGCCGTTAACACGGGAAACAGTAATAGTTGCATTACCACCATTTTCATTAACACTGTAAGTAGCAGCACTAAACTGCAATGTGCCTGCCTTAGGTACATTAACTATAGTTAAAACGGCTGAACTTGGGCTACCAAGACTAGCGCCACCTGTTGGACTGCTAAGAGTAAGGTTAACAGTTTCGTTTCCTTCTGTTAAAGTGTCATCTAAAACAGGAACAGAGAAAGATTGGCTAGTTATACCATTAGCAAAAGTTAGATTGCCAGAAGCAGCAGTATAATCACTAGCAGCTGTAGCTGTTCCATTGCTTGTTGCATAATGAACCATAACAGAACCTTCACTGCCATTGACACGGGAAACAGTAATAGTTGCACTACCGCCATTTTCATTAACACTATAGGTAGCAGAACTAAATTGTAGACTACCTGCCTTAGGTGAGTTAACTATGGTTAGAATAGCTGAGCTTGGACTACTAAGGGTAGCACCACCTGTTGGACTACTAAGAGTAAGGTTAACAGTTTCATTTGCTTCTGCTAAGGTGTCATCTAAAACAGGAACAGAGAAAGATTGACTAGTTACACCACTAGCAAACGTTAGAGTACCAGAAGCAGCAGTATAATCACTAGCAGCTGTAGCAGTTCCATTGCTTGTTGCATAATGAACAGTAACAGAACCTTCACTACCATTGATGCGGGAAACAGTAATAGTTGCACTACCGCCATTTTCATTAACACTGTAGGTAGAAGAACTAAATTGCAATGAACCTACTTTAGGTACATTAACTATAGTTAGAACGGCTGAACTTGGGCTACCAAGAGTAGCACCACCTGTTGGATTGCTAAGAGTAAGGTTAATTGTTTCATTTCCTTCTGCCACAAAATCATCAAGAATTGGAACAGAGAAAGTTTGACTAGTTACACCACCAGGAAAAGTTAAAGTACCAGAACTTGCAAGGTAGTCATTATCTGCCATAGCAGTTCCATCACTTGTTGCATAATTAATAGTTACAGGGCCAGAAACACCATTAGTACGAGTAACAGTGATTGTTGCACTTGCACCATTTTCATTAACACTATAAGTAGCAGCGCTAAATTGCAGACTACCTGGCATTAATGCTGGTGTAGAAGGGCTAGCTAAATTTTGTGGATCGCTAGGTGTACGTAATTGAAAATCAGTAGAGTTATTACCAGTATCAGTTGTACTACCAGATGCTCCTCCTGGTTTGCGCTCATATCCTTGGTTTGTGTTTGTAGTTAAGGCAGTTAGTGTTGTTCCTTCTTTATAAGCAGAACCAGCATTTAAGCCTACTTGATCTACAATTGTATCGTTTGGCATTGTGATAGCAACGCCACCATCATCAGTAATACCTGTGCCATAAGTTTGATCGGCTAATGCTACTTGAGCAGCAGGAGCAGCACTATTTACAAATAAGAAATGTCCTCGTGTTGGAATTGTCTTTCCAGCAGCAACAGTAGCACGTGTGCTTGTTGTTCCTGCATTATTTGAGCCTTTCAATTTCCAACCACTAATATCAATAGGATTATCAGTGTTGTTGTAAATTTCTACAAACTCATCAGAAGCCCCATTTGGCCCTCTGAAACGAAATTCACTAATTACTATTGGAGTTACACCAGAAACTTGTCCTGTACCACTAAGAGAAACTGTTGCATTACCTCCATTACTGGTGATGTTTAATACTGCTGATTTAGTTCCACTAGTAGTAGGACTAAAGGTAACTGTTACAGTAGTAGTAGCATTTGCTCCTAATGAAGTTGTTGCTGGACTACCAACAGAGAATTGATTTGCATCTGTTCCAGTGATGGTAAAAGGAGTAGTTAAAGTTATAGTACTAGTACCTTTATTGGTAATTGTAACTGTAGAGGAAGAACTAAAGTTAATATTTGTTGCTCCAAAGTTTATGGAAGTAGGTGTTGCTGTAATTCCAGCTGGAGCATTACCTACAATGTCTGCTGTGCTACGTGGAAGAATTTGATAACCACTATCAAATGGACTAGTTGAATCAAATTGTGAAACCAAACCAGTTAAAGTAAATGTTCCTGTTGGTGTAGGAGTTCCATCAATATTGGTATCACTATCAATTCTTAATGTTGCTGAACCTGTAGAATCACTGATAGTTAAATTACCACTTGATCCAGTATTTGGAAAAGTACCACTACTAATAGAAACATTATTAACACGAATTAATTGGCCTTCTAATGATTCCCCAACTCCACTATCAGCAAGTTGAGAGAGAGTAATAACTTGAGGAGTAACAGCAGGTATTGTACCTGGGGACAATAACATAAAGTTTGTTTGAGCCCCACTAGGAATAATTTCTGTTAAACCATTAAATTGAGATACAGTACCAAAAACTTCAACACTATCCCCAATACTAAATGGGCCAAAATCAGATGTACTGCTGAAAACATCAACACCAGCTGTTTGGTCTTGGACGTAGTATTCAACACCTGTACCACCGCGAAAATCTATTGAAGTAATAACACCACGAATCTTAACTTGTTGACCTAATAGATCAGGAACAAAATCTGATGGAGGTGTGCCATTTGTGTTATCTACCATATCTGCACGAGCATCAGCAATTTGCAGAATTGTTGCACCTGGATCTGGTGCACCTAAATCTGTGCGATTGCGTGGGCAAATACTGTACATAGCTGTAAAAGGTCTAAGAAAATCATCTTGTTGTAGAACACCAATTAGAGTAATTGGTGTTGATGGAGTTGCTAAACCAGGAACATTGGTATCTTTATCAACTTTAAGGCTAAATGTCCCAGTTCCATCAGTTACAGTTAAAAACCCATCTGCTGAAGCAGGTGCGGTTGGAATAGTTCCGCTTGCGATTGTGACGTTAGAGATTGAAACTAATTGGCCTTCAAAGCTTTCTGGATTAGCATTGATTTGTGCAATTGTCTTAGAAACTGGAGTAGGTGTTGCACTAGTTATATTTGTAATACCAAAAGGTGAAACTGTTTCAGCAAACCTAGGTGTAAGTTCTAGGCGTAAAACACCATCTACCATACCTATACGTCCACGTGCTTCTATTACTTGTCCAGTAGTTGTGGGCTGAATTGCTGGTGTAGTTGGTTGAGTGGTGCGGAAAATATTGATTCCAGCAGTAGCATCTTGAGCATAATCATTATTTGCTCCACCAGTAGAATAAATTCCTGTACCAGCTGTAACAGTAGCTTGAATGCGAGCAGCATAATCAAGATAAAGCGGCTCACCATTAGCTTTAAGAGTTTTTAGGCTACTAATTGGAGTAGTACCTGAAAAATAACCATCACTATAGCTACTAGTTTGTCCACCTGCTGTAGCTGTTACTGTATACTCTACTCTTGTACCATCAGCTTGAGCAGGTATCGTGGCTTGATACATCCCATTTACCAATGTCATGCTAACAGGTGCTTGACTAACTCCATTGAGTTTGTAAGTTAATGTTACAGTTGAAATAGGGGATTCTTTATCGTTAACTAATGCCATTACTGTAGCAGTTTCAGTTGCTAAAGGTAGTGGAGGATTAACAGTAGGAATTACCGTAGGTGGAAAGTCTGTAGTAATACCATTAGATGCTGTATCAATGGGATAAACATGCTGAGTTGGAGAAATTCTAACTCCATTATCATCAAAGCTTTTCATAGTGTAATTGGTTGATCCATCTGTTTGTAACATAATGGTTCCATTTCCACCATTTCCAAATGCAGCACCACTAACACCTTGTACAGTAGTACGAGGATCAGTTGGAGGGCTAGCTTGTGTTTGATAGAAAATTGGGCTTGTGCCTGGAGTTGGAACACCTGTTCCAGTAAAAGTACTTCCACTAGTAGTAGGAGTATTTAAGTAGCGATTTACTACCTCTCTATTAGGATGTCCAAAAGTATTTGTTTCACCTATTTGAGCTATTGCTACTTCTGCTTTTGCAGCACTAAGTAGACGTTGATTACTTGAAGTAGTACTACCATGGTGACTTAGTTGTATAACATCTACGTCTCCAACTTGTTGAGCTACAAAAGATTCAACGTCTGCACCACGAGCTGTTGAAGTTGTACCAGCACCTGTTAAATCTCCAGCAATTAAATAGTCAAAGTTATTATATTCAACAAGTAACGCAATACTTTGACCATTAATATCATCTGTATTAATTAAAACAGAACCACCACTTTGGAGTTTTCCACCAACAGCAACACAAGTTGCACGCATCCCACCACCTAAGTCTATTACAGTGCCAGGTTGAATTTGTTGACGAGTAACTCCAGGTCTATTAACTGCGGTCTTGTAATTGTTATAAGCGGTTAAGGTTGAACCTGCATTAGGAGGAACAACATTAGCTCCATCGCCATTATCATAAGCAATACCTGCTACACGATTAGCGTTTAATACTTCAGTAATTCCTACGATATGATCTATATGATAGTGAGTAACAACAGTAAAATCAATAGTGTTAATACCTAAAGTGTTTAACAGGGGAATTATTTTGTTAGTACCTCCTCCATTGGGTCCACCATCTATTAGCAAAGTTTTCCCTGTTGGAGATACAATTAATGTTGAAGCCCCTTGTCCTATGTCATTAAAATAAATTTTTGCAGTACTACTAGATTGAGCTGTAACTTTGGGAGTTATTAGATTTGGAGGTAAAAAACTACCCATAAGTATTACAGTTAGAATAATGGCGCTGGCTAAAACCAGCACCCACCTCATTATTTTCATAATAATTTTCTCCGTGCATAAGTAGGACTAAAAGCAAAGAGATTTAATAAATAGACTTTTTGTCTATTATTAAGTTTGTTTTAACTTTAAGTCCTGGAAATATATTTTGTGTTAAATTTTATGTTTAAGATTTATAGTTACTATTTAGATTTCTTTAGGAAGTTTTGAGGGGGCAACAAAACTATATTCAAATAACTTTCTAAGGACTGTAAAAGTTCCTAGTTCGTAAAACCAGGCATTTTAACAGGAGAAAGTCCAATCTCCAATGGCTTTACAAAAAATTTACGCTATGTCAAAGTGTATTATTGCTAATTATTTATAGGTTTGGATGGGCTATTATGTTAGGAGCAATTGCAGGAGATATTATTGGTTCTATCTATGAAAGAAATAGAATTAAGTCAGAAGATTTTCCGCTATTTAGGCATGATTCTAGATTCACAGATGATAGTGTTTTAACAGTGGCTATTGCCAGCTCTATTTTAAAAAAAGTAAGTTACTTGCAATCAATAAAAGAATTCGCTAGGAGATATCCCGATGCAGGGTATGGAGGGACTTTTTATCAATGGATGCTATCAGATGATGATCAACCCTATAATAGTTGGGGAAATGGTTCTGCTATGAGAGTCAGTGCTATAGGTTTTGCTTATGACACAGTTGATCAAGTTATGGAGGAAGCAAGAAAAAGTGCAGAAGTTACACACAACCATCCTGAAGGAGTTAAAGGTGCTAAGGCTGTAGCAATGACAATATTTTTCTCTAGATTAGGAGCACCTAAACAACATATTAAAGAAGTAATTTCAAAAACCTTTAAATATGATTTAGATAGAACTATTGCTGAAATTAGACCTAATTATTCTTTTGATGTTTCTTGCCAAGGCTCAGTTCCAGAATCAATAATAGCTTTTCTTGAATCAACAAGTTATGAAGATGCAGTAAGAAAAGCTATTTCTTTAGGTGGAGATAGCGATACAATGGCTGCTATTGCTGGATCAATAGCAGAAGCTTACTATAAGGTAATACCATTACATATTATAGTTGAAGTAAGAAAGCGGCTGCCAGATGAGTTTTTAGCAATAATTGATGATTTTAATACTACTTATAACTTACATTGGGCAAAATAAAGATGCTAATAAAACAACTATCTGTAGACAAACACAAGATAACAGTAAACAATGAAGAAATTTTAGTATCAGATATAGCTTCAGTATCTGCAACACATATAGATTCAATCCTTATCTCAATTTTCTTTCCAATAGCATTTATTGCAGGGATTCTAGCTTTGTTGATGATATTTGGAGGGACACAAAAAGAACAAAAAACCGGGTTAATACCATTAGCGATGACAATAATCTCAGTTGTAGTGATTATTGTATTTATAAAGAGAAAATTTTGTTTAGTGTCTATAAAAATAAAAGATAAATCAACAAAGTATTATTTTTCTACTGATGAAGGAACTGTAAATAGAATAGTAAATTCAACTAGCAAACATCACAGTAAAAAGGCCAAATCAGGCAAAAAATAACAAAAATCTGACAACATGTTAGTGATCTTATTGTTTAACTAAATTAATATAGCAAATTCTTAAGCAAGTTTTTGTTTAAATCTCAGGATAAATAAAGGTTGGTTAGGGACAGAAGTTCTTTTGATCCTAGGATTATATAGGAGTTATATGCATATAGAGTACAAAGATAAAATTGCAATAGTAAGAATGCAGTTAGGCAAAGCCAATGCAATGGGCACAGATTTTCTATCTAGCTTATCTAAAGTGTTAGATCAATTGCAAGAAAAACCAACTGGATGTGTGGTTTTGACAGGATATGACAGATTTTTTTCAGCAGGACTTAACTTACCAGAATTGTGGGAGTATGACAGATTCCAACTTACGCAATTCTTAGAGCAGTTTTCTACTGTTTTTATGCGTTTAATGAAAGTTCCTCAAGTTGTTATAGCTGCAATTAATGGTAATGCTATTGCTGGAGGAGCTATTTTAGCTCAAACTGCTGATTATAGGATTATGGCAAAAGGTGATATAAAGATTGGAGTTAATGAAATTCAAGTTGGGATTCCTTTTCCACGCCAAGTACTAGAAATTGTTAAAGATAGAATCCCTAATCGCTCATACTTTGATGTATTTTATCGTGGGGTGCTTTTTAATCCGGAAGAAGCATTAAAAGTCGGTTTAATTGATGAAGTATCTGAACCAACAGCTTTAGAGGAAAGAGCTATATCTTTAGCTCAAGAAATGGCAGCAAAGAATTGGGAGGCTTTAGCCTGTATCAAACGAGACCTTTGTGCTAGCAAAATGGAAAAACTAGAAATGTTAGGTCGTTTAGGAGATAGCGATTTTATCAATATTTGGTTTTCTGAAGATACTAGAGCGAGAATGGGTGCAATAATTGAATCCCTTAAAGCTAAGAAAAAATAAAAAAAGTAGTAAGCCATTGGCTTACTACTTTTTTTACTTTGCTTGAAAATATTTAATAGGACTTAGATTTACTCAGAATCACCTTTTCTATCTTTTCCTTTTTCAGCTCTTTTAATTACAAGCGGTTGCTTTTCACCATCACGTGAACGAGGAGAATCATTTCTAGGAGGAGGAGAAGGTCTTTCAATATTGCGGCTACCACCTGAATTGCCACCACCACCGCCACCGCCGTTTCTGTTACCGCCTTGGCTAGAACCTTTATCTTTTTGCATCATATCTGCATCTGCACTAATTTTATTAAGTGAAAAAGTATTAATTGTTAATGCAGAAGAGCTTAAAGTTAAGCCAAAAATTAATAGTAATGAGAGTGTGATTTTTTTTGTTAACTTCATAAATTTACCGCTTTAATTTATTATAATTTTTATTAATTGTCTTTGTGTTAGTCAAAATCTGTGCCATAACTATAAAATATTTTAATCTTAGATTAAAACAAATATTACCAATTATTTGCCTAAATGAATAGCTTTCAAAAACTATTTTCTTATACCAATTTAGTTGACCACTACCCGATTACGTGTAGAATTTTACAGAAATTGTAGGTTAATGTTAAACAATAAAAGTAAGTAATAAGAAAAAATATTCTATTAAAAAGAACAGAGTTTTGTCAAATATTGTGTTTCCAACTATATAGCTAGTATTTGTCTAACTGTATGTTGATCCAACAAAATTTGCTAAATAGTAAAATAAATAAATGCGAGTTGGAATTCATATAATTTTAGATCTACAAGGTTATAACCAAAAGGTTGATAATCAAGAAGAAATAGAAACAGTACTAAAAAGTATTGTTGCAAAAGCAGGATTGACCCCGCTTTTTTCTTATTATCATCAATTTCAGCCTCAAGGTTTTACAGCAACCGTTATTTTGAGCGAAAGCCATATAAATTTGCATAGTTGGCCAGAGTATAACTATTTAGCCTTAGATATTTTTACTTGTGGAAATATAGAAAAAGCTTTTCTTGCAGAAGAATTACTATTAGAGTATTTTCAACCTCAACAACTAAAACGTCAAGTTTTAGAACGTCATAGCTAAATTAAACTCAGGATTATAAGTCAAGTATGCAACCTTACGAAATTACCCCATTAAGCGTTACATTACCAAACAGATTAAAACAGTTGATAACCAATATTTTAGAAGTGTTTGAACAAACAGATGTTAACTTGTTAGCAAGACCTATGGGGCTAGATATAGAAAGTTGTAAGAAGGCTTATGCTATTGGACAGGTTTTGTTAAAAGGGGAAACAGTGCTTTTATCGGAAAGCGAATTAAAAGCTTTAGTTTTTTTACTTACATTTGCTGAAAGAGAGCTTTGTACAGAAATTCATATGCAAATGCAAGATTTACAGAAAAAAATGGCCTCAATTGTTATCTCACGTAGTTCCAAAGAAATAGATCGTCTAGCTAAAGAACTTCCAAAAGAAGCTGAACGGGCAATGAGATCTATTAACTCAGTAATAAAAAACCGGGGAGAACTCTTAGATGAATGTCAAAGCTTTATAAAGAAAATAAAAGATCATCTAAAACTACCTCCAAATAGATTTTCTGCTGAGCTAGTCTAAGTATAATAAACTTTGAGATAAATTTTAGATGTTAAAACTTAATTTTGCTTAGGTTTAGTAATCTTGTATAGTTCTATTAAGTTGAGTTCTGGAGCTTTATAATTTGGATTAATACTTAAAGCTTTTTCAAGTTCTTTTTGTGCTTGAGCATAGAGTTGGAGATTAATATAAGTTACTCCTAAATAATTATGGGCTTCTGCACTGTTAGGATAATTTTTAATAAATGCTTCAAGTTCAGATTTTGCATCATTTAATAAATTGTTATTTAAAAGACTAATAGCATAACTAAGTTTAATTTCTGCATCATTTGGCCGTAAGTCTTTAGCCTTGCGAAAACTTTCTAGAGCCTCTTTTTGATTACCTTGACTTTGTAACATTATTCCTAATTTATAATGTGCTTGAGCATAATTAGGATATTGGTTAACTATTTGTTTACTCAAGGTAATAGCTTCATTTATTTGATTGTTTTCAAAAAGTCCTACAGCTTTTTCATATTTCATAATGGCTACTCTAGGGCTTTCAGGAGCATCTCGGATAAAAGCCTCTGTCACAGCTTCTTCAGTTAACCAATCCAAATTACGTGTGTGGATTCGCATTAAGGAAAGACTAAACATAACAATAAACAGAGATAGTCCTACAATTTTGAGTGTATTTGTTTTGTTAATAAGCCAGTAAAATATAGCTCCAAAAATCAAGCAAATACTTATAGATGGAAAATATAGAAACCGCTCTGCCATTATTACTCCAATATCAAAAAAGATATTAGAAACTATAACCATCGAGCCAAAGAAAAATAGTATTGCAAAAGCAATAATTCTTTCATACCAAAGTAGTATAAACCCTGATATTAATAAACCAAAAATAAGACAAAGAGATAAAAAAACAGAAAGCGTTAATTGACTAGTTGGTTTAATAATAAAAGCATCATAAAAGGCAATTAGTTTACTAGGCCATACTAGTAAGTAAAGATACTTTGCAAATACTAAGCTCATTGTATAAATACGTTCAGTTATTGGCCCATTAAATAACAATTTTTGCTGAGCTGTTAATTTTCCTCTAAGACTAAACTTTATCGAAACATAAACTAGCAGAGTAAGAAAATATCCAAGATAATAAAAAGCCTTACTTTTTAATTTAGAGATATTTGACCAATTATTACAAACATCAAACAAAATAATAACTCCAATTAAGATAGCTCCATTTTCCTTAGACATTATTGCTAGCAAATATAAAAATAAGGAAACAAAATACTTGAGATAAGCTTTTTCGTTAGCGCAATAACACCAAAAAGCTAAAAGCATAAAGAAAGTTGAAAGAAGTTCTGAAAGTCCAGTAATATTACTAACAGTTTCAGTATGAATAGGGTGAATTGCAAAAATTAGAGCTACAAGTAATGCTAAGAGCTTTTTATTGATGGTTTTTAGAGTTAATGAGTAAAGCAAAAAACTATTTATTGAGTGTAAAAAAATATTAATTATGTGATAGCCAGTAGGATCTAATCCAAAAAATGCATACTCTATAGCTAAGACGAAAATATAGAAAGGTCGGTATAAATTAAACTGAGTCCCACTAATAGTTATTTTATTATTTCCCAAAAATATATCTGGATTGAAAACAGATCGGATATTTTCATTTTTCACTACATAAAAAGCATCATCAGCAACAAAATCTCCACCTATTACATTCCCAAAAGCCAAAAATCCAATCAACAACATACATACAAATGCATATAGATAAACTTGTTGTGAACTTTCAGCATCATCTAACAAAATTTTGAACATTGTTATTTACCTTACGGACTAGCACTATAACTAGAAACTATTAATATAGAGGTTTTCTATTTGAGAAATTACTTTCTTAATTGAAAAATTCTCTATCACAAAATCATAAGCATGTTTTTTTAATTTCTCTTGTAACTCAATATCATTAAGTAAAAGCTCTAGTTCTGTTGACAAAGCTTTGCTATCTTTTAGGGGAAAGTGTAATCCTGTTTCTTTATGTTTTATTAATTCTGAAAGTCCTCCTATATTGGTTGCTATAACAGGACAGTGACAAAGCATTGCTTCTAGACATACAATGGAAAAAGCTTCGTTTTCAGAAGGAATTACTATAACATCTAGTGTATTATAGAGATCAACTAAATCTTCTACATGACCTAGGAATTTTACTTTACCAACTAATCCAAATTTTTCCATTAGTTGTTCTAAGTATTTAGTATAGGGTTTTTCTTTGTCATGTTCACTTCCAGCAAATACAACAATAAAGTCTTGTTTTAAGTTTGCTACAGCTTCTAACAAAAGATGTTGGCCTTTTGCCATAGTTAGTTGGTTGACTACACCTATTATTATTTTTTCTGTTGGAAGTGAGAATTTTTGGCGTGACTCAAGTTTACTTTTAGAAATTATAAATTTTTCTACATTGATCCAATTAGGTATAACAATTAGCTTAGTTTTAGATTTTTGAGCAGAATTTTTAGAATCTGTTAAATTAGTATTTTCCCAATCAAATGATTTTGCTAAAGTATTTTTTACTGTATTAGAAACAGCTATTGCATAGTCAAGTACTTTAAGCAAACGCTGGTAAGCCCAGTTAGCACGGACTGGTAAATAATGATGGCGAGTTAAGAAAAATTTAACTTTAACTTTACGTTGCCGACAAATATGAATGGCTAGGGCGGTTAATGGATAGTCTCTAGCATAGTGTGTATGAACTATGTTTATCTTTAGAGTTTCTATTAAATTAGCTAATTTATAGGCAGAAATTAAATCTATTGCACCACGTAGCGCAAGTTGATGGCAAATTACTCCACTAGGCTGAACTAGCTTTGGTAAAGGGCTATGAGGGCGTACTACTAGGTGAACTTCATGTCCTAAATTAGTTAGTTCTATACATAAATCTGTAACATGTCTTTCAGCACCACCAAATTGTTGTGCTGAGCTAATCTGCAAAATTTTCATAATTTTGTTATTTTAGTTGACAAATTCAAAGAAAGTCATTACTTAGAAACTATCAATCTCGCTGCCACCATGCCTCACACAATAAAAGCAGCAATTTTTCACCTTTTGAGAGGTTATGTGAATACAGGATATCCAACAATTGACTTATTGCCTATCTGGTTTTGGCTGTTAACCGTTGGTTTGTTTGGTTTAGCTATAGGCAGTTTCCTAAATGTCGTTATTTATCGTCTTCCTTTGATGTATCCAGAAGATTTTGAAGATGAAGAAGAGGATAGTAATGATATAGAAGAAACCTTATCTAAAGAAGAACAAGAAGCTAAAAAATTAGCTAAAAAACAAGCAGCAGAACAAGCAGCAAAAGCCAGTAACAAGTGGGATACAGAAGGAAAAAGAATTACTCTTAGTTATCCTAAAAGATCTCGTTGTCCAAATTGTAATCATGAAATAACAGCACTTGAAAATATACCTGTTTTAAGTTATGTGGTTTTAGGGGGTAAGTGTAGTAGTTGTAAACAAAAAATCTCAATTATTTACCCTTTTGTAGAAGCTCTTACCGCTATTGCTTTTCTACTAGCCTTTTACCATCAAGTAAATCAACCAATGTTTAGCATTCCTGATTATATTGCCAATGTAGTCTTTATTTGCCTCAATATTTCTCTAATTTTTATTGACTACCAAAAAATGATACTTCCTAATCAGTTAACCATTGGAGGAGCGATTTTAGCCTTTATAGTTAGAATTTTTATTGTTAATGAACCTAATCCTTTTACAACTTTCTTTGCTATGTTTCTAGCTGGTATTACCTTAGCCATGGTAGTAATAGTTGCTATTATGCTAGTAATAGAAACAAGGATAATTCGATTAGGTATAATAGCAATAGTCTTCTCACTTTTTTGCTTTGGGCTATTTTGGTTAAGTAAAAATCCGGATGCAATACTAGATACACAAGAAAGATTTTTAATAATTTGGCAAGCAAAACTAATTAATCATACTTCTTTAACTTCATTAATTAATGGCCTAATGGGTGCAATAATTGGGGCAGGCTCTTTAATAGTTCTGGCAGGGCTCTTTTTTATTGTAAGAGGTATTGAAGGAATGGGAGTTGGAGATTTTAAAATGATGATGTTTGTTGGGATGTTTTTAGGTTGGAAACTAACAATATCAACAATTTTGCTTGCTCCAGCACTAGCAATGCCAATAGTAATTGCAGTGTTTTTGGCAAAAGGTCGTGAAGCTTGGCAAACTAGGCTTCCTTTTGGTGTGTTTTTAGGGGCAGGAGCTATTGTTAGTTTACTGTTTGGAAAACAAATTATAGATTTCTACTTACAACTACAAGGAATAGGAAATTAAATTGTAGTTTGTTTACAACATTTAATTGGTTGATTGTTGCTATGTTGCAACAGTCAACCAAAATTAATTTTAAATTAAATCTTTATTAAACCTAAAGCATAGAATAATTGTTTAACTCTAGGGAAAAGAAAATTTTTTGGTATAAAAAATGCTTAAGTGCAGGCAATAAAATAAGCTGAGTAAGTAAAAATTTTTGCAAATTAACTTAACTTAGCAAAACAAAATTAAGTTGTTCCAACTCTAATGATATAGCATCTGTCAGTTAGTGAAATCAATATGCTTAAAAATATAAAAGTGCTATTTTGCTCTAATCTCAAGGAGGATGCCGACATTGACCGTCTTCATACAACCTCAAAACATTTCTAATAGCCAAAATCGCTCAGTTTTTCAACGTACCTTAAAACATTCTGTTAGTTGTCAAGGGCAGGGATTACATACAGGTTGTAATGTAAAAATGACCTTAAATCCAGCTCCTCCTAATACAGGAATTGTTTTTTGTCGTACAGATTTATCTAATTTTGAAATTCCTGCAAGTATTGAGTTTGTAGCTAGAGTCAGTTATGCAACTACATTGATGCGCTTAGGTGTTATGGTTGCTACAGTTGAGCATCTGTTATCTGCCTTAGCTGGTTGTCAAATAGATAATTGTATTGTGGAACTTGATTCTTTAGAAGTTCCTATTATGGATGGTAGCGCCAAGGAATTTATTGCTCTAATAAAATCTGCGGGTAGTGTTGAACAGTTTTCACCAAAAGTCTGTTTAAAGATCCTAGAAACAGTTGAAGTAACTGATGGTAATCGCTCAATTAGAGTAGAACCAAAAGACTCTTTTTCTATTAGCTCTTTAATAGATTTTTCTCATCCTTTAATAGGAAAACAAGAATTTACTTATAGCTTAAGTAACACTGATTATATAAGTGAAATAGCTCCAGCTAGAACATTTGGTTTTACAAAAGAGTTAGATGCTTTAAGACAAGCAGGCTTAATTCGTGGGGGTTCTTTAGATAATGCTATTGTTTTAACAGAAGATGGTCTGTTAAATAATGAAGGACTTAGATTTATAGATGAATTTGCTCGTCATAAAATTTTAGATATTATAGGGGATTTAGCTTTAATTGGAAGACCTATTATAGGTCAAGTCATTGCTAAACGCTCTGGTCATGCACTTCATTCTCAATTGGTATCCCACTTATTACGTAATCCAAATTCTTGGAAACTAGTTGAAATGGAAAATGTTCAACAAGTGGCATTCGCTAGATAATTGTATTAACCTAGGATTATCTCAGCCTAGTGTGATACTAACCTATAAATGGGATTATATTAGTTAGTGGTCTAATTCTATAGTGGGATTATATTAGTCTAGAGTCTTATAGTGGGATTATATATTAGCCTGGGGTTTTAGCGAGCCGTAGGCAAGCGCAACCCCAGGAAATCTAAATTATAGCGATAAAAGCTTGACCAAGAAGATTTAAGCATTAAGCTATAAGGTTATCTTTATTGTTAAGTTAACTATTTTGTAAGTCGCTATTGGAGTTATGAATAAAAAGTTATTATTTATTGGTTTAGATGGAACAACTTTTGACTTGTTAGATCCTTTAATGCGCGAAATTGGATTGCCAAATCTCGAAGGCATCATTGCTCGTGGAGCAAGAGCTGCACTAGAAACAACAGTCCCTCCAATTACCCCTACAGCTTGGGTTTCATTGGTTACAGGCAAAAATCCAGGAAAACATGGTATATTAGAGTTTTTACTTAAGCGCCCTGGATCTATGTATGATTTGCCTGTCAATCAAGCATTACGTGATAGTCCTGCTATTTGGGATATTTTATCTAAGCTAGACAAAAAAGTAATTGTGACTAATATGCCAGTTACTTATCCACCTACTCCAGTAAATGGACTTATGGTGTCAGATTTTTTAACTCCACGAGGAAAGCGCGACTTTACCTACCCAACAGATTTGCTTCAAGAAATAGAAGCTAAATTTGGACCTTATCGCCTTTATATTACAGAAGTTTATGCTCCAGGAAATATTGATAAGGTTCTGGATCAGCTTTTTGATGAGTTAGAATATAAAACCAAGGTAACAGAATATCTAATGGAAAATTACCCTTGGGATTTCTACGCTAACCATATTTGGAGTACTGATCGTTGTCAACATGAGTTATGGCATATTTGGGATGAAACACATCCTTTAAGCAATAAACGAGAAGTTACTAAACACCGCGATCGAGTAATGCAGTTTTGGAAAACTGTAGATGAATGTGTAGGCCGAATGGTTAAAAAAGCAGGTAATGAATCTTTGATTATGATGGGATCAGATCATGGTTTTGGCCCTATTCATAAATTCCTTTGCTTTAACATTTGGCTGCTAGAACAAGGCTTATTAGTGCTTAAACAAAGTGCAATGACTCAGTTTAAGAAACTACTTTTTAGCCTAGGTTTTACTCCTGAGCTTGGCTATCGTGTTTCAATGCGCCTTGGACTAGCTAAAATTCGTTTAGCTGCTGGTGTTACAAATCGATCTCAGTTATTTAAAGTTATAAATAAAATGATGCTTTCTCTTCAAGATGTAGATTGGTCAAAAACTATGGCTTACTCAAAAGGTAACTATGGCCAAATCTTTGTCAACTTAAAGGGACGTGAACCTCATGGTTGGATTACTCCTGGAGCAGAATATGAAAGAACTTGTAATATTATAGTAGATAAGCTTAAGTCTTTAGTTGATCCAAATACAAAAGAGAAACTAATTGGTCAGATTTGGAGACGAGAAAACCTTTACACTGGGCCACATGTTGAAACTGCTCCAGATATTTCTTTTCTGCCAGCAGATATGCGCTATAAACCTATGGGAACATTAGATCTTACTTCTAATAAGTTTATTACTGATGTTTATGGTAATTCTGGAGATCATCGTATGAATGGTCTTTATATTGCTGCTGGCCCTAACATAAAGCCAAGTACTAGACTTTCACATGCACGTATTATAGATGTTGCTCCTACTATGCTTTACTTAATGGGTCATCCTATTCCTGAAGATATGGATGGAGAAGTGTTAACTGAGATGATTACAAATGAATACTTGCGTGCTAATCCAATACGTGCTACACAAGCAGTTGATAAACAAAAAGTAGATGTTGAATTTTCTGATGAAGATAGTGAGGAAGTAAGCTCTAGGCTTAAGAGTTTAGGATATTTATAATGAGTAGCAAATTTAGTTCTATTTCTGCTGTATTGCCAGCCTTTAATGAAGAAGAAAATATTGAGTCAGCTGCATTAAAATTGCTAGAAGTGCTAAAAACTTTGCCTTTCCCAAAATATGAAGTAGTTATTGTTAATGATGGAAGTAAAGATCGCACTGGTGAAATTAGTGATGCTTTAGCTCAAAAATATCCAGAAATTCGCGTAATCCATCACCCTACTAACTTAGGTTATGCTCAAGCTCTTAGTAATGGTTTTACTAGTGCTAAGTCAGATTTAATTTTTTATACTGATTCTGATAATCAATTTGATGTCAAAGAGTTAAAGAATTTTATTGCTCCAATTGAGGATTATGATTTAGTTTGTGGATTTCGTATTTATCGCTTTGATCCATTAACTAGATTGTTTCTTTCTTGGGGTTTTAACTTGTTGGTGAGGATTATTTTTAGAATTAGAGTTAGAGATATTGATTGCGCTTTTAAGTTATTTAGAAGAGAAATTTTTGACAAAATCAAAATTGAATCTCAACGCTTTTTTGTTGATGCTGAAGTATTAGCTAAAGCTAGATATCACAAATTTTCTATGACAGAATTAGGTGTAAGACATTATCCTAGGACTGCTGGACAATCAACTGTGCGTCCTTCTCATATTATCTATACTTTACAGGAACTTGCAAAAATTTGGATTAATATTTATTTGAAAGGCAAATAGTTTTGAAGTCGCAAAGCCCTGACATATTAATCAATCCTGAAGCCATCAATAATGATGAGGAAAAACCTAAACAAAAACTCTTTTGGCGACTTTTGCAAATCGTTGTAGGTATTCTCGCTATAGCCTATGTTTTAAATGATATTAACCATAAGGATATTCTAAAAACACTTAGCAAAGCACGAGTCTTACCACTTCTTGGTGCAGTTTTAACTACTTTACTTATGACCTACTTAATGGCTTGGCGATGGCAAATGCTTGTAAAAGTCAAGTACAAGGTAAGTAGTTGGTTTTTGTTTACTCAATATTTAGTAGCCCAATTTTTTAATAGCTTTACTCCAGGTTCAGTTGGAGGTGATTTAGCTAGATTAATTGGTGTAAGTAAAATAACTAAAGACCGTAGTTTTGTTTTTACTTCTATTGTTGTAGAACGCTTAGTTAGTTTTGTTGGGTTAGTTTTGAGTGGTTTAGTTGGACTTTATTTTGGAAATAGCTATTTTAATAGTTCTACTAGCTTTTATGCCTTAGTAATCTTATTAGCTATAGCTTCTTTTCTTTGTTTAGTACTACTTAGTAAAAATGCTATAGCTATACTAGTTAAAATTATAAGAAGAACAGAAACCTTAATTGGTCGCAGAGTAATTAGCAAAGTAATTGAACAAATAGCAGAACACCTATCAGTATTTAGTCAAACACCTTTAACAATTATAAATGTTGTACTTAGTACTTTTTTAGTTCGTTTTGTTTGGAGTCTTTCTTTTTGGTTAGTGGCTCAAGCTTTAGGTTTAAACATTTCACTAGCTGTTTTGATAGTTCTAATATCTTTAGTTGATGTAGCAAGAATGCTACCAATTTCCCCTCCTAATGGCATAGGAGTTAGGGAATTTCTCCTCTTTTTATTGCTTAATCCACTAGGAATATCCAAAGAAGAGTCTGTAATTTTCTCATTTGTTGCTTACAGTTTGTTGATAGTAAATGGCTTAATAGGTGGAATTTTTTATACTAGCCAAGCAATGGTAGAGAAAAATAAATAGCTCAAATACAACTTAGTCTCATTAGTGTTATTAGCATGCCTATGCTTTAGTTATTTTTTCTATTGACCACCAATAATCATTAACCTTACAAAAATAAATTAAGATACCCCAGTCACTACCACCTAAGACAAATTCAGACTCATTATCAGGAAAACTAATGTAAGGATAAGTCATAGCACGAGTTTTCAGTGATAACTTTTGATGGCACGTTATAAGAGATTCCATTATTTCATCTGTTGGTTTATTTATGCAGGCGTATTTTATCTGTGGAAGCAGGCCAGCATTGAGTTTTTCATCTAGAAAACTTGTTGCCCACCCAACAGAATTAAATGAATGTGGTATAAGTTCATTTTTAAACATATTAAGAAGTTCTACTTCTAGTTTTGTAGCTAGGTCATATTCCCCACTGATTGTAATTTGGGCCTTAGCATCGTTTATAACAAAAACATAAATTCGTTCTTTTGGTGATTTCCAAAAAAAATACTCTGTTGCTTTTTGGTCGTCCTCAATATTAGCGTGTAGTATAATTAGTTCAGTAAAATGCTTGCGTAGTATATCAATACAAGAGGCCGTTTTGAGCTTTATAAATTCGTTATAGATTTTTGGTACTTTATTAGAATTGTCAGAAACTAAATATTGCCACTGAAAAATTTGACCAAAAACACAATCCGAAAATCGCTCAGCATGTAGAACCCAAGATGAGTTGCTATACCAAAACCAAAGCACAGGAGGGTCTTCTCCTTTGTTTAAAATAATAAGTTTATTGAAGTTACCTTGGCTTTCTGAGTGAAATAACAAACCATGACCTTGATTGGTTTTTATAATTTCGGGTTCTTCAAAATAGAAGAAATCGCCATTGCTATATTCTTCTAATAATTTTCCACCATCTAAACTTGACCATTCAAGAAAGGACTCTGGGATTTCAATATTATTCTTTTTTGCCCAATTGATAAGTTTGGGATTGGACTGTTTTTCAATGGGTTCTGTTAATCCAAGCATTTCTAGTGTTTTACTATGATATTTGGACATGCTAAATCTTTCCTATATTTCTTTATAAAACGAATAAACTGAGCAAGTTAGAGCTAATAATAGCCCAATGTTTTTGACTTTAGCCATTGGGCTATTGGCTTACTAAAAATAATGACTAAGCAAAATTGCTATAAAAAAATGCTCTTATAGCTTTACGCATTACTGCCATACGAGGACGACGATCAATATCATTTTTAGTTGCTAGAGGTTTTTCTACTTCATTATTAAAAGTGGGAAAGAAACTTATATTTGAAAGTTCAGCTTGTTGAACAGAACAATGTAGTTTCCCTGATAAGGCTTGTGTACGTAAATACCACTTAGCAAATACAGCAATTCTAGCAAAATCCTTTAAATTATGAGCTACAAATTCTTTATCACAGAAACGAACGGTATAAACGGTCATAGCAAATCTTACCGCAAGTACTTCTAAATATAAGAAGTAAAGCGACCTCCTTTAATTGTAAATGTATAGACGAATAAAATTTATTTGAAAAAGGCAAAAACTTACCTTAAGTAGTTAGACTATTAGTTAGTAACTACCTGATTTAAAATTTTCTAAATTCTCTAAAGAAACAAGCTTGAGCATTACCCTCCATCTTTATAGATTAATAGATGGAGGGATGTTGGTAGGATTTTAGATAATGCCTGAGAGGTTTAGTTATAACGTCTCATTACTCCAATGACGCGGCCTTGAACTTTTATTTGATTTGGGCTAAGCATCAGTGGTTGATATTTTTGATTTGCGGGTTGGAGACGTACTTGATTTTTTTCGAAAAAAATCTTTTTTACTGTAGCACTTGTATCATCAACTAATGCTACTACAGTTTGACCATTTTGAGCTTGTTGGCAATGCTCAACAATAATTAAATCTCCATCTGCAATGTGTTCATCTATCATTGAATCGCCTACTACGCGCAAAGCGTAAGTGCGAGAACGCCCTAACATTTCTTTAGGGATAGAAACAGCTTCTTCTTGTGAAATTACATCTATTGGACGACCAGCAGCTATTTTTCCTAATAATGGAATATCTATTGCCTCAGAATTGTGTTCTTCTGGCAAGAGTTGAACTAAAGCATTTCTTTTACCTCTAACAATCATTCCAGCTGCTTCTAATGCAACCAAATATTTGTGTACTGTGGCAGGGGAAGAAAAACCAAAATGTCTGGCAATATCCCTAATCATAGGGGAATGGCCTTCTGTCTTAACAAACTTTACTATGAAATCATAGACTTGACGTTGTTTCTCGGATATAATCGTGCTCATATTTTTTTTACTCCTAAAAAAGGTCTTTAGCGAAAGATAGGCAAATTCTTGCTTTTTGTCAAGAGCTTTTCCACGAAAAAAATAAAAAATAATGAAAATAGAAGGAAAATCTAATACACTTTTATTTCTCTTTTTTTATACTTTTATTTAAATGCTTGATTATTGAGTGGTTAATATAAAGTCTGTTAAACTTATGTGAATACTGTAATTACTAGCTTTATTTATAAAAATTTAAAATAACCTCAGTTAAAAGTAAACAAATTAAGGTAAATTTAATTAGAAATGATCGCACATTATTTTTCTTTTATAAAAATTTTAGCCAAAATCATCACCTTTAACCAAAAACTAATATGCTAAAACTTATTATTAAGTACCTTATTTTAATTATATTTAATTTAAACTTAGCTTTAATAACTGTCCTAGCTGCTAACTCCATTCAGCATTCTACTAGTAAAACCAACACAAAAATACCTGCTGATTTTATTCCAGAAAAAGTATTCCTCTACTTAGAGCTAACAAATCCTTTTAGTTTACTTGTAGCTAGAAATCTTACTAGCAAAGAGCAACAAACTCTTTTAGAAGTAGCATTTGATTTAACTCCAGAAGAAATTAATCAACTTGCTCAAGCAAAACTAGCATTAGCACTATTGCCAAACAAAAATCCAAAAACTATTAAAACAGAAGATTTGTTGGAAAAAGATCCTTCTTCAGAACTACCTTTTACTATAATTGGCTTTTTTGAAACTCCAAACCCAAAAGTAACTAACAAAATGACAGTTATTATAAATGAAAGCTTAAATAATTTGTTAGGTTATACAAATCTAAAAATAGAAACTAATAGTTTGCCAACAAGCATTACTGGTCTTGAAAAAGACTCTGCTGTTATTTTGAGCTTATCCTCTCAATTCTCAGAATTTCTTAAAGAGATTAATAGTAAAGATTTTAATTCCTTAGCTAATGCACCAGAATTTCAAAAATTTAAGATAACTAACGATAATGATTCTAATCTAGTTATATACCTCAATGGTATTGCCTTAAAAGAAATTCTATATAATAGTGATTTATCAAGAAACGATAAAACTACTTACGAGATAATAGCTAGGATTCTTGGAATATCAGCAGTAAAAGCCACAGGAGTAAAATTTAATATTATTGGTAAAGATACAAGCAGGTTTTCTACTATAGTTGATAAGGAACAATTAGGGTTTTTTCCAATGTTTGGTTCAGTTGCTCTTTCTGATTTTCATTTAGCTAAACTAGCATCTGATAAAACAGAAGTATTTTTTGCTCTTAAAATAGATCCTAATCTTACATATAAATCTGTTTTGGAAGCTATATTTCCAAGTTTTTCAGGAGAAGTAGATCCCTTAAGTCAGATGGGAGTTAACATTAGTCAGGATATAATTAGCAATTTAACAGGAGAGTTAGCTTTGTCATTTTCTGTTAGCAATACGGCTGAGTTATTGACAGGAAGAACTAATATTCCAAAGCTTCAGCTAACAGGAATTTTAGAGGTAAAGAATGTAAAAACGTTTTCTTCTGCGTTTGCTAAATTATCTGAGCAAGTGATGAAATCTTCTATTGAAACACAAGAATACAAGGGTTTTACCTTATATAATCAGCAAGATATATTTTGGACATATGTTGAAAATAAAATGCTTGTTGGAACTATGGCAGGAATACATCAAACAGTAGATAGTATATTGGAAAAACATTCATTAGCGAATGTTTCTGCTTTTCAAAATAACTTAGCAAAATTTAGCCCTAATGGGTTAGGGGTACTTTATTTAGATTTAGCTCCTTTTGTTAAAGCAAGTCCAGCACCTGTTAAACTACTGGCTGGTTTAGTATTAGGAAATTTTCCAGCACAATTAATTGTTTTTGGTGGTCGAGATAAAGAGGAACTTTATATAGAAACATCTTTAACAGGTTTTGCTGCCCCTATAATAATTGCTGCTGTAGTAGGTGTTGCTGTGACCATACCTTATCTTTCTAGAGCAAGTGTAATAAATGAAAAACAGGAAATTCCTAAAACTATAGATTCAGTCGAGAAATCTACAAATCTAGAAAAGAAAGTTCCTAAATCAAAATAAAGAGTAAGTATTAATTATAAAGTGACTTAGAGCCAAGGATTGCAATTCTTGGCTCTAAAGTTATTCTAGGAATATTCTTTACTGACCTGCACTAGCAGGACGTGGAGATGCTTTTTTAGGTTCTTTAATTTCTTTATGTTCTTCAGCTTCTTCTGGGAAGAGTTTATCAATAATTGGGATATTAAGAGTTTTACGTAATTCTTGATCTATGCGATTACATAAATCTTTGTTTTGCATCAATAAATTTTTAACATTGTCTCGGCCTTGGCCTAAACGTTCACCTTTATAGGAAAACCATGCCCCGCTCTTATCAACAACTTTATGTTCTACACCTAAATCTAATATATCACCAGTACGAGAAATGCCTTCACCATACATAATGTCAAATTCAGTTTCTTTAAATGGTGGAGCTACTTTGTTTTTAACTACTTTTAGCTTAGTGCGGTTTCCAACAATATTTTCACCGTCTTTGATTTGGTTAACACGGCGGATTTCCATTCTTACAGAAGCATAGAATTTTAATGCACGACCACCTGTAGTGGTTTCAGGTGAACCAAACATAACTCCAATTTTTTCTCTGATTTGATTTATAAAAATTAGGCAAGTGTTAGAGCGAGATACTGCGGCTGTAAGTTTACGCATAGCTTGGGACATCAAACGAGCCTGCAAACCTGGTAGATTATCTCCCATATCTCCATCTAATTCAGCACGAGGAACTAATGCTGCTACAGAGTCAATTACTATTACATCAAATGCTCCTGAACGAGTTAATTGTTCTGTAATTTCTAGAGCTTGTTCCCCACTATCAGGTTGTGAAATAAATAGTTCATCAATATTGACACCTAATTTCCCTGCATACTCTGAATCTAAAGCATGTTCAGCATCAATGTAAGCAGAATTACCTCCTAGACGTTGAGCTTCTGCTACAACGTGTAAAGCTAAAGTAGTTTTACCAGAACTTTCTGGCCCATAGATTTCTATTATACGACCACGGGGAACTCCTCCAATACCAATTGCAGCATCAATACTAAGACAAGAAGTTGATATTGCTAGGATATCGGATATTTTTTTATCTCCTAAACGCATTATTGCGCCTTTGCCAAATTGCTTTTCAATTTGTGAGATAGCCATTTCAATAGCTTTACTACGTTCGGATTTTAAATCTGCCATAATTGTTGTTGCCTTTCTGTTTTATAGTTTTTATTAAATATAGTGTTGATAAAAGCTGTAAGTGAAATATAGGCAAAAATTTACCATATGTCAAGCAATAAATACCGAAATAGATAAAAATTTTTGCATCTTGAGTAGATGCAAAAACTTTTACTTTACGCCTATATTTACAAAAATTTTTATTTATTTTGACTTGTTGGAGATGGTTTATCTATTTGGCTTTCTAGTTCTTGTTTTTTCTTTAAACGTTGTTGATAAAGGATATTTTCTAAATTAGCTAGACTAGTTTTTAGCTCAATAATACGAGTTTGAACTTGTTCTTTAGTATATTCTTGTCCATTAATTTTAGAAGATTTGCTATAGATAGGATTACCATTAGAGTCTATAGAAGAAACATTAAGTGCTTGTAAAGCAGCTTCAAATTGTCCAAGTTCTTTTTTTACACTATCACGTTCTTTTATTGTTGCTAGTTCACCTTCATAACTAGCTAATTTCTCAGCAGCTTTTTTAGCTGCTTGATCTCGTTTGTAGCGTTCAATTTCTCCTGATGGTAATCCAACTATATCTAATTCTCCTTCAGATAATTCTGCTAGTGCTTCTATTGGCAAGTTAAAATTTCCTATTCCTCGTTTTGCTTGGTAATTTAGTGGGATTGCTAAAATGGTACGTTTATAATCAATCCTAACTACTACTTGATGATTAGGCGGATCAACAGTTATATGAACATTTTCTTGAGGAATAGTTAATCCTCTTTGTTTTATTGCAGTATTTATACGGCTGCGCAAGGTTTTTACAGTAGTTTGAGGATCACTTAAAACCAGTCTTAAATCATCTTCTAATAATCTTCTTTGAGAATATTGCATAGTAAAATTAACTATTATATATATTACTAATGTAACAAGAGCTAGTTCTATGAATCTTCTAAAGAAAATACG
Organism: Blastocatellia bacterium; assembly: GCA_039812885.1. GTDB lineage: Bacteria > Acidobacteriota > Blastocatellia > Chloracidobacteriales > JADJPF01 > JADJPF01. The sequence continues at coordinate 195,748 of JBDIBI010000001.1, forward strand.
ATTAGCTTGTTCTTGTTCCTCTTTTTGAGCCACAGTTTCCATTTCTGTAAGAGGCTGAAAGGCATAAGGATTAATTTGTTCAATAATTTGCCGAAATTCTGGAACAGTGCCAAGATCTTGCCAAGGGCTATCACCTTGGCGCACTCTATGAGTTTGACGCAGACGACCAGCCCTAATCATTGCTTCTACTTCTTCTGAAGATTGGTTTTCATAAATAAATCCGTTCATATCAACTTGCCAAGGATAAGCAGTAGTAGGTTGTTTTTCTTGGGAGTTAGTGTTTTTACTAGCGCTTGTTGAAGTTGCAAACATTTGTCCTGAATAAGGAGCTTTAGCTTCATCAGACTGGACTTTAATTGTTTCTGCATCAGAATTTATTTTAGACTTAGATTTAACATATTGTTCTGTAACATAACTAAGCATTTCATTACCTTGTACAACGAGCAAAGGATCTAAGGGAATGTCGGCTTGAGTATCATCAATAATTTTATTAGTCGCTTTACCTGCTAAAGTTGGAGCATTAGTGTCATGTACTGGGGTTTGATCTTTTTGATAGGAAATAGTTCTAGCAGATTCATTAGTTTCAGGTTTTTCTATAATAGGTTCAACTTTAACATCTGCACCAATAACACGAAGCTTTTCTGCCCATCTCATAGCATCTTGCTGAGTGGGAGTTTTTTTTACGCTTACTTTACGTCCTTTTAGTAGTTCTTGGGCACTTTCTGGAGAAAGGTTAAAATTACGTTGCAAGCCTTCTAATAGCTTTTTTTGACCTGATTCAGATTTATCTAAAACTCCTTGAAAAACAACTCTCCACTGATTTATTTCAACAGATGGTTTAGTTGGAGCAATGTTAGGAATTCCAGAAATAGTAAGTGCTGCTTCTAATTGAGTAGCTAAATCTAAAGCTGTTTGTTGGCGGCGAGAGGGTTGTTTATCTAAAGCTCTCATCACTACATGAGATAATGGCTCAGGAACACTAGAAACTTGACTTAGTGGAGTTGGATCTTTAGTTACATGTTGAACAATAACTGCTGGAGCTGATGCAGCTTGAAAAGGTACACGCCCTGCTAACATTTCATAAAGCATTACTCCTAAAGAATATATATCTGATAAATGATCTATAGTTCCTCCACTACATTGTTCTGGAGACATATAATTAGGAGTACCTAAAACACTATCTGTTTTAGTTATTTGACTTAATTGTTGTGAATCCTTGAGCTTAGCAATACCAAAATCTAAAACTTTAGCTACTTCTTGACCATCAATAATCTCAATCATTACATTATCTGGCTTTAAGTCACGATGAACAATTCCAGCACGATGAGCGGCCCCTATTCCAGCACAAATTTGACGAGCTATATTAACTGTCCTTTCAGGAGTAAGACGAGATTCTCTTTCAATTAATTTTCTTAAAGTTAAGCCGTCAACATACTCCATTACCAGATATACAATTTGTTCAACTGTTTGCCCAAAATCAATAACAGATACAGCATTAGGATGTTTGATACGTGCTGAGGCTTCTGCTTCACGCTTAAAACGTTCAAAGCAGCTTGGATCTTCTGTCATATCACGAGAGAGGACTTTAACTGCAACTTGTTTATTAAACTTTGTATGATGAGCAATATAAACTGCTCCCATGCCCCCGCGTCCTACTCTACGTTCTAATTTATATTTATTATCTAATGTTATGCCTGCTAGCATGTCACTATCATTATTATAGATTCTTTTAACAAATAGGTCTGAGCCGTCTTTAGGACAAACTAAACTATCATCTGGAAATTCCTGTTTACATTCAGGACAGATTTTCATAAGTACCTCAAAAAACTCAATAAAGACTATTAAGCTAACTTAAGTAGTTACTGCAGAGTTATCTTATGGCTAAATTAAGTTTTAACAAAATATACTAAGAGGATTGCCGGTCAATATAACTAAGCTAATTTTAAGCAGAAATAGTGCTTATGTCTGCAATTATTTTCTATTTTTCTAGATAAAAACTACAAGAGAAAACAAATTAATACAAATTCTTTTCTTAAGTAGTTGACATTCCAAATAGATAAAATTAAAAATTACTGTTTAGTTTTTACTTAAATTGTTTTATTTTTGATATAAATATTTGTAAATATTTGTAAATATTTTAGGACAAGATAAAAAAGGATAAAAAAATGGCTATTACTAAAGATGACTTCAAAAAAACTATGAGTTGCTGGGCAAGCGGAATTACTGTTATTACTACTAAACGAGAAGATGGGTTACTTGCTATGACTGCTAGCTCATTTACCTCTTTATCTGCTGAACCTCCACTTATCTTGGTAGCTGTAAATAAAAATGTTCGCATACATGATCCTATTGCAGAACAGAAAGCTTTTGGAGTTATGATTTTATCTAGTGAACAAGAAGAAGTTTCTAATTGTGGAGCAGGTTTTCGTGGTCATGAAGGAAATTTTCTTCTTGGTGTTCCTTTTTATCAAGCTGTTACAGGTGCACCTATTTTAGAAAAAAGCCTAGCTTGGATGGATTGCTCTCTTTATGCTACTTATGAAGGAGGCGATCACACTATTTATGTAGGTAAAATAGAGGCTACAGGCGCTCAAGAAGGTGAACCCTTACTTTGGTATTCTCGTGGATATCGCAAGTTAGCCTAAACCTAACTAAAAGCTAAAACGAAACCCAAGTTGTATTTGACGAGCTGGAAATGCTTCTATGTAGCGGTTTTTTGGCAACACATAAAGCCCATTTTGTTTAACAGGTAAAGTATAATTTCCATTTTGGTCTGGGGCAAAAATTCTATCAATACGATCAGGGTTTAAGTTCACTTGATTTAATAAATTAAAGACCTCTAATGTAATTTGTGTTTGGTATTTTTGTTTGAAGTAAAAACTTTTTGTTAACCTTAAATCAATGTTGGTAAATCCCTCAGTAATACCAACATTTCTTCCTAATCCTAGAGGACGATCTCCTCCACTATCGTTCATATTTAAGTCTTGATCAGCTTGTAAGTTATAGGGAACTCCAGAAGTTAGTAGAACTATAGCAGATAGTTGAAAATTTTTAAGTAAAAGTTTATTGGTATAATCCAAGTTCCAAATACCAGATAAAACAAATCTTTTGCGTAAGTCTGTTAGAGAAAGACTTCTTTCATTTCCTGGAGTTAAAGGATCATTTGGCTCATCAAATATATCGCTCTTAAATCCATTTAGTACATTATCTATTGATTTTGAATAAGTATAATTAGCTGTCAGATTTATCTTCTTATTAAGCTGGTAATCAAATACTAAACTTATCCCATGGTAGTAGCTATCAAAAGCATTTTCATATTCTAGAACTGAACCTCTTTTAATATCTATCCGACCTCTTTCGAAACCTCCTAATAAATCTCCTGGAATAGGATTTACTACTGGATTTATTTCACGACGAGATGGAAGTTTAATCCCTCTTAAGAAATTATAAATTAGTGAAATATTAATATTTTTTTGAAGATGATAACCAAGCCCAAAGTTAATTTGTTGAGAGTAACTATTTTTTGCATCTGACTGATATTGGTATTCTATTGAATATTGCCTAACATTAGGTATACCATCTGGAAGCCTACTATTATCAGCATAACTATGATTGGGAAGTAAATAGGGCAAAATAGAAAAAGGAGGTACTAACACTAGCAATTTATAATTACCAGATGAGTATAAATAAGATTGCAAGGCAGGGCCAGTAAAAGGAACACCAAAAAATAAACCATAACTAGCAGTAATTTTTAGGCTAGGTAAATATGTAGGCAAAGGTGCATAAGCTAATCCTATTCTAGGACTAATATTGCCTTTATTGTTTGGAGTAAATTTAACCCTATTTAAGTCATATCTTAAACCCAATCTCAAAATTAAATTGTTTTTAAGTTTAAACTCATCTTGTAGAAAAGCAGAAAAAAACTTAGTTGTAAACTCTTGTGTTGGGTTGCCAAAACCTTGTCCAAAAAATAAGGGTAGTGGTAAATTAGCTAAAGAGATGTTTTTAGGAAACCCTTTATAATTTGCTGCTAGTAAAGGAGAAATAAAATTTAGAAAAGCTAATTGTTCAAAAGTTCGTGAATTTGGATCAAACGCTTGAATTGCACTAAATTTTGGAAATCCTGGTTGTTTAAGCAAATCAGCAAAGTCTATATTTTGAAATTGATAACCTCCTTTTGAAAGGAAAAAAACTTTTGACCCTCCATTAGGTGAAAACAAATACTGAAAATCAACACCAAACTTTATTTGATGTTGTCCTCTTACTAAAGATGTTGTATTTACTAGTTGGTAAATATACTCTAATCTGGGTTGAGGTAAAGAGCTTTCTTGGCCAAAAGTGGCACTTCCTGAGATATCAAAAAAAGGATCTTGACTAAAAGCTTCTACTCTTTGGTCACGTCTAGCAAAAAGTATCCTAGTTTCATTTACTAAATTTAAATTAGGAATAATTTGTGTGTTGCTAAATGCTATGGAATTATCATTAAGGTATTGCATACCTAAAGCTGCACTATTTCCTGCTATTGTATCCCGTTCAAACTTGCCATTATAAGTAAAGCCTCCATTATAACGTAACCAAAAAGTATGATTATTGTTTAGATTTCCATCTAAACGTAGCAATGTGGAGGTTGTCCCAAGAGAAAAAGGCTGATTTCCATTTGCAATAAAAAAACCTTGAGTTCTAACAGCTTTTACTGTTGTAGTATCAATGTTAAGAAGAAAAGAATCTTTTGTTGTTAAACGTTCTAAAGAGCCAAATAAAAATAATTTATTGGGTTTGATTGGGGTACTGAAAATAGTACCAAACTGATACTTGTTGGATGGAAGCTTAAAAGGACTAAAGGCATTGCGTGCATTTAGAGAGTTGTTTCGATTAAAGAAAAACAGACTGCCATGATAATCATTACCGCCAGATTTAGTAACAATATTAACTATTCCGCTTAAAGAGCGTCCAAATTCTGCTGAAGCTCCATCAGAAATAACTAGAAACTCTTTTACAGCATCCTGAGCAAAAGTGGAACGCACAGATCCTGTTCCTGAATCATTGTTATCTAAACCATCAATTGTAATGTTATTAAAACGACCACTTTGTCCATTAAAAGATAATCCAGAGCCACCAGTGATACCTACTGAAGGAGTTCTATCTGTAATAACTCTAGGCACTAGAATCGCGAAATCTAGAAAATTTCTCTTGCTCGTAGGTAATGATAAAATTTGCTGTTGTGCAATTGTGTTACTGCTTTCAATGTTGATTTTATTTGTAGATGATTCTATTTCTATTACATCAGTTGTGTTAGTAGGAAATAATATAAAGTCTAATAAGGCTGTTGTTCCAAGAGAGACAACAATTAAATCTTTTTTATCTGCAAAACTAGAAGCTGAAACCAAAATTTCATAGCGACCAGTAGCAAGTTCAATTGCTTGGTAAATCCCCTTTTCGTCTGTTTGTATATTACGGGTTAAATTGGTTTCTAAATTTCTTATACTGATACTAGCGCCAACAATTGTTGAACCTAATTGATCTTTTACTGTACCTATAATTGTTCCTGTTGTTGCTCCAGATTGCGCAAACACACAAATAGTAGTTGAGAGAATTACTAGTAATGTTGAGAAATATTTAATCAATAATCTTAGAAATTTTATTAGCATAAACTTTAGAAAATTTGCAGATTATGGGTTGTCTATTGTTATTTTTTCTATTAAATCCCCGCGAACAATTTTATCTACAACCTCCATTCCTTCTAGAACTTGACCAAAAACAGTATAACCACCATCTAAATGAGGTTGAGGAGAATGACAGATAAAAAATTGGCTTCCCCCTGTGTCTTTGCCAGAAAGCGCCATTCCAAGAGTTCCTCGTTGATAAGGTCGCATATTAATTTCACAACGAATTTGATAACCTGGAGTTCCATTTCCATCTCCACGCGGATCTCCGCCTTGAATAACAAAATTAGGTACAACTCTATGAAAAGTAATATTGTTAAAGTAACCTTTTTCAGCTAAAGCTATAAAGTTAGCTACTGTAAGTGGAGCATCTTCTTGAAAAAGCTCTACTTTAATACGGCCTTTGGATGTAATTATTTCTGCTGTGGGAGGTTTTTCCCCATTACTGCGGTTGGTTATTTCTTGGTAAAAATTGGCCGCACGCTCGGTCTTTACTGCCCCTATTTTATTTTCAAAATTTCCTGCATCTATCATTTTTAGTAAATCTACTGCTTGTCTACGAACTAAATGATCAGAATCTTTTAGAGCTAGATTTAAGGTTGTGTTGGCTTTTAATCCATATTTGGCTAAAGCCATTAAAATCGCTAGCTTAGCATCATTCATTACATCTTTACTTGTCTTTTCATAGGCAGAAACTAAGGCACTAAAATTTTCATCTGATTTAGTATCCATTAGTAGTTCTGCTACAGTAGCACGAATAATTACATCTTCAGCTTTCAATTGCTCTTTTAGAATTGCATTTAAATTAGGGTTTTTTACCTTGCTCATTGCACGTAGGATTTCTGGAATAGCTCTTACATCCAAAGTACCTACTTTTTTTCCTGCTAATAGTTCATCTAATGCCTTAATTGCTCGTTCTGTACCTACATCTCCTAGCCCAGATGCAAAATTAGATACAGTTTGCCAATTGCCTATTTTTAGATCAATGCTTGAGTCATAATCAAAAAATGCTTCTGCTCCAAAACGTGCTAGGGCTTCTTCTGTTTCAATGTTTGATCCAATTGTTCCACTAGGTAAGGTACGTAGTGATTTTAACAGAGGCAAGGCTGTTGTATCTTTTAATTGCCCTAATGCAGTAGCTATTAAATAGAGTTTGTTAAGTTCAGGACTAAGAGGAGTTTTAGCTTGGCGATATTGAGTTAGCAACTCTTGACCTAGGTTAATAAGTGGTTTTACTGCCTTTTTATCATCCAAAACACCTAAAGCTCTAATAGTGTTTACTTGTACTTGCTCATTACTATCATTAAGTAAAGGTAATAGTATTTCAATAGCTTCTGCCTTTTTAGTTGCTCCAAGTACACTAGCCGCAGTTGCTCTTACCAAAGGATTTTGGTCTTTAATTGCACTAACAGCCATATCAAAAACAAGTTTACTAGCTTTTCCAGGATTAGCTCGTAAAGTACGAGTCAGACTATTAGCAGCAACAAATCTTATTTGAGCATTAGGTGAAGATAGTTGTTGAGCTATTGGCTCAATTGAGCTTGGTGAGTGAATACGCATCAAAGCTGTTAAGGTAAGTGCTACAAGATTTTCTTGTCCTATTTTTAGCTCAGATGCTGGCTTAGGTAGAATATCGATAAGAGCATTAATAATACGTGTATTGGTTTCTTCTCCAAGGACTTGAGCGTTTTCTGGAATGCTAGCTATTTTTCCTAGAGCTTCTGCTGCACGTGCGCGAACTTCTTTTACTTCACCATTGCTTATTAATGTTCCTACTAGGGCTCTAACTCCTTTTACATCTTCAATTTCACCTAATGCAAAAGCAGCATATTCTCTTACCTGTGCATTACCATCATCTAAGAGTACTTGACTAAGAGAACCAACGGCAGATCTATCACCAATACGTCCTAGAGCTAAAACAGCTTGTTTTCTTACACCAGCATGTGAGCTAGTAAGATATTGTAAAAAATCACTACTAACAGCTCGCTCATCTTCCATCTGTCTAAAACGTGTGTAGAGGCGTTGAGCAGTACGATCTTTTTGCAAAGTAGGAGTTGGTTGGTTAGATCTTTTTAAATCTTTTTGATCAATTTGTGAAAAGGCTACTTGTGAAAAACTGATGGATAAAATAATAGATAAAATAAGATTTGTTTTCATAATATAAAGTTAATCCCTACTAGCTAAAATTTAAGATGCTCTTTACTTACACAAGGTGACAGCATTTATAAAGTTTAGTACGATAAGTCTTTTATAGCTAGCTCTCAGTTTTGGCTAAGAGTTAATATATTTTAAGGTTTAGATTTTAGATTTTAGATTTTTTAATGTCTAGAGACTATAGAAAAGAACTTATTTTTTAAGGAGAAAATTGTGGAAGCTGTTGGTTTAACTGTAGAAAAAATACATAAGGCTCTAAAAACTAAAGAAGCAACTATAACAGAAATTTGCCAAGCTACTTTTGATAGAATTGATAAAGTAGACTCTAAATTAAACTCTTTTCTCACTCTTACACGTGAGCAAGCACTAGAGCGTGCAAAAGCTTTAGACCTAGAATTTACCAACACTAACACATTAAAACCTTTGTTAGGCGTTCCAATAGCAGTAAAAGATAATATTTGTACTAAAGGAATACGCACTACTTGTGGCTCAAAGATTTTAGAAAACTTTATTCCTCCATATTCAGCTACAGCTATAGAACGTTTAGAAGAAGCAGGAGCCATAATTGTTGGGAAAACTAATTGTGATGAATTTGCAATGGGTTCATCAAATGAAAATTCTGCTTACGGCCCAGTACGTAATCCTTGGGATTTATCTTGTGTTCCAGGTGGGTCTAGTGGAGGTTCGGCTGCTGCAATTGCTGCTGATCTTTGTACTCTAGCACTAGGTTCTGATACAGGTGGTTCAGTACGTGAACCAGCTTCTTTTTGTGGTGTTTTTGGACTAAAGCCTACTTATGGAAGGGTTTCCCGTTATGGTTTAGTTGCTTTTGGTTCATCTTTAGATCAAATAGGACAATTTGGAAAGACTACAACTGATATAGCTAGACTTTTAAATGTAGTTGCTGGATATGACACACATGATGCTACCTCTTCAAATCATCCTGTAACTGATTATCTGTCAGCACTTTCAGGTGATATCAAAGGGTTGAAAGTTGGAATTCCTAAAGAAGCTTTTGGAGCTGGATTAAGTGCAGATGTAAAAAATACAGTAGAAGCGGCAATTAAAAATTTAGAAGCTCTTGGAGCTATTACTGTAGAAGTAACACTATCACATTCTGATTATGCAATAGCTGATTATTATATTATTGCTACAGCTGAAGCTAGTGCTAATTTAGCTAGATATGATGGAGTTCGCTATGGTTTTCGAGCAGAAGATGTTAAAAGCCTTTCAGATATGTATCGCAGAAGTCGAGATTTAGGTTTTGGAGCAGAAGTAAAAAGACGCATAATGCTTGGGACTTATGTACTTTCTTCAGGCTATTATGATGCATACTATTTAAGAGCTCAAAAAGTGCGTACTTTGATAGAGAGAGATTTCCGTAATGCGTTTACTAGCTGTGATATAATCGCCATGCCAACTGCTCCTGTACCAGCATTTAAATTAGGTGAACGTACTGAAGATCCTTTGGCAATGTATTTAGCAGATATTTATACAGTAACATTAAACTTAGCTGGTGTGCCAGGAATTAGCATTCCTTGTGGTTTTTCTTCTGAAGGCTTACCAATAGGTTGTCAATTAGTTGCTCCACATTTTGAAGAAGCTAGATTGTTAAAAGTAGCAAATGCTTATGAACAAGCATATCAAATTAATAAATATCCACAAATTGGATAAACCAAGCTAATTCAGTACTTAAGGAGTGTTTTATGGATCGTATGACGATACCAGAAAAGTTAGATTATACTCATAGACGTTTGTTGTCGGCTGTAGATAGTGAACAAGAAATGACTATATGGAATGAATTTTTAGTTCCTCTTGGTCGAGGCGAAACGTTTCCAGAAATGGTCAAATACTTTACTACACGTCTAGAAGATGTGGTTGTAAAACTACGTCAGCTCACAGTACAAAATAAACCTCCAGGTTATTTACCACGTTTAGAAACTCCTCATCTTTGGAATGCCTTAGCTTGGACTTTGATTGAACGCAAAATTCCTCAAGTTGGACATGATTTGCTAGTTGCAATGTATGAATTTCAACTGCTTCAGCAAAATGAAATGCGTCGTAGATTATATAAAGGGTTTAGTTTACAGAATTTGGGCTGGGCAAACTATTTGTTAGGCAATGTTGCTGCTGCTCGTAAAGTTGTAAGACTTGCTCTGCTTGAAGAAGTCTTTAACACTTTAGAAATGGATCCTAATAATCAATTAAGAATAGTTGCTTCTAATCCTGCCTACTTAATGCTTTATCAAACCTTAAATTGTAGCCAAATAGAGCTAAGTAATTTTATTTCTTTTGCTCGTGATTATGCTCGTCAACACCCTGATAGGTGTTCTTATCCAGAAGATTGCTATATAAATTATTTACGAAGTATAAAAGCAGGCGTTGCACTTCATGCTGTTGATGATGTGGAACATATTACTGGTTTTAACCACTCATATTACAATATGTTGCTAGATATGCTAAGACGAGTTTCTACAATGGATGGGTTAGATCCTTGTTTAGCTGATATAGCTTCTTATCTATTTAATTCTGTAAATGATTTTACTATTTGTGATGAAGCTATTCCTGCAAATACTTTTAATCTAATCGTTCGTAATGAATTAAGTTCTGATCCAATTATTGCATCACTTGGAAATCATATAGCTGTAGAATGGCGTTATTGGATGAGAGAACTACGCTCAGAAGAATTGTTTGCTTTAGTTAGTCGATTAAAACTAGTCGGTATAAATACATTAGTTCTATTTGTAAGAGATAGTGAGACATCTGCAAATTTATTTGATTCACTTCGCTTAAAAACAATAATTCAGAGACTTTACTATCAAGAGAATATAAAAGTACTTATTATCAAACAAGTAGATTTACTAGATATTGAGCGCAAGAGTACAAACTTATTGGCATTAATGAAGTTACGGTTAGATGGGTTAAAATTTGCTAACTTAGAAGAGTCCGATAAGAAATCTAAGTTGGATACAAAAGCAGATTCTCCAATTATGTTGGAAATCAGACCTCAGCCAATAGCATCAATTATTAACCCAATGCCTCCTGCACAACCAGCACCAATGATGCAGCCCCCAATGGCACCCCCAAATATGATGCCTCAAAATATGCCCCCAAATATGATGCCTCAAAACATGCCTCCAAATGTTATGCCTCAGTCACCAATGCCCCCAATGATGCAACCCCCAATGTCACCTCCAAATATGATGCCTCAAAATATGCCCCCAAATATGATGCCTCAAAATATGCCTCCAATGGTATCTCCACAAGTTCCTATGACTATGTCTCCATCAGCAGTTATTCCTATGTCGCCACCACAAATGCCACCACCAAACCAACCTATGGCAATGGTTCCATTAAATCCAATGCTTCCTATGAGACAAGATAATATAGGGCGTATGGATATGCCTGGTTCTGTACCTGCAAGGACACCTAGGCTAGTAATTCGTAATACTGGTAAACCAAAATCAGTGGAAGATTCAGGAATTTATTATAAGCCTATAGTAAAGCCTTCTTTTGAAGTAAAACCTCCATCTTTTGAGGTAAAACGTTCATTTGAAGCTAGGCCATCTTTTGATGTTAAACCATCTTTTGACTCATCATCATCTTCTTCTAATAAATCTTTTGATGCCCAAATCTTAAAACCTTGTACTAGTTGCCAAAATCAAACTTCTTTAAGTTGTAAAACTTGCTCTAAACCTTTTTGCAATGTGCATATTAATGTTTCTTCTTTACAATGTGACACTTGTGCTAATCCCCCTAAAGCTGAAGAAGAGTCAGATAATGTAAGTAAATTGGAATAGCTTGTGATGTTTTGCTCTCTGAAAAACTTTTACATTCAGAGAGCAAAATAACTATTTAAGGAATAAAATAATGTTTTCTTCTAGAACTCCTTTGCAACTGACATCCAACAAGTTAACGCAAGTTATTGAACAGAAATACTTAAAAGGTGAAGAGATCTTAGATTTAACTCAATCAAATCCAACAAGAATTGATATTGACTATCCTAAAGAAGAAATATTAGCTGCGCTGACAAGCTCTAATACACTGCTTTATAATCCAGATCCTAAAGGATTAGCCACAGCTCGTGATGCTGTTATTGGATATTATAAAAATCACTTGATTGACGTTGATAGAGAAAGAATATACCTAACTGCTAGTACTAGCGAAGCCTATACTATTTTATTTAAATTGCTAATGGAACCAGGAGATAGCGTTTTAGTTCCAACCCCTTCTTATCCTCTATTTGAGCATTTAGCTCAAGTTGAATGTGTTAAACATATAGGCTATCCACTTTATTTTGATGGCATGTGGTACATTGATTTTCCAATGTTAGAAAAACTTTGCCAAAAAAATACACGTGCTATTGTTATTGTAAACCCTAATAATCCTACAGGTTCATTCCTAAAACAAAGTGAGTTAAGTGATTTGATTAGGTTTTGTAAAGAACATAACTTAGCTTTGATCTCAGATGAAGTTTTTTGTGATTATGCTCATGAAAATATTGATGATAAGGTAAGGACAGTTGCAGAAATTTCAGATGTTTTAACTTTTACTTTAAATGGACTTTCCAAATATGCTGGATTGCCACAATTAAAGCTAGGTTGGATAGTTATTAATGGTAGTGGAGAAGTATTTCAAGAAGCTTCCAGCCGTTTAGAGTTTATTACAGATTTATTTCTTTCTGTTAGCAGTCCAGTACAACATGCTCTAGGAAAGTTACTAGAGATTGCTCCAAAGATAAAAAATCAAATTCATAATCGAGTTATTGAAAATCTCAATTGGTTAAAAGAACAGATTTCTCGAGAAAGTGTTTGTAATCTCCTAACAAGTGAAGGTGGTTGGTATGCTATATTAAAAGTACCGAAAATAATTCCAGAAGAAGAACTAATATTAGAGCTTTTAATAAAAGATAATTTAATAGTTCATCCAGGGTATTTTTTTGATTTTCAAATGGAAGGTCATCTTATAGTAAGCTTAATTACTAAAAAAGATATATTTCAATTGGGAATTAAACGTTTACTAAGTAGAATAGAATTAATTAAGTAAAAGCTATATTGGCTCTGTACACACAACTTGAGGAGAACAGCATGTTTAATAGAATGTTAATTTTATCAGCTTCTGCTGGAGCAGGTCATATTCGAGCAGCTCAAGCGCTAGAAAAAGCAGCTATAGAACTAAAAGCAGCTAAAGAAGTTACACACATTGACACTTTAGAATACACAAATAAAGTGTTTCGCAACCTCTATTCAAAAGCTTATATTGAGATGGTCAATAATGCCCCAGAACTTTTGGGTTGGTTGTATGATCATTTAGATACACCTTGGCAAAAAGAGCGTCGCCGGTTAGCTATTGATAAGCTTAATACTCGTCCTTTTGTAAAGTTTGTAAAAAAATATGAACCAGATGTAATTATTTGTACTCATTTTCTCCCAGCAGAAATTGTTTCTTGGATGAAGGCTAAAGAAAAATTAGAATGTCCTCAAGGTATTGTGGTTACAGATTTTGATGCTCATGCACTTTGGCTTTGCCACCATTATGAACAATATTTTGTAGCCCTTGAAGAAACTTCAGTTCACTTAAATAAGTTAGGCATTTGGCCTGACAAGATTTCTACTACAGGTATTCCTATAGATCCTATTTTTTCTCAGCAGAAAGATAAAGCTGAGATGCGTATAAAATATGGATTACATCCAGAAAAACCAACAATTTTAATATCTGCTGGTGGTTTTGGAGTTGGGCCAGTAGATTTATTAATGAAATCTTTAATGCAATCTCGCCATCCACTTCAAATAATAGCTATTTGTGGTAAGAGCAAAGAACTCAAAGATCGTATAGATTCTTTAGCTGCTACACTTTCGCCTAATAACCCAATTACTATAAAACCTGTTGGTTATACTAAAGATATGGATGAATATATGTCTGCGTCAGATATTTTATTGGGTAAACCAGGAGGGCTTACTACTTCAGAAGCTTTAGCTAAAGGATTGGTATTTGTTATATTTAATCCAATTCCTGGCCAAGAAGAAAGAAATTCTGATCATTTGTTAGAAGATGGAGCTGCTATTCGTTGCAATAACCTCCCAACTTTAGCTTATAAAGTAGACCGCCTTTTAGATGATAAAGAACGTTTTGCCACAATGAAAAATAATGTTAAAAAACTTGCTCGACCTGATGCCGCCTATCAAATAGTAAACAAAATGCTAAGTATGAAAAAATAAAATAACTTAAACTCTTATGCCAAATCACAAAAGATTAAGTGATTTGGCATAGTGTTGAGTACTTTGCTATTTCTGCTCAAACTCTTCTCTAAGTTTTGGATAAAGATCAAAAACTTGTTCTCTAAGGTTTTCTTTGCCAGTAGATTGATAAGTTTGTTTAACAATATCTCTGGCTAAACGTTTTTGAGATGAGTTTGAGGCAGATAAACTTTTAGCTATCATCAATTGTTCAAAAGCTTTGTCTAGTTCTCCTTTTTTAATAAAACCTGAAGCCCGTGTTGTAGGTATTAATGGATTTCTTGGTTTTACTAGTTCTGCTTTTTTAAGAGCGTTTTCTGCTGCATCTATATCGCCAACACTTATAAAATATGAACCCCATATTAGTTGTACAAATGGATTTTGTGGATCTGCTTGTTCAGCCTTTTTAAGAGCATTTTCCGCTGCTTTTAATTCTCCAATACTTAAATTTAATGAAGCAATTAATATAAAACTAGCTTCAGCTTTTGCTGTGTGAACAGTAGATTTTTCAGCATAGTCTATTGCTAATTTGCTTACTTGTTTAATATCTAAATTAGGATTTACATTAAGTATTTGTGTTAGTGATGTTGCAAATAAAAAATAAAAATCTGTTTGGTAAAGAGGCATTTCTACTGCTCTTTTACCATAATCAACAGTTGAGTTATAATCTCCTACACTAGCAGCAATAGAGCAGAGTCTAATATTGTAATCAGCCACTAAAAGCATTGAACTATAAATAATTGCTCCAATTAATGGAATGCTTAAAATAGCTGCTAAAAGCCAACTTAGATTTTTTTTATTACTTTCAACAGGCTTTGTTTTAATGTTTTTTGTTGGTTTTTCAGTTACTTTTTCTTTAGTTACAACTTTGTACCAGCAATAACTAATAGCTAAAAAAAAGAAAAAATACAACCCTGTAGAAATATCGTGATATATGAAAAAGCCATGTACTAAAACCCCGCTAAATGAAGACAATAAGCCTATTGAACACCATTTATCGTTTTTCTCGCTAGCTACATAAATTGCAACCAAAAAATAACGCAATGCAAAGAAAATTAAACTAATGTAAACCACTGTGGTAAATAAGCCTGTAGATACAAGTGAGCTAAGAAAAATATTGTGAGGATCTTCTTGGTTAAACCCTGATGTAAGCTTTGCAATTTCAATGGTTTTATAAGGTAACTCAGCAAACCTAAAAGAATCTAATCCCCAACCTGTAAGCCAATATTTAGGAAATAAACTAATAGTGTATTTCCAAAGTGTGGTTCTACCTGCTCCTGTATATCCTTCTGCTGAAAATGCAAGCAACCGGCTACGTATAGGCATTCCCCATTTTGTAAATCCAATAAAGAGAATTAATAATATTATTCCACTTATGACGATGCTAGTAATATAACGCAGTGTGCTTTTTGGTATCTTAGCAAGTAAAACTTTTCTTTCAGAAAAAGTAAAAAATAAAAAAACTAATCCTCCTATAATTAAACCTATCCAAGCTCCTCTTGTACCAGTAAAAATTATTGATAGAACTACGGAGATCAAAACACCAGAAAATAATAATTTTACTTTGTTCGCTTTACTTGTAATTACCAATATAGCAATTGGATAAACAACATAGAGTAAGAAATTACCTGTAAAATCTGCATGTCCAAGAGTTGAGTTAACACGTTTTGATTGAGTTTCAATCATAGTTTGAGTAGCTTGACCAATAGGGATTGAAATTAAACCTATAATTTGCCCTAGGCCATACAAAGCCACTAAACTTCCAGCCAAAACAAATGCTTTAAATAAGAATTCAAAGTGTTTCCTTTCATCTTCAACAGCAACTATTACTGCAAAAAAAGTTATACAAAAACATAAATATGAAATTAAACCTAACTGCCTAATAAATGACCCTTGTAAAGCAAATGCTGGATTGACAGCAAAAACTGTTGATAGGATAATACCTGCCATATAAATGCTTAGTATATAACAATGATTATTGTTAAGAGTTTTAAGAGATGCTTGACAAATTGAGAAGTAGGTAAACACTCCCAATAAAGCCATTGATCCGATTAGTAATATAACAAACTTAGGAGATATGAATTGGTTATAAAAAAATTCAGAGTTTGTTAGAGGTACAGCTATTAATAAGCTTGATAAAATATAAATTATAGTTTTTCTTAGCTTTAAAATTTGTTTTTCAGTACTTATGTTAGTTGATAGGAAAAAAAAGCGTATTTGTTCTAAAACAGTAGACTTAGATACTATATTATAAGTTTTATTCATCTATTTATCTCTAATTACCTAGCTAGTATGTTTGGTTTTGGCAAAAAATATTATTTTATTATCTAAAATTAAGCAAAACTCAAGTTGTAAAAACAAAAGAATTTAGATAGAATTGCTGACCAAAGTGTGTTTTCTTAGAGTCATAACTTCATTTATTTTCTAAGAAGAAACCCTAAGGTGGTTATACTACCATAAATCAAGCAAATAATTTTACATATTTTTTAATTTAAAAAGTAAACTTGAGAAATTCAAGTTTTGACTAGGGTCAAATTTTATAATTTGTAAAGCAAATACTAAATGTTACATAGCTTTACGATAACCTAACCTAGTGCGATTCATAACTACATATTTGTAGAGCATTTCGCATTTTTGTAAATGTATTTTTATACTTTAGGAGGAGTTTGTAATGAAGAACCCCAAAAACCTTAAAACCTATAGAGTTTTTAGCTTCTTTACGGTTTTAAGTTTAATGATATCAATTCTTGGTATCTCGCCATTTTCTACTCAGGCTTCTAAGATTAAGCTTAAGCCTGTTAATGATCTTCCAACAAATATTTTAAGTGCAACTAGTGAAACCATGTTTGGTCTCACTACCACAGGCAGTTTAGTTAAATTTAATAGTGCTACTCCAGGAACCCTTATTAGTAATACTCCTATTACAGGTTTACTAGGAGGCGATTCACTTGTAGGTATAGATTTTCGCCCTGCTACAGGTACATTATACGGTGTAAGTTCTCTTAATCGTGTTTATGTTATTAATACAAATACTGCTGTAGCTACAGTAGTTGGTACATCAGCATTTACCCCAGGGTTAAACACAGCAACACAATTTGGTGTAGACTTTAACCCAGTTCCAGATCGTATTCGTGTTGTTAGCAATACAGCACAAAACCTTCGTTTAAACCCAGTAACAGGCGCTAGAGCAGACGTTCCTGCTGATGGTAACTTAGCTTATGCTACAGGTGATCCTAATCAAGGTGCTACTCCATATGTAGTTGAATGTGCTTATACAAACAACTTTGTAGGTGCAACTTCTACAACTCTTTATGATATAGACAATGTTAATGCTACTGCTCCTGCTAGATTAGTAATGCAAGGTTCTACAGGAGGTACTCCAACCAGCCCAAATACTGGTCAACTATTTACTGTTGGCACCATTTCTGTTGGTGGTACACCTCTTACTGTTACTAGCAATGCAGGTTTTGATATTTCTAACTTTAGTACTACTGCTTATGCAGCTTTAAATCCAACTTCAACTCCAACCACTTCAAACCTTTACACAGTTAACCTAACCACTGGTGCTGCTACTTTAGTTGGTGCTGTTGGTGGTGGTGTAATTCTAAAAGGTCTTACAGTTGCTCTTCCAGGTGAAACTTTAGTAGCTCTTACTGCAAGTGGTAAACTTGTTACCTTTAACAGCGGAGCTCCTGGCACAATTACACGTTCTGTTACCGTAAGTGGATTGCAATCAGGTGAAACCCTAGTTGGTATTGACTATCGCCCAGCTACAGGTGATCTATTTGGTGTAGGTTCTACAAATAGAGTTTACAAGATTAATGCACTTAGCGGTTTAGCTACAATGGTTGGTACAACTCCATTTAGCTCAGGACTTAGTGGAACAAACTTTGGTGTAGACTTTAACCCAGTTCCAGATCGTATTCGTGTTGTTTCTGATAACACACAAAATATTCGCTTAAACCCAGATACAGGTGCTAGAGCAGATACGCCAACTCCTGATACACCTTTAGCTTATGCTACAGGCGATCCTAATCAAGGTGCTATTCCATTTGTATCCGGTGCTGCTTATACCAACAGTGTTGCTGGCGCAACAGTTACAACCCTTTATGATATTGATTACCTTAGTAGTACTGGTCCTGCTAGATTAGTAACACAAGGCGGACTAAATGGAACACCTTCTCCAAACTTAGGCCAACTATTTACTATTGGTAGTACTGGTGTTACATCTACTGGTAATGTAGGTTTTGATATTTCTGGTAAGACAGGCGCTGCATTTGCTAGCTTGACTCCTACTGGTACTCCTAGCACTTCAAACCTTTACACTGTTAACTTAACTACAGGTGCTGCAACAAACTTAGGTGCAATTGCTGCAGGTGAAGCTGTAAAAGATATTACAGTAGTTAACAATGTTGAAATCGTTACTGCTCTTAACACTGCCAATCAATTGATCACTTTTGCTACTACTGCTCCTGCTAAGATTTTAAGTGGTCCAACCACAGTTACTGGATTACAACCAAGTGAAATGCTTCTTGGAATAGATTTCCGTCCAGCTACTGGTCAACTTTATGGTCTTGGTAGCACTGGTCGTACATACACCATTACTTCAACTGGTGTTGCTACTCAAGTTGGTACTGCTGTAGTTACTGTTAATGGCGCAAGCAGCTATGGTTATGACTTTAACCCAGTTCCAGATCGTATTCGTGTAGTTTCAAATTCTACAACTACACCTACCAATTTCCGTATTAATCCTAATACAGGTGGTAGAGCAGATACACCAACTAACGATGGTGCTTTAGTTTATGCTACAGGTGATGCTAATGCTGGCACAACTCCTATGGTATCAGGTGCTGCTTATACAAATAGCTTTGCTGGTACAACAGTTACAACCCTTTATGACATTGACTTTGGTCTAGGAATTTTAGCAAGACAAGGTTCTTTAAATGGTACTCCAACCAGTCCAAATACTGGTCAACTATTTACTGTTGGTTCATTAGGTGTTGGTACAATTACTAGTGATGTAGGCTTTGATATTTCTGGTTTAACAGGAATTGCTTATGCTTCTTTAAATCCAATGACAATGACAGCAAATCCAGGTATTGCTCCTGCTGTTGCTGGAACTTCTAATCTCTACACTATCAACTTAGATACAGGTGCTGCTAGTTTAGTTGGTGCTATTGCTGGTGGTATGACTATTCGTGATATCACTATTGGAGTTGCTGCTGCTAACCTTTCAACTCAACAACACGTTGCATTGATAGTTGCAGATACTGCAAACAACCGTTTACAAACCTCTTTTGATGATGGTGCAACTTGGAAAGTAATTGGTGGCCCAGGCACTGGTTTAGGTCAATTCAATGCTCCTCGCAGTGTTGCAAATGATGCTACAGGTAACATCATATTTGTTGCAGATACAGCTAATAACCGTATTCAACGCTCTACCAATGGTGGTGTAAGTTGGACTATTATTGCTGCTCCAGGAACTACCACAGGCGCAGTAAATGCTCCAGAAGGCGTTGTTTATGATCAATTAGCAGATACTCTATATGTTGCAGATACATTAAATAACCGCGTTCAAAAATTTGCTGGTGCTAGTGCTACTCCTGTTGCTTCAGTTATGGGTGGCCCTGGTGCAGGACTTGGTTCATTCAATGGACCTACTGGTATTGCTATTGATGCTATGGGTCAAGTTTATGTTTGTGACACTAATAACAACCGTGTTCAATTAGCTAGTGCAACTGGAATATGGTCATTATTTGCTGGGCCAGGAACTGGTTTAGGTTCAGTAAATGCTCCTCGTGGTATTGCTGTTGATACTAATGGTCGTGTACTTATTGCTGATACTGGTAACAACCGCATTATGACTGCTACTAGTGGTGTATTTGCTACATTATTTGGACCTGGTACAACTCTTGGTACAGTTAGCGCTCCTCGTGGTGTAACTGTTACAATTAGCAATGCTGTTCTTGTTGGTGACACAGGTAACAACCGTGTACAACGTAGAACTAGTGCTGGTATTGTTTCCCAAGTTGGTGCTCCTGGTAATACTGTTGCAGGTACCTTCAATCAACCTAGCGGTTTAAGATAGTTATATCTTACAGATAAAAATAAAAAAGCGAGCTTCGGCTCGCTTTTTTTATTTGTTCTCTACATTAGCTCAATAATTAGCTGAGGTTTTAGCCAGCCGTAGGCTTGCACAAACCCTAGAAATTAATGTTTTATGTTTGAGGGTTTTGAGTAAGATTAATCTTTGATTGTTTAAGTTTATCTTCTAGATCTATTTTAGCTTCTTCTAATAATGTTTCTATCTCAGAAGCATTACCTCTTACATGTAACATAATGTGAAACTCTAGATTTACACCAAATCCTTTTGCTTTAGATTTTATGTAAACTTTAGGATGTCGTTTTGAAACGTCTGATAAAATAGGTGCTAATATAGATTCATCTCCACATTCTGCCCAAAGATTTGCTTCAAGAAATGTTCCTAACTCAAAAAGTTCAGCTAGTATTTGTTGAACTGGCCCAGAAACAAAAGCTTTTGTTTCTTTTGGAACGCCTGGTAAACAAATTATAGTTGTGTTGTTATAGTCTAGTTTTACGGCAGGAGCGACACCTACAGAGTTTGCTATTGGAGTAGAGCCTAAAGGCAGAATTGCCATTTTCTCGCGACCAACATTCATTTCTGGAGTTGTAACATAATTTTGGCTAGCATACTCTTGGTATTTTGTCTTAATCCATTCATAGGATGTTTGATCTAATTGTAGAGGTAAATTAACAGCTTGAGCTAAAGCTGCTAAGGTTAAATCATCTTCAGTTGGCCCTAATCCACCAGTAGTGACTAGTAAATCTACTTTAGTTCCAATAAAACCTTCTTTAAGAATTGTACTAATAGCTTTACTTATAGTATTTTTATCATCAGCTATCATTAAACTACCAATAACTTGTAATCCCAAGTTAGTAAAATAACGACAGAGCCAATTTGTATTGGTATCTAAAGTTTCTCCAATTAGTAATTCATTTCCTATAGCTAAAATTACAACTGTGTGCATAGTTCTGATGAAATTCCCAGATTAGTTAAATGAAGTTTGACTTCAAGAGTTTGTAATGCTCCATGTTCAGTTATAACAGAATCAAAAAGATCTAAAGGGGTAGTTTCAAAATAACGATTTAGGACTACTATTTTATCAGGTGACTCAGGCCAAATTTCATCAGTAGGGTGTAGTTCTTCCATCATTAGCTTATAAGAAGTAGGTAAAAATTTTGTACTATCAGCAAGTACGTAAGCAGGTCTACTATGATTACGAGCAGCTAGAGCAATTAAATTTGTTCCTATTTTATTAACAATTCCACCTGAGGTAATAGCATCAGCACCAAAGAGAACCATAGAAGATCTTTGTAAGGCAAACATTACTCCTGAATCTACTATAAAAGTAACAGCAATACCTTCTTCAGAAAGCAGTTGAGCTGTTTTGCGACCTTCCAGAATAGGACGACTTTCTGTGACAAAAACTTCAAATTGTAGTCCACTGCGTTTAGCATTAATTAGAACTTTATTGACTGTAGAACTGTAGGAATGGACAAGAATTACACTATCATTGGTGATTGTTTTTTGAAATAGCTGGCTAATATTTTCACTACTGTTAACTACTATTTCTAAGAAATTGTATATATATTTTTCTAGTGCTGCTATAGCTTCTGCAAGGTTGGTGTGGCTGTTAATTATGAGCATTGCACGGTTAACAAGATTGAAAAGAGTTGCCATTTTAGGTTGAGCTTGTAGTAGTTCTTTGGCGAAAGCTAGCATAAAAGAGTGTAGTGGTTGAATAGATGAACTAGAAGCATCTCCTATTTCTGTGATGGCTTCTAGCAAAGCTACCGCAGCTCGTTTAGCTAGTTCTGATGAGCCTGAGCTATTATCTTGTCCAATATCATCTATTTTTTGGCTTATTTTCTCATAAATATTCATAAATTTTTTATAGCGGTCTTAAAATAGATAGCTCTTCTAGCAAAGCTTCTGCACTGCTAGTACGCTCTGATAAATTCTGAGCTAATAACCCATTAATCAAATAGGCAAAAGATGGGCTAACAGCTACAACATTTTCCCAGGTGAACTTTTTTTCTTTGGGGTTAAAAAGCTTACTTGGGTGCAATCCAGTTAATAGACGTAAAATTGTTGCTCCAGCAGCATACAGATCACTTTGAGGAACAGCTTGCCCATAAAGTTGTTCCATTGGAGCATAACCGGCTGAACCTACAACGGTGCTGTTATTGGTAGCTTGAGAACATTGAGACACAGCAGCAAAATCAACAAGCAACAATCTACCATCAGTAGCACGCATTAGGTTTTGAGGTTTTATATCACGATGTACAACAGGAGGAACACGAGAATGTAAATATACTAAAATTTCACATAACTCTTTTAGTATTTGTCTAGCTTCTTGTTCTGTAACTGTGCTGCGTTGGGATATTTCTAACCATTCTAGCAGAGTATTGCCTGGAATGTATTCTTCTATTAAATAAGAAAATGAGTCTTCTTCAAATGCTGAATATATGCGAGGAATACCAACATGCTGTAGTCCCATTAGTACACGGGCTTCACGCTCAAAAAGACGTTCTGCTGTAGAACGTCGCTTACTATAAAAATCTGGATCATCTTCAGAAACCGGCTGGAGTTCTTTTACTATTCTTTTAGCACCATCTCTATTAGTGTCTGTTGCTAAGTAACTAACACTAAATTTAGAACGGTTTATTACCTTTTCAATTGTATAACGTTGGCGAACAATCTGATTCTTTAATAATGAACCACAACTTTCGCAACGACCTTTTGATCCTGAACTTGGTGCAGGACAATTAGCAAAAACACAAGTTGACATCAGTTAATCTCCAGCCTAAGCCTGGCTTACTTGGGGCTATAAATTTATAAATTCTCAAAATAAATATTGAGCAAATACTGACATATATCTAATTACTTAGCTAATTATAACTAGATTAGTTATCGCATGATGGATTTCTCTAAGCTGTTCCATCATGTCTTTAAACATTTCTGGGAGCAATGCTTGTGGGCCATCAGATAAAGCTCTTTCAGGTTGACAATGAACCTCTACCATAATTCCATCAGCTCCAACTGCAATACCAGCACGTGCCATAGGAATAACTTGTTCTCTGCGACCTGTTCCATGACTAGGATCAACTATTATTGGTAAATGACTAAGCTTTTGTACTGCTGGAATAATAGATAGATCTAAAGTGTTACGAGTATGATCAGTAAATGTACGAATACCTCGTTCACATAGAACTACTTGATAATTTCCTTCAGCCATAATGTATTCAGCCGCCATTAGAAACTCTTCTAGAGAAGCTGACATTCCTCGTTTTAGCATTACAGGTTTACGGGTTTGTCCTGCGCGACGAAGAAGACTAAAATTTTGCATATTGCGTGCGCCAATTTGGATCATATCAGCATATCGTTCAACTAAGTCTAGGCTTTCATGATCGATAGCTTCAGTTACAATAGCCATTCCATAGGCTTCTCGGACTTCAGCTAGAATTTTTAATCCTTCTTCAGCATGTCCTTGGAAGGAATAAGGGGAAGTACGAGGTTTATAAGCTCCACCACGGAAAAGTTTTACTCCTGAGCGACTTACAGCTTCAGCTACAGCAAATGTTTGTTCTCTAGTTTCTACTGAGCAGGGGCCAGCAATAACCGCTAAATCTCCACCACCAATTTCTGCTTTTCCCACTTTTACAACTGTACGTTCTGGTTTGACTTCGCGGCTTACGAGTTTATAAGGTTTCGAAACACGTATAGCTTCAGCAACTCCTGGCAATAGCTCAAATGTTAGGGCATCAATAGCACCAGTATTTCCAGTAATTCCAATAGCTGTACGTTGTGCGCCAGGAATTGGGTGAGCTTTTAATCCCATTGATTCTATAGTTTCAACCACCTTGTTTACACACTCTTCAGTTGCGTGGGATTGCATTACTACTAACATAATTGTTTTTTTCTCCATATGTGTATAGGTTAAAATGTTTTTTAGGGGTGGCAGAACGCCCCTTTACACCATTGCGCATCTCAGCACTAATCAAATTACGACGGCAAATTTCTGCATACAACTTACCACTTTCTTTAACTCTACGAGTTTGAGTTTTAAAGTCAACCTCTACCAAGCCAAATGGAGTGCGATAGCCCTCTGCCCATTCAAAATTATCAATAAATGACCAATGAAAATAACCTCTTACATCTATTCCTTCAGATATAGCCTTATGCATTGCTTCTAAATGGTCTAATAAAACTCTAGGTCTTTGTTCATCTGTATCATCAGGAATTCCATTTTCAGTAATTAAAATTGGTCGACCATAGCTAGACATACGCTTACAAAGCCTATAAAGCCCTTCAGCATAAATTTCCCAACCAAATAAATTTAACTCTGCATCAGGTGGTGGAAAATTACGTCCAAACATTGTTGTAGCTTTGGTTATATCAAATGCTACTAAATCACGTGAGTAATAGTTAATTCCTATAAAATCCATTGAATCTTTTGCTCCAGGAATTTCACCACTTCCTAGAGGAAAATAGAGTTTGCCTTCTGTTAAAGCTCGAATAATCAATTCATTAAAGGCGTAATCTTGTAGGTTAGCTATTTTTTTATCAAACCAAGAATTTGGATTTGCAGGATCAAAAATCCTTATATTATGTGCTATACCAACCATTGGCTTAAGTTTACATTTGTTGTGCAAAATACGGTAAGCTGCTGCATGTGCCCTCATCATATTGGCTGCACAAGTAAAAGCTAACTTGGTTTTTTTTACTGCTGGTGGCCAAGCTGCTAAAACATAACCCATTACAGAATAAACCATTGGTTCATTAATTGTGACCCAATGACTTACTATATCTCCATACTCTTTTGCTACAAGTTCAACAAATCTCTCAAAATAACCAATAACAGCAGATATTTCCCAAGCTCCTTTTGCTGCAAGCCATTGGGGGTTAGTAAAATGATGAATTGTAAGTAGTGGTTCTATATTGTGCTTGCGTAAAGTCTCTAGTACATCCCTATAATGATCAATAGCAGCTTGATCAAATTTACCTTCAGTTGGTTCTATACGACTCCATTCTAAAGACAGGCGGTGAGCATTTTGATTAAGTTGATGCATTAAGGTGATATCTTCTTTATATAGTTCATATTGGCGACATGCATCACCTGAAGGATTTCCGTCATGAATACGGCCTGGAACTTGCTCAAACGCCCACCAATCATTAAGACGATTATTACCTTCTACTTGATGTGCTGCTGTAGCTGTACCCCACATAAAATTTGCTGGAAATTGAAGTGTTTTAGCGTTATTGCTCATTATTTGTCCTTAAATCTAGGTATATTACCAAAGTATTTATTAGGGATTTATTCATTTAATTTTATGCCAAATTTATTTTGGAAATCTTTAGAAGAAGTTCTTAAAGCTAACCAATCTTTAAATATATCTGGTGTGTTAAGCCAAATTTCAAACCAAAATGCTATTTCTCTTTTAACCTCACGCTTTTCTATAGGAAGTTTTTCATTGTCAGCTATTAATTGAGCGCGTATTTTGGCTCGTTTAGCAAAATCTTGACAGCGAAAAATAGCTTCTTTATCTCCTGAGTGTTGAAAGTTTGCAAAAAGGTTATTTAGTTTAAGTAAAGATTTTTCAGCATTGACAAGGGTATCAAAATTTAAACTCTGTACTAACTCATCACTAAGAGAACTTACTTCGTTATTTATATAGATTTGATCTTCAAAATGAATCTTTTTAGACTCAGCTAGTAGGATTTCTGCTATATAGGCAGAGGAAGTCATTCCACCAGAACCATAAATCTCTACTAATTTTGAGTTTATCAATGTAATGGCTTCTTGAGTTAACTCTGTAAAGCCTTCTGATTCAAAGATCTGTAAAATAAGCTCTTTTTTGGTTTTACGTAACATAAATATAACTAATAAGTAATATCAAACTTTGTATTTTACGTTGTTGGATAGGGGTAGGTCAATTTAGAGAAGAGTATTAAAGGATTTTTTCTTGTGATGAGAATTAGGATTTTCTTAAAAGCTAAAGACTAGGCGTAAATATTAAGCATTAATACTTTAATGCTTAATTAGGAAGGCAATACAAAGCCTTGTAGAAGCAACACTTTTGGGAAAATATGGCATCCTACAAGACTTAAAGAGAGACCACCTTTTTATTCAGAAGAAGCCACAGCTGATTCTGTAGGTGGAATATAGTAAAGTATTCGACTACAATTTTCACAGTCAATAATTTGCTCACCACGGCGAATCTCTGACAACATTTGTGGACGAATCTTCATTCTACAAGCAGCACAAGCTCCATCTTTAGTTTCTGCTAGAGCAACACCACCACGCAGCCGAGCTACACGCTCATAACGAGCCATAAGAGGTTTAGATACATTTGCTAGTAAAGTATTACGTTCTAGAGTTTGCTCATCAACAATTTTTTGTAACTCAGCAGATTCCTTATCACATTCAGCTAGTTCTCTATCTGCAATCTGACGACGTTCTGCTATTTGAGGAGCATATTTATCTACTTCAGCCTCTAATTTTTCAATTTCTTCCATTAATTGAAGGATTTGTGTTTCTAAGAGAGAAGCTTCTTTTTTAGTAGAGTCTATTTCTCTTAAACAAACAGTATATTCCTTATCATTACGAACTTTCATTAGATCTTTTTTGTATTTTTCATGATGAGATTGCACTTCTTCTAAATTGCGGCTAAGACTGCGGTGCTCAGCTTTGGCAGCTTCTAAACGGGTGCGAGCCTCATTATAGTTGGCAGAAAATTCGTTAAATCTTGCTTCGATTCCTTCGCGTTGTGTGGGTATGGCAGAGAGTTGCGATTTTGACTGCTGGATTTTTGAATCGAGATTCTGTAATGCAATTAGCCTTTCTAGATCTAGATTCACGCTTATCCTCCGAAAAATTTTTTCTTAAACATTGTTTCTAGTGTACTACAGTTATTTTTTATAAACAACAAATCTATAGTGTTTATAGATAGTTACCCCCGAGCCAATTAAGCATCCTTTGTTATGTTAATTGCAACTTATAATTTTTGATTAAAATGCTTAGCTTCAGTTAAAATAAATAAACAACCTATAAATGTTTGCTAAATCTTATAAAGAGGTTGCTTTTAAACTGGCTAGGAATAAGGGAGTTTGTTTATATTTATGCCAAAACGTCACTTTCTTTTATTGTTATTTTTACTAACTATTGTTATACCAATCATAATACCTATAAAACAGTTACACGCAAGTAATATTCAATTGGATCAAATTCCAGCTAGTAGAACTTTTCCAAACTTTGATATCAGATCAGCAACCTATTTATCTCAGAAAATAACAGATGGAGTTTTAGTTGAAGATAACTTAGATGTTTGGCAGAGAGTAAATTCTAAAATTAAAGAAAACTCTCAAAATCTACAAGTTAGATGGCGAGCAGATCAAACACCTCGCTTAATGTTTAGCTACACTGAACCACTAACTCCAGCTAGCCAAGAACCAGTAGAGCAAATTATAGATAGTTTCTTAAAAGAAAATCAGCCACTTTACAATTTAAATTTGGAACAAAATCAGCTAAAGACAGTTTTTAATAGTAGAACTCAGCACAATGGGATGCAAACAGTGGTTTTACAACAACACTACCAAAATTTGCCAATCTTTGGAGCACAGCTTCAAGTTGTGCTAAATCGTAATGGGCAAGTTGTGTTAGCAAATAATGAGCTAGTTAAAATTGATCCAAGTAGCGATCTAAATGTAACTATTTCACCTCAAGAAGCTATAGATTTAGCTGCTCAAAATATTCAAACTAATCCTAGCTTAATGTTTGATACTGCCTCTGATGTCAAACTAGTCCTTTTTCCAATGTCTACAAGTAAAAAATCTTCCTTAAACAAAGCTAAACAAATAACTAATAGCTATTTGCAAGAATTACGTCCTGCTTGGCAAGTAAGCATCTTAGATAAACAAGGAGATAGATACTTAATTTTTGTAGATGGGAAAAAAGGAGAACTTTTACTAAGAGCAAATTTAACTTGGCATTTTGATGGACAAACTCCTAGTTATAGGGTTTTTACTAGTAATACTCCACAACCAAATTTACCTTTTGTTTCAAACAATCCACCATTTGTTGAACGCCAACTAGTTACTACAAATGGAGATAAAATTGCTTCACCAAATGGATGGTTAGATGCTACTAATCCTGCAACTACAAGAGGCAACAATGTTTATGCCCAAACTGATCCAGATGGTAAAGAAAGTGGAAATGGTTTTCGTCCAACTGCTGATAACTCAGTTTTTGATTTTCCTTTGGTGTTAAACACTCCTGGTCAAGAACCAGAACAATTTGCTTCAGCCTCTGTAACCAGTTTATTTTACTGGTGTAATTTCACCCATGACTATCTTTATAAACTAGGTTTTGATGAAGTAGCAGGGAATTTTCAAGTAGATAACTTTGGTCGTGGAGGAATGGGAGGAGATCCTGTAATTGCTAATGCCCAAGATGGAAGTGGTTTTAATAATGCTAGTTTTGGCTCATCTGAAGATGGTTTTTCAGGACATATGAAAATCTTTTTGTGGAAAACAGCTACACCTAAAATAGATGCTTCTTATGATGCAGAAGTAGTAGTTCATGAGTATGTACATGGCCTTACTACACGTCTAGTAGGTGGGCCACAAAATGTTATATCTTTACTTGGGGCTCAATCTGCTGGGATGGGTGAAGGTTGGTCAGATTGGTATGCAATGTCTATTTTAAGTAAACCTGGAGATGATCCTAGAGCGAGCTATCCATATGGTAGTTATGTTACTCGAAAATTTAATCAAGGTATTCGTCGTCTTGCTTATAGCACAGACCTAAAAATCAATCCTGAGACTTATGCTGATATTGATCCTACTCAAAGCCGTTTTACTAGTAATGTAACAGAAATTCATAATGTAGGTGAAGTTTGGTGTCAGGCACTTTGGGAAGTTAGAGCTAATTTTATTGATACTTATGGTTTTGAAAAAGGTAAGCAGATGATTGAGCAGTTAGTAACAGATGCTCTAAAAATTACTCCAATAAATCCTTCAATGCTTGATGGTAGAGATGCAATTTTATTGGCAGATCAGATTAATAATAACAGTGTAAATCAATGTTTAATTTGGCAAGGCTTTGCTAAACGTGGAATGGGGTTTAGTGCTAGTTCCTTAGGTGCAACAACTCAAGTTCATCAAGCTTTTGATATGCCTCCTTATTGCCAAAAAACTGGGACAGTGTCACTAAATTTACCTACTTATTTAGATGGGGAAATGGTACAAATTCGTTTAGGGGATGCTGATCTAATAGGCCAATCTAGTGTTAAAGTCATAGCAGCTAGTCAAAAAACAGGTGATCACAAAGAAGTTCAATTAATTAGAGATAAAAACATTCCAGGTTTATTTTTAGGAGCTATAAAGGTTTCTTTAACTACAAGTAGTTCTAATGATGGTGTGTTGCAATCAAGTGTTGGGGATACAATACAAATTAAGTATCAAGATGCTAGTAATGATCAAGGGCAGACTGTTGAAGCAGTAGCAACTGCTCGTGTATTAAAACTAAAGAGTTTGTTACAAGATTCTCTAGAAAATGGTATTAGTAATTTTACTCCTGATAACAAATGGGGGCTTACTACTACATTTTCTCATAGTCCAAGTCATTCTTTTACTGATAGCCCAAATGGGAATTACCAAAACCGAGCTAATGCAATGCTAAAAGTCAAAAAAGTTGATTTGACTGGACTTTCAGGTTCTAGATTAGTTTTTTGGCAACGCTATCAATTTGAACGGGGCTTTGATTTTGGATTTGTTGAAGTAAAATTGCCTGGCCAAGCTTGGCAAGCAGTGGCTGCTTTTACTGGTGAACAAATGGAATTTAAAGAAACTACTATTGATTTAAGTAAATTTGATGGACAAAAATTAAGAGTTCGCTTTCGAGTAGTTACTGATGGTGGAAATACTGCTGATGGCTGGTATGTTGATGATATACAACTACTTAGTGGATCAGCTAATTAACTTTCATAGCTTCTTTATTTTGTTGAGGTGTTTATGAAATACAAAGTGTTTATTGCTGTGTTTTTGACTATTTTGTTTGCTGCTACTGCTAGTTTTTCACAACAACCTTCACAAAATGCACCATCTGATAATACAACAAATGTTTCTACAAAGCCTGAGGCTAAGGTTATAAAGCAAGAAACAAAGTTAGCTATAGAGGCCATAGAAACCATAAAATCAACAGAATCAGAAACCAATAATGTGCTTGTTACAAAAACAGATTGGCAAGCACCTGTTCCAAGAGCCAAGAATAAAGGACCTTATGGCCCTATTCCTTGGGATGGAGTTAATATCTTTAAAGGTGAAGCAGGAGAATGGTTAGCTGAAACCATTGAGCAAATACAAGTACCTGAAGAAATTCTTGTTAAAAACCCTCAAATAGAAAGCTATCTTAATCAGTTAGGGAGTTTTTTAGGTGGGTACTCAATTGTACCTAATACGAAGCTTAGATTTATTCTTACCAATGGAGAGTCACCTAATGCCACATCCATCAGTGGTGGAAGGATAGTTGTTTCAATCGGTTTACTTAGGATTGTTGAAACAGAAGACGAGTTAGCAGGAGTACTTGCACATGAAATAGCACATGATACTTATTCTCATGTACAAAGAACCCTAACACGTCAACTCTTTTGGCTAGCAGGAGTGCGCAAGATAAACAGTAAAGACGATGTAGGAAAAGCGCTAGACAAATTGCTATTTGCTTATGAAAAAAATAGATTTGCCTCAATTATAGAAAAGCTTAGTGGTATTCCTCGTTTTGATGAGTTAAAAGCTGACCAACAGGCTTTTTATACAACTTATCGCGCTGGTTACAATCCAAGGGCAATTGTAACTGTGTTAAAAAGAATAGAGGAAAACAATAAAAATGTAAGTACTTTAAAAACATTCAAGAAATTTATTTTAGGCACACATCCACTAACTTCTTACCGGTCATTTTCTTTGGATTGGGAAGCAGGTTTTGTTAAATTACCTCCTAAAGATTCTAGCTACGAAAGCAATGCTTTTAAGGCTATGAAGGCAGAATTGGAGAAAATTGATAAACCCAACGAATGATTATTCCTACTAATTACAAAGAGTTACTAAATAAAATACGCTCATTTGATACTCAAGAAAAACTCTACAAATCTAGTTTTTATGCTAAAGAAGGTGATTTACTTGATTCAATTCTAAACTATGTTTGGCAACAGACTTGTGACAATACACAACTTCGATTAAATGATTTTTTACGTATAACTCATTGGAATATTGAGCGTGGAAAGCATTTAGATGAAATAGTTAAGCTTTTTAATAACCATCCAATATTAAAAGCAAGTGATATTATTTCTCTCAATGAAGTTGATTTAGGAATGAATCGAACTAAAAATTTGAATATTGCTTTTGAGCTAGGCAAAAAGCTGGGAATGCACACAGTCTATGTAGCAGAATTTATAGAGTTAACAAAAGGCATAGGTCAGGAATTAAAATTACCTGGAGAAAATCAAGAATCTTTGCATGGAAATGCTATTTTGTCTCGCTATCCAATTCTTTCTACTAAGGTAGTTCGGCTTCCTAGTTGTTTTAACACTTTTGAGTTTAGTGAAAAACGTTTTGGAGAAAGAGTTGCGCTAATTGCTGAAATTGAAGTAAAAAAACAAAAACTTTGGTTAGTAAATACTCATTTAGAGGTTAGGTATATACCTCTTTGCCGTGCCGCACAATTTAACGCCATTCTAGATGCTTTACCTGATCAAAATAATCCTGTTGTTATTGCAGGAGATTTAAATGTAAGTACTTTTAAGCGAGGAAGTGCGTTTTATTCATTTACTGGCTTTTTGCGTTTGGTTTCTAGTACTCCAGAAAAAATTGCTAAACAATTACGCCATCCAGCAAAATATGAACCTCTTTTTTCTATCGCTAAAGAAAAAGGTTTTGAGTATGAGTCTTATAATGATATGGCTGTAACATGTGCTACAACTATAAGTGGAGTAGATGAAGCCAAAAAGACTCCTAATTGGCTACAAACCCTTATAGATAAACGATTAGCTCCTTATAAAAATTGCTTGGAATTTCGCCTAGATTACTTTTTTGCACGTAAAATTAAAGCCCTAAAATCAGGTGAACTTATAGATAATAAAGCTAATACAACTAGCATAAGTCCGTTAACTATTTCAGGGTTATTAAAAAATGGAGAACAAGTTTCAGATCACAACCCTATAGTGTGTGATTTTGCTATATAATGTGTAAAATCAATTATTTAATCGCTAAAAAACTTTTCTATTGCTAATGTTATTACATCTTCTTTTTTCAAGTTATTTTTTTCAGCATATTCCATTACTTTTTTCTCTAAGACTTTTGTCAAATAAATTTCTTCTTTAATAAGTTTAATAAGTTTTGTTGGTTGATTAATTTGTTGATTATTTAAAGATACGTTTACTTTGTTGGAAAAATCTTTACTGAGACAATTAGCTTTAAGTTTGTTATTGTCTAAGTATAAATTCTCTAACTTAGGAAGAGATTCTATTTCTATTGGCAGTTTTTCTAGTAAATTATTGTTAAGTTCTAAAGTTCTAAGGTTTATTAGATGTATAATCTCATTAGGAATTTCTCGTAGCTCGTTATTAGATAGACTTAAAGTTTCAAGGCTCATTAATTCCCCAATTTCTTTGGGTATTTCTTCAATCTTATTATTATACAATTGTAAGTCTTCAAGAGTTATTAATTGTCCAATTTCCTTGGGTAAGGATGTCAACTTATTATTTGCTAAATCTAGTCTTTTTAAATTAGTTAATAATCTAATTTCTTTAGGAATATCTGTGAATAAATTTTCACTTAATAATAGAACCTCTAACTTATTCAGCTTACATACTTCTTCTGGAAAGATACTTAATTTGCACCTATAACCATCAATAAATTTAAGATTAATTAAGTCTTTAATTTTAGGAAAATTATTGTTTATTGGATTACCTGAAAAAGATAAAGACTCTAAATTAGTTAACTTGTTAATCTCTGAGGGTAAAAACTTTAATTGATTATGGGGAACACTTAGATTTTTTAAGTTAGATAACTGTCCAATTTCCTTGGGTAAAGATATTAATTTATTTCCAAATAATTCTAAGTCCTCTAGATTAGATAAATTTCCAATCTCTTTAGGCAAGGTTTTAAGATTATTACTAAAAAGGTTTAATGTCTTTAAATTCTTTAAATTGCCAAATTCTGGCGGTATTTTTGTTAAATGACAAAAAGATAAAGATAAGTTTTGTAGTTTTTGTAGTTTATCAAAGTTTGCTGAAACAGTCTTTAAATTATTTTCGCTAAGATTTAATTCTTCTAGTTGAGATAATTGAAAAAGTTTGTCAGGTATTTTACTTAACCCTAATTTTCTTGCCTCTAAAGCTTTGAGTGTTGTTAAGCTAAATCTAAAGTAGTTACTTGGTTTATTTCAGCATCAACTAATTTGTTATATAGCTCTATTTGATCCATTTTGTTTTATCTCTTTATAAAGATAGTTTTAATTGTGTTGAAACTATAGGCGAAGCACTTAGTTTATGAAAGCTTAAATTTTCACTTTTTCTAGAATTATAAAGAAATGAGTTATTTGTAGCTCAACGCCAATGTTCTAAATCAAGATATTGTAGATTAAGTGCTAGACTTATTTCTTTAGGAAGTTTTTTTATTGGGTTAAGTCCTAAACTTAAGCTTTTAAGATTGGTTAGATTAGCAAATTCTTGTGGCAGAGAGCTAATTTGGTTACTTGTCAATATTAAGTCTTGCAAATTTTTTAAGTGCTGGATTTCCTTTGGTATTTCTTTTAGTGAGTTTGCTGATAAATCTAATATTTCTAAGTTTTTAAAGTTTATTATTTCAATAGGAAAACTTTCTAAACCACATCTAGAATATATAAGTATTTTTAGGTTAACCAAATTCTTTAGTTTTGCAAAACTGGAGGGAAGTGGATTACCTGAGAGAAATAGAGATTCTAGGCTAGTTAAAAGATTAAATTCTAGTGGTAAATCTGTTAGGTTATTGTAACTAAGATCTAGAAATTTAAGGTCATTTAGTTCACTAATTTCTGCTGGTAACTCATTTAGTTGACAAGAAGATAAAGCTAAGCTTTGTAATTTCTCTAGCTGTTTAATTTCAGGGGATAAATTTTTTAAATTGTTATAAGAAAGCTCTAAAACCTCTAATTCAGATAGGTTAAATAGTTCTTTGGGAATCTTAGATAGTTTTATATTGTATAAGTGCAATGCCTTAAGGTTTTTTAGTGCAAGAACTGAAGAGGGAATTTTAAAGTAATTATTATAGCTAATAGAAAGAGTTTTAAGATTGGGTAGCTGACTAATTTTATCAGGAATTTGTAAGTTTCTGTTTGAGCTAAGTATTAACTCTACTAAACTTGCTAAATTCCAAAGTTCATCAGGGATTACTTTAAAGCATCCGCTAACTGATAGTGTATGTAATTTAGTTAAAGCTGTTAGTTCACTAATTTGGCTAATTTTATTAAAATCTAATTTAAGCTTTTCTAGGTTATTTAACTCTCGAAATTCAGGAGGCAAAATTTTTAGCTTATTAAAGCTTAAATCCAGAAGTTCTAAATTGGATAATAGCCCAATTTCAGTAGGTAACATTGCTATCTGGTTATAACTCAAATCTAAAGCTTTTAACTTGGATAGTTGCTTAATCTCAACAGGTAAAGTTTTTAATTTGTTGTTAGACAAATTTAGTCTTCGCAAATTCTGTAATTTGCCGATTTCAGGAGGTAAGGTTTTTAATCTGTTTCCAGTTAAATTTAGCTCTTCTAAAGTTGTAATGTTACCAATTTGAGATGGAAGTTCCCATATGTTACAACTAGTTAGTTCTAGTGTAGTTACTTGTTTTTTTTGGGCTTCTAGTAGCTTATTTTGTAACTCTATAAGATCCATTTTACTTTAAGAGTTGTTAACTACATTTAGCATATTTCTAACAGCTTAACTGGAAAATCTGTCTAAACCACGCAATGCCAACCCTTTAGCAACTGTAGTTAACTCTTCACCTCCTCTAAGTTTCTCAGCACCAAATTGTTGTTGGAAAATTTTTCTAACTGCTGGAACAAAAGAAGATCCGCCTGTTAAAAATACACTATCAACATCTTTGTTAGAAATTCCACAATTAGAAAGCAAACGATTTACACAATCTGTAATTGCTTGAATGTCTTTGTTTATCCAGTTGTCAAAGTCTTTTCTTACAACAGTTTCTTCAATAAATGGGAGGATTTCTCTAAATATAAAATCACTTTTTTCTTTGCTAGACAGATTTACTTTAGTTTTTTCTACAGCACCATAAAGTTTATAACCTAAATCTTCTTTTATCAATGAGATAAGAGCTTCTATTTTCTTTGGTTCTAATGCTTGGCCTTTTAATTCTCTTAGCGTGGTCATGTTTTCTTGTGTTTTAAGGAAAGACACATGATGCCAACGACTAAGCTTTTCATAGATCCAGTAGGGCATGTCTAACACTTTATCAAAGCTTTTATAAGATGACTTAAAGCCTAAATGAGGAGCTACTAGGTTTCTTACAATTCTGCTATCAAAAGTGTCTCCAGCCAGTGCTACACCATCATTTCCAAGTATGCGGGTAGTGTTATTTTTACGCATAGTTGGCCCTAAATGAATTAGTGAAAAATCGCTAGTACCTCCACCGAAATCGCCTATAAGTACTAACTCATCATGATCAAGTTGCTTTTCATAATAATAAGCTGCTCCTATAGGCTCAAACTCAAAGGTAATGTCGTTAAATCCAGCTTTCTTAACTGCAAGAGTTAACCGACTTATAGCAAAATTTTCATCCTCCTTTGAGTTTGCTCCTGAAAAATTTACTGGTCGACCTACTACAACACTAGTTCCAATATCTCCAAATTGCTTTTCTGCTTCTTTCCTTAACTTCTCAATAATTATTGCAATAAGCTCTTCTAGCGTATAAGGAGTATTACATAGTAGAGTTTTAGTAAAAGTTCTACTAGTTAAGTAAGATTTTGTAGACTGAATCAGCCTGCCCGGAGTTTCAGAATCTAGATAAGCATCAATGGCATCTTGCCCAACAAGAGCATTGGGCTTGCCATCTTTTTTTCTATTCTTTTCATTAAAGTAAAGTACTGATCTACAAGTTGTAGAATCATCAGAATGCGAAAATTTAGCTAGTCTTACATTTCTATCTTCTGTTGCCACAGCTATAGCGCTGTTTGTTGTTCCAAAATCTAATCCTATTATTTTTTTCATATTGTTTCTCGAAAGTTGCTACAAGAGCTCTATTATTATCTAGTTATAAATTTATTTTTCTGCTTCCCATTTGCCATCTTTCCAGACAAATTTTTGGTCATAATTTTCATCATCTTTGGATGCTACTTGGCGTTTAGCTGGCTTACCATCAACTAGATCCCATTTTTCATCCCATTTTTCATTTCTGTTTAGATCAATTTTTATTCTTGACCAACCTTTATCAGTGCCTTCTTTAATAAAATTAACTTTGTAAGGTTCTTTTGGAAACGCATCTTTAAGCTTGTCACCTGTCACTGGCAAAGCTAATTGAGCCATAATTTTCTGATCCACAGGACGTAATCCATTAGCAGAAGTACTAGGAGTTGGCTGAGTTGTACTTGAAGCTGTAGTGGAAGTGTTATTGCTTGGAGTGCTTGAAGTACTTGGTTGACCTATGTTTCCAGGGATTGGTGTATCTCTAGGAACAGAACTTAATGGACTTTCTTTCTTTTCTTCTTTTTGGGCAGTAGCTTCTTTGCTGCCTTCTCCACAAGCTGTAGAAATTACTAGTAAACAAATCACTATCAAAAAATTACGATATAAACTATTTTTCATCTCCTACCTCCAACAAATTGTTTTTAGGCATCATGCCACGTTCAATTGGTACTGTACAATTGCAATAGGAATACAAACAAGGTGAAGGGCCTTGAGCTAAACGAAAATCTGGAGACAAAAAGTTCCCTAAATACTGTGCACGAAACCGCCTTGCTGGATAACATCTCCAGGCGTTACCTAGGTCATCTAGCGTAAATGAATATGCTCCTGCCCAACATGGCCTACCTAAAAAAGACCAAGCCACTTTTCCTAAACCATTGTGTCCACCTAATTGGATTAGCTGTTCTTGC
This sequence comes from Blastocatellia bacterium, assembly GCA_039812885.1. Lineage (GTDB taxonomy): Bacteria > Acidobacteriota > Blastocatellia > Chloracidobacteriales > JADJPF01 > JADJPF01. The sequence goes on from JBDIBI010000001.1 coordinate 233,020, forward strand.
TCTGTTTGAGTATATTCAACTACATCTCCTTGATATTTTTCTGGCTGAATTTTTAATCGTAAACCATGTTGGCTAAAATGATTAGAAAGATCTAATAATTTAGGTAAATTACTATGTGTAGCTACACAAGTACTGTTAAATGAAGCATTTTTAGGCAATTTGTTTTGTACAATTAAAGCTTTATTTATAAAATCAGCTAATTCAGTTTCAGTACGTATATATTCTAGATGTAAACTAGCAGAAAAAACTAAAAGTTTTTCACCTACAGCTTCTAAAAAGGCTAAAAGTTTTTTTTCTGAAGCAGAAAAATTAGTTACGATACTAACAAAATGTCCCAACTTTTGAAGCCCTGAGACGATTTCCAGCAAAGTAGGATGCTGAAAAGGTTCACCTCCAGATAACTTAATTTCCCATTGGCCTTCCAAGCGCTTAAAGCCTGCTAGAAAAAGCTCTGTGTCTTGAGCCCAGCGTGCACGATTGTCTAAAAACTTTTGAGTACAATAAGAACAACGATAATTACAAGTAGTATTTATGTTCCAAGTAATCACACCTCTAAGCGGTTTCTCTGTAGCTTCATAACCACCAGAAGTAAAGCTAACTTTGGGTGGCCAAGGTAGTGGGCGTTTTTGTTTAGAGATAGGTTCAATCTTCATAACTTGTAGTGTTTATACCTTCAATCATTCCACGATTTGCTGGAACAGTACAAGGACAAATATCATATTTACAAATACTTGGGGAAGTTTTTAATTCAACTTTACCTGTTAGCATATTACCTAAATAGCCTTCTTGAAATCTTTTGGCAGTACGACAAGCCCAAGCATTTCCCTTTTGATCTAAAACAAAATACTCTACTCCAGTCCAACAGAGTCGCCCACGATAAGAAGGCGCTAAATTTGCTTGTTTGGCTGTAGGGTTTTTACCTGTTAGCTGAAGAACAACAGCTTGATCACTTTCAGAATAAGGGAATACACCATGTTTAGTTTTCATTACTTGAGGGAAAAACTTTAGGTTAGCTTCTTCTATGGATTTTTTAACCAACAATAAGTTTTCTAGTTTATCGGGTACAAGAACATTGTTAATTACTAGTGAAGTATCAGTTTTTAGCCATTGTTTTAGGGTGTTAACTTTCTCTATAAATTCATCTGCTTGAACATATTCTAAATGTAGGCTTACAGACACTACAGATAGTTTATCTCCAACAAGATCCACAAATTTACGTAAGACAGATAAAGGAGCAGATAGATTAGTAAGGATAGAAATTCGATGAGGTAATTTAGCTAGGCCAGGAATAATTTTATCCATAAAACCTTTGAATGCAAAAGGTTCGCCACCAGACATCTTTATTTCCCACTTACCAGAAAGTGAGGCAAAAAATTTTAAGAATTTTTCTATTTCTTCATCAGAAGGATAACCCTGGCGAAATTTCTTAGATTGAATGCAGTAAGAACAATCATAGTTGCAAATTCCATTAGTTTGCCATTCAATTGTTGGTTGTCGCTCTATCATAATTAATTATCTTTTAGTTATGTTTTTATTAAGAAACTATTAAAGAGGGTTTTATTTGTCCTGTTCGGAGCAAATAAATTTCTTCGCCAAATTTTTCTTTTACTTTTTCTCCTATTTTAACATTTTGGTTTAATTTACCACATTGAGCACAACTTGGATAATAGCTACCTTGCATCAACTTTTCTCTAACTTCTTGCCATTGTCGGCTATACCATTGTTCTGAGAATTTACCGCTAGCTAAATTACCTACTTCAACTTCTGTAGAACAACAAAACAAGATTTTTCCTTCAACTGTAACACGTGAATAATTCCAGCCCATAAAACAGCCAATTTGTTTAATTGGAGCAGTTGCAAGCCCTCCGGTTGCAACTTGTTTTTCAAAAACATCTAAATTGGTTATAACTTCTAATTTTTCTGCTCGTTTTTTTGCTTCAGGGATTAATTTATTTACTAATTGTAGACGTTGGTCTTCAGTAATGGCACAACGTTCAGTTCCTTGACTAAGGCTGGCTAATTTGTAAGTTATACTACTAGCATTATATTTATCAGCAAAATTAATCATTTCTACTAGCTCAGGAGCAGTATCTTGGTTTATTACTTGTACATGTTTAAATCTTTTTCCTGCCCAAGCAAAAGTTTTTAATAGTTCACAAAGTTTATCAAAGTCTGAAGGTCTTAGGTTAGGGTGAAAAGCTAGGTAAGATGTTGGTGAAACTCCATTTACAGAAATTAGCATCATATCAACTTTTAACTTTAGGATCTTTTCTGCATTTGCAAGCAAGGCATTTGTAAGAACAGTAACATGCCAACCATAGCTCTTACATACTTCAATTATTTGATAAATTGCAGGATTAACAAAAGGATCTCCCATTCCTGATAAAATCACAGCTTCAACAGATCTCATTGATGCTAGATCTTTGGCAAGTTCTACAAATTTATCAAAATCAAATTGTTTACGTTTCCATTCATTGCTACGAGCCAAGTTAAGCAAAGGCGAGTGATCCCAACAAGTGGTGCAATTAGTGTTACAGCCATTAGCTAGGTCTATATGAACAGTTTGAGGGCCAACTAGAACTTTGCCTTCTTTTATACCTTGCATTCTTAATTTACGAACTTGACGAAAATCTTGAAAATTATTGTTTTCCATAAATTATTTTTTGCAATCAGGTTGAGATTTAAGCCATTTAAATGCTGCTTGAATAGCCTTATCATCATACCATGAAGCTTTTTCCCAATCTCCTAATTCCACTAACTGATCAGGAGAAATTGCTTGTCCATAGAGATTTCCATTGCGGTCAATATCTATATCAGTGGTAAGGAAAATAGTTGCTCCATCGCTTAAAGGAAATCCGCTATTAGATGTGGAAAGCCCTGCTGTTGGCTCGCCAAAGCTTTTTGTCTTGGAACGACCTCTAAAAGCAACTACAACTATTTCTCCTGAACTAGCTGTAATAGGGCTAGTGAGAACTGCTACAGGTGGATTTGCTTTAGATAGTTGATAAGGTTTTTCTACAATTGTTTGTGAAATATCATCTATTTTGGCATGTCCATTTTCATAAGACCATAAAAATTTTTCTCCATCTCCATCAATAAAACCACCTAGATTTCCTTCTCCTAAAACAGGCCCAAGTCCTGCAATCATCGGCCACATATTGCCTCCACCATTTCTTCTAAGGTCTATTATCCAACCACAAGGTTTTTGTTTGTCAAGTTCACGGATTAGATTTTGAATATTGTTAGCATGTTTAATCATTTCCTCATTTTTCAAACCACGAAACCCAGGTATTTCTAAGTAAGCAAAATGGTTGTCTAAAATTTCTGATCTAGGGCTAAGATTTTCCTCTACAGTCATATTACTAAAAGAAGACATTTCTGTAGGTGTAAAAAACAAACTATGATGATCTTCAAGTTCTTTTAAAGCTTCTAAAATTACAGGATATGTATCCTTTGTAGTTTGCGCTCCTTGAGCTAACTTATACATTTTAGCCTTAAGTTCTACCCAATCTATTTTGTTACGATTTATGGAGTGCTTTTGCATTATAGTTAAAGCTTCTTCTAAGTATTTTTCTGCTGTTGAGGATGTTTTAAGGTAGGAATTTAAGTTAATAGCTGGTTTTACTGAAAAAAATAAATTCCCTACATAAATAAATGTTAGGCAATTGAGGCTAATAGCAATACCTGTTAAAACTCCTAGTTGAGCAAATATAGTTGTTAGCCTAACAAACTGTTTATTTTTTTGTTTGCGTAAGTAAACTAGACTAAATATCGCGACTACAATACCTAAAATTACCCCTACTGCCATTACCAAATAATTATAGGATTTGCTTGATGTAGGCAAAAATCTACCTTGTATTTTCCAACCCCAATACCAAAGTGGTAATAAAGAGGCAAATAAAATACCTTTTAAAATTAGTAAGGGAAAATTTATTTTTTGACTTGTAATCATGACTAGAGTGTAAACGTTTATTTATTTAAGGAAAATAGTTTTGATTGACATATGTTAGCTATTTTCTAACTAATATATTAGCCTGGGGTTTTAGCGAGTCCCCAAATAGATTAAGCCAAGAATATCTTTATATTACAGCTTTAGCGAGTATTAATAGGCAAATCTTAGGATGTATTAGCTAGAAATATATTAGCCTGGGGTTTTAGCGAGTATAACGAGCGATACCCCAGGAAAAGAAAAAATTTTAAACATTATTTTCTAAGTTCTCGTAACAAGAGCAGAATTTAGAAAGTTAGACAAATCTTATAAAACCATGAAAATACTAGCCCTCTACCTAGAAACCTTTAGAATTGCATTGCAATCAATTTTTGCTCATAAACTAAGAGCTTTTTTAACCTTGATTGGAATTATTATTGGAGTTGCTTCCGTTGTTTTAGTTGGTGCTTCAATAAGTGGTCTCAATACATATGTTACAGATATTGTTTCAAAGCTCTTGGGAGTTAACCATTTTATGGTTGCTCGAATGGCTGCTGTAGGTGATATATCTGATGAAGAATGGGATAAAATGGATCGGCGTAACAAAAAATTACTCTGGGTAGACTATGAATGGTTAAGAGAGCACTGTGACACTTGCCAAACAGTAGGTGTGCAAATCAATAATTCAATAGATCTAAAATTTGATGGCAAAGAAATGTTAGGTGTTAGAATTTCAGGAGCTTCTGCTAATATGGTTGATATAGAAGATAAAACCATAGAAGATGGACGCTTTTTCATAGATTCAGAAGTTGATCATTCAACCATGGTTTGTGTACTAGGAGCAGATGTAAAACAGAAATTCTTTCCATCTACAGATCCAATAGGCAAAAGCATAAAAATCCGAAATCTTCCATTAGAAATTGTAGGAGTAGAAGCAAAACGCGGCTCAATGTTTGGTCAATCTCTAGATAATCAAGTTTATATACCAGTAACTACATATGGACATATTTTTGGTCGCCAACAAAGCCTAACATTACATGGAAAAACTCTTAACAAAGAGAATTTTCCAATTGCTATTGAAGAAGCCCGCATAGCACTACGTAACCGCCATAAACTAAAAGGGAATACAGAAGATGATTTTGGCTTAGTTAATGTTGATCAGCTAAATAATCAAGTAGATCAATTTACAGGTGCTATTGCAGGTGTTGCTGTGCCAATAACTCTAATTTCATTAGTTGTTGGTGGAATTGTTGTAATGAATATTATGTTGGTAAGTGTCACTGAACGCACTTTTGAAATAGGTTTGCGAAAGGCAATTGGTGCAACACGCAATCAAATCTTGCTTCAGTTTTTAATTGAATCTGCACTGCTTTCTTCGTTTGGTGGAGTGTTAGGCTTAATGACTGCTTCAGCACTAGCTTGGTTAATTAGAATTGCTACTCCAATTCCAATGACAATTACTCCTGCTTACGTAATACTTTCAGTTGCTGTTTCAGGGGGAATAGGCATAATTGCTGGAATTTATCCCGCTTTCAAAGCTGCAAAATTAGATCCAATTATTGCTCTAACTAAAAATTAAAGAGGTCTTGCAAATGAAAAAACCACAGCTTGTTGTTAAAGAAATTATCATAATGGCTGTTGATAACTTAAAAGCTAATAAATTTCGTAGCTTTCTTACTATGTTAGGAATAGTAATTGGAGTGACAACTGTTATTGCTATAGCCTCTTTGTTAACAGGGCTTAGAAAAAACTTAGTAGGGATGATAGAAGAATACGGTACAAACAACATTTATGCCTTTCATCTTTCAACGGGTCCTCGCATAGGAGATCGTGATAGAGCAGAACGTTTAAGAAAACCTTTAACTGATGCTGATGCTGATGCAATTAAAATTCAAGCTAATGCTGTAAATGATGTTGCTAAAGCCTTATTTGTTAATTGGTCGGATAGCACCATAGAATACAAAGATAAAAAATATCGTCGTGGAAATGTTTCAGGAGTTTCAAACAATTATGCTCAAATAATGAATCTTTCTATAGGAGAAGGAAGGTTTTTCTCAGATGTTGATCAAGAACATCACCGAAATGTTTTAGTTGTAGGTGTTAGTGTAGCAAAAGCTCTTTTTCCAAACACTAGCCAAATTGTAGGGTCAAAAGTCACTTTTACAGGAAAAGAATTTGAAGTTATTGGTGTTTTAGAAAAAAGAAAAAGCAGTTTTTTAGGAGAAAATGACGAGGATAATGATGTTTTAATTCCTTATTTTACTGCAAGAAAAGTTTCTCCTCGTAGTGAAAAAATGATGCTGATGGTTCAAGCTAAAACAGGCAAACTACAACAAGCTCTTTCACAAGTTGAGGAAGTATTAAGACGAGAAAGAAATGTTAAATTTAATGAACCAAATAACTTTGATCTAAATACTGCTGATAGATTTGTACAGCAATTTGATGCAATTATGGGAGGGATAGGAATAATTGCAATTGTAGTTTCTAGTATTGGGCTATTAGTTGGTGGTATTGGTGTTATGAACATCATGCTAGTAAGTGTAACTGAACGCACAAAAGAAATAGGTATTCGTAAAGCAATTGGTGCAAAGAGAAAAGATATTGTTATCCAATTTCTATTTGAAGCTATGACCCTAACCTTTATTGGAGGCTTGATAGGAGTAGTTTTAGCTATAATTATTGGTCAAGTTATTAGCCTTTTAGCTCCAAATTTACCTGGAATAATACCTGTTTGGGCAGTGACACTTGGGCTAGTGGTCTCTGTTATGGTTGGACTAGTATTTGGAGTTTGGCCTGCTACTAAGGCCGCAAAACTTGATCCTATAGAATGTTTGCGTTATGAGTAAAGCTAGTAAAGTTTCTTGTTAGTGTTTGGTTTATAGGTTTGATGTTGCTTTACCAATCTTAAAGCCAGAATTATAATTAGCTGTTTAACTTAAAATTTACTTTAGGCAATCGCTTAGCTAATTTAAGCATCTAAAGCTAATACTGTTAAATAAAATAAATAATAGCCTGAAATTTAGCTTTTCAGGAAACTGGCTTATGGAAAAAGATATGGAAAACAACCAAGATCCAAACTCACAAACACCAAATTTTGGAGATCAAAATAAGAAAACTTCTACCCCAAATTTATTAAATAAGACTCATAACTCTGTTCCGTTACCAACAGAAAGAATTGCTGGTAAGCCAACAAAATTCCAAAGATTTTTTTCTAAAAGAACAGTTTTAGCCTTATTTTTACTTGCAATAGCTTTGGGTGTTGTCACTGGTTTAGAAATTTCCTATCAATTTGGTCTTACCTATGATGCTCAAGCTGTAAAACAACTTGCAGATTATAAACCTAGTTTAGTCACTCAAGTTATAGCTGATGATGGAGAAACTGTTATTGGTGAGTTTTCTTTAGAACGTCGCATGCCATTAAGTTATGATGAAATTCCTGTCAAAATGCGACAAGCTGTTATGGCAATAGAAGATGCTCGTTTTGAACATCATTGGGGAATAGATCCAATAGGAATTGCTCGTGCTACTTGGCGAAATTTCTTGGCTGGTTCTACTGTTGAAGGCGGCTCAACTTTGACCCAACAGCTTGCAAAAATGCTTTTTCTTTCTCCAGAAAAATCCCTTACCCGTAAAGCTAAAGAAGCTTTGCTAGCTCTACAAATAGAAAAACAGTTTACTAAACAACAAATAATGGAGTTTTACTGTAATCAAATTTTCTTGGGTGGAGGATCTTACGGTATTGAAGCAGGAGCACAATATTATTTTGGAAAATCTGTTAAGGATTTAGATTTAGAAGAAATGGCGTTACTAGCAGGACTGCCAAAAGCTCCAAGTGCTTATTCTCCTACTCGTGATATAAATCGTGCTAAGGCTAGACGCAATTTGGTTTTAGATAATATGGCTGAAGAAGGCTTTATTAGCCGTGCAGAAGCTAATGAAGCAAAAGCTAAACCTATAAAGTTAAACACTAATTCTAGAGCTAATAATAATAACTCTACATATGGATATTTTGTTGAAGAAGTTCGTCAGTATTTGGAAGAAAGCTATGGCACTAGAGTAGCACATACTTCAGGTATGAAGGTTTACACTACTTTAAATGCTGAGGCCCAACGTCATGCAGTACAAGCTGTAAGAACAGGTTTGCATGACTATGATCACCGCCATCCAAATTGGCGTGGCAAGTATTACAATGTGATTGCTAATGAAAATATCAAAAATTTAGATCTCTATAAACATGCTGATTGGGATCAAGAAATTACAGAGAAAATGTATTTGCAAGGTCTAGTAATGGAAGTCAATGACAAGGCTGCTCAAATAAAATTTGGAGATTATCATGCAGTATTAACTCCAAAAGAAGTAACACTTACAAAACTTCCTTTAACCCAAATACTTAAAAGAGGTGACCTAGCAATTTGCTATATCAAAAAAGTTGTTCCAGAAAAGAAAGAATTGCTTGTAAATCTTGAACAACTTCCTCAAGTTGCAGGCGGTTTTGTATGTATAGAAGCCGCTACAGGTGATATAAAAGCAATGGTTGGTGGTTATGATTTTAACCTCTCTAAATTTAATAACGTCACTCAAGGCAATCGTCAAACTGGTTCTAGCTTTAAACCTTTTATCTATTCTGCTGCATTAGAAGATGGTTGGTTAGCTGATGAGTATATTTCAGATACCCCAGTTTCTTATGGTGATTGGTCTCCTCATAACTATGATGCTAGTTATATGGGATCAATTACTTTACGTAAGGCTTTAGCTCAATCTCGTAATATTCCAGCAGTTAAATTGCTTGCATCTGTTGGAATTCAAAAAGGAGCTGAAACAGTAAAACGTTTTGGAATTACTAATCCAATGGCTCCTTATCTACCTTCAGCTTTAGGAGCAACAGAAGTTCCACTAATTGAAATGGTTGGAGCTTATTCAACTTTTCCAAATCTTGGTTCAAGAGTAAAACCTCATTATATAAAACGCATTACAGATCCTAATGGAAAGTTGTTAGAAGAAAGACAACCTGAAATCGTTCCAGTAACTTCTCCATATGTAGCCGCTACAATGATTGAGTTAATGCAAGGTGTAGTTGAATCAGGAACAGCTAAGAAAATTAAATCTATTACAGAAGCTCAACTCAATCAAAGACCAATTGCAGGCAAAACAGGTACAGTAAATGATTTTACAGATGCTTGGTTTATTGGTTATACACCTAGCTTAGTAGCAGGTTTTTGGATTGGTTATCAAGGTGAGAAGAAAAGTTTAGGTAGAGGTGAAACAGGTGGACATGCTGCATTACCTGTTTGGATTGATTTTATGAAGTATTACTTGAAAGATACAGAAATAGAAGAATTTCCTGAAACTCCAGAACCAGATGAAAAAATAAAAGATGTTCAAGAGGAAAGATATAAAGAAAAACTAGAAGCTTATCTTGCTGCTAAAGGCCAACAATTTGATGGTTCTGTTCCATTGCCAGAAATTTTAATGTCAGACGATGCAACACCTTCATTAGGTGGTAAGGTATTGCCTCCACCACCTTTGCCACCAGGTTATGATCCAGAAGACTCTCCACAAGATAATAAAGTTTCTGGGCATGCAGATAAAATTCCTTCTTCAAAAAATGCTGGCAAAATGTCAACAAAAGCAACTTCAGCTAATGAAGAAAATATTATAAAACCAATTGCACCTAAAGGAGTGAAACTTCCTCCCAATCTAGGTGTAGCAGGAGCAAAACCATCAACAGATCCCAAAAATAACGCTAATACAAAATCTACAAATAAACCTGGCAATGAAAATAAAACTAATGCTGCAATAGCAAAACCTGCTGCAAATTCTGGTAAAACTTCATCTAAAACTTCATCTACAACAAATAAAACTACAACTCCAAATAAGACTACAAATTCTCAAACACCTACAAAAACTCCAAATACAACTAATAAAATAACTACACCAGCAAATGCTGTAAAAAGTACAAATGATAAGTCAAATACACCTAAAAATAATCCTTCTATGACTACAGCTAAACCAACTACTTTGCGTAATAATGCTGAAGCTGCTCGTCCTAGGGTATTACATGGTGCTACACCTGCTGTATCAGGAGGCAATAATAAGGTAAATACTACAAAACCTAATACCACATCTACTCATAGTAGTAATACTGTGCAAAGTAAGGCTACCAATAGTAAACCATCAGGTAATCCTGTTGCAAAAGCTGCACTTGCTCATAAAACTAGTTCTAATGAAAAATCATCTAAGCCTGTTGCGTCAGGTAAAACAAATAAAACTACTAAAGAAACTACTTCAACAACAAAACACATTAAGCATGCAAATTAATAAAGTATTTTTATAAATTGGGCATAATTACTTGATTTAATCTGCAATTCTATCTATAAAGGTTGTAGGACTTTAGAAACTAAGTTGTAAAATAGCAAGTAAGATTTGTTTTAAACAAATCAAAAATCTGAGGGGTATTTTTCTTAGCTCCTAGAATCTTAAATAAAAACTTATATGATAGGAGGCAGTGTAAGACGCAAAAGCCTTTACACTAAGAATAGATAATGAAGTTGACGATGAGAGATATTTCACAAGCTGGCCCAATTTATTTACAAGTAAAAACCGAGTTAGAAGCAATGATCAGCTCTAACCAATTGAAAGCTGGAGATCGTTTACCAAAAGCAGGAGAAATAGCTCGCGCAAATAATATTCCGGAAGGAGAAGTTGTTAGGGCTTATCACGAAATGGTTCTCTCTGGCCTGCTCAATAAATCCCAGAAAAAGAACTTATTTGGAGACACTGTAGTAGAACATACTGTTAAGTAATGAGCTGAAAGCCGATTGTTTTTACAATCGGCTCATTATTTCTGCTTCTTGACGTTCTAACTCAATACTATCTTTTGTCCAGCTAATTAATTGTTCTGCTGCTTCTTGATTAAGCTCAAATACACTAGCCATTTCCTTGAGTTTTTCTACCTCTTCTGAAGCTAATTCAGAATCGACATAAGCTAGCTCTACCATTACCCTATAAAGCCAACGTTTCATATCAGGTTTATCAATATGTTTGATCAAATCAGCCAAAGAAGAAGGATTTTGTAGTTCTTGATTTATTGCTTCAGCAACATCTTCTTCAAACATTGAAAGTCCAGCTTGCCAAACCAACAAGGCTAAATGAGATTGCTCTTCTTCAGTAACTTTATGATCAGCAGCTATCATATTAGCAACAATGCGGCAAAATTGAAGTCGCTCTTCTCGGCTATAATTTGAAAGATCCGTTGCTATGTCTTCCATTAAAAATAACAGTACCAGATTTTGGTACTTCCTCCTTGGAAATAAGTTTTGAAATGCCTTAAATAGATTAATTTTAGGTTATTACTGAGGTTATTTGGCTATTTTAGCGAAAATACTCAACTTGAGCTAGTGACAATCGCCCAATGTATGATTTATTTCTGATAATATTTTATTGAATAAGCTTTAGACCTAGTGGTAGAGAATCACCAAAAATACGTGCTACATCTCTTTGTTCAGCAGGTATGTAGCTTTCTAAGCTTTCAATCAAGTGAAGTTGTTTACCTATTTCTTGTATTTTGCTGATAACACGTCTACGTAAAGCTTCACTAAGATCACGAGCAGGATCATTAGTTCGTGCTGCCATTTGCGCCAAAGCTGCTACATAAGGATCTTGTGCAGAAGTGGAAATATTTAATATTGAATCAATCCAACGAGTAGCAATAGCAGGTGGAATAACTGTGTCAATAGTTGAATAAAAAGGCATTCGAGCTGCAATACGACCTAAAGACCAAAATTCATTTTCTCCTGCATGACCTTGTTGAATACGAGAGATCAAAGCATTACCTAACTCAACTTTTTGTTGTTGTGGCAGAAGTTCCATGCTAGCCAAAGCTCGCCAAGTTTCTCTTTCAACTTGAGGATTAAGCCTAACTCGTTTTTTAGAACGAGTACCTAAGAGTTGATGTCCATAACGCTCATAAAAGTCTATTTGTTGCCCCTTGGTAAAGCCACCACAAACTCTACGCCAAAGAACTTGCCATTCTGCTTGACATTGCTCATCATCAATAAAATAAAGTCCTCGATGATAAATTTTTCTGAGTTGTTGCAATCTCCAATCATCCACTGGATCGCCAAAACCAGGACGTAAACAAAATCCATAGAGATTTAGCCAACGAGCTTCAAATTTTTCCCCTAATTGACGCCCTTCAGAAAGTTCTAATAACTGATCTGCAAACTTACGGATAACTTCTAGCGGCCAGCTATCACGACCTATGCCAAGGGTTTCTTCTAACTTGCCTAAAAGCTCTGTTGGATTGGCGTTTAGTCTACAAATTTTGTTAGGATCTTGACCATCTGTAAGACTAAAAACTTGATCAATGGCTTCTTTTGCTTTTGCCAAAGACTCTTCAGCTATTACTTGGTGTGTTTGAGGTAAAAGCCCTGTATCTTTGCGCAAGATTTTTACTTGTGGAGTTTCTCTTCTAAGTTGGAATTGAAGTCGCCAACGATGTTCACTAACTTGAGATTCACACCAAATTTCTAGTGTTCCTACTTCGGTAAACTCAGTAACTATTTTGACAGGAATATTGATATCAGTAGAACGTTTGCCAAAGCGAATTACTGTTACTAAAGGTGAATGAGGATGTAAATCTTCTTTATTAGTTGTGATAATGTCGCCTAATTTATCACCTTGACGAGAGGTGGAACTCCATAAAGCAAAGCTAACTGGGCGATTGGCTTGTAATTCATAACTTCCTGTTTCTAATGCTGTTTTAGTTCCTTCTTCTGTTCCTCTTGGAAGTACACACACAGCAGTAACTTTATCTTGATGACTAAAATCCTCTTCTTTAGTTATAGCAATGTAATAAGCACGAGGGCTTCCAGAACCAACTCTAATTCCACCTTGACGGCGCACAAAGCCATAATAAGCTGCACCAATAGCTACAGCAGTGTCTAGAGCATCATTTGAAAGCATTTTAGGTAACCAGCCTTGGCCGTCATCAAACCAATTTACAAGCGCTTCAGCTAAGCGCACTCTTAACATCGGAGGCTTAAAGAAACCTCCATTAAATAAAATTGCATCAGGTCGAATTGGAGTAGAGCCACCACCAGCACGCAAAAGAAATTCAGCCAAGTGCCTAGTAATAGCTGGGTCTGACTCATAAGGTAAGCCTATTTCTCTTAGTGCTGAACGTTTCTCATGAGTTGGTTTTTCGCTAAGTTCTGTAACAGGTAGAAAGCCTTCTAAAATTAGATCTAAAACCTGAGCGCGGGTTAACTCAGCTTGAATTAAGCCTCCAACTAAACTGCTACCACTACCAGCAATTCTAATAGTAGCTTTTTGCTCGCTATCATCTCCTAGTAGTTTTTCTTTAGCACTACAACATTGACGCAAAAGTGAAGCACGTTGTTGAAGAGTAAGTTTATTAGAGATTTGGTTTTGAACTTGGTAAGTTAGCGCATAGTCTACATTATCGCCACCTAAGAGCAAATGCTCACCTACAGCAGTGCGCTCAAATTTAACCTCATCATTATTTTTGTTAACTTTGATTAAGCTAAAGTCAGATGTTCCGCCGCCAACATCACAAACTAAAATAGTTTCTTTATCTGCTACATATTTTTCAAAACTTTCATGATGAGTGACAATCCAAGAGTAAAAAGCAGCTAAAGGTTCTTCTAGAAGTGTTAAGTTGGTAAAACCAGCTTGATGAGCAGCTTCAACCGTTAACTCTCTAGCTTCTTCATCAAAAGAGGCTGGAACAGTAAGTACAATTTCTTGAACTTCAAAACGTGTTTCTGGAGTTTGCCCCAATTCATAATTCCAACTGTCCCGAATATGCTTAAGGTAAATAGCGGATGCTTCAACAGGTGAACAAGCATCTGCACCAAGGTCAGAACCCCAAGGTAAAATTTTAGCCCGACGATCTACTTCTGGATAACAAAGCCAAGATTTAGCAGAACTCACCAATCTTCCAGGAACTAAAGCTCCTTGCTCACGGGCAAATACCCCAGTAGCATAGCGGGCTTGCTCATCCCAGGGCAACCAAAGGCTTTCTGCTGCAATATCATATTCACCAGCAATATAGAGAAACGAAGGAAGTGTGCGAATTGGCGCACCTTCTCCAGGAGCAACTAGTTGAGGAATTTCATAGAGTTCAATTACAGGAAACTCCACTTCTTCACTAGTTTGCCGACTAATATAAGCAACTGCTGAATTAGTAGTGCCTAAATCAATGCCAATGATATATTTTGACTTAGCGTTTTTTGTACTCATATATTTCTAGTGCTCATTACATTTAAGCTTGGGTTGCACTCGTTTCAATTCCCGGGGTTGTGCTAGTTTCACTCGCTAAAACCCCGGGCTAATATGGGTTGAGCTAATACCAAATTCAACTATTTCAGTGATTAATTCTGTTTCTAACAGAAAATGATTTAGAAAAGATCTTGGTTATTATGGGTTGAGCTAATACCAAATTGAGCTATTTTAGTGATTAACTCCGTTTCTAACAGAGAATGATTTAGAAAAGATCTTGCTTATTGTCGTTCAACCCAAATTAGCCCCAGGGGAAAATCAAGCTCAAGCTTGATTTTTTCCTGGGGATCGCAAATGTGACGCAAAGTTACTCTTCTTGTTCTCGGACGTTAAATTCTAGTTTCCAACGATGTTCATTATCTCGCGCTACACACCAGAGTTCTAGAGTTCCTATTTCTGTCATACGAGATTCTAGCTCTACTGGTAGAACGCTATCTTCTTGACCAGCAAGCTCTAAGGTAACTTCTAGAGGTGAAAGTTCCTGTAATTCATCACCCCAATCTTCAATCATTGTACCTATAGGATCTTTCTTACGGATAGTTGAACTAAGGAAACGGAACTCAGCAGGTTCACCTACGATTAAACCAAATTGCTGTTCATGTATTTTAGCTGAAGTGCCTTCTTCCATTCCAAAAGGAACTACACAAAGAGCTTTTAATGGGGCAGGCATACCAGGAATTGCAGGCATTGAACTTTCAATTCCAACATAATAAGTACGACCAGCACCGCCACGGATACGGACTCCACGACCTTGGCGAGCCTGACCATAGTAGGCTGCTCCACGTGCAACGGCTGTATCCAAATCATCAGAAGTTAATTCTTTAATTGGCTCAAACCCTGCTTCTGAAAGCCATTTGTTTAAGGTGCTAACAACTTGTTGTCGTAATATGTCGGCTTTCATTACACCGCCGTTGAAAAGTATTGCTGTAGGGCAAGCAAACCCTGTCTCAGTTTGTCTAATTTGATACTTGTCTGACTCTGAATTTGAGCGTATTTGCTGAGAAAGGAATTTAGCTAAATGTTTAGTTACAGCAGCATCAGCTGCATAAGGTAAACCAATTTCCTGTAAACCTACACGTCTTTGTTTAGCTGGCATATCTGTAGAATTACAGCTTGGAAAGAATCCTTGTAGCAAAACTTGTTCTATATCAGCACGAGTTAATTCAGTAGAGATTGTGCCACCTACTAGCCCTGTTCCTTTACCAAGAATTGTAACAGGTTCACGCTCTAGAGTAGGATCAGTTAGTAAACGTTCCTTGGCTACTCGGCAACGATACCAAAGGCTTTGAAGTTGCCAATTATCAATACGTGTGCCTCGTTCTTGTAATCTGACTTGTAGAAGGCGAGCAAGTGCTAGATCCATATTGTCGCCACCTAGGAGAATATGTTCACCTACAGCAACACGGTTAAGCATTAACTCACCATTTTCTTCAGATACAGCAATCAAACTAAAGTCTGTTGTTCCACCGCCAACGTCACAAACTAAAATTAGATCACCGACTTTTACTTGTTTACGCCAACCATCTCCTTGGCTTTCAATCCAAGAATAAAAAGCTGCTTGAGGTTCTTCTAGTAGTGTAACATTATGTAAACCAGCAAGCTCAGCCGCTTTCATTGTAAGATCACGAGCTGCCATATCAAATGATGCTGGCACAGTTAATAAAATCTCTTGATCTACTAGTTTGTCATTTGTTGAAAGCTGAGATTGTTTATAATCCCAAGCCTCTCTTAAATATTCTAAATAAAGTTTTGAAGCTTCTAAAGGAGATACCTTAGGAATTTCTGCTGGAGCTTGCCAAGGCAAAATGGCTTGAGTGCGGTTAACTCCAGAATGACAGAGCCAAGATTTAGCAGAAGAAACAAAACGAGTAGGATTTTCAGCTCCACGTTTTCGGGCAAGTTCCCCCACTACATTAGTGTGATTGTTTTCCCAAGGTAGGTTGATGCTGCCTTTAGGAAAATCATATTCTCCTGGCAAATAAAGAAAAGATGGAAGTAGTTTTTGCTCAGCTACTTCATTTGGATTGATTAACTGAGAAATAGAAAAAAGCGAGATCTCTGCTTTTTCACCTTCTTCTTTTAGAAAAGGTGTTGAAGCTATTGCACAGTTGGTAGTGCCAAGATCAATGCCAACAATATATTTAGCTTTTGATGTATCTTTATGCATATTTAATTTTTCTGAGGCTTATAATTTTATTCCTCAGACTAATATCTCCTACATATTATTCCTAAAAGAATATAAATTAGGAAGTTTGTGTTAAGGAATCTCTACTTCTGCTGGAGCTAAAACTAATTGAGAATTATTTTCTGGCAAAGCAGGTAAATCCACTTTGGTTACTTGCCAGCCACGATGGCGAAGGATGCCTTTTAATGGTGGTTTGCCAGAAACATTTCCGATTAATTTAATGCTAGCAGGATCAAATCCTTCCTTTACATCAACAGATTCACCCTCAGCAGAGTTTATTACAGGCTCAAGTTGTAAATAACGATTAAGAACTTGTTGGCAGCTCTCATGTAAGTTACGTACTGCTGCACCCACTTGAGCATCTGGATAGGGTTTGATATCTTCACGCAAAAAGTCAACAAGCCGGGCATCTCTTTGCAAAATGTTCAAAAGTTGAACAGCACGTGCTTGATTTTCTTGCTCACGCTTACGAATCTCTGCTGGTGAAGGTGCAGTTTGTTGAGGAATTTCTTTGACCTCATCACGACGAAGTTTTAGATCTTTTAGTAAATTCTCAGGTAAAGTATCAGAGGTTAAAAGTGCAAAAAAAGCTTTTATAGCTAAACCCAATCCCATTGATGATAATCCTTATCTAATTAGAAGCTTTCTTAAAATTTCTATCTTTTTTAACACAACCTGTGATTTTACCTAACTGCTTGATTAGTAGCAACTAAAGCAGAACTAATTCCGAAACTCTTCCTGCATACACTTTGAGAACTTTCCCACGATATTTCGTAGCTTGATGTTCCACGATATTTCGTAGCCCTACGATATTTCGTAGCAACCTTATTTTATTTTTAGCTTCACAGAACTTACCGAAATCCTATAAACACTCTTTTTTCAATGGATTACTGTGATTTTTCTGAAATATTTATTTTTGGCACAAGCCTTGCCCTATCTAAATAGTGTCTGACAAAAGAGAGGTAGAAAATGTTAAGAATAACAGAAGTAAAAAACGATAATTGCAGAGTAACTCTCCAATTGGAAGGAAAAATTACTTCTGATTGGGTAAAAGAATTAATTAGTGAATTTTATAAGAACTTTGATAGTAAAACTATTGTTGCTATAGATCTAAGTAGAGTTTCTTACATAGATCAACAGGGCATATATGCCTTAAAAGCTTTAAAAAGCGAAAATGTAAAGTTAATTAATTGTTCATTGTTTTTGTCAGCATTACTTAAAGACTTGCTAGAAAATCAACAAGATAGCTGTGAAGCAACCACTTGTTTTTAACTATCGCGGGGCTAACAAGCACTGCTTTACAGCTTATTTCCTAATAGGATTTTAATTTTATTAAGAGAGGTATTTTATGTCACAAAACAAGTTAGTAGAAAAATTAGATAATGGTTATCAACTTTATACAAAAGCTTTGAGCTATCTTGGTAGCCCATTGCTTTTAGGAATGCGGCTTTATTGGGGTTGGCAATTTTTTCTTACAGGAAAAGGTAAGTTAATGAATCTAGATCGCACAGCAGAATTTTTTGCAAGCCTTAATATTCCAATGCCTAAACTTAATGCAATGATGGCAGGATCAATAGAATGTTTTGGCGGCTTGTTATTAATGTTAGGATTAGGTTCACGTTTAATAAGTTTTCCTCTAGCTTCTACAATGATAGTTGCTTATCTCACTGCACATATTGATGAAGTTAAAAATATTTTTGCTAATCCAGATGGTTTTATTACTGCTCCTCCATTTTTGTTCTTAGTTACTGCTCTAATTGTTTTAGCTTTTGGTGGTGGGTTTTTCTCTTTAGATACTTTAATTGCTAAACTAACTAAAACACAAGAAGAAACAGTTATAATGCCACCAATAAAAGCCTTAAGTTAAATATTATATGGCTATGTCATATGCCTAGGAGAAAACCTCATTGGTTACAAAAATTAACTGCTAATTTAGACCTCAAATTAACCCAATCAAACATAACATCTCACATCAAACAAAATAGGATAAAAATTTATGAGTACTCACAGAATTGTAATTATTGGTGGTGGTTTTGCTGGAGTTAAGTGCGCTCGCACATTACGTAAACAGTTACCTAAAAATTATGAAGTAGTTCTATTTAACAAAGAAAATCATATGGTATTTCATCCTCTATTAGCAGAGGTCGTAGGGGCTTCACTAAGTGCAGAGGATGTAATTGCACCACTAAGACAAATGCTTCCAGGCGTTCATTGTCGAACTGAAGATGTGCGCAGCATAGACTTAAAAAATAATGTTATTGAGTATGAAGGTTATGATTCTTCATCACGTTACCTTTCTTATGATCATGTAGTTATTTGCTGTGGTGGCGCAGTTAATTTAGGTACAATCCCAGGGATGGCTGATCATGCTTTTCCACTCAAAACAATAGGAGATGCTATCAATTTACGTGCTCATATAATGCAACAATTTGAGAAAGCTGAGGTTTGTGATAATCCAGAAGAAAAACTTCGCTACCTTTCTTTTATTGTAGTTGGTGGTGGTTATAGTGGTGTTGAAGTAGCAGGTGAAATTAATGATTTAGCCAAAAATAGTGCTAAGTTCTTCCAAAATATTAGAAAAGAAGATATTTCCATAACCTTAATTCACTCTCAATCTAGATTACTTCCAGAAATCGGAGAAGAATTAGGAGAATTT
The DNA here is from genome assembly GCA_039812885.1 of Blastocatellia bacterium. Classification (GTDB taxonomy): domain Bacteria; phylum Acidobacteriota; class Blastocatellia; order Chloracidobacteriales; family JADJPF01; genus JADJPF01. The sequence goes on from JBDIBI010000001.1 coordinate 252,091, forward strand.
GCTGGTAAAAAAATGCAAGAAGCAGGAATTAAAGTCTTGCTTAACCGCCGAGTTATAGTAGCTACTCCAGAAGGTGTTGGGCTAAATGATCAGCAGTCAATTATTGGTAGTACTATTGTTTGCACAATTGGTACTAAGGTTTCTCCAATAGTCGAAAGGCTAAATGTAATTAAAAAAAATGGAAGACTTGTCACCAAAGCAAATATGAGTTTGTTAGATTATAACAATGCTTGGGCTATAGGAGATTGTGCACAGATCATTAACAGTTTTGATAACAAGCTTTGTACCCCTACTGGACAATTTGCAGAACGCCAAGGTAGACAAGTAGCAAATAATATTCTGGCGACTTTACAAAATCAACCTACTAAACCATTCTATTTTAGACCTTTAGGTCAGCTTTGTTCCTTAGGAGGTCATCAAGCAGTAGCAGAAATGTTTGGTGTAAAAATGTCTGGATTTTTGGCTTGGTTTATTTGGCGAGGAGTTTATTTACTTAAGCTTCCTTCTTGGTCACGTAGAATTAAAGCTGGATTTGACTGGGCATGGCAATTAGTCTTTTCTAAAGATCTTGCTCACTTAAAAGCTAATCTAACAGAAAGAATTTCTCATGCACATTATGAAGCAGGAGATTATATCTTTAGACAAGGCGATCCAGCTTCTTATTTCTATATTATTGAAAAAGGTGAAGTTGAAATTGTTCGCGAAAACGGCAAACAAGAAGTCTTAGCTGTTCTAGGACAAGGAGCTTATTTTGGAGAAATGGCTTTGGTCAATGATAATCCTCGTAATGCTAGTGTACGTGCTAGAACTCCAGTAGAAGTCATTGTAATGGGACGTAAGATATTTAAAGAAATTACTAGTTCTCTTGGCCCATTAAACCATCTGATAATGCACTCAGTTAATCGACGAACAGGAGAAATTGGCCATAATAGTCCAGTTATAAAGCAAGCTTTACAAAAATATCTAGTGACTGATTTTATGGAATTATCTTCCCAACCTGTTCTTGCTCCTAGCACTACTTTTGGGGAAATATTAACTTGGTATGGTAGCAATAAAATGCCAAATTTCTTTTATGTTTCTAGTGATGGAACACGTTTAGATGGAGTCCTAACACGTACAGATCTCTTACATGCTGTTGAATCTGGTGCAAATAGCAAATCTAAAGTTGCTGAGTTTATGGTTACTAATCCGATTGCAGTAACAATTACGGATAATGCTTTAGTTGCAGCTACTACAATGCATGATTATGAACTTAGCTGGTTACCTGTAGTAAAAGATTTAACTAGCAGAGAAATCAGAGGTTATATACAAGCACAAGAACTTTTTACATATATGTTAACTGTTATGGATGAGGTTGAGAAAAAAGGAAATTTTAAAAGAATGGCAATAGCTAGCTAGATTTATGTTTTGTTAGGATTGAAGCATATTTTTTGCAAGTTATAATATGAAAATTAGAAAAAGATGGGCAAGCTTGTCCGTCTTTTAACTTTATTTAAAAACTTGTAAAAAGAATGCCAAATCCTAAAAACATAAATTTGTTACAAATTTCTAATCTAGAAACTGTGCAATCAGAAGAAACTGTCCTTCGTGCAATTGTTGAAGGAACTGCTACAGCTATTGGGGATGAGTTTTTTCGCTCACTTGTTAAGCATTTGGCCTTAGCACTTAAGGTTAAATATGCTTTTGTTGCTGAATTTGCTGATGTTAATACTAGAGTTAGAACTCTTGCCTATTGGGGGCCAGATGATTTTCGTAACAATGTAGAGTTTTCTCTAGAAGGAACACCTTGCAAAGATGTACTTAGCGGTAGGATTTGTCATTATCCAAGTGGGATAAGAGAGAAATTTCCTGAAGACCTTGGTTTAGTTAGATTAGAAGTTGAAGGATATTTAGGTGTACCACTTGTAGATTCTCAAGGCAAGGTTCTTGGTCATTTAGTTGTTTTTGATACTAAACCAATGCCAGAAGAACCACGATTTGTTTCCATATTTCATATTTTTGCTAGTCGAGCAAGAGTTGAACTTGAACGCAAAAAAATTGAAAAAGCTCTGCAAGAAAATCAACAACGCTTAGCCAGTATATTAGCCTCAGCTATGGATGCTATTGTAACCATAGATGATAGCTTGTCCATAACTCTCTTTAATGAAGCTGCTCAGAAAGTTTTTCGTTGTTCTTCTCAAGACGCTATAGGAAGATCTTTTAACCAATTTCTTACTAAAAAACTAGGTGATTTACTTAAAGAATATATTCAATCTGTTATAGAAGGTAAAAAAACAGAACAAAGTTTTTGGGTACAAGAGGGCTTAATGGCTCTTCGTGCTGATGCAACAGAGTTTCCTATTGAAGCTACTGTTTCACAAGTTACTGTAGCACGACAACGTTTATATACAATTATTCTTAGGGATATTAACGACCGTAAAGTGGCAGAAGAAAAACTTCATGCTTTAGAATTAGAAAACTTATATTTACAAGAAGAAATAAAAAGCTCTTACAATTTTGAAGAAATAGTTGGAACTTCTAGCTCAATGGAAAAGGTCTTCCAAAAGGTAAAACAAGTAGCAAACACGGATTCTACAGTACTTATCATAGGTGAAACAGGTACAGGAAAAGAGTTAATTGCTCATGCTATTCATAATCGTAGCAAACGAAAAAATCGTCCATTAATTAAAGTCAATTGTGCCGCACTATCAGCAGGACTTATTGAGAGTGAGTTTTTTGGACATGAAAAAGGAGCTTTTACAGGTGCTATTTCTCAACGTATTGGTCGATTTGAGCTTGCTAACGGAGGGACAATTTTTTTAGATGAAATAGGGGAAATATCTTTAGAAGTTCAAGCTAAACTTTTAAGAGTATTACAGGAAGAAGAATTTGAAAGAGTTGGAGGCACTAAAACTCTAAAAGTGGATGTTAGAGTAATTGCTGCTACTAATCGAAATCTCAAAGCTATGGTTGAGGAGAAAACCTTCCGCGCTGATCTCTATTATAGGCTTAATGTATTTCCTATTGATCTGCCTGCATTGCGTCAAAGAAAAGAAGATATTTCTTTATTAGTTAGATACTTTGTTAATAAACATATGACTGCAATGGGGAAAAAAATTACATCTATCAGCCAAGAAACAATTCAGCAGTTTATGTCTTATTCTTGGCCTGGAAATATTAGGGAATTGGAAAATGTAGTTGAACGAGCTTTGATTTTAGCAAATGGTTCTGTTCTTCATATTGAGGATGAATTCCCATTATTAAAGCAAGTAAAACAATCACTTACAGTAACCGAATATAAAAGCCTAGAAGAAATTGAGCGAGAATATATACTTAAGATTCTTGAGAATGTTGGTTGGATTATTGAAGGAGCAAAAGGTGCTGCTGTTATTCTAAAAATAAATCCTAATACACTTCGTAGCCGTATGCAGAAATTAGGAATCCGTAAGCCAAATTAGGAAATTAATTAATTCTTAATTATTGTGGAATAAAGGTGTTAGAAGACTTTAGGCTGACTAGGACTAATTTCACGAGCAAGTAACTCCCTTTGATAAACTAAAATTGCTAAAGATTTCCGTGATTTAGCAGATTCTTGTAAGATATTACCCGTAATTAGAATCATTACGGTAAAAACTGTTCCGCAACAAAGTGCCATTAATAGCCGATCAATAAGTAGCCCCGAAAGAGCAAAAAAGAAAAATAAAAAAGCAACTAAGAAGCTAGATGAAGCTGAACTACGATATTGTTTTACTCTACGATCTATAGTGTAAATTTCTTTATCTAGAATTTTTATTTGTTCTGGTAAACTAAGTTGTGTGTTACCTGAATCCGATAACTCTATTTTAGAAAAAGTAGGAATATTTTTAAGCCATTTTAAGCTAACAAGATCTTCGTAAATTTCTACAGCAAAATGGTTATGGCATTGAGGGCAGCAAACTCTTGCTAGTTGTTCAGGGAACTCTAGATCTGTCCCACAAACGCTACAACTGTGTTTGATTAGGCTCATGGCAATAAAATATACAATATCTAAATATGAAATAACAAAGGTTAATTTTCTGGACTGACTTTTGGAAAGTCGCTATCATTCTTTATAGTTTCTAGTGTTTTACATAACATATAAATCTTTATTTTTTAGGCTAAAATTTTAGGAGTTTGGACAAATGTTAGGGAGTTTTTCACGGCGTTCTGTATTAAACCACTATTTACTTTTACTTACGCTAATACTAGGAATATTTAGCATTATTATTTTTTCTACTAAAGAATTTAGTGTTTCTGCAAAGGAAAGAGTAAATACTGATTTAGTAGTTCAAAAAGTTCGGCCAGAAATAAATTTTTCTACCTTTGTTGCTCCAATGCTTGAAACTAAGGAACTAGAGCTAACTTTAGCTTTAAATGTAGCAGATAGCACAAAGCTTAATGAGTTTATTGTTTCTTTGCATGATGAAACATCTACAAATTATCATAAATGGATTACTCCTAATGAATTTGGAGAGCGTTTTGGCAGGTCTAAAGATGAATATCAATCAATGGTTGATTGGTTAAAAGCAGAAGGATTTACTATAAAACGTACTTGGCCAAACCGTTTAGCGATAGACTTTACTGGAACTATTGCAAATATAGAAAGAACTTTTCAAGTAGGAATTAACAAGTATAAATATCAGGGTAGAGAATATTTTGCTAACAGTAATGTTCCTGAAATTCCAGAAAAGTTTTCTGAATCCGTTTTAACTATCTTAGGTTTAGAAAATTTCTCTGAACCTTTGCCTCTACATAAAAAACAATCTGAATTCCAAAATTTAAATAAGCAAAAAAGTGATACAGAAACCTTTGCTACAAATAATGGCCGAATGGCAATAGCTCCAAAGGATTTTGCAGTAGTTTATAATACTAACCCTCTACTTTCTCAAGGTATTGATGGAACTGGTCAAGATATTGCGATTGCAGCACGTTGTGATTTTAATATTAGTGATGTACAAAAATTTCGTTCTAATTTTGGACTTCCAGCAAATGATCCTAAAAAAGTTTTCCCCTTTGGGCTAGTTTCTAATCTAGGAGGAATAGAAGAGACAGAAGTACTTCTAGATGTTCAGCTTGCAGGTGCTGTTGCTCCTAAAGCAAATGTTCAAGCCATAATTGCTCCAAAAATTTCTCAGTCTTTGCAATCTATTTATAATGATTTTCCTAACATTCCTATAGTTAATTTAAGCTTTGGATTGTGTGAGCAAAAATTGATGCTTGATAGCACAAAGTTCTTTGATTCACTTTATGCTCAAGGCGTAACACAAGGACAAACTACATTTGTTGCTTCTGGAGATAATGGTGCAAACGATTGTCAGGATGGACGCCTAGCTGTTAATGGTTTAGCTTCTTCACCTAATGTAGTTGCTGTTGGTGGAACAAGTCTTGATCCAATGTTTAATGCTAGTGGAGATGCTACAGGTTATGGTAGCGAAATGGTTTGGAATAATGGTCGAAGTAGTGGAGGAGGCTTGAGCACTGTTTTTGCAAAACCTGCTTATCAAATAGGTGCAGGTGTTCCTAAAGATAATAAACGTGCTTTGCCTGATGTAGCCTTGTTAGCAAATCCAATTGCACCAGGTTATTTTATTGTTCAAGGTGGGATTATTACAGTTATTGGTGGCACTAGTGCTTCTGCTCCTTGTTGGGCTGGAATAATGACTTTGGTTGAGCAATTTAATAAAGGTGTAAGAGTTGGAAATGCTAATTTCCGTATTTATGCCTTAGGTGCTAACCAAGCGGTGAATACTACTAAAGTGTATAATGATGTTACTGTAGGTAATAATAATATAGCGGGAGTGATAGGATTTAATGCTCAAGACAATTATGATCTAGTTACTGGTTGGGGTTCTGTTAATGCCAATGAATTTGCAAAAAATTTCTTTAGCCAAAAAAATAGTTTTGAACCAGTTCGCAATCTCCAAGCCAGTGCACAAACAAACAAAGTTACTTTAAATTGGCAAGTCCCAAATTCATCTATTCCAGCTACACCTGTTTTGAATTTGCAAGATCTGGAAAATAGCGATCAAAAGAACTCAATAATTGATCTAGAAACAGGTCAACCTACAAGTTATCATTATGGGGTAATACGCTCTAAAGAAACTACGAATATACATTCACCTAAGCCACAAGCTAGTAGTCAAGCTCCAAGTATTTCTAATTTAAGCGTAGTATTAAAAGGAAAGAATAAAGCTATTGCTGATTTTACGGTTTCTGATCCTGATGGAAATTTAGGTTTAAAGAGTGGTATTTCCATATTGCTATTTGACAAAAACCTTAAAGGCGTAGTTACTCCGCGTAATGGAAGTTTGTTATTATTTGGGGATAAATCTATATTTGCAAAACCATTAGATTTTACTGGTAAACAAACAGCTAACTTCCCCTTTACTTTAAAGGGAGTAAGACAATTTCCTTCTGCCAGCATTTGGGCTAGTGGTATTCGGGATGACGCAGGAGTACTAGCTTTAGCTCCAAAAGTTACTAATATAAGTGGGCGTGCTGGAGGTGGAACTGCTCCAATGATTATGAATAGCAATGGGGCAATTTTTGATAAAGATGATACAGTAGGAATAAATCTTGATGCTGTAGATATGGATGCTGATACTGTAGGGATGACAGTTGCTTATTTAGATGGAGATGGGAAAGTAGTTTTTGCTCTAGGAGTTTTAGGCGATAGAGGGCTACAGAACTTTTCACCTTTCCCTCTAACTATGGTAAATAATCCTGTTATAGGAAAAACAACATTTAATGTTAACTTCTCAGTTTCAGGAATTGCCAGTCAAGTTAATCCCGGTACAATTAAATCTGTTGCTGTAACTCTAATAGATTCTAATGGTAACCAAAGCTTAACTAAAATAATTTCTTTAGCTGGTGCTACACAAACAAATAATTTATTGCGCTATAACGTTTATCGCTCTCTTTCATCACCTGTAATACTAAACCCTATAAATTTAGTTGGTATTGTACCTGCTACAATGACAACTTTTACTGATAATGTTAGTGTTACTGGTAAGACCAATTTCAATTATGTTGTTACAGCAGTTTATGAAAATGGAGAAAGTCCAGCCTCTAATGAAATAGTGGTTAGTGTAGATAAGCCTTAAAAACGTATTAAGGAAACAAAAATTTAGTTATGGAAAACCAAGAAAAGATTATTAACCAATTAGTTGCAGAAGGGCGTTGTGCTTTAGATACACCTATTTCTGAGCAAGAGGTGGAAAGTTTTGATAAGTTTTATCGTGGTTTTCTTAACAAAAAGCTAGAGGATAAACTTTCATTACTTAAAAGTATGTTGTTAATACGTCGCGGAGATCTAAGACGTTATGTTCAATATGCTGTACTTTTTCAAAAACGCTATGAGAATTTAATTCCTCTTAAGCAGAGAGATCTATTACTTAGCTTTCCTTCTGTAAGTAAAGAAGTTTATAACTTGATTTTTTCTTGTATGGAAAGTTATGGAGATGCAGGTAAAACAGTAGTAGATTTGACCAAAGAACAAGTAGCAGATCATTTAGATCGTACAGAAATGTTTAGAATAGATATAGATACGCTTCTTGCTTCAACAGGTACAATTGTGCCAGAGAGTAAGCAAATGCTAACAGAATATTTTGCTACAGGAGATTTAAAAGAAGACAGATCCTTTAAATTTTGCTTAATAATACTAGCTGATCACCCAATGTTAAGTATACTTCCTCATACTGAAAGAAATAATACTTTAGCAGTAGCTAAGGTTCGTGAATATTTAGAAGTAACATTTGGGGAGCGATTTGAAGAAAATTTAGTGGAATTTTTTGTAGTAGGAGGAGGATATCTTCGTCGTGAAGGAGGAAAGATTGTAATAGGAGGACGAAGCAATATTTTTGATCCTCTATTTGCTGATATAGCTCAACCTCTTTCAGAACTTTACTCAGGGCGATTTTTGACATTAAAGTATCAATTAGTAGAACAAATTCTTAAGTTAGAGTTTCCTGACCGTATTTTTGAAGTTAAATCTACTCTAGGCAAGTCAACTACCACTTTGAATCCTATTGTAAGCACAAGCTAGAAGTCTAATTTATAGAGATAGTAAACAGTAGTTTGCCTTAGAATTAGGAACAAAAGCTTGAGTAAAGAAGCAGTTTCTCTTATCCTATTGCTTTGCCAAAATAATTCCTCATCTTTGTAAAGGTTCTATCAATTTCCTTTAGGTTATGGGAAAGAAAATCTGGCTTTCTCTGGAAAACAATTTATGGATATATATCTACTAATCGAATGGTCAGTGAAAATTGGTGTAGTCTTTTTCATATTGATGACTGCACTAGCTTATATAGTACTGCTAGAACGCCGTCTATTAGGCTTTATTCAAATGCGACTAGGGCCTAACCGAGTAGGGCCATTTGGTATGCTTCAACCTCTTGCAGATGGAATCAAATTCTTCTTTAAAGAAGAGGTTATTCCACTAGAAGCAGATCGAACGCTTTACATGCTTGCTCCTGTAGTAGCTTTAGTTCCTGCCTTAGCCACGGTTTCTGTTATCCCTTTTGGGGATGCTATAGAAATAATGGGACGCAAAATTCCTCTCTGTATTACTCAAGTGGATATCAGCTTATTAGTAGTTTTTGCTCTTACCAGTATGGGTGTCTATGGAATTGTTTTAGCTGGTTGGTCTTCTAACAACAAATACTCTCTTATGGGTGGCTTGAGATCTTCGGCTCAAATGATTAGCTATGAGTTGACTCTAAGCCTTTCTATTATTGGGGTTGTTCTTTTTAGCGGTTCTCTAGACTTAGTGCAAATTGTTAAAGAACAGATGAATCCTTGGGCTTGGAGTGCAGGTTGGATACCTAAATGGAATATATTTACTCAACCCATAGGCTTTTTGCTCTTTTTAATCTCTGCAATTGCAGAAACTAACCGTGTGCCTTTTGACTTACCAGAAGCAGAAACTGAATTAGTAGCAGGTTTCCATACTGAATATAGCTCAATGAAATTTGCTATATTCTTTATTGCTGAATATGCCAATATGGTAACAGCTTCCTCTATGGCTACATTGCTTTTCCTAGGTGGTTGGCATGGGCCATTTGTTAAAGAAGTTCCTCTACTAGGACCTATATACTTTACTTTAAAAGTCCTCTTTTTCTTAGTTTTGTATATTTGGTTACGTGGAACTTTACCTCGTTTCCGCTATGATCAATTAATGAAATTTGGTTGGAAATTCATGATCCCAGTGGCTTTAGCCAATGTTGTTTTAGTTGCTGGCATAGCCTTATTTTTATACTAGGGGATTGTTATGGGATTAGAACAGATTTTTTTCCTAATTTTAGCTGTTTTATCTGTAGGTGCAGGACTTAGCGTAATATTACAAAAAAGCCCACTCTATAGCGCTTTTTCTTTGATTGGCTTATTTGCTTGTTTAGCTGCACTTTATGTAAGTCTTCAAGCCCAGTTTCTTGGCGCTATCCAAATTATTGTTTATGCTGGCGCTATAATGGTTTTATTTATATTTGTTATAATGCTCTTAAATATACGTAAGGAAGAAAGTGCATTAGATAAATATAAATATCTTTATATACTAGCTGTACCTTTTGCTATAACGCTAGCAGCAGAAATAATTTACGCTTTACGTTTTGTACAAGAACCAACTTTTAAAACAGAAAAGCCTATGATAGGCGATAGTCAAAGTATAGGCTATGGTTTGTATACTACTTACCTAATGCCATTTGAGTTGACTTCTATTTTAATTTTGCTAGCCATTGTTGGTTCAGTTGTTTTGGCTCGTCGCGAAAAAGATTAAAGGGAGATTTTTATGGTACCACTGTCTTGGTATTTAGCGCTTAGTGCAGTGTTATTTACAATTGGCGCTGTAGGCGTTTTTGTTAAAAGAAATGTTATTTCCATTTTTATGTGTATTGAGCTAATGCTTAATGCTGTAAATTTAACCCTTATCGCTTTTTCCAGTTTTTATAGAGAGATTTCTGGTCAACTTTTTGTGTTCATTGTTATGACTGTTGCTGCGGCTGAAGCAGGCGTTGGGCTAGCTTTGGTTATTGCAATTTTCCGTAATCGTCAGTCTCTCAATTCAGATGATGTAGATTTACTAAAGCTTTAAGAATTAGTAGTAAAGACTCTATGAAGTCGGGTAATATATTGATTTGCTTAGACTAATATAAAATTAGAGGCGTTATAAATGTTAAGAGTAATAGTTTTTGCACCTTTAATAGGCGCTACCATTTTGGGATTATTTGGCAAAAAAATGTCAGAGCGCATAATTGCACTGATTGCCTGTTCTTCTATTGCTGTTTCTGTCATAGCTGCTTTTGCTAGTTTTTCAAAACTCCTAAGTCAAACACCTGATGCTGCTGGGGTTCGCAGGCTTAGCGATACCCTTTTTACTTGGATTAATGTGGGTGGCTTTCAAGCAGATTTTGCTTTTATGATGGATCCTCTTTCAGGAGTAATGATCCTCTTTGTCACTGGGGTTGGCCTACTTATTCATATCTTTGCCACTGCTTATATGAGTGGGGAAGATAGTTATTATAGGTTCTTTACTTATTTGAACCTATTTATGTTTATGATGATTACCCTAGTATTAGGTGACAATTACCTAATGATGTTTGTTGGTTGGGAAGGTGTTGGTCTTTGCTCTTATTTGCTAATTGGGTATTATTTCTTAAAAGGTTATGCTGGTGATGCAGCTAAAAAAGCTTTTGTTGTAAACCGTATAGGTGATTTTGGCTTTGCTTTAGGAGTAATGCTAATTTTCTATCACTTTAACACTATTAGCTTTATTGATAAGCCTGGAGTAGCAAGTGTGTTTACTCTAGCTACAAAATTACAAGCTGATCCTTTAACTACAAATGCTTTATTTGCTGGCGGTTTAACTACGATTGCAATTTTGCTTTTTATAGGTGCAACAGGAAAAAGTGCACAAATCCCACTTTTTGTTTGGCTTCCAGATGCAATGGCTGGCCCAACTCCAGTTTCTGCTCTAATCCACGCTGCTACAATGGTGACAGCTGGTGTTTATATGATAGTGCGTTCCAATATGATTTTTGGAAAAGCTCCTATGGCACTTACAATTGTTGCTATAGTAGGTGGGCTAACTGCCTTCTTTGCCGCTACCATAGGTCTTTCTCAATGGAACATCAAGAAAGTTTTGGCTTATTCAACCGTTTCACAACTTGGATATATGTTTTTAGCTTGTGGAGCAGGTGCTTTTGCAGCAGGATTTTTCCATGTAGTTACACATGCTTTCTTTAAAGCTCTACTATTTTTAGGTTCAGGTAGCGTCATTCATGCTATGCATCATGATGAAGATATGCGCAATATGGGCGGATTAAACAAATACCTAAAAATTACCTTTTTTACTATGGGAGCAGGTACTTTAGCAATAGCTGGATTTCCACTACTTTCAGGCTTCTTTAGTAAAGATGAAATTCTTTGGAAAGTAAGAAGTTCTACTGTATTACCAGGAAGTTTAGGTACAATACTTTGGCTTTTAGGTCTTTTAACTGCTGCAATTACTGCAATTTATATGACTCGTATGATGGTTATTACTTTCTTTGGAGAAGAGCGCTTTAGAAATGTAAAACATGATGACCATCATGGTGGTGGACATGGACATGATGACCATAAAGGGCATGATGATCATGGACATGGCGGACATGGCAAAGATCCACATGAATCACCTTTAGCAATGACTTTACCTTTAATTATACTTGCTATCCTTTCAGTTGTTGGTGGTTTTATGGGGATACCAGAGGGACTACTTAAATTTGTTCCTGAATCATTACACCATACAACACATGCTTTCTATGAATTTTTAGCTCCAGTTATCACAACTCCAGTTATTCCTGGCAATGGAGGAGAGCATTTAGCTGAAGATCACGGTGCAGAGTTAATGTCTACAATTCTTTCATCTGTTGTAGCATTAATTGCAATTGGAATAGGTTTTGTAGTCTTCAAAGGTAAACCTATGCTTTCAATGCCATCATTCTTAGAAAATAAATACTACATTGATGAAATTTATGATGCAGTAATTGTTAACCCACTGAAATCGATTTCTACAAATGTATTCTGGAAGTTTTTTGATGTAGGAATAATAGATGGTGCAGTTAATGGTTTAGCAAAATTAGTAAATCTTATAGGTGTAGGTTTACGTCAAATGCAGCCAGGGCTTACCAGGCTTTATGCTGCTTTTGTTTTTGGTGGTGCACTGTTTCTTATTAGCTGGTTTTTATACGTATTTTCTAGACAGTAATTATTAATTCGGAAAAAAATATGGATGCCTTAAAACCCTATCTTCTTAATATTCTAGTTTTTTTACCAATAGTTGGCACAGTTATAATGCTGATGTATGACCAAATTGTAGGCAAAAGCGATGAAACTTTGCGTCGTATGGCCTTATTCTTTACTTTGCTTACATTTATAGCTTCTTTACCACTAATTTGGTGGACAGGAGATCCTTCTTTAATTGTAAACGTGCCTTGGATAGAAAGTTTAGGAATCAATTACCATTTAGAGGTAGATGGTTTAAGCATGTGGTTGGTTTTACTAACTACTTTCCTAATGCCAATTGCTATACTTTCTGGATGGACTGCTGTTCATGACAAAGTACGCGAATATCTAGCATTTATGCTGGTGCTGGAAACAGGCATGATAGGCGTGTTTTTAGCAATGGATATGATACTTTTCTACCTGTTTTGGGAAATTATGCTTGTCCCAATGTACTTTTTAATAGGTGTATGGGGCGGAGAACGCCGTATTTATGCTGCTATTAAATTTGTTCTCTATACAATGGTAGGAAGTTTACTAATGTTAGTTGCTATTATCGCTTTGTACTTAATACATGGCGATCACCAAGGTGGAAAAGCAACTTTTGATATGATGGTCATTACCAAAAACTTAGCAGAAAGCAATTTTCTTACACCTAATCAACAATTTTGGATGTTTGCTGCTTTTGGCTTAGCTTTTGCTATTAAAGTTCCTCTATTTCCTTTCCATACTTGGTTACCAGATGCTCACGTAGAAGCTCCAACAGCTGGTTCTGTAATACTAGCAGGTGTTTTGCTTAAGATGGGAACTTATGGTTTTATGAGATTTAATTTACCAATGTTTCCTGAAGCTGCACATAAATTTGCAGTTCCTATAATGGTATTAGCTGTAATAGGTATTATTTATGGTGCTTTGGTTGCAATGGTACAACCAGATATGAAGAAGCTTATAGCTTATTCATCAGTAAGTCACTTAGGTTTTGTTATGTTAGGAATGTTTGCATTTACTGAAATGGGAATGCAAGGTTCATTATATCAAATGTTAAACCATGGTGTTTCTTCTGGTGCATTATTTTTGGTAGTAGGTATGATTTATGAGCGTCGCCATACTCGTCAAATTTCTGAGTTTGGTGGAATTGCTACACCTATGCCAGTCTTTTCCACATTGTTTCTTATAATAGCGTTTAGTTCTATAGGGCTACCTCTTTTGAATGGTTTTGTTGGTGAGTTTTTGATCTTAAATGGTACCTTTAACTCTACTTATCCTAGAGCTTTTGCTGCTCTTGCTACTACAGGAGTAATACTTTCAGCCGTTTATATGCTTTGGATGGTTCAGAGAGTTGTTTTTGGGGAAATTACTAATGAGGAAAACCATCACTTGTCAGACCTTAATTTCCGTGAAAAGTGTATTTTAGTTCCTATAGTACTATTAATTATTTTTATGGGAGTTTATCCTAGCTTTTTCCTTAGCCGAAGTGCTGAACAAATTAAACAAATTCGTACAGTAGTTGAAACACATAAACCAACAACTTCAGTAGCTACTTTAAAGTAAAAAGATAGAGAGAATATCTGTTATGCAACCCTTGAATATTAACTATCATTATGTGCTACCACATATAATTATTTCTATAACAGGCATTATGACCTTACTCTTTGGGGCTTTGAACAAAAAGTCTTATAAAGATTTGGTATTTATAAACGTCACTGGTATATTTACTGCAGGCGTTGCCGCTGGAAAATTATGGGGAATAGTTACTGATGCTGCTAAGGATGGAAAACCATTAACAGCTTTTAGAGATATGGTTTTACTCGATCATATGAGTTTAGCTTTTATCTTTATCTTTCTTGTTGTTGCGTTGCTAGCTACCCTAGGCTCATTGAGCTTTTTAGAAGATGAAGATCATTCACCAGAGGAATTTTACTCTTTGATAATGTTTGCTACATCAGGAATGATGTTAATGGCTTCAGCTGCTGATATGGTTATGATTTTCTTAGGTTTAGAAATAGCTTCTATTTCCACTTATGTTTTAGCTGGATATAGACGTACAGACTTAAAATCTAATGAATCTGCCTTAAAGTATTTTATCTTGGGATCTTTTTCTACTGCCTTTTTGCTATATGGTATAGCTTTGTTGTATGGTGCTACAGGAAGTACTAATTTAGAAACTATAACAAGTGCGATTAAAAGTTCAACTAATTCTATAACACATCAACCAATGAATATGGCATTTCTTTACATCAGTGTAGCAATGTTGTTAGTTGGTTTTGGGTTTAAGATTGCTACAGCTCCTTTTCAAGTTTGGACTCCTGATGTTTATCAAGGTGCACCATCAACTGTTACAGGTTTTATGGCTACAGGGCCTAAAGCAGCCGCTTTTGTTGCATTCTTAAGAGTTTTTGTTAATGTTTTTAGTGGGAGCTCTTCTTTTGAATTACATAACACTTGGGTAGAGGTTTTACAAGTTTTAGCTATACTTACAATGATAATTGGCAATTTAGCTGCTTTATCCCAAACTGATATCAAGAGAGTTCTTGCTTATTCTTCTATTGCTCATGCTGGATATGCCTTAATTGGATTTTTAGCTGGAGATTGGACTTCAGTAGCTTTCTATATGCTTACATATTCTATTATGAATATTGGAGCTTTTGTTGTTGTTTCAGTAATGGCAGGAAAAGGTGATGAACGTACAGATTTAGAAAGCTGGGCAGGAATGGGCTTTAAGTCTTTAGGGCTTTCTATGGCACTGTTAGTTTTTATGCTTAGTATGGCTGGAATGCCTTTAACTGGTGGTTTTATGGGTAAGTTTTTTGTATTTAAAACTGCTTGGGACAAAGGATTTCATGTAGTAGTTATAGTTGCTGTGCTTAATAGTGCTGCTTCTGTTTACTACTATCTACGCCCAATGGTTATGCTGTTTTTTAGAGAATCAGATGAAAAAACTCCTACTCCACTGCTTTCTTGGGGAGCTTATATAACAATACTCCTTGCTTTAGCTGGTACCTTTTACCTTGGTTTAATGCCAGGAAAAATACTTAGCCTATTAGACGCAGCTAATACAGCCGCAGTTTCATTATCAAGATAAAACTTAAAAAGTAAGATAGAAGATTTCTTCTATCTTACTTCTGACTTCTCTTTTTTCTCTCGCCAAATAGTGTGAATTACTCCAATCGCAATGTGAAAGATTATAATAAATAATCCCCAAAGCACATCTGATGAAAGAAAATTTTCTGTTGTGGATGAATTAGAATAAGCTATAAACTCATCAGGACAGGCACTAGCTATATTACTTAGTCCAAATACTAGAAAAACAACAGAAAAAATAATAATAGGGTTTTTAATCATTTTTAAATTCATATTTTTTGCTCTCCTAAAAACAGAAGTTAATCATATATTTTTTAACATATTTTTAGCTATTTCTTTATCGCGAGAATCTTCTTTTTCATGATTAGGTGAAAGAGGAGCTTTAATAACCCATTCTAGATGTTCACGAGCCTTATCTTTATTTTTTGTAGAAATATAAACATCTGCTATGTAAATATGGTTTAGGTAAAATTTAGGGCCATGTTTAAGTGCCTTAAGTAAAAAATCCAGAGCTTTTTTATTATCTCCGCGAGAAATAGGCCATCCAGGTAGTTGGTTATAAAATCGGCCAAGCACTCGTAGAGGAGCACCATAAAAGTAACTTTCATCCACTTCTAAAGCTTTGCGGGTATGTTTTTCTATAGGATCAACCAAACGCATAGCTTCAAGCATACCTTTTTCTTTGCCAAACAACCCATAATTTACTGCTAACCAAAAGTTAGATTCTAAATTGTCTTCATCTACATCTAAGCCAGTTTTTGCATATTCAACGCCTTGTTCATATATTTCAAGGCGTTCACTAGGGTCTGCTACTTCTCCACGCCAATAACAGATTTGAGAAAGTAAGCCATAAGCCCAAGCACAAGACTCATCTTTCTTTACTAGTTTGTTTAAAACTGCCTCAGCATCTTTTAAATTAGAAGATTTTACTTCTCTTAATTTTATTAAGTTTATTGCTTCATCATAAGTTTTTTGATTTTTCATAAGTTATCCTAAAAAGGCTTTTATCCATTTAACAATTTGTGGTGAAAGCAGCATAGCAGCAACAAGAGAAACAACTAACAAAAAAAAGTTGAAAGCAATGCTAGCCGGAGATTTTAACTCTAAAATGCCTTGTCCTAAAATGTTTCCTGATAAAGTAAGTCCTAATATAAAAAAAACTACTGTAAAAAAAACAGTTAATGCAGCTTTTATAGCTATCTCTACTTTTTCTAGTCCAGGATCTAGTATTTGTTCTGCTGGTTTACCTATAGGATTACCATCCATATCTATTAAATTAGAATTACAGTGATGGCAATGGTGTGCAACATCTTGTAATGGTTTTGTGCAAAAAGGACATTTTTTCATTACTTTAAAAAACTCTATATAATCTTTAAATAAATAATTAGGAAAATTTTGGTATGGTTAAAACTAATTTCAACCTCCTTATTTTAGAACATACCAAAACAAAGGGCTAGAGATAAAAATTTTTTTTTCTGAACTCAAAAAATATTTTCTGAGTATTAATAAAATGAATCAATATATGTTACTAGTAGTAACATGTATTGACCCATTTAGCTATTAACCAGTTTACAAATCAATAGTTATAATTAAAGATGTTACATAGTTATACATGTATATAATTGTGTCTTAACAATATATTATTGGGATAAGATTATATACAGAGTAGGTAATAAAACAGAAGAAATGCAGGTTTTATTAAAAATTAATCTAAAAATCACAGTTAAACAAAGCACATAAAATAGTTAGCAAGAATTTATTATGGTATAGCAATTGCTGAAAAGTCTTTTGCCAGAGCCTCCTCAAACTTTCCCACCGTTTTGAGTTGGCACAGGTGATAAGCGCATCCTACAAGGGCCTGAAACCAAATTGTTTAAGTTTCAGGCTATTTTTTTGTATTAAAAATTTTAACTTTTTAATTTTAATTTAATGGGCGAGTAAGTATATGAGAAGTATTCTTAGTTTTTCTGGCTGATTCAGCAGATTCAGTTGATTCAGTAGAAGTAGATTCAATATTTCCTGCATGGTTTACAAATAAGTTTGGGTTACTAGAGCGATAAAGAGATAAAGCAATAGTCATTCGCATAAAATCACCGCGTAGATGTTCAAAGATTTCTCGCAATGGTCTTGTTCCATCAAATAACTTTACTACTTCTTGTTCATGTTGTTCAGCAATAATCATTTCAGGTAGTTGTAATTTTAGAAAAGTATTTGTTGCAGGGAAACTACCAATTATATTTTTTTCTTCATCATAAAAATTTAATACATGTTGCATCAACAAGTAACAAGGAATTTCCATAACTCTTTCTTTAGTAGGCACATCAGGACGAAAATAAGCAACCCCTTCATTCCAAAAAACAAGACGATAAAGTGCTCCTAATGGAGGAAGTTGATTTAATCTAGCATTGACAATAATTCCATCAATTAAAAGAATAGTAGCTTGTTCAGACGAAGACTTAATGGTTAAAACTCCTGTACGACGAGAAGTTTCTAGTTGTTGTAATATTTCCAAAATAGATTTTCTAGCAAGGTTTTCTACTATCTGTGTATAGTTTTTATTGTGTAACAATAACCTACGAACACGAGTTGATAAATGCTCGATTTCTATGGGCTTAACCCAATAATCGTCAATACCCTCATTAAATGCAGCATCTATTTCTACGTCTTTTTTATTTGTACTGATACAAACATAGGTGGTTTCTCTCATTAAAGGAGTTTCTTGTAATCGCCAATAAAGATCACTACCGCTAAAATCTGGCAAATCCATATCAAAAATTAACATAGAAGGCCATTGGAGTTTAACTAACTCAAATATGTGTTCTGCTGTGTCAGCTATTTTTATTTGGCAATTGAGCTTGCTAATAGCTTGAGTTATTTGCTTAAGATCTTCTGAGTTTGGAGTAGCAATAAAAACTACTTGTGAGCTTAAATCCATTTTAGGTTGAGGTCTTCGCCGTCGCCAACTACGACGTGATTCAGTGCTAGAAATAGGAAGATTCTCATCTAGCAATCTGATAAGTTTGCTTTGAGGATCTTCTAGGGATTGATTCTGTTTGGGAATAAGTTCAACTATTTTTTGTGCTTCTTGAAATAATTCTTTAGAGCAATAATACCTCATTAACCATTCTGCATAACGATACGCTAGGTCAAATTGTTCTTGTTGGCAATAAATATCTATTAATTTTCTAGCAACAGAAACACGTTGATCTGTAGATATCAAATTATAAATTTTCAAATAATAAGCAATAGCAGAATCAAATTTATTGAGTTGGTAAGACAAATCTGCTGCATTAAAAAAAGCTTCTATAGATTCCAAAATTAGTCCAGCTTTTTGGTTTAACTCAGCAACTTTTTCTTGTTGGGAAATATCATTTGGGTTTTTAAGTAAGGCAGTTTGAACTTTTTCTAGCTCATGCAAGTCAGCATTTAGCATACTATCAGTACTAATTTTATTTTGTGCTGCTAAAAGCTCAGCTTTTGCTGTTGCAGGAGTGTACTTATTAATATTACGTCGGGCAATATCTATTAGTATTTCTGATAGTTCTTTAGCCATTTCTTTAGCGGATTGAGGGCGATTATTAGGTTTTTTGTCTAAAGAACTTAAGATTAAATTTTCTAGCTTAGTGGGTATTTCATTAATAAATCTAGAAGGGGAAAGAGGTATTTTTTTAATGTGAGCTTCAACTATCTCTAATGGATCATCTCCACTACAAGGTAGTGAACCAGTAAATAACTCATATAAAAGCACTCCTAAGCTATATATATCTGAGCGTTCATCAATTTCTTCACCTAAACACACTTCAGGAGACATATAATTGAAAGTACCCACTAGCATGTTAGGTGCTGTAAGACGGCGTTGTTGTCCATCATCTCCTTTGATTTTTACCAAGCCAAAATCTACGACTTTCATTATTGAATCACCTAACAAACCTTCAAACATTATATTTTCTGGTTTGATATCTCGGTGTAGAACTCCGAAAGTGTGAGCCATAGAAAGAGCTTCTGCAATTTGGCGTGCAATATCAACTCCAAATTCTAAGCCACATATAGGCCAACGTTCCATAAATCTTTTTAGTTGAAATCCACTAATAAATTCCATTACAAGATAGGCATATCCATCTTTGGAGAAACCAAAATCATGAATTGAAACTATATTAGGGTGTTTTAGTTTAGCAATAGCTAAAGCTTCTCTTTCAAAACGTTCTCTAGAATTAGCTTGGGAAGTAAAATTTGGGCTAAGTACTTTGATGGCCACGCTACGTTGTAGCATTATTTGAGTTGCTTCATATACTGTTCCCATGCCCCCTTCACCTAAGCGTTTATTAAAAACATACTTATTATCAAGCAAGATGCCGCTTTTTAAAGTAAATTCCAGGACTTTACCATCTGTTTGGCAATGAGTGAAACTATCGTCATAACATTTGTTACATGCTAGACATTCTTTCATGCCGATTTCCTCGACTAATGAGTTTATGAATTGCTTATAGGGGATAAATGAGAGAGTTTAACCTTTTTAACATAAATCTGATTATGTTACAAGCTGTTACCTAAAGTAAAAATTACCTACTCTATTAAAAAATTAAAGTTTGACACTAGTAGAATCTGATAAGAAGTTAGATAAAAAACCAAAATTAAATCTTTGGTTCTTTATCTAAAGTTAAAATTAGCTTCCTAACTTGTTTCGAGCAATTGTGTTAACCAATTTTCCGTCTACAGTTTTTCCTGCTAATTTGTTCATAACAGCTTTCATTACATTCCCAATATCTTTAGGGTTTTTAGCTCCTAGTTCTGCAATTACACTAATGACAACTTCCTCTACTTCTGCTTCTGTTACAGCCGCAGGCAAATAGGTTTCGATCACCTTGATTTCAGCAAGCTCTTTTTCGGCAAGCTCTTGCCTATTGCCTTTTATATATTGTTCAGAAGCCTCTCGACGTTGTTTAACTAAAGTGCTAAGAGTTTTAATTACTTCTGCATCAGTTGGAGGATGTCCAAGATCAATTTCTTGGTTTTTTAATGCTGATTTCATCATGCGCAGAGTGTCTAGACGAAATTGGTCTTTAGCCTTCATTGCTTGGGTTAGATCTTTGATTATTTGTTCCATTAATGCCATTAATTTTCTCCTAAAAGAACTTTCTATAAGTATTTTTGCCAACCAATCTTATCTTTTAAAAAATTGTTTTACGTTTGTTATTGGTTTTAAGTTTATAGTACTAGCTTTTTTTAGCTTATGCTATAGCATCCTAAATGCTTTTCTTAGGAACTGAGATTGTGAAAGTAGAACCTTGCCCTAATTTGCTATCAAGTAAAATTTTCCCATTATGTGCTTCTACAATCCATTTACAAATGGCCAGCCCTAATCCAAAACCAGCATTGTCATTAGTATTTGTGTGGCTATGACGATAAAACCTCTCAAAAATTAAAGCTTGTTCATCTTCTTTTATTCCTTGTCCTGTGTCAGATACGATTATGGAAATATCATTGTTAGTTTGAGTCAATAAAAGTTTTATCTCTCCAGTATCAGTATATTTAATTGCATTATCCAAAAGATTTAATACCATTTGTCTTAATCGTTTAGCATCTCCTATCATAACAATAGATTGCTCTGGAATTACATAAGTTAAAGATAACCCTTTGGCTAAAGCTAATGGCTCAACAAATTGACAAATTTCTCTTAAGAGATTTGAAATAGACAAACTATTTTTTTCTAAAGCTAGATCTCCTTTTTCCGAACGAGCAAGAGTTAAAAGATCTTCTACTAATTTGGAAAGCCTTAAAGTTTCTGATAGTGTTCTAGAAATAATTTCTTTATAGTCTTCAATATTCCTATCTTTTCGTAAGGCTATTTCTAGCTCACTTCTGATAATGGCTAAAGGAGTACGAAGTTCATGAGATGCATCAGCTGTAAACTGATGTTCTCGCTCAAATGCTTTCTCTAAACGACTTAGCATTTCATTAAATAAATTGGCTAATTGACTAATTTCATCATTTGACTTAGGTACTTTAACTTGTTCTTGCAAATTATTGGCACTAATTCTTTTTACTGCTTGAGATAAGTTAGCTATAGGAGTTAAAGCTTTATTTGCTAAAAATAATCCTCCTAAACTAGCTACTAGTAAAGTAACTAGTAAAACACTAACAAGCAATGTTAAAAGTTTCTTTTGTGCTGTTTGTAAAACTGCTAAAGACTGACCAACACGAATATAAAGATCAATAGTTTTGTTATCTGCTAAATACAATGGCCAGGTGATAATACGTATTTCTTCAGAGGAGTTAAGTTTTAGAGTTTCTATTTTAGGTTTGTCTGCTGGCAAAGAACTAATATTAACAGGTATTGGAGTTCTTTCTGTATCTTGAATTTCATCAACAACTTGCCCTTTAGCATCTATAAATTGAACAAATTGAGGAACTATACGAGCATCAGTAGATATATTTAAGGATTGGCTAAATGTTTGTTGTTGGCTAGCCTGGTAGTTATGAACTAATATTTCTGCTTGATCTGTTAAAGATGTGTCTATGATATTTAGTAAGCTATAGGAAAGATAAATATAAATGGCAAACCCAAAAACTACTAGTACTAAGAAAAATAAAGCAGAATACCAAAGGATTAATTTTACTCTTAATGATAACATATAATTACGTATTTTTAACTTATAGGATTTTTCATTATGTAGCCTACTCCACGCACAGTATGTATTAATTTTGGTTCAAAGTCTTTATCTATTTTATTGCGCAAGTAATTAATGTAAACATCAATTACGTTAGTAAAAGATTCGAAGTTTTCATCCCATATTTTTTCAGAAAGCAGGCTACGGGACAAAACTTGGTTAGGGTGTCTCATAAAACATTCTAAAAGAGCAAATTCTTTTGAAGTTAGGTTAATTTCTTTTCCTGATCTAGTCACACGATGTAGAGTTGGATCTAGTACCAGATCAGCTATTTGTAATTGCATTACTACTTCACTATGTTTACGTCTAAGTAGTGCTCTAATACGGGCTAGAAGCTCAGCAAAGGCAAAAGGTTTAGTTAAGTAATCATCTGCTCCAGAGTCTAATCCACGAACTTTTACATCTAAATTACCTATTGCAGTTAACATTAAAATGGGAATAGATATTAAGTCTTTACGCAGGCGTTGACAAACTTCAATTCCATCCATTTTAGGTAATGAAATATCTAGAATTATTAGGTCATAAGGATTTTCTTTAGCTGTAAAATAAGCTTCTTCTCCGTCTGTAACTATATCTACGGCCATTCCTTCTTCTATTAAGCCGCGTTTAAGCAAAGCAGCCATCTTGCTTTCGTCTTCTACTACTAATATTCTCATAAACTTAGCGGTTATTTTCTCCAACTAGGTAGCTATCTTATTTTAACCACAAATAATGCTTGCTTTTCAATAAAACTACCTGTATTCTTAAAAGCTTACTTGGGTAAAAAGTGGGCTTATTGGCAGCCCACTTTTTTTTGCAACTATATCTTGCTTTAAGGATAAGCTGTTATCAAGATGTCAAAGGCGATTGATCCTAAATTGTACTCACTTATAGAACGAGTTGTCAGCAGTGAAGACATGGAATTGGTTCATTGTGAGTTTTCCAGTAATGGGAAAAGTACTATACTAAGAGTTTATATAGATAAACCTACTGGCGTAACCCATCAAGATTGTAGCTATATTAGTAATCAATTAGGCGCAGTGCTTGATGTTGAAGATTTGATTCCTAATCAATATATACTAGAAGTTTCTTCTCCTGGAGTTGATCGGGGTTTATACAAAATAAGTGATTATGTAAGGTTTAGCGGTCAAACTGTTAAGTTAAAAACTCGTCAAGCTATCAATAACAGAAGAGCTTTTAAAGGGCGATTAGAAGGCGTGGAAGCAGAAAATATTAAGATAGTTGATGGTAAAGAAACTTGGTTAATTCCTTTTGACTTAATTACATCAGCAAATTTAGTGGTTAGTAATGATGAACTCTTTCATCGTGCAAAAATACAATAAAGTGTTGTAGAAAAAATTCTTATAAGTTATTACTTATTATTAATTAACAGATAATGCAATATTGGGGGAAACAAAGTAATGGGAGTAAGTCTCTTGGCAGAAACAATCGAGCAATTAAGTCGCGAAAAGAATATTGATTCGAACATAATTGTTAGTGCGATGGAAGATGCGGTTGTGATGGCCTCTCGAAAACAATTTAGAAGCAAAGAAGATCTTAGAGCTAGTTATAACCGAGATAGTGGACAAATTGAACTTTGTGCAATCAAAAGAGTTGTAGCACAAGTCACCAATCCAGATCTTGAGATTAGTTTGGAAGAAGCTCTTGAAGAAGTAGGTGAAGAAGTAGAAATAGGAGATGAATTGCAATTTCCCCGTCCAGTAGAAGATTTAGGTAGAATTGCTGCTCAAACTGCTAAACAAATTATTTTTCAAAAAGTACGTGAAGCAGAACGTAATAATATTTACGAAGAATACATAAATAAAAAAGGTGATCTAGTAAATGGCTTTATGAAACGTTATGAACGGGGTAATATTATAGTTGATTTAGGTAAAATAGAAGCTGTGCTACCTCGCTCAGAACAATCCCCAGCAGAGAATTTTTCTCAAGGGGAGCGAATTAGAGTGGTAATTCATGATGTTACAAAGGAATCTAAAGGCCCCCAAGTTGTAGTTTCACGTGCTAGTGCAGAATTACTTAAGCGCCTTTTTGAGATGGAAGTTCCAGAAATATATGATGGAACTGTAACTATTAAAGCTGCAGTTAGAGAACCAGGAGATCGTGCTAAAATAGCTGTTTCTTCTACAGATCCAGATGTAGATCCAGTAGGTGCTTGTGTTGGAATGAAAGGTTCAAGAGTACAAGCTATAATTAGAGAACTTCGAGGAGAAAAAATAGATATTATTCAATGGTCTGTTGATCCAGCTGTATTTGCTGCTAATGCACTTTCTCCAGCTAAAGTAAGCAAAGTACAAATAACAGATTTTCAAAATCAACAATTGGAAGTTATGGTGGAAGAGTCTCAACTTAGTTTAGCTATAGGAAAAAGAGGTCAAAATGTACGGCTAGCTGCTAAATTAGTGGGATGGCATATTGATATACGTAGCGAGGCAGAAATGAAGCGCGAAGTGGCAATACAAATAGAAGCCCTTATGTCTTCTTCTAATGTTCCATTAAATGCTATTGAAGGTATTGATTCAGTGCATTCAGCTAAGTTAAAAGAAGAGGGTATTGAAACTGTAGAGCAATTAGCTGCATGTTCTTCTGATGATATAGCTACAATATTGGATGTGAGTTTGGATGAAGCTGATTCATTACGAGAAGTTGCTAATCAAATAATCAAAGCTAAACCAGAAAAAAATGTTGATGACAAAAGCCAAGATTTAGCATCTAATCTAACAAATCAGACTTCAGACTAATTTTTATTTGTTTTATTAGTTGAAGGTTTTAGGTTTAAAATAAAGTTTTATATTAACTTAAAACACTTAAGTTATTACTTGAATAGGGTTATATTGAGCGAAGGAGATTTAATGTCGAAAGTTAGAATATATGATTTAGCTAAGGAGCTAAAACTTGATAATAAAAAGGTGATTGAAGAAGTAAGACGCTTTGGTTATGATGTTAGTGTCCCTTCTAATTCTGTTCCACCTGATATTGCAGAAAAGGTAAAAAGTAAATATTTCCCACAAAAAGCTCAAACTCTAGAACGGCGTGTAAAATTGATTAAACACCGTGGTGATGAAATAGCTGGCCAATCTTCTATGGAACAAGATATAGGTGGTCAAATGTCACCTAGTTTAAGTAATTTTGAGGAACCAATTAAACCACAACCTTCAACCAACCAACCCCAATTAGTAAAGAAAATTACTGGGGTAAATAAACTAGTGGAAACTCCAATTTTGACACCTGAAACACCTACTCCAGTTCCTGCATCTCAATCATCTCAAGCTCCTACTGTTGTTAAAGTAGTAGGAAAAACAGATAGCACTGCTGTTCAACCACAACTTCAGGAAAGCCCACAGCAAAAGGCTACTCCAGTTATTGCACCAAAAGAGACTCGTGAAAATGAAGATAGTGTTAAACAACGTGTTGTAAAGATTGAACCTGCCAAGGTGGAAACACCTATTGTTGTAGCTTCAAAAGAAGAACCTCCGCAAGTAGAAGTTCAACAAAAGCCAGTTCCTGTTGTAGAAGTTGCCCCAGTAGAAGCTGAGCCTGTTGTGAGTGTAGTTGTTGCTCCAAGTCCTGTTGAGAAAGAAGAAGTAGAAGTTAAACCAGAAATTAAAGTTGCCAAAGAACAACCTGCTTTAGAACCAAGCAAGTTAGAAACCAAACCAATTCCAATTCCTGCAAAGCCAGAATTTAAAACAAGACCTATTTTGAACAAATTTGAAAACAAAACCGAACCAAATCGCAAACCTGAAAATAAGCCTGAACAACCTGTTAAGACAGAAATTAAACCTATCATAGTGGAACGTCCAACAAGCTCTTTTAACCAATCACAACAGGTAAATAAGGCCAAACCTCAAGAAAATACTTTTACAAGACCTAACACTGGCAATGTGAACAGGACACAAATTATACCATTGCAAGCTCCTGCTCAAGGACAAGATCAAAGTAACCGAAAACCTCATCAGATGGAGCAGCAAAACCGTCAGCATCATCGTAGTCAACCTTTTAATCGTCCACAACACCAGCAAGGGCAGCATCAACAAGGACAGCATCAACAAGGGCAGCATCAACAAGGGCAGCATCAACAAGGGCAGCATCAACAAAATCAAAGAGGGCCTTATACTGGACAACAGCAAAGACCACATTCAGCTCCAGGTGGCAATTTTAAAGACCAAGAAAATTACCAACAAAACCAAAAGCCACAATTTCAAAAACCTTCTCCTAAAGGAGTGACACAGGTTTTGCATCGAGTTAATACTAAAGCTGAAAGTGAAATACTAGATGCTCAACGGACAACCTATATTCCTCCTCCAGATTCTAGAAAGAAAAGTCGTAGGCCTACTCCTGGCAATCGCCCTGCTCATGGAAAGAAGGAAGAAAGAGAAATGAGGGAAAAACTTCCTAACTTCCAACCTCCTCCAACTGTCGCTATTACACCTAAGGTTGTAATACCTAAGGAAGTAAAAGCTATTAAATTGGTAGAGGGTACTACTGTAAAAGAGTTTGCAGAAAAATTGGAAGTAAAGCCCAAAGATGTTGTTGCTCTTTTATTAAGCAAAGGGGTTATGGCAACTATTAACCAAACTCTTAATGCAGATGTTGTACGCGAAATAGGACGAGACTTTGGAGTTGATGTTTCATTTGTTGAATTTGAAGAAATGACAACTGAGACAGAATTTGAAGAAGGCACAGATAGAGGAGAAGAACTAGAGACACGAGCTCCTGTTGTTACCGTAATGGGTCACGTAGACCATGGTAAAACTAGCTTGCTAGATGCTATTCGTAAAACAAGGGTTGCTGAAGGTGAAGCTGGTGGTATTACTCAACATATTGGTGCATATAGTGTTTATGTTGCTGATCCAGATAATCCACAACAAAAAAGACGAGTGGTATTTTTAGATACTCCAGGTCACGAAGCTTTTACTATGATGCGTGCTCGTGGTGCAAAAGTTACTGACGTAGTAATTCTAGTAGTTGCTGCTGATGATGGAGTGATGCCACAAACCATTGAAGCAATAGAACATGCTAAAGCTGCTGGAGTTCCAATTGTGGTAGCAATCAACAAAGTTGATAAACCTCAAGCCCAACCAGATAGAGTTAAACAGGCTTTATCAGATTATGGGTTAGTTTGGGATGGTTGGGGTGGAGATACTGTAATGGTAGAAGTTTCAGCAAAACATAGAATTAATCTTAATGGATTGCTAGAAATGATTTTACTTACTGCAGATATATTAGATCTAAAAGCAGATTCTAAGCGTCTAGGATCAGGAATTGTGCTAGAAGCAAAACTTGATAAAGGACGTGGTGCAGTGGCTACCGTGCTGGTACAAACTGGTACCTTAAAAGTTGGTGATCCAGTTATTGCTGGCTTGTTCTTTGGTCGAGTTAGAGCAATGTTTGATGAAACAGGTGCTTCTGTACAATCTGTTGGTCCTGCTACACCAGTAGAAGTATTAGGTTTACAAGGTGTTCCTTCTGCAGGTGATCAATTCCAAGTAGTTAATGATATAGCTAAAGCAGTACAAATTACACAACTACGTCAGTCAAAGAAGAGAATGTTAGAACTTTCTAGAAGCTCTGCTCAGAAACTAGAAGATCTATTTAGTGCTATGCAAGCAGGTAAGCTAAAAGAACTATTAATCATTCTAAAGACAGATGTTCAAGGTTCAGTAGAAGTGCTAAAAGAAACTTTACAGAAACTTTCTACAGATAAAGTTAAAGTAAGAGTTATTCGTAGTGGTGTAGGTGCTATTACAGAATCAGACGTTTTATTAGCAAGTGCTAGTAAAGATATGGAACATACTGCCGTAATTATTGGGTTTAACGTAAGACCAGAACAACGTGCTGAAGAAATTGCTCGTATGGAAAAAGTGGATATACGTTTACACTCAATAATTTACAAAGTAGAAGAAGAAATACGCGATGCCATGATAGGTATGTTAGAAGCTACTGTTAAAGAAGTAGCACTTGGTAAAGCAAGAATTGACCAAGTTATTAAAATACCTAAAGCAGGCAATATTGCTGGCGTAATAGTAACAGAAGGAGTAGTTAAACGTACTGGAAAAGTTCGTTTAATAAGAGATTCTGTATTGATTTACGAAGGACAAATAACTAGCTTAAGAAGATTTAAAGATGATGTTTCAGAGGTAAAACAAGGCTTTGAATGTGGTATAGGAATAGACAAATATTCAGATATTAAAGTGGGAGATATCTTGGAAGTTTATACTACTGAAAAAGTAACTCCAACAGAACTTTAATCTGAAGCTTAACTGATATACATATAGTATAAACCACTACTATATAGTATTAGCATTTTTTATAGGAGTTAAGTTAATGTCTTGGAACCGTGCAGAACGTTTGACAGAAAATTTTAGGCAAGAAATAAGTGAAATTATTGAATACGAAATAGTTGATGAGCGAATAGGTGAAGTTACAGTTACGGGAGTTAAGGTTGGAGCAGATCTTAGAAATGCAACTATATTTGTTGATATAGATGGTAGTACTGAACAAATAAAAGAATCCCTTAATGCACTACGCCGTGCTGCTGGTTTTATTCGTCATCAATTATCTTTGCGTTTAGTAATGAAACGTATTCCAGAACTCTTTTTTCAGTATGACGATACTAGGAAAAAAGCCGCACGTATTGAACAACTGTTAAGAGAGGAGAATGAAAGGGAACAAAATTTGTAGTTTTGATTTTGCTCTCTGATTTAAAATGTTAAGTCAAGTCGTTGAGCTTATTGAATCTAAACATCGTTTTTGTATTACCTCCCATATTAGACCAGATGGAGATAGTTTGGGCTCTTCTTTAGCACTGTATTGGACGCTTAAAAGTTTAGATAAAGATGTTCAAGTATTGATGCGAGATAGTGTTCCCCACTCTTATCGGGAATTGCCTGGTGCTAATGAAGTTATCAAAACGCCAAAAGTTCCTCCTGGTTATGATGCTGCTTTTGTAATAGAGTGTAGTGATATAGACAGACCCGGTCTTATTGATTTAGATAAACAGTTTGTTGTTAATATTGATCATCATAGCACTACAGCTCTGTTTGGACATATTAACTGGATAGATTCTACCGCTTCTGCTGTAGGTGAAATGATATATAATCTTTGTAAAGCTTTAGGAGTAACTGTTAACCAACAAATTGCAGAATGTGTTTACACTGCATTACTAACTGATACAGGTTCATTTCATTTTTCTAATACAACAGAACGAACTTTCAAAATAGCATCTGAACTTGTACGTCGTGGAGTAAAACCTGCTCATATTTCTCAAGCTCTTTTTTATTCCTATCCTTTTAGCAAAATTAAAATTTTAGGTATAGTTCTTTCAAGTTTAAAACGAGATGAAAGTGGACGTATTGCTTATATGAGCATCAGCCAAGATGCAATAAATCAAGCCAATGCCACTGAGGAAGATTTGGATGGTATTGTAAATTACCCTCTTGCAGTAGAAGAAATAGAAGTAGTTGCTTTCTTTAAGGAAACCTCTCCTGGAGTTTACCGAACTAGTTTACGCTCAAAAGGACAAGTAAATGTTGCTAAAGTAACAGAAAAATTTGGAGGAGGCGGACATCGCAATGCTGCCGGTTGTACAATCAAGGGCAATATAGATGAAATCCAGCAACAAGTTGTAGAGTCTTTACAAGAAAGCTTAGGTATTATGCCTATGCAATCAACTGCTATGTCAGACTCTTTGTAGGGTTGATTATATGATTTGTAAAAAAGAGGGGTTTTTAGCCCCTCTTTTTCTTTTAAATGTTATTGTCATTTAGAAATTACTTAGTAACTTTAACTTTCTTAAAATTACTAAATTTATCAGAATTAGTAGCAGTTTCAATACCTAATTTTTGACGAGTGTCTTTATTTAAATGCCCTGTTGGGTTTAATCCATTTTGTTGTTGATAAGCTTTAATTGCCTCTTTTGTTTGTGAATCTACTTTACCTGTAATTTCGCCTTTGTATAAGCCTTTGTCTTTAAGTATTTGTTGTGCTTTCTCTATGTTTGCTGGTGTGTATTCTGCTCGAACTTTAACTTGTGAAGTAACTTGATTAGGAATAGTATTAGCAGGGGTTAAAGCTGCTTTATCTTGGGCAAAAACTCCAGTACATAAAGCAATTAATAAAATAACACTTGAAAAAATAGACTTGATATTTGTTTGCATAATAAGATTTTCCTCCGAATTTTAGTATTTATTGTGTAGTTGAAAAAATGTAGTTACTAACTTATGTAAAAATAATAGTTATCAAAAGACTAACTAAATATTTTAGGCATAAGTACTATTTCTAGTAAATTAATTAGAAATAATGTTGAAAGGTAGTTAACGTAAATAAAGTAATTTGAGAGTTTCTGAAGTGTAGAGTGTGGTTTAACCACACTCTACAAAAGGAATGGAAGGGGAAATAAACTTATTCTATTGTAATAGGTACAAATGAGATACCAACACCTTTACGCTCAATTTGTAAAATTACTGTATCACCTTCCTTAACGGATTTCATTATTGCAGACAATTCAGATAAAGATTTAACAGGTTGACGATTAATTTGATGAATCACATCACCTTTTTGTAAGCCTGCTTCAGATGCTGGTCCACCAGGTACTACTTGCTCTATTACAACACCAGTCTTTATCTTTAAGTCTGCTGCTTGCTCACCAGTAAGAGTAGATGCAGAAAGTCCAAGTTTTCCGCTACTTTCTTTTGCTTCAGGAGAATTTTCATCCGGAACCGCAGAATTGAGATCTACTCCTACTTTTGGACGTTCAGCTGTTTCTATTTTAGCTGTTTGAACTTTGCCATCACGAATAAACTTAACTTCTACTTGTTTTCCAACAGGGGTACGGGCAACTGTATTAGTTAGTTCATGTTGGTCTTTTACAGATTTACCATCAAAACTAATGATTAAGTCTCCACTTTGTATACCAGCTTTAGAAGCAGGAGTGTTAGGCTGAACATCGTTAACAAGTGCACCTTCTGTAGTATTTAAACCTAACCCTTTAGCTTTTTCTGGAGTTACTTCTGTAATTGTTACTCCAAGATAACCACGAACAACTTTACCATTTTTTGCTAATTGTTCATAAACATAACGAACTGAATTAGAAGGGATTGCAAAGCCTATACCTTGATTCCCACCTGATTCAGAATAGATCATAGTGTTAATTCCAATAACTTGGCCTTTCATATTTACTAATGGCCCACCAGAATTTCCAGGATTTATAGAAGCATCAGTTTGAATAAAATCATTATAGTTTCCACCTACGTAACGACCCTTAGCGCTAACTATTCCTGCTGTGATAGTTTGTTCTAATCCAAAAGGAGAGCCTATAGCAACTACCCAATCACCTTGTTCCATACCATCAGAATCTCCTAAGCTAGCATAAGGGAGGTTTTTATCCTCGATTTTAACTACGGCTAGGTCTGTAAATTCATCTGTTCCTATAACTTTACCTTTAAATTTACGGCCATCTGCAAGTTTAACTTCTATGGCGTCAGCTTTGCCAACAACATGGTTATTGGTGAGAATATAACCATCAGATGTTACTACTACACCAGATCCTGTACCACGTTGTTTAAATTGATGTGGAGAAGGTTGATCTGGCGTTCCTGGAAAATCAAATTGAAATCCTGGGGGAAACCCACTCATGGTATTACTTTTAACTTTTTGAACAGTACTGATGTTAACAACAGCAGGTTTCATCACTTTTGCAATTTCTCGGAAAGTATTAGAAAGAGCAACAGGTGAGACAACTTGCTCAGGCAAATTGGTTTCTTTAGGTGGAGGTAATGTTCCTAACATAGTGTTTGAGTTAGACCCTACATCGGTTTTATACCCATAAACTTTTCCTGCCACATGAGAGAAGGAAAATATTAAAGCCAAAGCTAAAGTTATTGCACCACTAGCTGCCCAAACAACTATACCTTTTGGTCTTGCCATAAAACGTTAGACTCCTATTGATTTGAAAGTTTCTAAAAATAAAGCACTTTTGATAACTTATACCTTACAAATTATATAACTGCTTAACTAACAAGAGCAAGAAGCTCTTTTAGCTTCTGAACCATTGTATTGTTACATATTATTGATATAAATAACTGCTTACTTGGTTGCCTATAATTATGCTAAAAGGGCTTTAAAAAGTACTTCTTTTTGCTAGAAAGATATTACTCAACTTACATTACTTTATTAAAGTTCCTATACGACCCCATCTTGATCTAGAGAAAAATGCACTAAGTAGATTGTCAGGAGCGTCCTTACCATTTTTATCTTTAGCTAAATCCATTGAATAATAAACAACCCAAGCCCGTCCAACAATATGATCTCTAGGCACAATTCCCCAATATCTACTGTCTTGGCTGTTATCACGATTGTCTCCCATAGCAAAATAAGAGTTTTCTGGAATTTTAAAAGGAGCACCAACTGCAAACTTTTGTCCTAGCATAGTCTTTTCTGTATCAGGCTCTGGCTCATCAACTTCATTTGAATAATAAACTTTGTATTTTGCTCCTTGAGGTGCTGGTTTAGTAGATACAATTTCTAAAGGAGCATTTTCATCGTGCAAGGAGCGATTTGCTTGAACATATTGTTCTGGTAACTCTTTGCCATCAATAAATACATGATTTCCCTTTACTTCTATTGTTTCTCCAGGAAGACCAATAACACGTTTTACGTAGTTTGTAGTAGGTTCATTTGGGTACTTGAAAACTATTACGTCTCCACGCCTAATAGGACGATGAGGTGTGAATTTATCTAACATTAAACCATCTTGTCCAAAAATAAATTTGTTTACTAATAAATGATCACCTATTAAAATTGTATTAAGCATTGATCCTGTAGGTACTTTCACTGCTTGTACAATAAAAGTCATACCAAAAAGGGCCATAATTACAGTAACAAGAATTGATTCAAAGGTATCTCTTAAAAAGCCTTTTTTGATAGCGGGTATTTGTTGAGTAGTGGGTTCTTCTTTAGCAGTAGAGCTACTAGGTTTATCGACAGTTTGTTGAGTTTGTTGTAAAGCAGTTTCTTCGGCAGATGGCATATTGATAAATCCTTAGTTAGATATATAAATTGTTTAATGGTATATTTACCAGGTAAATATTAATGTTTAGCTAAACTTATTTAACCAAAAGTTTCCTTATTATTAATAAGCTTTAACTTTGTCAAAGCTTCACGTGCTGCTTCTTGATGTGCTGCTTTAATTGCTGGGCCTTTACCGGTAGCAATACATTCTTGACCAACACGTAATTCTATTTGAAACACTCTTTCATGTTCAGGGCCAAATGTGTCTACAACAACGTATTCTGGAGCAGGTAAGTTCAGTGCTTGCAAATATTCTTGCAAGGCGGATTTATAATCTGTGGTGGAAAGATCATCAATGTTTAATTTTTTCAAGTCATGAAATAATTCTCGCCTAACAAAACTATTTGCTACTGGTAAACCTCCATCCAAAAAAATGGCTGCAATGATAGCTTCATAAGCATCCGCTAAAAGAGTCTTCTTGGAACGTCCCCCGGTTTTTTCCTCTCCTCGGTTTAAGCGTAAAAATTGACCTAACCCTAACGCTTCTGCGCGACGTGCTAAAGTTCGAGCACTAACCAGATAGGCTTTAATTTTAGATAATTTACCCTCGTCTAAGTTAGGAAAATGCTCAAATATCCAAAAGCTTACTATAAAACCTAACACAGAATCTCCTAAAAACTCTAAGGATTCATTGTGTTGTACATTTTCTTCTGGGTTTTCATTAGCATAAGAACGATGAGTAAGAGCTTGTTCTAGTAAATTACTATTTTGAAATTGGTAAGCAATGCGCTTTTCCAACTCTGCTATGTTTGTTTTAAAATGTTTTTCCATTAACTAAAAGAAATAATTTTAAGATAGTTCTACTAAGATTTATATTATTAGCTAATTAGATAAAAAATCCAAGTCAGCCTAGCATTAGAAATAAAAACAATAAGTATGCTTTAAACACAAAAACCAGCCCCGAAAGGCTGGCTTTGTTATCTAGCAAAAAATACTAGGATTACATACCTGGTGCTGCACTAGCAGTGTTGCACTCAGTCTTAAATTTTTCTAAAAATTCTTTTAGTCCATCTAGCTTGTCTTCATGACGGAACTTCCAGTAAGCTTCTGTTGCACCTTGAACTGCTGTACGTAACTTTTCATAGGTTTTTGCATTAGCTTCTGAAACAGCTAAAACTCTGCCATAATTTTCAAGCATTTGATCTACAACTCCATTGATTTTTTCTAATAGAGCTTTACCTTCATCTCCAGTCTTTTTATCATCTGGAAGAGTATCATACTCTTTACTTAGAGCATCATACTTAGCTTTGTGGATTTCTGAAACA
Source organism: Blastocatellia bacterium (assembly GCA_039812885.1). GTDB lineage: Bacteria > Acidobacteriota > Blastocatellia > Chloracidobacteriales > JADJPF01 > JADJPF01. The sequence goes on from JBDIBI010000001.1 coordinate 286,421, forward strand.
TAGTAATGAGTGAAAGGATCTGAACAATTTTGAGAGACTGATTCTTTGAAGAGGTTAAGTGCATCAGCATCATTTTTGTTTGCTTTCCAAGTATAAAGCCCCATAGCTTGATACAAACTGCCTAGTAAAGGAGTTTTTTTCTTAACCCAATCTTCAGGTTTTACTCCTTGAGGTATTTTGCCACCTTTTATTAAATCCGCGGTTTCTTTCAAAACAGGTAGTCCTTTTTCTGCATGAGGAGTGTCTGGCTTTTTAGAAAAGCGTGAAAGAGGGTCTAATAATGCTAATAAATAATTTAAGTGAAAATCTGGTAGATCCGTTGCTGCATCTGCTACAACCTTAAAAGCTGTGTTCATATCTTCTGAACCTGGTTGTTTTATTGAATCTGTAAGTAATTTACCATAAGCAGCAGATATTATTTGTTTAAAATAAGGAGCGTATTGGCTTTTAGGATAGAGTTGCAAAGCCTCTTTAGCCATTGATATTTGTTTGTAAGAATCTTTTTCTGCTTTAGCTGCATTGTATGCATCATAAGCCTTTTTCTCGCTAGCTGCATCTGGCTTGTCACCTTGTTGGGCAGCGGCTTGTGGGAAAAAAGAAATACTTGTTTTACCAAAAGATATGTTAGGACATAACGCTACCGAACCCATTAAACAGGCTGTTGCTAGTAGGGTGCTTAACTTCTTCATTGAAATTTTCTCCTCCTAAGACTAAACTGGGCTTTTAATTTATTTAAAATGTATTTTTTACATGTAGAATAAAATTTTTTATTCCTATAATTATTATTGCTTGTACAAAACTTTACTTAAGCAAATTAGGATAGTGGAACTTCTAAAATAATACTAAAACCACTTCTTTTGATATAAAAATAAAGCTTTCGGTTGCTTAAAAAATATCAAAAACAATAGACCTTGGGTTAAGAATTTCCCATAGTTTACAACATAAGTGTATTTTGTCAAGGTTACGTATTTATTAATAACTATTTATTTACATATACTTTTCTTATTTGTTTTCTACCTAAATAGCTTGCTTAACCAAATTTTATGTTAAATACTTTGTTTGGAATAAGAAATTATGCTACGGCTTTAATTATCTTGTAGTTGTTTATTGCTAGGTGCTTTGCTTAATTATAAGTATAGGTTTATACTTACTGCTAATACATTAAGATAGGTTAGTTAGAGGTATTTATGAGAGAAGAACTTGTTTTTGTAGGCATTGCTCCTCACCCTCCACTGCTTGTACCAGAAGTTGGTGGTAGTAGGGTTAAGCAGGTAAATAAATCCGTTAAAGCACTAGAAGATTTTTCCTTGCGTATGATGGAGAGTCAACCAGATACTGTAGTAATTATTTCACCTCACTCCCCAGGAAGCCCATATCAGTTTGGTGCCTTTTCTAGTAAAGAACTAAAAGGTGATTTTCGCCAATTTGGTGCTAAACAAGTGGCTTTGTCTTTTCCTAATGACCTAGAACTTTTAGCTATGCTGGAAAATGTTGCTAGAGAGCATCAAATCCCCTTTGGATTAATACCTGCTGAATACCCATTAGATCACGGTACAATGGTTCCAATGTACTATGTAAATAAAGCAGGTTGGCAATCAAAAGTACTGGCGTTAAGTTTTACTTCTTTATCTATTGCTCAACATATTGAATTTGGAAAGGCATGTAGAGAGGCAGCAAGACGGTTAGGCCGTAAAATTGCGTTTATTGCTAGTGCAGATCTTAGCCATTATTTATCAGATAGTGGCCCTTATCATCTTGAACCAGATGCCCATTTATTTGATGAAGAAGTTTGTCGTGCTGTTTCTGAACAAAATTTATCAGCTATAGTCAATATTAATCAAGAATTGCGCCAAAAAGCAGGTGAATGTGGGTATAGATCAATTTTAGTAGCTATTGGAGTTGCTAGTGAAAAAGATGTTGCACCAAAACTACTTTCTTATGAAAGCCCGTTTGGTGTTGGTTATATGACAGCTATTCTTAAAGAGGTTAAAGAATAATGACAAATCCTGTTTTAAAAGAAGAAATAACCCCAGATCAATTGGCGCGTGTTGCTTTAGAACAATACTTAAAAAACGGTACAGTGATTTCTGCTCCTAGTGATTTACCAAGCTATATGCAACTTAGAGCTGGATGTTTTGTGTCATTAAAAACTCGTCAAGGCGAATTACGTGGTTGTATCGGAACTATACAAGCGGTAGCCAAAAATGTTGCTGAGGAAATTATACGCAATGCTATTCAAGCTGCTACAGCAGATTATCGTTTTAGTCCAGTTAGCTTAACAGAATTAGACAACTTAATTTATTCTGTAGATATTCTCTCACCAGCAGAGCCAATAGAAAGCCTAGAAGGACACGATGTTCAACTTCATGGATTAATTATAGAAACTACTACTGGTAGAAGAGGGGTACTTTTACCAGCACTTCCTGGAATTAATACAGCACAAGAGCAATTAGCTGCACTACAACATAAAATAGGTATTTCTCAAGATACACCAATAAAGATGAGTCGATTTTTTGTTAATCGTTATGGTCAAAAATGATAGGATTTTGTTGCAAAAATAATAGAGCCAAAAGCACTTGACTCGCTTTTTCCCTTTTGTTAGCTTCTTATGTTTATTATTGCCATTTTCTTGGACAATATATAAGGCTAGTTAAATAGTTATAATTAAGTAAAACCTACCTAATTAACTTTGTTAAACATTTATTTAATGAGGAGAGACTACATGTCATTCGAAGCGCTTGGAATGATTGAAACCAAAGGTTTTGTTGGAGCAGTAGAAGCCGCAGATGCAATGGTAAAAGCTGCTAACGTTGTATTAATAGGCAAAGACTATATTGGTGCTGGTTATGTTACTGTGTTTGTTCGCGGCGATGTTGGTGCTGTGAAAGCTGCTACTGATGCAGGGGCAGCTGCAGCTCGTAGAGTTGGTGAACTCATCAGTGTACACGTTATTCCTCGTCCTCACTCTGAAGTAGAGAGAGTTTTAGCCGACAATGGAATGAGTATAGAGAAAGCTTTGGCTAGTGCAGAAAAGAAAGCCTTACCTTCTGGTAAAGAAGATAAGAAATAAGCTTTTTAAGTTTGCCAAATATTTTCTGGCTGTAATTAGGGGGAAATAATGCCAATAGACAAAGATTTAACCTCAGTACAGCAAGCACGTGATCTAGTTGCTGCTGCTTATTCTGCTCAAAAAATTTTTGCTACCTTTAGTCAAGAACGTGTTGATGCTATTGTTGAGGCAGCTGCTTTGGCTGCTTTGGCTGAAAAAGATAGATTAGCACAAATGGCTAACCAAGAAACTGGTTATGGAGTGGCAAAAGATAAAGCTGAAAAGAATCGTTTTGCTGCTGAAGATGTGCATAATTTCTTCCGGAACCTGAAAACTGTTGGTGTTGTTAATGAAACAGAAAATTTAATAGAAATTGCTGATCCAAGAGGAGTTGTAGCAGCAATAATTCCTTCTACTAACCCCACTTCAACTGCTATTTTTAAGATTTTAATTTCTCTTAAGTCTAGAAATGGTGTTGTTTTAAGTCCACATCCTTCTGCTGCTCAGTGTATAACAGAAACAGCTCAAATTATGCGTGCTGCTGCGGAAAAAGCAGGCGCACCTGCTGGTTTAATAGGTTGTTTAGCTGTTTCTACTTTACAAGGTACTGAAGAGTTAATGAAGCATAAGCTTACAGCTGTCATACTTGCTACAGGTGGTATTGGGTTAGTAAAAGCTGCTTATAGCTCTGGAAAACCTGCTTTTGGAGTAGGGCCAGGTAATGTTCCTGTTTTGATTGAGCGTTCAGCAGAAGTTAGCAAAGCTGTAGCTGATGTTTTAGCTGGAAAAACCTTTGACTATGGCACTATTTGTGCTTCTGAGCAGGCAATGGTAGTTGAGAGTATTATTGATAAGCAAGTGCGAGCAGAATTGCTTTTGCAAGGTGCTTATTTTTGTAATGCAGAACAAATTGCCAAATTAGAAAGACTTGTAGTTTTGCCAACTAGAGGACTTAACCCAAAAATTGTTGGTAAATCTCCTCAAGTTATTGCTGAAATGGCTGGTTTTTCAGTCTCTCCAGATATACGTGTTTTAATTGTTGAACAAAATGGTGTAGGTCGGGAGCATCCTCTTTCAATGGAGAAACTTTCTCCAATCCTAGCTTATTACACTGTTGAAAATTGGCAGCAAGGTAGTGAGCTTTGTGAAAAAATCCTTCGCTTTGGTGGTATGGGTCACACTATTGGAATCCATTCACAGAACCGAGATGTAATTCGTCAGTTTGGACTTCAACAACCAGCTTCTCGTATTATTGTTAATTCTCCTACTACTCACGGTGCAATAGGACTAACTACAGGACTTCCTCCTAGCATGACTTTAGGTTGTGGGAGTTGGGGTGGAAATGTTACTTCAGATAATATTTCACCTCTTCATCTAATGGATATTAAACGAGTTGCTTTTGAAACTAGATCTGTTACTCGCAATCTTGTAAAAGAACCTATAACAAAATCAATAGTTGTAAATACAGAATTAGCTAAACGTATTGCAGCAGAAGTGATTGAGCAAACTCAATTACGTAATATGCAGGTTAATTCTGCTGCTAAAATAGCAAAAAGTAATCTAAATAACAATCCTACTCCAGCTTCTACAACTTCTAACTCTAATGATAAAGAACCTCCTCCTCTAAGTGATGAAGCCATTAGCCAAGTAGTAGATAAGTTTCTTTCTGAGCGTAAACAAAGCAAAAGAATTCTTCATTCAGTAGAAGCTAAAAAAGAAAGTGCAAAATCAGAAGCTAATCTTAGCCAAGCAGTTGCAGAGGTTAAGCCTGAAGTTGTTGCCCAACCTCCAGTTGTTGAACAAGTAAAAGCTCCTAGTCCACCCCCTTCAGCAAAAGTATCTAATTTTGAAGAAAAGAAACCTACAGTAGAAAAAGCTGCTCCTGCAACTCCTCGCCCACAAGATTTTGTTTGTGAAGAAGATGTTAAGCGGGCTTTGCGAGATAAGCAAAAAATTTACATAAGTAAAAAAACTATTATTACTCCTTCAGCACGTGATTTAGGCGAGTTCAATGAAGTTTTTGCTCTAGTCTAAATGTAACTAGCTCTTAGGCTTGAAGGTCTGATTAGAGCCCATAGCGTTAAAATAAATAAGGTTGGGTGATTTATGGAAGAGAAAGACAAAGATTTAAAAAAAGCAATTGTCAATAATGCAGGGGTGTCATCAGATTTAGAGGATTTGGAAGAGGAAGAGGTAGCACAGGCTGTAGAAGGGTTAAAAGTTGGAGAAGGTTCTAAAGGTGGGGCTCCACATAGCATTATGCCTGATCCAAAAATGGAAGCTGAAATAAAGGAAATGTTTCAGGATATTGTTTCTCAATATATCACTCCAATAGGTAAATCTATTAGATTGATTGCAAATGGTGATTTATCAGAAAGAAACCTAGACATTTGTATTGGAGCACTAAAACCATTAATTTTAGCTTGTGAGGAAATTCACTATAATGATATTTACGACGTATTAAAATCTATAGAACAGCCTTTAGTAGCTTTTAGAGAAGGTAAAAAGCGATTACTATCCAAAAAAGATATTCGCAATATAACCACAGATTATAAAGAATTAACCCGATTAATTTCTCGTAGTGTTGGGAGTGATATGATAGAAACCTCACCAACAGGAACTATGAGAATAGCTTCTGTAACATTAAGTCCTACAAATAAAAAGCCTATTGAAGAATTACAAATTTCTGATGCACTTGAGTATTTTGATGAGACAGACCATAAAGATATTCAAAAACTTTATGCAGGAGGACTTATCAAATTAGTTTTGCTTTCTGAAGCTACTGCTCAGGAAATATCTGAGTCTACAGGAGTTCAAATTTCAGAGGCAGAGAAATTAAAACAGTGTGCTATTAATGCACTAAAAGGTATGGAAGCAAAATCTTCTAACTCCCAAGTAGAAAGAATAATTAAACTTGAAGAACCTATTTCTGCCACAAGTTATGTTGAAGAAGATTATGAAGAACCTACCTTGTATGAGAAATATGAAAGACAGCCTAGTAGAGTTAACCAAAGATGGCTTACAGCTTTAGAATCAATAACCTCAGAGGCAAGAAATTCTTTTCAAGCTACAGACTCTTTAATAGGCGAGCTAGAAAGAGCACACAGAGCATTAGTTCGTGTAAAAGTATCAAAAGAACGAGTTAAAGGTGAAATAGATTTCTATCAAGATGATTTAGTAGAAATGATGCAAGTTGATGAATATTTAAATGATGATTTTGGGACATCTGCTACTGCTCATCGACAATTGCTTAAACACTTGCAACAAATTATTGATACATTAAATTCTGCAATGAAGAAAACAGATATGCTTTATTCACAAATGAGTGAAACTATGGATTATCTCCAAGATGCAGAAGCGCAACTTATTATGTTACGCCGTCGTAGAACATCAAAAGGCAATACACTGTTGCGTCGTAGTAATCAGGATAAAGAAAGAACTGTAAGTGTAGATGATGAAGATAATCCTAAAAGATTAAATTAGGAAAATAATTAATTGAGATTAAAATATGGCGCTAAATAGCGAAGAAGCAATTTATAAAATAACTCGTGTTGTTTATGAACACCTAGGCGATAAGTTAGAACGTCCTTTGGTAGAAGCATTAATAACAGATATTTTTGCTAACTTAAAAACTGCTTTTGAACCTCCAGAAAAATTAGAAAAAATAGTAAAGCCGATTTCTAATCAAACAAAAAGGGCTGTTGAACCTTCTATCAAAGCCCAACATTATATTATTTCTGTTTTTGGATTAGATCGTCCTGGTATTGTGGCTGCAATAGCAGCAATTTTAAGTGAAGCCAACTGCAATATCATTGATATGAATCAAACTGTTGTTCAAGATAAATTTGCAATGATTATGATCATTAATGCTGTTCGTGCTACTCAAGATATGGCACAACTCCGAGAAGCTTTTCGCCAAGCAGGTGAGAGCTTAGGTGTCAAAGTTTACTTACAAAGAGAAGATATTTTCCAAGCTATGCATCGGGTTTAATTATGGATATTTGGGCTCGTATTGCAGAAGATAGAATAGAAGAAGCTATTAAAGATGGTAAATTCAATAGTTTAGCAGGGGAAGGCAAACCTCTTGATCTAAGTGATGATGAACATATACCTCCAGAAATGAGACTTGCATTTCGTATAATGAAAAATGCAGGTGTTTCGCCTATAGAAGTTTCTTTACGTAAAGAAATAAACGATCTAAAAGAAGAGCTTAAAAAAGCCCAAACACAACAACAACGTGCTAAGTTAGAAAAAGAAATAGGTTGGATGTGCCTGCGAATGTCTATGATGACAGAAAGAAAATCATAAATAGATAAAGAAAATCAACAAAACCAAAAAACTGCTCACAAATGTTGTCAGATTTAGTTACTTGTTCTATGCTAGTTGTTTTCGATGGTAAGAAGAACAAGCCCTGACTGCCTATTGTTAGTTACACAGCTAAACAATTTTTCATAAATCTTCTACTTTAAGGAGAATAATTTTAGAACCTATGACTGCAAGACAATTAAAAAGGCCAGAAGCAGTTGTTTGTGACGAAACAACTTTAACTGAGCGATATGGTAAATTTACTGCAGAACCTTTTGAGAAAGGTTTTGCTGGTGTAGTAGGTAACAGTTTAAGAAGAGCGTTACTTTCTTCAACTGAAGGTGCTGCAATAACTGCAGTACTTATTGAAGGCATAATGCATGAATTTTCACCGGTTTCTGGTGTAGTAGAAGATGCTACAGATATAATCTTAAACCTTAAACGTATTCCGTTAAAAATGCATGGTGGCGGAACTACTAGTATGACCCTCTCCGTAGTTGGCCCTAAGGTTGTATATTCAAGCGATATAGAGACAGATGGTACAATAGAAATTCTAAGATCTGATATTTACATTGCTACGGTTTCTGAAGGCGGCACTTTAGATATAGAGATGAAAGTTAAAAAAGGCCGTCGCTACGTTTCAGCAGATCGTAACTATGATCCAGATATTCCAATTGGATTTATTACAGTAGATTCTGCTCACACTCCAATTGAAAAAGTAAATTTCCAAATTGAGCCAATTCGCTTGGATGATAATTTTGATTATGAGCGATTAGTGTTAGAAATTTGGACAAACGGTAGTATTGCTCCAGATCTAGCTTTAGGTTTAGCTGCAAAATTAATTAAAGATCATATGAGAATCTTTACTGGAGAAGAAGAAAGAATTGCGGCTGAAGTTAAAGAAGATTTCTCTAGTGAAAGCAAACCAGAAGAAGATCTAGATATGCCTATTGAACATCTAGAGCTTTCTGTTCGCGCTTATAATTGTTTACGTAATGCTGATGTAAGAACTTTAAGAGAGCTTTTACAGAAATCTGAACGCGAACTTCTTATGACACGCAACTTTGGACGTAAATCTTTAAATGAAATTAAGGAAATCCTTAGTGCAATGGGCATGCAACTTCGCCAAGATGGATAGATAAATCAAGAATAGGCAGGGACTAGCCCTGCCTATTTAATTAGTTTCTAATTGCTTGTTGTTCAGTGATAACATTCTCACGATAAGCCTTAATTAGCAGGTCAATTGCTTCAATTTCCCGACAAATCTCTTCACCTTTTTCTGTATCAGCAACTCTACGAGGTTTATCATAAACTCTAACATCTTGAATTTGTGGAATAATATCTGCTCCCTGAGTAATAGCATCTGTTACAGATTCAAAATGATGATGTTGCGCTAAATAAGTTCGGCTAGCATCTAAGATTAGAGTGTAACCTTTGTCTCCATAAGCTTCTGAAAATGCTCCATCTATGGTTATTGCCTTACCACTATTTTTAAGTGGGCTTTCACCTTGTTCTAGTTTTACTGGCACATGTCCGTTAACAATTAATCCATCTGATTGTGAAACTCCAAACTCTGCAAAAATACTTTCACAAAACTCTTTAGTGTGAATTAATTTAAAGTATGGATTTTTGGTTTCTTTATGTGTGGCTTTATCTGCAACAAAATAAGTTTCAAAAGTTGCCATTCTATCTTTACCAAAAAGTGGTGAAAGTGGGCCTGACCATAGATACCAAAGCATGTCTAAGTCTTTTTGTGCTTTATGGCGAAATGCACGTTGAACTACTACATTGAGTGCATCAAATAAAGCTTTTCCTTTGTAATTAACTCCATCTACAGGCATTTCTAAAAAATTACCAGCATCATCTACAGGAACACATCCATGGAAAATCAGATTAAGATCTCTCTTTAAGTACATTGCCCCATGTTGAGCTACATAACCCATTTGTCTCCATAACATAGGGCTTTGTAAGAATGATTGACGTAAGCGATTAATACAAGCATCTTCTTCAGGAGAAAGTTTGTAAGGATCTGACCAGTCAATTGTAGGGAATTGATCATCAAGTAGTGGATATACTTTTCCATCTATCTCTACAGTTTTGTCTACAGGATTAATACGATGTAGTAAATTTCTATGCTCCATTTGATATTCTGGATTTCTGCGAATAGCTTGGCCTTCAAGCTTAAACTGAATAATTGATATAGCTTTTTGCATTCTTGCCATTAATTGAGGATCTCTTAAACCTTCACCTTTACAACTAAAGCGTGCAACAGGGTCTTCACCATAAACAGTTCTAGCTAGTTTTTCTAGAGGAGCAGCAGGAATTCCATAGCCTTCTTCTAGTTGAGATAAACGACGATAACGTAAAGAGATACGCAAAACTGTTGCAATACAAGCATCTTGCCCTAAACATGCACCCATCCATGATACATCATGATTACCCCAAGTAATTGCTACAGTAGGTTGACGCATAATGTAATCTATAACCTTATCAATACGAGGCCCACGGTCACCTAAATCCCCAGCTACAATAAGCTCCGAAACTAATAAATTACGAATCACATGAGCTGCAAGTCTTAATACATCCAAATCTCTACCATGTTTTACTAGTTCATCAAAAATTGCATCAAAGTATTCTTCCTTACGATTCATCAAAGGTTCAAATAAAAGCTCTCTAAAAAGGATTTGGTAAGGCTCTGGAAAAAATTTTTCTAAGGTTTTTTGGCTATATTGACAAGCTAGTTTACGTAGTATTTCAAACTCTAATCTAATTGTACGACGCAGAAAAACACTTCTTGAGTCTGATACAGATAGCTCTGACATAAGGCTAGAAAAAGTTTCTCTTGGATAATAAATTAGATTAAGTAAGTTTAACTTTTCTTCTTCAGTAAGACGTTCTCCAAAGGTTTCTTCTACTAGAGGACGAAGTGAGCCAGAAGCATTGTTTATTATATGTTTTAGCTTTTTGAACTCTCCATGAACATCGCTAACAATATGGATTGTTCCTTTAGGTAAAGTTAGTACAGATTTTAAGTGAGCAATTTGTGCTAATGCTGCATCAGTAGTGGGGTAAAGTTTACTTAGAAATCTTAATTGGGTTAACGTTTCTTCTGTAAATAAATTAGGCACAGCGCTTAAGTTATCAATTTGAGTTTTGGCAGTACTCATAAATTATCTCCTAAAAATATTAACCTGAGGCAAGTATCAAGAACCGCCTCAGGAAATCTAAAAACAGTTTATATTACTTAGGGTAAAAGCATTACCTCAAAATATAGGAGATTATGCTACAGTAACATCTTTACATAGATAAACATCTTGAATTGTATTAAGTAGCTTAACACCTTCATTAATTGGGCGTTGGAAAGCTTTACGTCCGGAAATTAAACCCATACCACCAGCACGTTTATTGATAACTGCAGTGCGAACAGCTTCACCAAAGTCATTAGCACCAGAAGCTCCACCTGAATTAATTAAGCCTTGACGGCCCATATAGCAATTTGCTACTTGATAACGAGTTAGATCTATTGGGTGATCTGTAGCAAGTTCGCTATAGATCTTTTTATTGGTCTTACCATAAGGGCTTTCTTTACTAGATAATGCATTATAACCACCATTATTTTCTGGGAGTTTTTGCTTAATAATATCAGCTTCAATAGTAACACCTAAGTGGTTAGCTTGGCCGGTTAAGTCAGCAGCTACGTGATAATCTGTACTACCAATCTTGAATGCATTATTACGTAGGTAACACCAAAGGATTGTAGCCATTCCTAATTCATGTGCTCTATGAAAAGCTTTGCTAACTTCTATAATTTGGCGGCTAGATTCTGGAGATCCAAAGTAAATTGTTGCTCCAACTGCAACAGCACCCATATTCCAAGCTTGTTCAATGGAACCAAACATTATTTGGTCAAATTTATTTGGATAAGTTAGAAATTCATTGTGGTTAATTTTAACAATAAAAGGAATTTTATGTGCGTACTTACGAGCAACTGAACCAAGTACACCATAAGTAGAAGCAACTGCATTGCAACCACCTTCAATAGCCAATTTAACAATATTTTCGCCATCAAAATATATTGGGTTAGGCGCAAATGATGAGCCAGCAGAGTGCTCAATGCCTTGGTCTACTGGAAGAATTGACATATAACCAGTGTTAGCTAAACGTCCATTGCCAAAGAGAGCTTGTATGCTACGTAATACTTGGGGTGAGCGATCGGAAGGTGCAAAAATACGATCAACAAAGTCTGGGCCAGGTAAATGTAGGGATTCTTTAGGAATTCCTTTAGATTGGTGTTCTAATAAATTTTTTGCATCATCGCCAAGATATTGCTCAATAGTTTCTATCATAAACTTTATGCCTTTCTATTTTGCTAACCGCGCAATGCTAATAAAGAATTGCTTTGGTAAGGTATGGATGGTTTCTAAAATGGCCAACATTCTATCACTTAGTCAGAAAAAACAGAAGACTTCTAGGGAAGTTCTTTTAGGAGTAGCACAGTAACTTAAGTTTCCAGGTATAGTCCAAAATCAATGCTAAAAAAACAATATCGTCCAAATATTTTATTTTTTAATCTCGTAAAAAGGGGCAACTCATTTAACAAATCAAAATTTAAAAGGAAATAAAATGAAAAACCCTGTCACTGTAATTCTAAGTACTTTAGGAACAATTTTTATGTTAGCAATGGCATTTAAGGTTTTACCTACAAATATTGCACTTTTTGCTGGTGTTTCTTGTTATGTTTTGGCAGGAGCATCTAAGAAAATTTTTAGACCTTTTTAGTGGTTGTGAGCCTGGGGATGAGTTAACAACTAACACAACCCCAGGAAATAAAATACTTTAATTTTTTATAGATTGGACAGTTGCCAATTTATTTCTTTCTTCCCTACAGATCTTAAAGCTTCGTTAATTTTAGAAAATACTTTACTTCCAAAAAAACCACTCCGGGCTGAAAGTGGTGATGGATGAGCACATTTAATTATTATATGTTTATTTCCATCAATAAGTTTTTCTTTCTTCTGTGCGTATCCTCCCCAAAGTACAAATACTACTGGATCGGATTTACCATTGACTTTGTTAATTACTGCATCAGTAAATTTTTCCCAACCCTTGTCTTTGTGTGAGTTAGGTGTATGTGCACGAACTGTTAGGACTGCATTGAGCATTAACATTCCTTGTTTTGCCCAGTCAACTAAGTAGCCATGATTAGGAATGCTAAACCCTATATCGTCTTTTAATTCTTTGTACATATTTACAAGAGATGGAGGTGGTTTAATTCCAGGACGAACTGAAAAACAAAGACCATGAGCTTGATTATCATCATGATAAGGATCTTGACCTAGTAGAAAAACATTTACTTGATCATAAGGAGTAAGCTCAAAAGCTGAAAAGACATCCTCTTTAGGGGGGAAAATGGTGTGATTAGCTCTTTCTTCATCAACAAATTTCTGTAGTTGATGGAAATATGGTTTATCAAATTCTTCGGCAAGAACAGTTTGCCAAGATGAAGGAAGTTGAGGTTTTGACATTAGTTTTATACTCCTATTTTAGGACAAATATCTTTTAATACACACTCTGAACACTTAGGGTTTCTAGCTGTGCAAACATAACGACCATGCAAAACCATTGCAGGGCCAAATTGCACCCACTCACTTTGAGGCACTATTTTCATTAATGCTCTTTCAATTGTTTCTGGACTACCTTCTTTAGTTAACCCCATTCTAGGGCTAATTCTATGAACATGAGTATCAACAATAATTCCTGATGGTATTCTAAAGGCATTATTAAGCACTACATTGGCGCTTTTACGACCTACACCAGGCAGTGTTGTAAGCTCTTGAAGTGTTGTTGGTACTTCTCCTCCAAACTTATCTAACAAAGCTTTGCATACGTCTTGTACTTGTTTTGCTTTCTTTTTGAAAAATCCAGTTGGTTTTAAAATTTCTTCTAATTCTTCTATATTTGCATTAGCAAAAGCCTCTGCATTTGGGTATTTAGGAAATAGCGTTTTGGTAACTTTATTTACTCTAACATCTGTGCATTGAGCAGCTAAAATAGTTCCAATTAGTAGTTGCAAAGGAGTTTCCCAATCAAGTTCATAACGAGCATTAGGGTAGTTTTCGTTTAATATATCTATTAGTTTATTTATATCCATAATTATTAGTGAAATAGCCTCCTGAAATATAATAATAGCGAAAAAACGGCGAAATAGCAAACTAATTAAGTAGAAAAAAGAGAAAAAATTTTTAGCGAAAAGCTGCTTCACGAAGCTGAGAAGTATCTTGTGAGTAGGCAAATAGACGTAATTTATCCCAAACCAAAGCATCATCTGTAGCTGGAACAGGTAACTCACGAGGCAGAGCCAAACCAATAGTTTCTCTTCTTTCTAGTTTTAGTTCTAGGTTTTTAATCAGAGGATTATTGGATTGAGAAGTATTAAGATCCAAAAATAGGTAAAGTGAAGGAATAACAATTATAGTACGACCATCAATAAAATTTAAAAATGCAGATGTTTGTTGAGGAAATGAGTTTAATAATTGGAAATGAATGTCGCTTTTCTGTCCCCAAAGTAACAAAAAACTCCCTAAACGTTTGCGCTCAATAGCTCTACATCTAAACTTTATGGATTCTATAACCCAAGGCCAATTAGTTATTTCTGGGCCTAGGACTTGTTCATAAAGAGCAAGTAATGGAAACCGATCACTAAAGATATGATCTAACCCATATACATTGCGGATTTCTTGTAATAGAGCAGCTACAAAATCTCTTTTAGGATTAAGAGTAAATACCAATAGCATAAACTTAAGCAAACGATGATCTAGAACTGCTGGAAGTCGACCTTCTTCTAATTCTTGTACTAAGGCACGTTCGGCTTCAAAAAGTTTTGCATAAGTTGATTGAGGCATGCCCATTAATTCCCGAACCTTGCGAAACCCTTCTGAGAGTACTTTTTGGTTATTTATTGCGCTCAATTTTTATTGGCTCCTTGATAAAATTCCAACACTATATTAATCTGAGACTAAGTGCAACAAGCTTAAGAATATATAAACAACACTATTTTTAAATTTATAACCCGTAAAAACACCAAACTTAATAGCTAACAGCGGATTTATTAAAGTTGTTGGCAACAGTATAAATAAGATTTTGAAAGCAAAAAAGAGTTTAGGACAAAATTTTTTAGTTGATCAAAATATAGTTGCTCGTATTGTTAATAGTGTTTCAGCTAAACAAGATGAGTTTGTGCTAGAAATAGGGCCAGGACATGGAGCGATAACCAAAAATCTAATGGAAAAAGCTGGTTGGGTTATTGCTGTAGAGATAGACGAAAGCTTAGTTGCAGAACTAGAATCAAACTTTCCTAATAGCAACTTAAGCATAATTTCATCTGACATACTTGATTTAAATATAATTCAGTTAGTAAATGAACAGTCTAAATTACATCCCCAGTTAAAAAATAAAATTCGCGTAGTTGCAAATCTTCCTTACTATATTTCTACAGCTATATTAAGTCGATTAATTCAGGCTCGTTCTGTTATAAAAGACATGACTTTAATGTTACAAAAAGAGGTTGCTGAACGTATTGCTAGCCCAGCTGGAAATAAAGATTATGGAGTACTTTCTGTAATAGCTCAAACCTATTGCCAAACAAAAATACTTTTTGATGTAAAAGCAGGCTGTTTCCGTCCTATTCCTAAGGTAGAATCGTCTATACTAAGGTTAGAAGTTTATGAAGAACCTGTTATAAAAATTGTAGATGATAATTTATTAGTAAAGATTGTAAATGGAGCATTTTCTCAGCGTCGTAAAACAATTTTAAATAGCTTAAAAGCTTCTTGTAATACCATTGATCCAAAACTTTTTCCACAAGATATAATAGCAATATTAGATTTAGCCAACATTGCTCCAGAAAGAAGAGCAGAAACGCTTAGTTGTCAAGAATTTGCAAAATTAACAGAAGTCTTTTTTCAAAAACTAACCCAAGCTTTATGAGAGATAAGTTTGTTTCCCTCCTTAGCTATGCTACACTCAGTGTTTTAACTAATAATCTGTAACTTGTAGAAAGATATATATTGTGGCTGAAAAAGTAGAAATAATACCCATAGGTGGCTTAGGCGAATTTGGAATGAATTGCCTAGCTGTTCGCTATGAAGAAGACATTATTGTTATAGATGCAGGACTGCTTTTTCCTGATCCACATTTTTGGGGTGTGGATATTATTGTTCCAGATTTTCGATATTTAGAAGAAAATCGGGATAAAGTACGAGCTTTGATTCTTACTCATAGTCATGAAGATCATATAGGCTCTGTTCCATTTTTACTTAAAACCATAAATATTCCTGTTTATGCAACTCCGTATACTGCGGCAGTTCTAGCTTCTAAACTTGATGAACATGATTTAACAGACGAAGTATTAGTTCATACTGTTAGAGCTAAAGAAATCATTGACTTAGATGTTTTCCAAATAGAGTTTATTCGGGTTTCTCACTCTACTACAGATTGTGTTGCTTTAGCTATAGAAACTCCTGTAGGTGTAATTATTCATACTGGAGATTTTAAGTTTGATGAAACTCCTGTTTGTGGCGATGCAATAGATATTGCTTCACTACGTCGTTATGGTGATAAAGGCGTTTTAGCACTGCTATCAGATTCTACTAATGTAGAACGCCCTGGACGAATGTACTCAGAAAGAGATGTAATTCCTGCCTTAGAAAATATATTTGATCAAAGTCACGGTCGAATAATTGTGAGTTGTTTTACTTCTAGTATTCATAGGATTCAAATTATCTTTGATTTAGCAGAGACTTTTCGCCGTAGAGTTACTATTATTGGTCGCAGTATGGTACGTAATATTGATACGGCTGAAAGTATGAGATATTTAGATATTCCAGATGGGCTTTTAATTACTCCTGCTGATTCTCAACGCTTAGCACCTCATCAAGTTGTTATGTTAGTAACAGGTTGCCAAGGTGAACCAATGTCTGCACTCTCTAGAATGGCTGTAGATAACCATAAACAAGCCAAAATTCAAACAGGTGATACAGTAGTACTTTCAGCTCGTCAAATTCCTGGAAATGAAAAATCTATATCAAGACTAATAAACCATCTTTATAAACGTCATGCTAAAGTCTATGATTCTACTAGTGGCCGTATTCATGTCTCTGGTCATGGCTCACAAGAAGATCTTAGACTTATGTTAGAAGCTGTTAGACCTACCTACTTTATTCCTATTCATGGAGAATATAGACAGCTTTACCAACATAAAATCTTTGCTTGTAGTTTAGGTTATGAGTCAGATAAAGTAGTCTTAATGGAATCAGGAGATGTTTTACAAATAGAGTCAGATAATATTTCTATAGCAGGTAAAATACCTATTGGGCGTAGATATATAGACTCTACAGGAACAGGGCAAATTGAAGACTTAATAGTAAAAGATCGTAAGCATTTAGCTTATGATGGAATTTTAGTTCCTATTGTTGCAATTAATAAACTTACAGGTGTTATTGATAACAAGCCGGAAATAATTACTAGAGGATTTAATATTCCTGAAAATGAAGCAGATTATTTAGTTAAGCTATCAAATTTAGTTACTCAAACAATTAATTCTTCTGGACAAGATGAAAGAGAAGATGAAGTAGTAATTAAAGAAAAAGTTAGATTAGAGTTAAAGCGCTTTATTCAAAGAGGTACAGGATATAGGCCAATAATTATTCCGGTTATTTTGCAAGTGTAACAACTAATTATTCTTATACTTATATGATATTAGGTTAGGATATAGACCTTAAAATTTTAATACCCAAAAGTAAATAGCCTAGGACATCCTAGGCTATTTACTTTAGTATTTAAAGATAGATTATATAAGATAAGTAAGTTCTATGGAGCATCTTCTAATTTAGATTCTTTATCATGTCTTTTCTTATCTTCTGGGGTTGAATCTGCTGCAATACGGAAACCTATTTTAATATCTTTAAAGTCTCTTGTTGCCCAACGACGAAAAGTAGTAGTAAGTTCTACATTAGGTGACTTGAAATGTCCACCTCTGATAATTTTATTGCCTTTAAATTTATCTTCTTCAGGCACTTTAGAATTTGGGTACATTGAGTAATCAGAAGCTGTCCACTCTGAAACATTGCCTGCCATTGCAAAAATGCGGAATGGGCTTTGATCTTGGGAAAGAGCAGGACTATTTACTGGAGAAGCTTCACCTTTAACTTGAGATTCTCCAGAAACTGTGCGATTGGCTGCCCATTGTTTACCCCAAGGATAAACTCTTTCATCTGTACCACGAGCTGCATATTCCCATTCTTCTTCGGTAGGAAGACGGAATTTTCGGTTTAATTTGCCAGATAACCATCGGCAATATTGATTAGCATCATCCCAACTAATATTTACTACAGGGTTATTATCTGTACCTGGAGGGAAAGAGCCATCTTGCCAACCTTCAGGTGCTGGGTATTTAGCCTCATCAACAAATTTTTTATATTCTTTGTTAGATATTTCATAAGTGCTTAACCAAAAATCATTTACAGCTGTTGGATGCACTGGAGTTTGGTTTAACTCATCTTTACCAGCATCTTCTGGGGATTTGCCCATTTTGAATGTAGTACCTCGAATCCAAACCATGTTGTCAGGATCCATTGCTCCGCCTTTGGAATCTTTCCCACCAGGCCCATAGTTAAAGTACCAAAACAATCCTCCTCCAGCTAATACTAGGAAAACAACTGTTAAAATTACTATAACTAAAGCTCCTGAACCTTTCTTTACTTCTGCTTCTGGGCGAGTTTGAACAGAAAGTTTTTGTGTTGATCGGGGAGTATTTATAGGTTGTGAAGAAAGCTTTTGTTGCGGTAAGCTCCCTGTGGTGACAGAAACTTTTTGTGACCCTGAATTAGAAGCAATAGCTGCTAGGCCAGCATTTGAGCTTGTAGTTGCACTTTTACCACTGGCAATAATAGCTTTTTCAAGTTCTTCAGATAGTTCTAGTGCAGTTTGTTGTCGATCACTAGGGCGTTTAGCCATTGCTTTCATTACTACAGTTTCAATTTCTGCTGGAATTTTATTATTTACTTCTCTTAAAGGACGAGGCAAAGCATGAATGTGTTTTAAGGCTAATGCCATAGATGAAGCTGCTGTAAAAGGTAATACCCCTGTTAGCATTTGGTAAAGAGTTACACCTAAGCTATATATGTCTGCCCGCTTATCTAAGTCTATTCCTTGAGCTTGTTCAGGAGACATATATTGTGGTGTACCTACTACTAAACCTACTTCTGTGAGTGCTGGACTATTTGCACCTTTGTCTGGGGAAGAAACTTTAGCAATAGAAAAATCTAGTACTTTTACTTGCTCATCAGGTTTTCCATAGTTAAGAATTATGACATTATCTGGCTTTAAGTCTCTATGAATTACATCTTTGTTATGTGCTGCGTTTACTGCTGCACAAACTTGAGTCATTATTTTTACTGTTTTTTCTGGAGAAATTAATTTTTCTGTTTCGACTATCTTTTGTAAACTAACACCGTCCAGTAATTCCATCACAATAAAAACAGTTTGATCATCTGTAACACCAAAATCCATTACTTGAATAGCATTAGGATGGTTAACTGCCAATGCTGCACGGGCTTCACGACGAAATCTTTCAACAGCTTTGGCATCAGAAACCAAGCTTGCATGTAAGATTTTTATTGCTACATTTGTTTCCATTTTAGTATGTCTACCACGATAAACATTGCCCATACCTCCAGAACCAATTCGATTAACAATTAAATATTTGCCATCTAATACTTTACCAATAAATGGGTCTGCATCACCTTGGTTTTGTATAAGCGGGGTTCCATCATTAGGACAAAAGGTATTGCTATTATCAGCAAAAGAGGTGTTACATACTGGACATATTTTTGTCATAAATTCTCCTAAATAAGGATCAAATGATAAAACAAAAGCTAAATACTAGTCTACTTATTGCTAAAACATAATTACATAAACCATATAAACATTTTCTGAACGGAGAAAAACACATAATAAATTTTTAAATATTGATAATTAAATTAAGAATACATTTAACTAAAACAAATAGTAAGTATGATACTCTATTATCAATTACATTTCTATATTCATTACCTTTGAAAAACATTGGCTCTTTTTATTTTCTTGTTTTTGTCAATCAAACTGGTTTTTAAGAAAGGTTTGCATGCCAAATTAGGTTTAACAATTTGCTAACAAGTATAATCTAGGCAAAGATAGTTTTCAAATACCAAGCGTAAGCATAAATCAATGTTGTTATTTAGAGGAAGTTTGTTTTCTATAAAAGATCCCTGGTTTAACCCTAAGTAATTTTTAGTAGGTTAGATTTTCCTTATATCATAGTTTCCTAGTTTTCAGCTTGCCTATGATAGAATATCCCTTCTTTGTAGAATTATTCTCAAATCTAGGGAGTTTTTATGAGTTCTCTTAATATTGAACGCAAAAAGTTGTTGGGTGGTAATGAGGAAGAAATAAGACAATTGCCTAAGTGGGCTGCAACCTTAGTACGTAAATATAACTCTGGCGAAGCTAGCCGGTTTTTACTTTATCATAACATCTACGATTTAATTTGGTTAAAAAATAGCTACTCAAACTTAATAGGATTTTTAGGATATTTACTAAAAGATCGTAACTTTTTACTTTATAACCGTAGCAATGGAATACAAGCCAGCAAAAAAGACCTCCTTTTTGAAATGGAGCGAGTTTACAATGCTGATATGAGAGTTGCTGATCCATTAGCTGCTACTAAAAAGCAAATGGGTGTTACCCCCATGATTCCTCGTGATCCTGCTCGTGCTATTCCTTATATTGAACAGTTTTTTTATGAACAATGGCGTACTGACAAACCAGAAGGCGAGCAAATGTTTGGAGAATGTGGTGTTGTTATAAACTTCCTGGAATCAATAATTCCAGCCGGAGATGTAGGTTATATGTCAGGCGAAGATCGCAATCTCTGGGTTACACTTCAAAAATGGATTACTACTACCCAAGATAAACCTGCTCATAACCCTATTATCTTTATTACTGAAAGTGTTTCAGATGTCAATCAACGCATCAGAGAAAATCCACGCTTAGTTAATATTGAAATCCCATATCCAGATTATGAAGAACGCTTGAGTTATATTCGTTACTTTAGAGTTATGAATCCTTCAATTCGTTTTGAAATGAACGAAGAACACTTGTCTCATATGTCTTCTGGTCTAAATCGCATTCACTTAACTTCTATGATTCGTAGTGCTTCGGTTAATCCAGAAGGTCTTACATACGAAATTGTACGTAATAAAAAGAAAGAGATTATTGAAAGTGAATGTGTGGGATTAGTAGAGTTTGTCACTCCTAAATATGGTCTTGAACATGTTGGAGGTATGAAGAAAGCAAAAGATTTCTTACGAAATATTGCTAAGATTATTAAAGATGGAGTTACTGAAGAAGCTCCAATGGGAATTTTGCTTTCTGGCCCAGTTGGAACAGGAAAAACCTTTTTAGCTGAATGTTTTGCAAAAGATTGTGGCTTAAATGTAATAGAACTAAAGAACTTCCGTGATAAGTGGGTAGGTTCTACAGAAGCAAATCTAGAAAAAATACTTAGTTTACTTTCTGCTCTAGCTCCTATAGTTGTTTTAATTGATGAAGCTGATGCAACACTAGGAAACCGTGATACTGGTGGCGGTGGAAGTGATGTTGATGCTAGAGTATTTTCTAAATTGGCTAATGCAATGGGTAGCCCTGAAAATCGTGGTCAAATTCTTTGGATTTTAATGACTTGTCGGCCTGATTTACTTCCAATTGACTTAAAACGCCAAGGTCGTTGTGAAGAACATATCTCACTTTTCTATCCTGAAACAGAAGAAGAACGCTTAGAGATTGCTCAAGCAATGGTAAAGAAAAACCAAATAGATCATACTGTTACTGATTGGTCTCCAATAACTAAACATGAACTTACTATTTCAGGTGCTGATATTGAAGCTATTTTAATTCGCTGTCGTAGAAATGCTCGTAACAATGGGCGTAAAGTGGTTTCTCAAGAAGATTTGGTTCAAATTGCTGGTGAATTTACTCCTGCACGTGATGAACTTGCTGTTGAATACCAAACTCTAGTTGCTGTTCGAGAATCAACTTCTAAAGAAATGCTTCCAGAAGTTTATAAGAAAACCCCAGCTTCTGAGATTGCTTCTAGAATTGAACAGTTGCGTGCATATGTTCGTTAAAAATTTGGTTAAGGAGATTTATGGTCGAAAATAAAAATATTCCTGCTATTCGTGTAGTGATGATGCCTAGAGATACTAACTCCCATGGTACAATCTTTGGAGGAGTATTACTTAGCTATATTGACCAGGCAGGAGCAGTAGAAGTCTATAAACATACAAATAAGAAAATAGTTACTGTAGCGATGAAGGAAGTGATTTTTATTGAACCTGTTTTTGTTGGGGATTTAGTTAGTTTTTATACAGAAACACTTAGAATTGGTCGAACTTCCATTACAGTAAAAGTTTATGTAGAAGCTGAAAGAATTATTTCTGCCAACCGTCGCTGTGTAAAAGTGACTGAGGCTGAAGTTACTTATGTTGCAGTTAATGAGGAACGTAAGCCTATTCCAGTTTTAGATTAAGCTTTACTACATAGTGTTTTATAGATAGGTAGAACAAGCCTAGTAAAATCAGATATTTTACTAGGCTTTTAATTTTTCTCAACTACTACCCAAGTTGCATCTTTTAGCAAAAACCTTTTTTGTGCTTTTTCTAGATCAGTATTATTTTTAACAGGAATACCAGATTTTTGTTCTTGGCCTTCTTGAGTAACAAAGGCTGGCAAATCAGTCCGCTCAATAACTATTCCTGTTACACGAAGTTTTTTACCTTCTCGTCCGCCTAGATAAAAGCCTTCCGGCCAAGCATCTAAAGCATCAATCCAAATTTCTGGCCCTTCTCCAATCAACATAGCTCCTAACTTGGCATTTACTGCTGTACCTTCTACCATAACCTTTTGATTAAGGTATATTGACCAATCTTTAGGCCATAAGATCAATTGATCACTTTTATTGATTTTTGTAATAGGTTTATTGTTTGAACATCCAAAAAAAGACATTGCAAATATAGCAATATAGATAACGTATATTAACTTCATAATAGTCCTATGTTTTAATATATCTTTAGTATTGTCAAAAAATAACTACTATCAAATAGTGGCAACCTAACTAATATCTGTTACAATCCATATAAGCAGGAAAATTTTTTCTAATGATGGGTTGACAAAGAGTGATTTTAAATTGTAAAAATCCTTTAATCACACTAAGTCTAGCCTTATAAATAATAACAGCGAATTTCCTGAGATATTACATGAAGCGTTATAAAATTTTCTTCAGCATAATTTTACTTGTTGTTGCAATATCTATAACAGGTTATTTTTTTCATTACCATCATATTCACCAATATGATTCAATGATTGTGCGTATTTCCAACAAGTACGCTTTAGACCCTAAGTTAGTTCGCTCAGTTATTTATCAAGAATCTTATTTTAATCAAACTGCTAAATCTAATGCTGGAGCAATTGGACTAATGCAAATTACTCCTATTATTGTTAAGGAATGGACTAGAGTAACTAACCAAGATGATCTTAACAAAGCTTTTCCTAATTCTAGCGAAAAAAGAGATAAGAAAAAAAGCTCTTTAACTCAAGAAGAACTGCTAATTTACCCAGAGATAAACTTACAATTAGGTTGTTGGTATTTAGATCAATTAATGAAAAGATATTCTGATTTAGATGATCCTCTTCCAGTAGTTTTAGCTAGTTATAATGCTGGGCCTTCTAATGCTCAGCGTTGGCAACAACTTACTGTACAAATAAATTCTAGCAAAAAAACAGAAAAAAGAAATTTTAGAGAAAGTTATATTAGACATATAGATTTCTCAGAAACAAAAGCTTATGTCACTAATATCTTATCTAGATATAAAAATGATGAACCTCCTCTTGAAGAATCAGATACTGTAAGTTGGATTTTTAAGCAATAAGTACTTTATTTTACTTAAAATATGTAAAACTTTTTTAACCTAACACCTTCTGACTTTATAAGTTTATTATGGTTTTTATAAAAGCCTTTAGCACTTTCCTTCCTGTTTTTCCCTTTACTTTTAAGTTGGTTACTTAAAAATGTCATTAAAGACTTTAACTAGACGAAGATTTCTAAAAATATCAGTAGCTTCACCATTTTTACCAACTTTACCTATAAACCCTATTATTGCAATAAATAGAGCTAAAAATATGCCTAAAATTCACTTTACAACAGATGGATTAAATTTAACTCCAACACAATATTCAGAATTGTTACTTAAATTAGCCCAAGAGCATAAAGCTAAACAAGATGATTATTCACTAGGTGGTTGTGTTGAAGATTTAGAGAATAAATTTGCCAAGCTCTTAGGCAAAGAACAAGCTATATTTATGCCTACTGGCACACTAGCTAACCACTTGGCTATTAGAACATTAACTGAACAAAAAAGTCGTGTTCTTGTACAAAAGGAAAGCCATATTTACAATGACTCTGGCGACTCAGTGCAAATTTTAAGTGGGTTAAATTTAATTGTACTTGCCCCAAACAAAAGCACTTTTACTTTAGATGAAGTTAAAAATGAGTTGGAACGTACCGCTTCTGGTCGTGTAGCTAGTCAGGTAGGTACAATAGTTATTGAAACTCCTGTTCGTAGGCTTTCAGGTGAAATGTTTGATTATAAAGATTTAGTAGAAATTACAGCATATGCTCAAAGACATAATATTAAAACGCATTTAGATGGAGCAAGGCTTTTTATCGCTTCTGCCTATAGTGGAATTTCTCCTGCTGAATATTCATCACATTTTGACACAGTATATATTTCGCTCTATAAATATTTTAATGCCGCAGCAGGGGCAATTTTAGCTGGTTCAAGAACTGTTCTTGAAAATATGTTCCATATACGCCGAATGTTTGGCGGAGGTCTTTCAGAAGCTTGGCCTTATGCAGCGGTAGCTAATCATTATTTGGATGGCTTTCCTGAGCGATTTAAACAAGCTGTCAAAACAGCAGAACAACTTTTTGAAATATTAAAAACTAATTCCCATTTCCAAATAGAAAAAATTCCTAATGGCACAAATATTTATAAATTGAAAATGATAAATGTAGATAGTAGAAAGTTTAGAGAAGCATTGAAAGGTAAATCTATTGAACTACGCAGCCCAAGTACCGAGTTTAATGGCTTTTGGCTCTATATTAATGAATCAATCAATCAATTATCTGCCGAAAAACTAGCTCAATTGTTTATTGATACAATAAATGAAATTTAGCTAATTAGTTGTATTTAAGTAAGGACAAAGTCAAGCTCTGTCCTTACTTACAAAATAAAATGCTACTGATTATCTACTCTAGCTTCTACTACATTTTGGATTACTGTAGATACATTAGAAAGAAAATCATATCCAGTAGCTTTCTCAATGGAATCAACACTGGTTCTATAGCTCTTCCAATCAGTGTTTTGAATACCATCGCTGTTTGGCATATCTATTGCTATTACTCTAGTATTTGCATCAATACGAGAAAGATCATTATCACCTTTTGGTAATACTACTGCGACTTTCCAAGTTCTTTCTGGAATATTAATTTTTCCATCTGCCAATGTGCCTTTTGAACCATAACCACCAGAAATAATGTAGAGTTCTTCCCCTTGTTTAACTAGATCTCTACAATAATTTTCAAACCCATTCCAAGGCCCAGCATTGTTTGCTGCTGTTTGTGGAATCATGTTAGTCATTAAAAATACTGAAGAGTTGTTCTCTTTGCTAGAAGTCCGATCCCCAGATGGTACCATATGACCACGAGTGTAACCACTTCCAGAATAATCTTTTGGAGTAACTTGATACCAACCAGCAGGCAATGTTGTATCTGGAGCAAATGATCCTGCTCTTCCAGAATTTCCTAGATCTGTGTCTTGCAAATGCCAACTTACCCAATTAGGAGTGCCTTTGTCACGATCATATGAAACACTATATTGTGATTTTTCAACTAAGTAATTATGTGGGTTATTGACGTCAGTTGTTGCATTAGTAGGATTGCCTAGTAGTATGTTTACGTCATTTGTCGGAGTAGGAGTCGGTGTCGGAGTAGGAGTTGGTGTTGGAGTCGGAGTTGGAGTTGGTGTTGGTGTTGGAGTCGGTGTTGGAGTCGGTGTTGGTGTAGGAGTTGGAGTTGGTGTAGGAGTAGGAGTTGGAGTTGGAGTTGGAGTTGGTGTAGGAGTTGGAGTTGGAGTTGGTGTTTTAAGCGCATCAATAATTTGTTGGCTGCTAAATTTAGCAATACGAGTCTGATCTGTAGCAGGTAATGCAACAAGCTTGTTAAAAGTATCTTGTGGAAGACCATCAATCTTACGAGCAAAAGCACGCTCATTAGTAGCATTACCATTGCCAATTTCTTTCAATAGCCCATCATTAAGTTGAGCTACTTTGACAGCAGCACTGTCTGTAATTTGTTTGATTGTACTACCTGCAAAACCGATTTTTGACAACCTATCACGTGCTGCTACTGGGTCAAGTACTGGAGTCGGAGTTGGAGTCGGAGTTGGAGTTGGAGTTGGAGTTGGAGTTGGAGTCGGTGTAGGTGTTGGAGTAGGAGTCGGTGTTGGAGTTGGAGTTGGAGTTGGAGTTGTATGTTGTTTAGCCCAAGCAGTATTAAAACTAGAGGCAAAATCTGCTCTTGACTGAGTTTTGTTTTGTCCCCAATAACTAGCAAAAGAGTTATTGAACTCTTGTTCTAATGGGCTACCAGCTTTAATTCCAAGGTTTTTGTAAGCATCTCCATACTTTTGAATAAAGTCAATTTCGTCACTAGCATGATTACCATTTTTAGTTTGTATATAGCTTGGATTCATGCCATGGCTTAAAGCATCGTTTACTGCATCATCTCCGCTCATTCCTTCGCGAACTTTAAGCAATGCCATCATTGTTCCAGTACGGTAATGGCCTGCTTTGCAATGAACATAGATATTATTGTTGCCTTGAGGATCACTAGCTTGTTGTTTGCGTACTGTGTCAATGGTAGAAAACAATTTGTTGACTTGATCTCCAGTCGGAGTACCAACGTCTGGCAAAGGAATTTCAATTCTGTTAATTCCAGCAGCTTGTGCCCATTGAGATTTTGTTTGTGATGTAGGAACTTCATCAGGCAATTGCAAATCTATTTCAGTACCAACTTTTTTGGTGTCATGTAACCACTTATATCCATCTGCTTTGCTTGCTTCAGCACCTCTCACAATACCAGTTTCAACGGGGTAAAAGTTTTTTATACCATGTTTTGCTGCTTCTGGATCTGAAGGTAGAGTTGCAGGTACTGTAGAAACACTAGTTGTTGATTGGTGTGGCGTTACAGAAGGCTCAGAGGAAGTGCTAGCAGGTGCTGGTGGAAATTGAGCTTTTTGGTTTTTCATTATATCCATAACTGCGTGCATAAGCTCAATTACTTGATTAAAAACATCTAAGGTTTTATTGATCAAATCTACTTGTGTTTGATCTTTGCCTAACAAAGCATTGCCTGCTTTATTTATAGATTTGCTAATAGCAGCAATTTCTCTTTCTGTACCTTGGTCAATGGTTTGTTTGCTTTTTTCAACAGAACGTTGTGTTCGTATTTGTCTATTGGCATCTGTGTAAACTGCGGCAGAGGAAATGGTATTTAATTGGCTTTTTAAATGACCTGGAGAGGTCTCAGATTTTGTCTGAAGTATATTGATAAGTTGTTTTTGGTGTAATACGCTACCAAAACTGCTACGAGACCGAATAAATTGTTGGCTTAATCGTTCTTTAGCACTAGGATCACCAGAAGAGAAAACGCTTTTTTCTGGAGTTGATTGATTGGGTTGTTCTTTTACAGAGTTTTTTTGTTGGGACTGATTAGTTAAATCCTGAATATTTGAGCCATTATTAGATATATTTTTTATAGCCATTGATTCCTCTTCCGTAAGAAAAATTTTAGGATTATCAAACACAAACTTACACTTATCGGTATTTAGACAAAAAAGGTTGTCTTAAAACTTTAATTTAATTTAATTTAATTGCTAAATTAATGATAAGTTAGTTCTGAAAAGTTTAGAGATAAAACAAACAGCAAATATAACAATTTTACTTGTTAATTTAAATTAGAAATACAACCAAGAGGTTTTTAAAATTTAGAGTATGATTACAGCAATAACACTAGAAAACTTTAAAGGTACAGGTGATAAAGTACGAATTGAGCTAAAACCAATAACACTATTATTTGGTGAAAATAGCGCTGGCAAAAGCACAATAATTCAGGCTCTACACTATTCACTAGAAATTTTAGGAAAGAGAAATTTTGATCCTAATTGGACTGTTTATGGAGGAAATATAATTAGCCTCGGTGGATTTAAGAGCTTAGTACATAACCAAAATCTAGCTAAGCAAATAGTCATGCGCTTTGATATAGAGTTTTCTCTAGATGAAATGCCAAGCTATGGATTGTTAGGCAACAATGATTTGTTTTCTAGTTTAAGTTATAACTCTGCTTGGGTTGAATTTGCAATAAAATGGGATAAAACAGAAAATGCTCCTGTTCTTAGCTATTACAAAACCGCAGTAAATAATTTAGAAATTGCTGGCGTTTATAGAGTTGGAGATAGCAATGTAGTTAAAATTAATGAAAAACACCCTATTTTTTCTCCTGAAAATAAACTAGAAAATAATCACTTAGAAAATTGGGTAAGCTTTCCATTAAAATTTCCAAACTCTACACTTCCTTACTGGGAATTACCTATAAGTATCTTGACTTCTGAAGAAGGCATAGTATTAGGTCAAAAAAACTTTTCAGAAAAGGAGTTTTCGCTATATCTAAATCAAGTGTTAGTTGCTCCAGGACAAATATTAACTACTTTCTTAGAAAACTTTTGTTATTTAGGTGCAATAAGACAAGTCCCAACTAGAAACTATCAACACAACTCTTCAGCTAGCTTAAAAGCTTGGGCTGAAGGTCAAGCAGCTTGGGAACTACTTTATGTTAAAGGACAATCTTTTTTAAATGAAGTTAATAGCTGGTTATCTTCTGAAAGAAGGCTAAACACAGGCTATAGCATACATATGAAGAAATACAAGGAACTAGATTTAGATAGTCCTTTGATGGAAAGCCTAAGCAAACAAGCTACAGTAACAACTCAAAAGCTTAAAGCAGCAATAGATAAAATTCCTACTAGTAAACGTATTTATCTTAAAGAAATAAAAAGTGGGCTTTCTGTAATGCCTCAAGATATAGGTGTAGGAATTTCTCAAATTTTACCTGTAGTGGTTGCTGCTCTAAATAGCAAAGCAGACCATATTGTAGCTATTGAACAACCGGAACTCCATATCCATCCATCTGTACAAGTCAGACTTGGAGATCTTTTTATAACCCAAATAAACCATAAAAATGTTACTTTTTTATTAGAAACTCACAGTGAACATTTGCTTTTAAGGTTGTTAAGACGTATACGCGAAACTAATGAAAATCGACTTCCTCCAAATTCACTTGCTCTAACTCCTGATAAAATATCAGTGATTTACTTAGAGCAAACAATTGAGGGAATGAAACTAACACAACTTCGTATAGATGAGACAGGAGAATTTTTGGATCGTTGGCCTAAAGGCTTCTTTGAAGAACGCGCGGAGGAACTCTTTTAATGTTGTATGAATATGCACTAGAACCAGAGCTACTAAATAACTGGAAAGATTTTCGCTATTTTATTGAAAAATTTGGAGTTTCAAATGGTAGGTTGATTTCTAGATATCCATCTTCTTGGAAAAAGATGGTTTATGAAGCTGCTGCACAATGTCCTCCAATGGAAAAAAAACGTATAGAAGAAAAATTAAAGCTGCTAGAAAATCGTGTTCTAGTCACACGAGTTAGCGAATGGAATGAGGATTTAACTTGGATTAGTAACACTATAGAAGAACATTCCAAACGCCCTTTTCATGCGATTATTGCCAGGGAAAATAGTAATAATCATAATAGAATTTTAGTTGCTGATGAGCTTGATAACGAACATCCATTGATGCAGTCTCCAACAAACTTTGCCATAACACGCACAGCAGAAGAAATGGCATTGTGTGTTAGGAATTTGCTATTGTTTAGTAAAAAAATAATTTTTATTGATCCTTACTTTTCTCCTTCTTCAAAACGTCATATTCGCCCACTATCAGAGTTTTTGAAGATAGTTTTAGAAGCAATTGCTACAGGTCTATCAAAAAGCGTTGAGCTTGTTTATCACACAAGCAATTTTCAATCAGAAATTAGTTTTAAGAAACATTGTAAGACAAAGCTTCCTAAACTGATCCCAAAAGGGTTGACGCTAAACCTTGTTAGGTGGAATAAAAAACAACTTCATAACCGCTATATTTTAACAGATATAGGAGGAGTGTCTTTTGAAACAGGGCTAGATGATAATAACTTTGGAGCTAGCACAGAAAAAGATGATGTTAATATTTTGGGAGAAGAACGCTATCAAGAGCTTTGGCAGCTTTTTAATAGCAAACCTGTTTTTTTGAAAGTAGTTGGAACAAAATAAATAGTTTAATAACTCACTAAAAAAATGAGATTTTATTTAGGAAAGGTTAGTACTAAGTAGATGGCAAGAGAACTTAAAAGAATTTGTGTATACTGTGGCTCAAGTTTAGGAGCTAAGACGCAATATAAAGAAGCAGCTCAAAAATTAGGTAAAGAATTAGCTCTTAGGAAAATTGGTGTGGTTTATGGAGGTGCAAGTGTTGGTTTAATGGCAGAAGTTGCTAATGCAGCTCTCAATCAAGGTGGTGAGGCCATAGGCGTAATACCAGAATTTATGATTGAGAAAGAACTTGCTCACAAAGGTCTTTCCCAACTTCATATAGTAAACTCAATGCATGAAAGAAAAGCTCTTATGGCAGAACTTTCAGATGCTTTTATTGCTTTGCCTGGCGGATTTGGAACTTTTGAAGAGCTTTTTGAAACCTTAACTTGGGCGCAACTTAACCTTCATAACAAACCTTGTGGTGTGCTAAATGTTAATAATTACTATGATAAGTTGCTAGATTTTCTAGATTTTTCTTCAACAGAAGGATTTGTAAAAGAAGATACACGTGCTTTGCTTATATCAGATAGTTCTATAGAAGGATTACTAGATAAATTTACAACCTACAGTGCAAATCTTTCTAGCATTTGGACTGACACAAAAAAGACCTAAATCCTTATCTCAAAGACTCTTTAACTGAAAATGCAGCAACTAGCCGATCAGCTATTTTACTAAGATTATTAGCTGGTTGCTGATCAGTTGTAGTATCTCTAAATCTAAGTTCTTGATAGAGTTGGAAAAACTCTTCTAATAAGTTTAATTCTGTTTGAAAATCATTTCTTTTAGTAAACTCAATTTTCAATCGCTCAAAATATTCTGTAAGAGTTTCTGTTTCAGTTATGGGAAGTTTGTGTTGTTGTAATAGTTGGGTAACTCGCTCAAACTCTCTTCTTGCCAATTTAACAGTTGTCGGTGTAGTCTCATGTGCCGGTAAAATGGTCTGTTTATGTGAAGTTAAAGATTTAAACAACCCAATAATTTTTGAACGAAATCTTAAGCCTAATGTTGCTAGAATAGCTAATATTAAAATAGCAATGACTTTACCTACATTTGCAGGTATCCAGTTATATAGCCAATAAAAAGTTGCTAAAGCTAAATCACTAAGATGAAGCTTAAGTAATTCAAATTGTCGAGATATTTGTGCTAAAACTCCAGTTTCTACTTGCATTTCAAGTGCTGCTGGAGGTGTTGGATCAAAACTTACCCATTGCTGAGAGTTTTTGTCATAAACTTCACACCAAACATGAGCATCTCGGCCTCTCATAATCCATTCTTTAGAAAGTGGGTTGTATTCTTTTACATAAAAGCCTGACACAACACGTGCTGGAACTCCTAATGACCTTAGCATTAAAACCATACCAGAAGCAAAATATTTACAATACGCAGGGCGACGATTTAACACAAAATCAACTATTGGATCAACTCCAGACTTGGGCTTAAGCTCTACTTTAAGCGAGTAAACATAATTAGCTCTGAAATACTCTTGAATGCTTTTTGCTAGTTCTAATGATGAACTTGTGCTTTTGCTTATTTCTTCTGCTAATGGATGCAAAGCTTCTTGAATTTCTGGTGAAACTAATAAATTACTTGTTTCTAGGTCTGATAACTGTTGAGTTGATAAATTAATTGCTTTTTTTATATTGTACTGCTTTAGATTTTGGGAAGGGGAACAACGCAAAGTAGAGCCATTTGTAGGAGTAAAAAAGATGTCATTAGAGGTTTTAACTGCTTGTGTAAGAGTTGGTAGAGGTACTGCACCATGTAAATCTTCATAGAGTGTTATTTGTGTTTGTTTAGAGCTAGCAAGGGTTTTGTCTAATAATTCAATGTAGTTATATTTTTTTTCAGAATTTGTTGTAGAAATTGAAGGAATCGACCATTTACCATTGTTATATTGTGTAAGAACTTGAGTTCTTAAATATTTTTCTGTTTGAGTATCGTTAATTGATGCAATGATTTCTGATGAAAGTTGTAAGTTGCTTTGGCGAGGGATGTTGATATCACCCATTACACCTATTGGATCAGTAAAACTATTTCTGGAAAAGAAACTTCCTTCAGCAAACATAAGAAAAAGCCTTCTTTCAGTGTGTCCAATACCTGATCTAATAGTGTAAGTTGTTACAATTACAGCAAATATGGAAAGAAGCGTAATAGCTAAACGTCGTCCTATAAAACGTTTGTCTTGAAGATTTAGCCCACCTCCTAAGTATGTGAAAAATAGTAGAATAACTAATGAGAAAATAACTAAAAGAATGTAGAAGAAATTAGATGGTTTGTCTGCACTATTAGCACCAACACTACTACAAGCAATAGCAATCGATAGAGCCAGAATCAAATCTTTTTTAAGTGAGATTTTTGTTTCTGCATACCAAGTAAGTGCTGTTGCTAAAGCACTTAGTAAACCAACAGTTGTTAAAAGTATAAAACCTTTTTGAGAAAGAAAGATAAGAAAGTATCCACTGCAAAAGACGGTAGCGATAGTAACTAATATGGCTAGAGTACGTTCTTGAGGCCAAGTTTTTATTGATATATTGGATTTCAATAAAATAGGTATAACAAGAGCAAGCAAACAAACTGGCATAAAAAGATAATCTTGATATGCAGTTGAAAAAAGAGAGAATGAAAGCAATATTGGAAGCATAAACCAGAGAGAAAGTTTTTCATTTAGCATAAAATCTTTTCTCCTGGTGCAATTTGAATAAAGTCCGTTGTAGGGGTTTGGCTTGTAGATAGTTTAGTTGAGCCTTTATGAATAACAATTACTCGCACTCCTACACCTAATGAAACTAACTCTCCAATAAATTTTTCACGTTCTATAGTCCAATCTGTAAAAATGGCTACAACACCAGTCAGCTTAGGTGATTCTGGTAAAATAGCAGAAGAAAGAGCCTGCCAATCTATAATAGTAGCTGAGTCTATACAGGATAAAACTTGTAAAATGTTTTCAAAATGTGCTAATGCTCGTCCTGATTGAAAATGATAGACCGTTGAGCCTGCTGCAAAAATATCAATAATGTAATCTTGTCGTGAGAGATTTTCAGCAATTCCAGCAGCCAAAGATACACAAGCTTCAAAAGCTTCATCTGCTGTTTTTGAAGGCACTTCGCTATCAACTACCAAAGCTAAACGTACAAAATATTCTTCATGATAAGTCTTAACAATTGGTTTACCCGTCCGTGCCCAACTAGCCCAATGTATATGCCGTAAATTATCACCTGAACGATATTCACGTGTTCCCATAAACTCGGGAGATTCTCCAACATTAGATGAGACTAAAAAACCACCAGGCTGATAGTGACGACCTTGAGGAACAGGAAAGGCTTCTAGCTTTGTGTAGGCTGGATAAACTAAAAATGAAGCATCTTCTTTAACTCGGTATACTCCATTCCATAATCCAAAAGGAAAAGAAGAAACAGCAGTTAGTTCTTTTAGTGTGTAAGCACCGCGCTTTTTGCATTTTAGCACAAGCTGGAATGAGACTTTTTCCTTTGGTGCTAAACAACTAATTTCTGTGGAGCAACTTTCTTTTACTAAAGACATGCTTTGAGGTAAGTTTAATTCTCTGATGCTTAAATTGTAGATACACCGCTTGGATATATTTTCAACTTCAACCTCAAAAAATAAATTTTCTCCAGCAGAAGTATAAGATAAATTTTTTCTTGAAAGTTTTAGTTTAGGAACAGCAAAAAATCCAGCAACTACTGATATCAAAAGCATTGCAGCAATAAATGATGTAATAAAATAAGTAGGGTGTGAAATGCCATAAAGCTCTTTACCACCTGTTTGATTGATTGCTACAAATGCTAGGAAAAGTAATAACCTACCTTTTAGTGTAAGCCTTTCTAGAAAAAATCTCACTATCCAAGCTGTTAATCGCCAACGGTTAAGGGTAAGTAAGATTTGCTCAAATGCTTTATTCATCGCGGAACTCCAACATTTGCAAGAAGTTCTTTAACAACTATTTCCTTATTAGTACCAGAATATTTTGCTTTAGAGTCTAGTACTAGTCTATGTGCCATAGTTGCAACCGCTATATTTTTTAAATCATCTGGCACAACATAATCACGCCCTTTAATTAAAGCATATGCACGTACTACAGAAAGCATTGCTATAGCTCCACGAGGCGAAACACCAAACTTAACAGCACTGTGTTTACGGCTAGCTTCAACTAGAGCTATAAGGTAATTTACTAGTGAGTCTTCAATATAAATTTCTTTTGCTATTTGTTGAAGTTCTAAAAGTTTTTCAAGATCTATAATGGGTTTAGCTTCTTTAAGCAAAGAAGCTCCACTAAGTCCAGCAAGGATTTTTTTCTGTTCTTCGCTTGATGGATAACCAAGAGAAAATTGCAAAGCAAAACGATCAAGCTGAGCTTCTGGTAATGGATAAGTGCCTTGTGAATCTATAGGATTTTGTGTAGCTATAACTAGAAATGGGCTAGATAAGCCAATTGAACGGCCTTCAATCGTGACTTGTTGCTCACCCATTGCTTCTAGCAAAGCGGATTGTGTTCTAGGTGAAGCTCTGTTGATTTCATCAGCAAGTAGAATATTGTTAAAAATTGGGCCAGGCTTAAAGTGGAATTCTCCATCATGAGGATTATAGATCGAAGCCCCAATTATATCTGTAGGTAAGAGATCAGGCGTAAATTGTACTCGACCAAATTTACCTCCAATTGCTAGGGCAAGTGCTTTAACCAAAGTTGTTTTGCCTGTGCCGGGAATGTCTTCAAGCAGAATATGGTTGCCACTTAAAACACCTGCTAATAACAAATCAATTTGATGATTTTTGCCTGTAATAATGCGGCATAAATATTCCTGTACCTGATTAAGTGTTTTGCTATGTATTGTTACATTGGTTGTCAACTCTAGCTAATCTCTTTTCTGTTTAGAATATTCTAGATACGTAACTTATAGTAGCTAATATAAGCAAAGAGAAGTTTACCAAATTAGGTCATGAGTTTTCTATTATTTAAAAATTTTAATGGGAAGTTACATTTTTTATAACTTCCCATTAAAGTGTTAAAAACTTATTTTGCTAGAAAACTATGACTTTAACTTACTTACCAGTTCTTTGTAGATCAATTAAGGTAGCTGCATTAGAACCAGCAACTTGAGGCATCTTGCCATCCCACTTTTCAATCTTTTTGTACTCAACTAAGCTAGGAGTAAGGGATTCAGAAAGTAGCTTATTAGATTTAGCTTGAGCTTCAGCACGAGCTAAAATAGATTTAGCTTCACCTTCAGCTTCAATAACTTTTTGTTGAGCTTCAAATTCTTTCTTTTGCAATTCGTTTTGTGCTCTTAGTGCTTCTTGTGCCATAGTGTTTTTAGCTTCTATTGCTGTTACAATTGATTGAGGTGCTCTTACTTCATTTAATGTAAATTGCTTAACTAGAAAACCATATTCACCTAATCGTTTTTGTAAATCTTCTTGAGTTTGAGCTACTATTTTAGCTTTGTCTTTACCAAGGAAATTAACAATTTCTGTGTTTCCAACAATTTCTTGCAATGATTGTCTGATAGTTTGTTTAACAAAACCATGAGTAATAGTATTTATATCTGTTCTAAATGAAGTGTAGAGATCAGGCACTTTACTTGGATCTAGTTCAAAAGAAAGTGACACATCACAACTGATAGGCTGGCCTTCTATTGAGTTTACATTTATTTCTTCATTGTGAGGAGAACCCTCTTTGGGATCTCGTGTTAAAACTAAAGTTTGCATAAAAACTGGGTATTCTTCTATTTCTTGTGTGACAGGTAATTTAAAGTGAAACCCTACTCCTAGCGGGGTATGCGATACTCCACCACCACTGCGATTAATCAAAACACCTACGTATCCTGGACTAATTAATACAATTGTACTAGATAATGATGATATAATAATTAATGCTAATAACACAATTACTGCGGTTTTGAAGTATTTTGATGGAACAGAATTATCTGTATTCATATTTATCCTCTTTCAAATTCTTACATTTTTGATTGACTAGCTTTTATTATAGGCTTAAGCACTCTAACTTAATAGACCAATAATGGCGACTTCGCCCATTTTGCACAAATACCGGAAGTTTTTATTTTACTATCTATTATTGAGTAGTATACATAATTATCAGTGGTGTATAATACGTCAGGTTATTTCTTGTAGTGGATTTGTGGTAAAATTTCTTCTGCTGTGCCTCGCAATACATAGTCCATATCTTTAGTTAAGTGAGATGGTCTAGGGTTAATTTCTATTAATGTTGTGTTTGGACGCATTCTAACAGCCTTCATAAAGCCATAAGAATGGCAATTAACACCTGATGTTCCTATAGCAATGTAAACTGAACAACCTCTTGTTGCAGTAAGGCATAAATCATAATGTTCTTTTTTTATTAAATCATCTAACAAAACTATATTAGGAAATAATATGTTCCCGCATTTACATAATGGAGGTAGCTGATTAGGTTCTATTTCCTCCATTGAGTAGCTTGTTTTGCAAGCAGGGCAAATAGCTGTTGAGATATTGCCATGTAGCTCTTGAGCCTGACCATCAGCACGGTTAATTAGCCCATCAAAATTTGTAGTCAAAAGATTTAATTTTACAACTCTACGTCTTATAGCTTCTTTTTGAAAAGCTGCTAGAGCTTGATGAGCAAGATTAGGCTCAGCTTTTTTTGCAAGTTCATAAAGATGATAGTAATACTGCCAAGCTATTTGAGGGACTTCAGAAAAGCCTTTTATCGAACATAAATAAACAGGGTAATGGCCTTGAAAATATTTAGCTGTGCCTGCTCCACGAAATGAAGGTATTCCGCTACTTACAGAAATTCCAGCCCCTACAAAAAAAGTTATGGAGAAACTTTTGTTTAGCTTCTCGTTAAGTTCATCATTTACAGCAGTTAGTATTTTAGGTTCTTGCATAAGCTATTTACCTTAGGTGAAAGTTTATTTTTCTGGAGCTTGCATTAATAATGCTAACCAATGTTCATATGTTCTTTTATCAACTAGTTCTAAGCCTAATTGTTGAAACATTTCTGCTACATCATAGATTTTCGAGTTAGAAATATCACTTACCATAGGTAACCAGTCAAAGTAAGCTGTTGTTCTGATGTCTCCTTGATCAGAAAAGCCAGATAAAATTATTTTTCCTCCAGGTTTTAAGCGTTTAACAAGTTCTTCTCTTATATCTAAAAATATTGAAGGGAGTAAATTAGCTGCTATTAAGTCATAAGTTGCTAGAGGGTAAGCAGTTATATCTGAGACTTGAAGATTAACTTTGTCTGCTACTCCATTTATTTCCAAATGACAAGCTGCTGTTTCTACAATATCAATTGAAATATCAAAGGCATCTATATGAGATTCAGGCTGTAGAAATGCTGCGGCAATGGCTAGCAGCCCTGTCCCGGTGCCAACATCTAAAAGACTTCCTCCTTGCCAATATTCTTCTAAAAGCTCAAATGTTAAAAGTGAAGTAGAATGAGCCCAACCAAAAGCAATTCCTGGATCAATTTGTATTACTTTTTTCCCTTTGTACTTAGGATCTTCATTGACTATATTCTTTCGCCAAGAACGAGTTATAAGAAAATTTTTTCCTGCAAAAACAGGTGTATCATTCATATTCCATTGTGATAGGTGAGAGGTAATTTTATTGCAAAGTAGCTCTTTATCAAGCTTTCTAGCTTCTTCTAAAAATTTCTCCTGATCTTTTATCTTAAAAGCTTTAAGTATTTGTTCAGAAATACGTTTAAGCTGTTTTTGCTCAATAGTCATTTCTTGATCTAGAGCATTGTTTTCAGTTGGTGAGGTATTCATAAATTTTATGTTTTTGGTTTGGTCAAAATGTTTTAGTTAGGATATTACAGCTTTGGCTATTTTCAAACTCTTCTGTTCTTATATATTTACAGAGCTTAAGAATTGATTCATATTAAGTTAAAAATAAAACTTAGCCTGTTTTCTGGAGCATAAATAATGTTACGAGTATTAACTCTTTTTCTAATGGCAATGTTTATTGTTCAATTTCCTAGAGTTTTGGCTAATCCTTTTCAAGCAAAGGCAGCAGACACAATTATTGCTGGTTCTTTTGCTACAGCATTGGCAAATGGCTTGCCTGCTGGTTGGGATCACAAGGAGCTAAAAGGAAAGAACAATTATAGTTTAGTAGATGATATGGGAGTCAAAGTTTTGAAGGCTGAAAGTAAATCCACGGCTTCAGGACTATTTAAACAGGTAAGTATTGACCCTAAACAATACCAGTTGGTAAGTTGGCAATGGAAAGCAACTCAATTACCATCTAAAGCTAATGAAAAAACAAAAGATGGAGATGATTGTGCTGCTAGAACCTTTGTTATATTTGAAGATGAGCTTCCAAAAGCTAGTAGCTACTCAAAACTTAAACATAAACTAGCAACAACTTTTTCTAGTTTTGTTCCTACAGGTGTAGCTATTTGTTATATTTGGGGAAATACACTAAATAAAGGTGAAGATATCAACAGTCCTTATACTGATTGGGTACGAACAGTTGCTGTTGAAAGTGGAGCAGAAAAGCTTGGGCAGTGGGTTAGCATAGAACGCAATGTTTTTGAAGATTTCAAAAGAATTTACGGCACTGAACCAAAGAAAATAATAGCTGTTGCTGTGATGACGGATACAGATCAAACTAAAACCTCTATTACTACTTATTACAAAGATATCATCTTTAAAACAACTCAACAAAAAAACTAAATTATGAAAAAGCTAGAACGCTTGATTTTAATCTATAACGCTAAATCTGGTTTACCATCAGCAGTTGCTGATAGTATGAAAAAGTTGTTTAAGCTAAAAGCCTGTAGTCTTTGCACTATTACGCATGGTTTGCTAAAAGAAAAACAAGCTTGGCAAAGTTGTACAGAAGAACTAAATGTTCCTATAGATTATCTTCATAAAGATGATATGCCAGCGCCTATAGAAAAGCTTGTAGCTGGAAATTTACCTAGTATATTGGCACAAATTGAAGGTAACACCATTATTTTGCTAACCCCTGAAGAAATAGACTCTTGCAAAGGTGAAGTAAGTAATCTACAAATAAAAATTAAAGAAACTCTCAAAAAAAATGGTGTTTTATTTTAGCTTCTAGTAAAATAACTCCCTACATAACACGTAAGGATTTCATCATGAGTAAAAGAAAAATACTGTCTATAGTTCTTATTTTGGGGTTTTTTATAAGTGCCTTAGGTCTGACTACGTACTTAGATCAACCAATAGTTAAAGCTCAAAGTGCTCTTGTTATCAGCAAGTTAACACCAGATAATGCAAGGTTAGAAGGTGGAACAGAAATTGTTATTAGTGGTAGTGGTTTTACTAGTGATAGTATTATTTTCTTTGGTAAAAATGTAATTAGCTCACCCAAAATTACTAATAATGAGATCCGATTTTCTATCCCTCCACAAGCTTTTCCTGGAAACAGAACAATTACAATCAAAAATAGTTTTGGACAAGCTCAGAAAGAATTTCTTATCAAAGCTAAATCTTTAGCAGAGCTTAAAGTAGGTGAAATTACAACAATTGCTGGAGGAGTTCCTTTTGTTGGAGATGGTAATTTGGCTACGAAGGCTAGCTTTGTTCCTATAAGCATTGCTACGGATAAAAAAGGAAATCTATTTATTTCTGATAGAGTAAATAGTCGAGTTCGCCAAGTGGATAGTAATGGTGTGATTAATAGCATTGCAGGCACAGGTGTTCGTGGATTTGGGCCAAATGATTCACCTGCGGTTGCTGCTTCACTTGCTGCTACGGCAGGAATAGCAGCAGATTCAGAAGGTAATGTATTTATTACAGATACTTCACTTTTTAGATTATTAAAAATAGATGCAAAGACAGGACTAATTACTAGTATTGCTGGTACTGGAACCCCTTCTTTTAATGGTGATGGAAGATTAGCAATAGATGCAAGTTTACGGTTTCCTATCAGTGTAACTGCTGATGATAATGGGAATATTTTTGTTATTGATAACACTCGTATTAGAGAAATAGATGGAAAAACAGGTGTTATTCAAACCATAGCAGGACTTGGTTCAAACAGTGCAGATGGCATTTCTGCACTAGATGCAAGGCTTGCTTCTCCTCAAGCAATTCTAGCTGATAAACAAGGTAACTTACTTATTGCAGATACATTTAGCAACAGAATACGTAAAATAGATACTACTACAGGCATAATTACTACTATAGCTGGAAATGGAAAAGATGGTTTTTCTGGAGATGGTGGATTAGCTACAGCAGCTTCTCTTAGTGAACCCTTTAGCATTGCACTAGATGAGCAAGGAAACTTATTTATTGCTGATTTTGGCAATGCACGTGTTAGGCGAGTTGATGCTACAGGAATAATTACTACTATTGCTGGAAGCGGGAAATTTGATTTTTTGGGAGATGGTGGACTAGCGATCAATGCTGGGTTTTCTCCTGTTAGTGTTGCAATAAGAAATGGCAATTTGCTTATTGCAGACTTCTTTAGCAAGAGGATTCGCCAAGTAGATAGCAAAGGAATTATCTCTACAATAGCTGGAAATGGTTTTAGCAGTCTTAATGGAGATGGTGTTTTAGCTGCAAATTCTAGCTTGAGTCTTCCAATTAACCTTGCTAGTGATGATAAAGGGAATTTATTTGTAACAGAAACAGAAAATAACCGGATTCGCCGTATAGATAGCCAAACGGGCATTATTACAACTGTTGCTGGCAATGGAATAAATGGTTTTAGTGGCGATAGTGCAATGGCAATAAATGCTAGCTTAAGCTCTCCTGGAGGAATAGCTATAGATTCAGAAAAAAATTTATTGTTTATTGCAGATTTTAACAATCTTCGTGTTAGGCAAGTAAATTTAACTACTGGAGTTATTACTACAGTAGCAGGGAATGGACAAATTATTTTTGCTGGTGATGGAGGGCTTGCTACTAGTGCCACATTAAACTCACCTTTGACAGTAGCTTTAGATAAAAATGCAAGCTTATTTATTTTAGATGCAGGAAATAATCGGGTTCGTCGAGTTGA
The DNA here is from genome assembly GCA_039812885.1 of Blastocatellia bacterium. Lineage (GTDB taxonomy): Bacteria > Acidobacteriota > Blastocatellia > Chloracidobacteriales > JADJPF01 > JADJPF01. The sequence goes on from JBDIBI010000001.1 coordinate 327,401, forward strand.
TAGGAATACCGGAGTAATTACTACTTTTGCAGGGCGAGATTGTCCAGATTTCAATTGTCCTTTAGGTGATGGAGGAATTGCTACTAATGCTAATTTGCTTTTCTTAGATCCAGATTTCTTTTTTGCTCAAGGTGATATTCAAACAGACAACAAAGGGAATTTGCTAATAGCTGATTCTTTTCAATATCGTATTCGCCAAGTAGATGCTAGTAACAACATTATTAACACCATTATTGGAGATGGAACGCCAGTTTCTAAAGGTGATGGAGCAAATGCTAGTCAAGCAGGGTTCTTTAACCTTTCTAACTTGGCAATTGACAACCAGGGAAACGTTTTTATTTCAGACTCAATACGCATCCGTCAAGTTGATAGCAGTAAAACAATCAAAACCATAGCTGGTGGCCGTTTTGGCTATTCTGGTGATGGAGCTTTGGCTACTAATGCTAGTTTAAGCAGTAGTGCAGGTTTAGTAGTGGTTGATGGTGTTCTTTATTTTTGTGATGTAAGAAATAATGCTATTAGAGCTATAAAACTCTCTGAAACTGTTAAAATACCTATGATTACAGGTGCTTCTTTCCAAAAACCTACTTTTACCGTTAATGGAACTAACTTTACTACAGTGAATATAATGGTAAAAATTAATGGGCAAGATGTAAGTGCTTTAATTAGTAACCGCTCAGTTTCAGCCATTTCTCTTACTGGCAACAAAAAGAAGCTTAATCTTAAAAAAGGTGCTAATTCTATTGTAGTTATAGCTAATGGACTGACTTCAAACACTTTTTCTTTTACTTTGTAATTAAACTATTGGGTATAGAAGTCAAAATATCTAGTCCAATTTGTGTAACCATAGTAAGAATCTTTATCTAATGGTGAAAGCTCATTAACTAAAAGTAAAAGGCTTTTGTCTTTTATGTTTACAGAATAAATGCTAGCTCCATTTTTGGTTTTTCTAACAAAAATTAGCTTTTGGCTGTCGCTTGACCATTGAGGGAATAAATCTCCATACTCAGAGTTAGTTATAGGATGTTTATCTTTTCCCTCTACTGTCATTAACCAAATTTGACGGCTTGCCACGGCTGTTTCAACAACTTTTTGATAATCTTCTCCTGAAACTTTGCTTATTTTAGTAGAAATATCTTCGCTAGCAACAAATGCTATGTATTCTCCGTTAGGTGAAAGACTAGGACTAATTGTAGCTAGTTTTTCATCTGTTAGGGTAAATTTTTTCTTATTAGCAAAGTTCATTACAGAAATAGACTTATTAACATAGGTTTCTCTGTTGCCACCTTCAACCCAAACTAAATAGTTATTAGCTGAGTTGCTTATAAATTCAGGGTTTAATAGCATTTCTTCTGAAATGGAAATAGGTTTACCTTTATTAAGCGAAATAGCTTTTAGAGGTAATCCATCTGCTAGCAAAGATGCAGATGGGAAGGTTTCTAAGGATTGCCAGATCAAAATATAGTTATATTTGCTAAGCCATTTGCTTATAAAAATAGGATGATTAGTTTGATAAATTTTACTTGCTACAGCAGTTTTTACATTCACTTTCCATAGAGTATCTAAAACTTTTTTAATTCCTTCGGTTTTTGATTGAGAGATTATTTTTTCTTTTACATAAGCAAAATACTTACCATCATCACTCCACATAGATTTTGCATAAACATCATAAAATTCCTCACAAGCTGAATCTCCATCATCTGAAACTATTTTGTGAGTTAATAAAGTGTTAGGATCTAAAACAAACCAACTTCCATTGGTAGTGCGATATGCAAGCAAATCTTCTTTAGGTGACCAAGCAAAACCACATACATCAGCCCCATCATTAACTTTTTTAATTGTTGATTCTATTGGAGAAATTATACAAACAGAATTTGCTTTGCGAAATGCAATCCATTTTCCAGATTTAGACCATCTAGGAGTTGAAACATCAGCACTATTAGTTAATTGCTTGGGCTCTTTATTGGATAGCTCTTTTATCCAAAGATTTCCATTATAAATATATGCAAGTTTTTCATTACTAGTTGTTGGAATTTCTTGACTGAGTTGTTTTGTAGTTGTGTTTCCATATACAAGATTAATACTTAAGATAAAGCCCAAGGTAATTACTATGAATAAAATATAATTTGATCGAATATTTTGATTATTAAGGAGTTTTTTTAGCAATTAAACCTCATTTCCAAATTATTTATTGCTTTCAGTAGTAGATTGAGAAGATGAAGTTACTTGAGGAGTTTGAGTGATAGTTTGAGCATTTTTAGGAATAGCACTACCAGGTTTAATAAGTAAAAACACCCCTATTCCAATTGTTAAAAGAATAACAATAACAACAATAACTTTACTTAGTTTATTTTGCCAGCTTAGTGCGGCAAAAATTATAGCAATTATTTCACAAATTAGCCCTAACAAAGCCGATAAATCATTTATTTGGCCTATTTGAAGAGGTTCAGTTAGAAAAAAACGAGCAGCTATCATTATTAATATTGGCAAAATAAGACCAGTTATAAAAAATACTAATGCAGGTAAACGGAAATTTTCCATTTAAGTTTCTCCTAAAACATAGTCAAGACAGGTTTTGGTAATAATAGAATTGATATTATAACCTTATTTCAATTTGTAGAGTTAGGAGAATTTTGTGTTTTATTAGCAATTACACTAGCATCATAACCTTTTTTGTGATGTAGTGTGGCTTTACGTTTATGAAGTTTAATTTCTATTATTCTATGTCCACCGTTTTGAATAGGGTTGCTAGGGTAATACCCTAAAGAATATATATGTCGTAGCTGTTCGGCAACAGTTTTCATTTTTTCTGCTAGTAGAGCAAATGAAGGGGCTGCGACTACTTCTCCTCCTGTTTGTTCTGCTAATTCTTTAAGAAAATCAAATGATTTATCATAATTACAGTTAACAATTACTTTGTTTTTAGAAAGAGTATTAGAAGCTAGCAAAAAGTTAGTTATTGGGGATAAATGATTAGGGTATACTGGATATTTGACTACGTAGACTAAAGTATCTGTTTCTACTATTTCACGAATAGCTAATGAGGGGGAGAAATAGCTAGAAGAATCTACTCCATCAGTAAGTAATATCAAAGCTTTGCGGCCTTGAATTTTACTAAAAATGACTCTAGCAGAATATTCTACAGCATCATAAAGACGAGTACTTCCACCAGTTGCTAATTTCTCTATAGCATGATTTAAAGTTTCTTTATCATCAGTAAAGTCATTAAGTTCATTGATGTTATAGGTAAAAGCAACTAATTTAGCTTTATCTTTAGGGCGAATATTTTCAATAAAAGCTTTAGCTGCTTGTTTAATGGCATAGGAGTTACGATTGGTGCTAGTACTCATATCTATTAGTAGTACAACATTTAATGGTACTGTTTCTGAAGAGAAAAAATCTATTTCTTGTTTTTTGCCATCTTCATAAACTACAAAATCTTCTTGTTTAAGATCTCTGATGTATTGCCCATCTTTATCATTTGCGACTATAGGGACATTAATTAAAGTAGTCTCAATTTTGATAGGTTCATCTTGATTTGAGTTTTGAGGTTGGTTTTGTGCCAAAGTTGTTGAGTTAATGGCTAGAGCAAGCATTACTGTAGCTATGAAAGATAAGACCTTCTGCATCAACAGAATTTCTCCTAATCAAAATTAAATGCAGTAAGCGCAAGTTAGTTAGTTGATAACTTCTAATAAGAGGTTGTAGTAGGATTTTTATATATTTTTTGAATAATGAAGCAACTTGAAACTAAACTAAAATTTAATTTTAGACTGGGGGACAGGGATTCGAACCCCGATAGCTAGATCCAGAGTCTAGTGTCCTACCATTGGACGATCCCCCAAGGGAAACAAAATATAAATTCCTACTGCTTAAATGTCAAGATTTTCCTATAAACTGAACTTTGACAAAAGGTTAGAATTATTAGGTTAGAATCGTTGTTGAGTTCTGGTTTTTTGCAGATGAAAAATAGTTGAACGTAGTTGATCTACAGCATTTTTTAATTCACTTAAGAAAATATCATCTATTGCTTTGTTGCTGTCTAAATCTCCTAAGATAATTTGAAGCAACATATACATTTCTCTGGAAATATTGGCAAAAGATTCTTGAGAATTTAGTATTACTGAATCTGATAATGGAGCAGTAAGAGATGAAGTATCAGATAAACTTTTATCTTCTGCTAGAGTTTTTTCTGGGCTTAATAAATCTTGGTTTTCTAGATGTAGTTGGCTAGCAGTTGAAGGAGTATTTTGCAAGGATTGTTCAGATAAAAGGCTATTAAGTGTAGGCAGAAGTCCAGAAGAAGAAGGATTATTAGAATAGCCTATTGTTGGAATTTTAGCGCCAGTTACTGATATTTTTTTAGATTTTCCACCTAACTGACTATTTAACTTGCTTGGATCACTAGTTAGTAAAATAGCAGCTTCTAGATCTTGTTCACTAGCTTCTAGAAAAACCTTCATAAATTCTTTTTCTGAAATAACTTTCATTGTAGCTGTTAGTTCTTGTGCAAAAGCTTCCACATTAGGAGGACGATTGGCAGGATTTTTTTCTAGAGCATGCATAACTACTGCATTTAGTACAGGAGGAATATTAGGGCGAATTTCATATATTGACCTAGGGGTTTCACGTGCTTGTTTTACTGCTATTGCAGTGTGTGACTCTCCTAAAAAAGGCAACCGACCTGCTAATAATTCATATAGCATAATACCTAATGAATAAACATCAGATCTAACATCCACTTCTTTTCCATAACATTGCTCAGGAGACATATAGTAAGGAGTTCCAATTACTACACCTTGACGAGTTAATTGTAGGGCATGTTCTTCTGCAGAAATATCTTTAAATTTAGCAATACCAAAATCTAGAACTTTGATGACTTCTTGATCTCCATCTCGATGTACGAAAATGTTTTCAGGTTTTAGATCTCGGTGAATAATTTTGTGTTTATGAGCAACAGTTACAGCCGCACAAATTTGCTGCATTATTTCATTAACTTCTGTTAAGCTTGGGTAACGATTTTCCCTGAGTTTTTGCCTAAGTGTTTTGCCTAGCAAAAATTCCATTACTACATAGACCAAACCATCTGGTGTAACGCCAAAATCCATAACAGCAATAGCATTAGGATGGCGAATTTGCATTGCTGCATAAGCTTCTCTACGACAACGTTCTACAGCAGTAAAATCAGTAGCAGTTTCTGTATGTAAGATTTTTATAGCAATAGGCATATTTAATTGTAAGTGTGTGCCTCTATATACGCTTCCTGTTCCTCCTCTAGCAATTCTCTCATGTAATTGATATTTGTAGTCGATAAGTCTGCCAACAAGCTCATCTTCACTAGAAGAAATAGCTAACTGTTGTCCATCAAAGGCACAAAAGGCTATATTTTGCTCAAACTGACGTTGGCATTGAGGGCAGATTTTCATGTAACCTTCTTTATAAAATGTTTACTGAGACTTGCCGATATATAGTATGATTTATAAAGTTTATTAAATAATTAAGTTTAGATAGTAAAAGCAAATATTATCAATTTAATACAACAGAATAAAGTACATAAAGTATATAATTGAGAACATTGCTTAGTACCAAAAATAATTTTTATGCTCAAAAGAGATAAAATTATACTTAAAAATAGGAACTATAAATAGTAAGACTGGTTTATAAGTATTTTACTTAGATTAATAATTTAATAAAAAACATGCTTATAACAGGTTATAATAGTTAACTTTAAAGTTAATTATATTTACGGATAGATCAAGTTAATGTTTAAAAAGTTCTTAAAGATTTAGAGTTCATTGACTTTGTCTTGAAGTTAATAGAAAAAGGTATTATTCTTAGCCTCTTGTGCATTTATTATGTCCAGTCGATTATTATTAAATTAACTAAGTGTTTGAGGAGTCTTTGGGATGAGATATTGTGGGCAATGCAGGAATTTTTTTGCTGGAGAGGTAAAAAACTGTCCTCGCGATAATTTTGTTTTAGAGGAAATGGATATTAAAAGCTTGGTAGGAAAAGAATTAGATACCAAGTATAGTATAGAGTCGTTGTTAGGGGTTGGAGGAATGGGAGCAGTTTTTAAAGCTCGCCATAGCTTTATAGGAAATGAAGTTGCAATTAAAGTAATCCATCCTGAAATGGCAATGGACAAAAGTGTAACAGAACGCTTTTTAAGAGAAGCTCGCGCTGCTGCCACAATAGATCACGTAAATGCAATTAGAGTAAGTGACTTTGGAAAAGTTGGAGACATGCTTTACTTGGTGATGGAATTTATCCAAGGCGAGTCAATGAAAGAATACTTAGAAAGAAAAAAACGATTGGACTTAAATGAAACTGTTCACATTATGAACCAAGTTGCTGCTGCTTTAGACGTTGCACATGGTTTTCAAATTGTCCATAGGGATCTAAAGCCAGATAATATAATGTTTAAGACTGGATTAAGAGGAGAAAGAGTTGTAAAAGTAGTGGATTTTGGTATTGCTAAACTTAAGTCTTCTTCTGATAGTGGAAAAGAAGCTCTTACTAGTGTTGGTACAATTATTGGTACTGCTAAATATATGTCTCCTGAACAATGCCAAGCTGCTCCAATTGATCACCGTTCAGATATTTATAGCTTAGGGGTAATTGTTTATGAAGCACTTACAGGACAATGTCCTTATGGTGATGCTAATGGAATGCAAGTGATAGTAAAACATATTATTGAACCTCCTCCTACACCAAGAAGCCTAAATCCAAATATACCTGAACCTGTTGAAAAAGTAATACTTAAAGCTTTAGCTAAGCAACCTAATGCTAGATATAGTACTGCAGGTGAGTTTACTACAGATTTAACTACAGCTGCAGGTGCTTTTTGTGATTTGACAAAAGGTACACAAACCTCTCTATTATCTACACCAGTTAGTAGTCCAATTAGTCAACCAGCAAGCAATCAAACAATAGCTTCTCCCATACAAGCTCCTTCTGTATCTACACCAAATAACCAAACAATAGCTTCTCCTATACAATCTCCTATGCCAGTTCAAGGAGGACAAACTATAATTGGTTCAATCTCTGCACTTCCTCAAAGTGTTATCGGAATTGGTGGTAAACGACCAAAAATACTTATTGTTTTAGAAAGTAAAGCAATTTTGATGTTATTTAAAGCTCAGATGCAACAGGCAGGCTATGATGTTTCATTTGTAATGAATAGCTTAGAAGCTCCTGCTGCTATAAATAATGAAAAACCAGATATAATTATTTTAGGTGTTGAGCTATCACAACTTAGCGGGCCAGATCTATGTAGAATGATCAAAACTAAACCTGAATTAGCCCAATTTTCTCGTACCCCTGTTTTGCTATATTCAGCAATGAGCGAAGAAGAGTTAGATAGTAAAGTAAAAGAATGCCAGGCCGATGGGTATATTCACAAGACTTGGAATATGGAGCGAGTTACAAAAGTACTTTCTCCTTACGTACAAAAATAGCTAAGGTGAAATCCTGTTATGAATAATTTGTTGGATGATAAAGATTTACAAGCTAAATTACTTCAATTAGCTCAACAGGCTGGTTTAATTCCTGCAACAAATACTAGCCTTGTACCTGTAAATCGTTATCCTTCACAACTACAACAAGTCTTGGAACTTCCAGGGGAAGAAATAGATTTAGTTTGTACACAACTTGGTGTACAACAATTTGCCTTTTATCTACCAATAGTAGTTGAAGCAATAAGAATGGTTAAACTAACTCCTTTGCCTGGAGTTTCTGATGCTGTAGTGGGGCTTTTAAATCTGCGTCGGCAAATAGTTCCTGTTTTGGATTTAAGAAAATTATTAGGCATGCCAGAAAAACCTTATGATGAAAATACAATTATCGTTTTAGTAGAACAAGAAAATAAAAAACGAGGTTTTGTAGTAGATACTATTACTGAAGTAGTCAAAGTGCCAAGTTCAGTAGTAGAATCACCTAATCGCTTTGTTCCTTATAGCGAATTTATCTTTGCTATAGCTCATAGCCAGAATGGCCTAATAATGATACTTAACCATATTAACCTTCTAAATTTTGCTCAAGGGCAATCTCTAGATCTATTTACAAAATTATAATTCAAATAACCTTAAAAACTTATGCCTAAACTTGCTTTTGAGGAAGTTTTATCTATATGTAAGTTGTTGGAATCTCGTACAGGTATTGTGATTAAAGAGGATCGTGTACCACAAGTACATACAATACTAGAGGATTTTCTTAGTATAATAGGTCTAAGTGAATATAGGGACTGCTATAATTTACTATCTACAATTGGAATTAATGACACCAAGTTTCAAGTTTTAATAGGAAAGATCACTATTGGTGAGACTTTCTTTTTTAGAGATCAATCACAATTCCAAGCTTTACAAGATGTAGTTTTACCTAAGTTGTTGGAAAAGCAACGCACTACTAATAGACCTATTTCTATTCTTAGTGCTGCTTGTTCTACAGGAGAAGAAATATATTCTATTGCAATGACTTTGCATGAAATAATGCCAATGATTAGACCTGAACAAGTAAAATTGATTGCAGGTGATATAAATGCAACTTCTCTAGAAAAAGCACGTAGGGCAGTTTATAGTAAATGGTCTTTTAGAGGTGTTAAGCCTAGTATAATAAATAAGTATTTTACTCAAAAAGATGATTCTTATCATCTTTCAGAGAAAATACGTAGTATGGTAACCTTTCAATATCTAAATCTTGCTGAACCTTTTCCTTTTCTTGAGTTAGATATTATACTACTTCGTAATGTATTAATCTATTTTACTAATGGTTTTATTGAGCAAGTAGGAGTTCGTTGTGCTAATGCACTAAAAGAAGATGGGTTATTACTAGTTGGAACTAGTGAACTTAATCGGCAAAATTTCCGTCAATTTGAAGAGCTTTATATTAAAGATGCTATTTTTTATCAAAAAAAGGCAGAAAACATGGGTTTGTCAACTTCTCAAGCTGGAACATTCCCAATAAAATTAGAAGCTACAATAGAGCAAGTACAACGTAATTTATTAGATAGTTTTAGATCACCTGATAGTAACAGTTATAAATCTTTTGACAGTGGTAGTTATAAGCCCTTTAATACAGGTAGTTATAAACCCTTTGATAGTGGCAGTTATAAGCCTTTTAATACAGGTAGTTATAAGCCCTTTAGTCCTGATAGTTATAAGTCGATAGATAAGATAGAAAAAGTAGATAAAGTAGAAAAAACTGTTGATAATAAATTAGTTAATGACTCCTATGAGACAGCTTTAAAACACTTTGAGCGACATGAATTTTCTCAAGCAGTAAAGTTACTTGAAAGAATTGTAGATAAAGATATTCGCGCACTCTTACTAATGGCTAAAATAGAAGTTAGTAGAGGCAATAACAGTAAAAGTGAGCAGTTTTTTAAACTTTATCTTGATAAAGATCCAAATAGTATAGAGGCTCATTACCTATTAGCACTTACTTATGGAGCAACTAACAATTTAACTAAAGCAGCAGAACAATTACGTTATACTATATTATTAGATAATAAGTTTATAATGGGGCATTGGAATCTTGCTTTGGTTTATAAAAAACTAGATGATAAGCAAGCAGCAAAACGACATTTATCTCAAGTTAAAAAGCTCCTAGCTGATTGTACACCAGAAGCTATAATTCCTTTTTCTGAAGGGCAAAAAGCGGCTAGAATTTTACAAATAGTAGAGGGAATGGCAAATAACTTATTATGAGAGCAAAGAAAAAAACTGATAAAAAAACGAATTTTAGCTGGAATGACTTACATGAAAAAATGGCTAAGATATCTACTGCTTTTGATAATAAACTAGATGAAGCCAAACTAGCTGCTATCTTGGCAGAAAGAGCTGAACAACTTGCCAATCTATCTATAGAAACTGAACAAACAGAAAATAACACTAATGATGTTTTAATTTTTGAAATAGGAGAAGAACAATACGCAATAGATACAGAATATATTTCTGAAGTTATACCATTAAAGTTATTGACTCGTGTTCCTGGAGCTCCAGATTTTGTTTTAGGTGTAGTAAGTAGACGGGGTGAAATACTTTCTGTGATAGACTTTGCGCGCTTTGTCGGATTGCCAGGTTCTCAAACTTGTAACCATTTGATATTTGTTGAGTATCAAGGAACAAATATGGGTATAGCTGTTCATAAACTAAAAGAAATTACTCAAATTCCTCTAGCTTCTATTCAAGCAGTACAAAGCCAGTGGTCAGGAGAACAGGCACAATACTTAAGGGGTGTTACAGAAGTTGGAATAGCACTTTTAGATGTAAAAGAAATTCTTTGTAGTGAAAAACTAAACTTTGATTTACAGTAGTTAAAATATATTTACCTTAACACTCTGAATCTAGGGAGCTTGTATGTCAGATGATAATAAGAAATTTGATCCATTTGGAAATTCATTTAGCAATGATGCAAATGACCAAACTTCTATGTTAGGAGATAGTGATTTACAAAGGGAACTTTTAGCAGCTTTTAAGAGCGAGTTAGATGAGTATTTACAAGCACTAAATTCAGGACTCTTAAGATTAGAACAAGGAGAAAGTAGCGATCAGTTAATACAAGAAATATTTAGAAGTGCTCATAGTATGAAGGGAACATCAGGAGCATTTGGATTAACTAAGATTCAAAAAGTTTCTCATGCTTTAGAAAATCTGTTTGGTGCTGTTCGTAGCAGACGTTTTGCAATGGATAAATTAGCCTTTGATTTATGTTATGAAGGCTTAGATATTATTAGCCACTTAATGGAAATGGAGTTGGCTGGAAGAGAAACTCCTCCAATGGTTGAAGTTAATTTTGCTCAAAGTATAGAGATTTTGCTTAATGCTGGTAGCACGATGAATACAGATCCTTTGCCTAACCAGCCAACTCAAGCAAGACAAGCACCTACTACAGCAGAATTACAAAAAGCAACTGAAGCCGAAAATGCTAAAACACCACCTCAACCATTTATAATTGGTGGTAATGTAACAGATGCAGAAGTAGAAGAAGATACCTTAGTAGGAAAAAAACTAACTGATAGCAGTAAAATACAACAACCAAGTCAGCCTGTTAGTCCTCCTCAACCATACTATCAACCACCTCAACCTACCACTCCACAATATTCATCAAGTGATATTTCTAGTAGTCAAACTTCTTTAATAGGAGATAGTGATTTACAAGAAGAACTTTTAGCAGCTTTTAAGAGCGAGTTAGATGAGTATTTACAAGCACTAAATTCAGGACTCTTAAGATTAGAACAAGGAGAAAGTAGCGATCAGTTAATACAAGAAATATTTAGAAGTGCTCATAGTATGAAGGGAACATCAGGAGCATTTGGATTAACTAAGATTCAAAAAGTTTCTCATGCTTTAGAAAATTTGTTTGGTGCTGTTCGTAGTAAAAAGTTTGTAATGGATAAAGTTGCTTTTGATTTGTGCTATGAAGGCTTAGATACCATTAATAAGCTTATGGAAATGGAATTAGCTGGTATAGAAACTCCTCCAATGGTTGAAGTTCATTTTGCTCAATATGTAGAAACTTTACTTAATGCTGAAAATAAATCTCAAGCTAATCAAGCTAATAATGTTGTATCAAAACCTTTTATAGTTGGTGGAGATGTGACAGATGCAGAAGTAGAAGAAGAAACCTTAGTAGGGAAAAAACTAACTGATAGCAGTAAAATACAACAACCAAGTCTGTCTGCTCCTGTGAAACCTAATCATTATCAAACTATTGATATAGAAGTGATTGCACCTGAACCTGAACCTGTAAGAGTTTCTCAGGCTGTAGGCCAAACAGCTATGTTAGGAGATAGTGACTTACAAAGGGAACTTTTAGCAGCTTTTAAGAGTGAGTTAGATGAGTATTTACAAACACTAAATTCAGGACTCTTAAGATTAGAACAAGGAGAAAGTAGCGATCAGTTAATACAAGAAATATTTAGAAGTGCTCATAGTATGAAGGGAACATCAGGAGCATTTGGATTAACTAAGATTCAAAAAGTTTCTCATGCTTTAGAAAATTTGTTTGGTGCTGTTCGTAGTAAAAAATTTGTAATGGATAAAGTTGCTTTTGATTTGTGCTATGAAGGCTTAGATAGTATTAACAAACTAGTAGAGATGGAATTAGCTGGTATAGAGACTCCTCCAATGGTTGAAGTTCATTTTGCTCAACGTATTGAGGAAGTACTTAATAGATCTACAACTCCACTAATATCCATAACTCCAGTAGTTTCAGCTCCTCCAGCACTAACACCTAATCCAGTTGCACCACCAATAGTTGCTCCTGCAAATAACTATATACCCAATGAAATAGTTAAAACTAACCAAAATTTACAAAAAACTGAAACTGCCACTATTGCTAAACCTTCAGAAAAACCACAAGAATTGGCTCCTATAGAAAATATACAACTCCCTATTTCTAATAAGGATAAACCTACAGTATTACAAACTAAAGAACCTCAAAGCATTATGAAAGATGAAAAAGGGCCTTTAGTTAGTCAAGCTAAAACAGAATTTATTCGTATTCCACTTGTTAAAATTGATCACTTAATGTCAGATGTTGGTGAGTTAATTATTACTCGTAGCCGTTATGAACAACGAGTTAAAGAGCTTGAAGTTATGAATATGGAGTTACTACAAGCTCTAAAAGAAATGCTAAGAGTACGTGCCTTAAGACGTAAAATAGGTAAAACTATTAATAAATCTCCTGAGCTAGAAAAAATCTTTAGTAACTTGGAGTTTTGCGAAGGTAAATTAAAGACTGTAACTAGCACTTTGCAAACTCATACAGAAGATGTTTCTAATGATGATTTACACTTAGAGTTGATAGTATCTAGTATTCAACGTGAAGTGCAAGGTCTAAGAATGTTACCTATTGAAACACTTTTTGAACCATTGCGCCGTCGTGTTAGAGATATTTCTCGTCATCAAGATAAGACTGTAACTTTAGAACTTCAAGGTGGTGAAACTGAGTTAGATAGACAATTGATTGAAGCAATGCGTGATCCGCTTGTACACCTTATTACTAATAGCATTGATCATGGTCTAGAAACCCCAGAACAACGTAAGCAAGTAGGTAAACCACCTACTGGAAGTTTACGCTTATCAGCAGGACAAAGAGGTAATCAAATAATAATTGAAATTAGTGATGATGGAAGAGGAATTGATTTTGAAAAAGTAAAACAAAAAGCTCTTTCTGCTGGACTCTTTACAGAAAGAGAATTAGCTTCTTTTACTGAAGATGAAATAGTTTCTTTAATATTTAGAGCTGGTTTTTCTACAAAAGCTGCGGTTACAGAATTTTCTGGTAGAGGTGTTGGTTTAGATGTAGTTAAAGTCAATGTAGAAAAATTACAAGGTCAAATTGAAGTTCATACTGTAAAAGGCAAAGGCAGCACATTTAAAATTACTCTCCCATTAACTTTATCAACTCAAAGAGTTTTGCTTGTAAAAGCTGCTAGCCAGTTATTTGCTTTACCTGTAAATGCTATTGATAGACTTATGAGCATTTCAGTAGATGATGTATTTACTGTTGGGGCAAAAATGACTATTGCTATTGAAGGTAAACCAGTTTCTTTGATTCATCTTAGTAGCTTGCTTAATGTTGCTGATGCTGATTTAGAAGCTAAACAAGAGCATGTAGTAATGGTTTTAGCTATGGGTAGCGAAAGAGCTGCTTTTGTTGTAGATGAAGCCTTAGGTGAACAAGAAGTAGTAGTTAAAGCTCTAGGAAAACCACTAAGAAAAATGAAAAATATTGCAGGTGGTGCTATTTTAGGTGATGGAAGTGTAATGTTATTACTTAATCCATCTGATTTATTACGAGCTGCTAAGGGTTCTAGCAGAATTGATATGAAGTTCTTAAAGAAAGAAGAAAAAACTAAATCTAGAAGCAGAATTTTAGTAATAGATGATTCAATCACTACTAGAACGCTTGAAAAAAATATTTTAGAAATGGCAGGTTTTGAAGTTTTATTAGCAAAAGATGGTTTAGAAGGTTTGGAAATGTCTAAGAGTAGTGGATGTAATTTGGTTCTTTCAGATATAGACATGCCTAAGTTAAATGGAATAGATTTAACAACAGAGATAAAAAATGATCCCAAATTAAAGCATTTGCCTGTAGTATTAATTAGCTCGTTAGATACTCCAGAAATTAAAATGAAAGTTGCTCAATCTGGAGCAGATGCTTTTATTGTTAAAGGACAATTTGATCAACATCAGTTTTTACAAGTAGTTAGAAACATGCTTAATGTATAGCAATTTTACCTTAGGAAAAATGGAAAGCTTTCATGAACAAAGTACGTGTATTAATTGCAGAAGACTCAGAAACACTATTGCAGTTATTAGTTCGTACTTTTGAGAAAGACGGTCGTTTTACAGTTGTTGGTGTAGCTCGTAATGGTCAAGAAGCTATAGACCAAACATTGTTATTAAAACCTGATGTAATAACAATGGATCTAATTATGCCTAAGGTAGATGGTTTTGAAGCCATTAAACAAATAATGGCAAGAAGACCTACTCCTATCATAGTTATAACTTCAGCCTCAGATACTAATAGTAATTTTGAAGCTGTAAGAGCAGGGGCTTTAGATGTAGTAAGTAAACCTGTTCTAATCAATACAGCAGAGGGAGAAAAAACACTTTCTATTGTATTGGAAAAGGTCAAAACCTTAGCCGGAGTAAAAGTTTTAACTCGCAAAACAAATTTGTTGTCTCCAACGACAGGCTCACTTAATGCTTCAGTTTCAGCTTCTGGGGATTTACGTTATCAGCCAAAATTTCCTAGCAAATTACTTCCAACACTTCCCAAAGTAATTGCAATTGCTTCCTCTACTGGAGGCCCACCAGCACTTAGTAAACTTTTATCTCAAATAGGCAACAAATATCCAATCCCTATATTAATAGTTCAACATATCACCCCTGGTTTTGGAAAAGGTTTAATTGATTGGCTTGCCAATTCTATTGGCCCTCATATAGTTGAAGCTAAAGAAGATATGATTCCTATGTCCAATCATATCTATATTGCTCCTGATAATTTTCACTTACTGGTTAGTGCTAATGGAAGGTTAAAACTCTCTTCAGCTTTACCTATAAAAGGTCATCGTCCTGCTGCTAATTTACTTTTTGATTCTGTTGCTAGCTACTATAAATCATCAGCTATAGCCGTGGTTCTTACTGGTATGGGTGATGATGGAATGACAGGGACAAGAGCTATAAAACAAGCTGGAGGCTTTTGTATTGCTCAAGATGAGGCTAGTTGTGTAGTCTATGGAATGCCAAAAGCTGTTATTGAAGCTGGTCTAGCAGACGTTGTCTTAAATATAAATGATATTGGTTCTTATCTTTTAAAGTTAGTTAAATAAATACATAAACTAAGTTTGCTTTGTAATTAATTGATTCTTCAGATTTTATGATAGCTTTTTATAACCCAGCAGTTTAATACTGGGATTTTGTTTCTTCATAAGCATTTTCTTATAAATTTTTTAGGGGGATGAGTATTTATGTCTAATAAAGACCTACTAAGCCCAGGAACTCTTCTATCAGAGCGCTATGAAATTGTTAAGCGTTTAGGTAAAGGTGGAATGGGTAGTGTTTACTTAGCTAAAGATCAACGCTTATCTAACACTTTACGTGCTGTTAAACAAATGGTGGTTGAATTTATTGATATGGATCAATATACCAAAGCCATAGATGATTTTCGCCGTGAAGCAGAAGTACTTTCTAGTTTGGATCACCCATCAATTCCTTCTATTTATGACTATTTTGTCCAAGAAGGTTATTACTATTTGGTAATGAAATGTGTTACAGGAGATGATTTAGAAAATATTTTGGAATCTTGCCCAAATGGTCATATCGATGAAATTCAAGTTACTAAATGGGGTATCCAATTATGTGATGTACTACAGTATATACATTCCCGTAACCCTCCTATAATATATCGTGATATGAAGCCTGCTAATGTTATGTATGACAAAGATACAGATAGAGTCTATCTTATAGACTTTGGAATTGCACGCTTTGTAGCTCCTTCACAAGCTAATGTTACTGCAATTGGTACAGTAGGTTATGCTCCGCCAGAGTTATTTATTGGAATGGTAACTCCAGCAAGTGATGTTTACTCATTAGGTGCTACTTTGGTTCATCTTTTAGTTGGGCATTGTCCAGTTTCTCACCCTGTACATGGTTTTAATTTTGGAACTAATCCTCGCCCTTGCCAGATTAATCCAAAAATTTCACAGGGCATAGATGAAATATTAGTTAAATCTACTGCTGCTAGAGCTAGGGATAGATATGTTTCTGCTGGGGAAATGAAAAAAGCACTAGAACGGCATCTCTTTAATCTTGAAAATCCTGCTTTTGCTGCTCCTGCTCCTGTTGTAGCGGCAACTCCAACTCCTGAATCACTAGAAGCTGTACTTACTATAGTTCACTGTAATACCTTAAAGACTGCCTCTTTTCCACTTAAGAAAGAATCTAGCTTAATTGGTCGATTTGATGTTAGCAGTGGAGTTGCTCCAGAAGTTGATTTAGCAAATTATGATACTTCAGGAAAAATTTCTCGTCGTCATGCTAGAATTGTTTGGGATTCAGGAAAATTCTATTTTGAAGATATGGGAAGTTCCAATGGTAGTCTCTATAATGGCGAGAAAGTAGTCGCTCAGCAACGTTACCAGTTAAAAATGGGTGACCAAATTTGTGTTGGTGAAACTATTATGGAATATTCACAGAAATAGTTTTATCTAATACTTAAAATCATTAAATTCAAGAGTTAAAATGCTACAAAGGGAATATACACCTAGACTAGTTATACTAGGTGTATATAATTGCCATATTACCAGTACGAGAATACAAGTAAACTCCATTTCAATCTTACCTCAAGGAATTTGTTATGCTTAAAAATATCAGTATAGGACGTAAGCTATTAATTTTAAGTACAGTATTTGTTGTCCCTCTTATTTTTCTGTCTTATCTTTTATTTGATCAGCTTACCAATAATTTGGAAACCGTAAACAAAGAAAGAATGGGTGTGGAATACATTAATTCAGTAAAACCTTTATTGGTTGATGTAGAAGATTTAATGATTATGTCTAGTGCCTTTCTCAGCGGAGATGTTTCTGTTCAAGCTAGACTTTCAAGCAAACAAGCTGACATAGATAAAAGCCTAGAACAATTAGAACAAGTTGATAAAAAACTAGGTCAAACTCTTAAATCATCAGAAAAGTTCAATTCTGTTAAAAATAGCTGGAGAAATATTAGAGGTAAAGATAGCAGCTTAAAATTAGAAGAAAGTTTTACTCTATATAGCAAATTGATTGCAGATACTTTGGATTTAATTGCTGCTGTTGCAGATAGTTCAACCTTAATCCTTGACCCAGAACTAGATACATATTACTTGATGGATACTGCTACTGGTAAAATCCCGAACCTTATAAGTGATTTGGCACAAGCTAAAGTTATAGGTCTAACTGCAATTGCTCGTAAAACTTTATCCAATGATGAAAAAATAAAACTAGCAGTTCTAGCTGATAAAATCGGTGTTGGAAGAGATAATATTACTCGTAATTTTGATGTTGCAAATAATAAAAATTCTGCTGTAAGAGCAAAAATAGGCTCATCTGCTAATGATAGTTTTAACACAACTAATCAATTCCTAGATTTATTAAGTAAAAAATTAATTAATGCTACTGAGTTAGCTGTAACTAGCGCAGAATATCTAGGTGCTGCTAATAAAGTAACAAATGATAATGCTAAACTTTATGATTCAACAGAAAAAGCTTTAGATGAGCTTTTAGCAGAAAGAGGAAAAGGTTTTAGTAATAAAGCTTGGATTGCTGGTGTAGTTGGGTTTCTAACCTTACTATTAGGAGGAATACTAGTAAGATTAATAATTGTTAATATTACTAAACCTCTAAAGCAGGCTTTAGATCTAGCTAATAGCCTTGCTAAAGGAGATATCTCTACTAATGTAGTAAACCAGTCAAATGATGAAATTGGCAAACTTTTAGTAGCTATGAATGAGGTAGTTGATTATTTAAGTGAAATGGCTATTTCAGCTAATTCCATTGCTGCTGGAGATCTTAGCCAAGATATTAAACCAAAATCCTCTAAAGATGTTTTTGGAAATGCATTTAAGAATATGGTTAAGAACTTACAAACAATGGCTAATATTGCAGACACAATTTCTGCTGGAGATCTAAATGTTGAAGTAGAAGTCCAATCAAATACTGATGTTTTTGGAAATGCATTTAAGCGTATGGTAGAAAATTTAAGAAATATGGCACAAGTAGCAGATTCAATCTCTAAAGGAGATCTAAATGTAAGAATTAGATCTCAATCTTCTAAAGATGCTTTTGGAAATGCTTTTGAACATATGGTAGAAAATTTAAGAAATATGGCACAAGTAGCAGATTTGATTTCTAAAGGCGAACTAAATGTTCAGGCTAACCCACAATCAGCTAGTGATGCTTTTGGAAATGCATTTAAACGTATGATAGAAAACCTAAGATTTTTAGCTAAAGTAGCAGACCTAATTGCAGAAGGGGACTTAAATGTAAGGGTTGAACCTCAATCAAACAATGATATGTTTGGCAATGCTTTTCAAAAGATGTTAGAAAGTTTAAGACATATTGTTAGAGATTTAACTAATGGTGTACAAAGTCTTAGTGCTGCTGCTGAAGAGTTGGTTGTTACTTCTTCCCAACAAAGCAATAGTATTAATGAACAAGCTAGCTCAATACAAGAAATTACAAGCACTCTAGAAGAAATCCGTGCTATTGTCGAGCAAGCAAGCGGTAGAGCTAAAGAAGTAGTTCATGTTACAGAACAATCTTTGGATATCTCTAAATCTGGTCAGCAAGAATTAGAACAAGTAGTAGATGCAATGGGTAAAATTAAAGATCAAGTGGAAAACATTGCAGAAAATATACTTGATCTAAGTGAAAAAACAATTCAAATAGGTGAAATTACTTCATCAGTAAATGATATAGCAGAACAATCTAACCTATTAGCTGTAAATGCTGCAATTGAAGCAACAAAAGCAGGTGAAGCAGGAAAAGGTTTTGGTGTTGTGGCTGTTGAAGTTAAAAATCTAGCTGCTCGCTCTAAGAAAGCTACTACTCAAGTTCGCTCTATTCTAGCTGAAATTCAAAAATCAGCTAGTGCCACTGTACTTGTTACAGAAGAAGGTAGCAAGCGTGTAGAAACAGGAGTTAACCAAGTTTATCGTATTGGATCCAACATAAAGAGCTTACATGAAGTTATTGTTGAATCTTCAAGTGCTGCTAGACAAATTGCTTCTGCTACAAATCAACAAGTAATAGGAATTGAGCAAATTGCTCAAGCCATGAAGTATATTAATCAAGGTGTTAAAGAAGCTGTTGGAAGTGCTAAACAACAAAAAGAAACAGCAGGTAGCTTAAGTTTACTTGCTAGTAACCTTAATAATATTGTTCAAAGATACCGCTTAAATTAAAGATAAAACAAAATTTGTAAGTTAAAAAATAGGTAGAAGTCTAGTTCAGGTTTAATCCTAAGTATCTAGCTCTACCTAATTTTTTTGCGTACTATCACTAAAGTTATCTAGTCCCTATAAATTTAATCAACTATTAATAAAGTACATAAGAAATATTTTGTAAGATAAAAAATTAATGTATTGATTAAATTAAAGAAATATTTTATATAAAATACATAAGAGGATTGTATTTAGTATCACAAGGGAGACTAAAATGGATTTTTTAAAATTATTGATTTATGGTGTTGGTATACTATTGATAATAAAGTTATTACAGTATGGTCTAACTTGGATACGTTTGATGAAGAGAAGTTTTAAGATGTCTCATCATCGATGGGTAAATTGGTCAGATTTGCCACAACACTTTAACCTAATATGGGAACAAGCTAATCAAACAATTACAACTTTGGGGTTTCAATATGCATTCTCAGAGAAGTCTACAGAAAACAAAAATAGCTTTTCTCAAGTTTACATTCATCCAGAAATAGCAGTTTTTGCTATTATTAGCCCTACTCGTTTATCTGGCTGGAGTCAACCTTTTGACGTTATATTTGTTTCTATTTTTGATAATGGCAAACAAGTAATTACTACAGATTGCTTAAATGCTATTAGTTTAGCTTATCCTGAAAATATTCAAAGAAATGTATTGTATGTTGGAGATTTAAACCAACAATGGCAAAAACATCTAGAATCAGTAAATCAAATAAAAGCTAATGAAAATCTTGAACCAATTTATTGCACTGTTGAGGATTATTTAGTAGCAAGGGATCAAGTTGAAGAGGATAATTTTTCCTATTTGACAAAAAATGGGTTAGTTGTACCGGTTGAAAATGAGGAGTGGCGCTATAGTCCTATTGGTGCAGCTAAAATGTTAAATCCTCTTTTTGCCGCAGTTAAAAAGATCAAATCTGTATCTCAAGCTAAAACTGCAAGAATTTCTTATAACCCAATAAATAAAAAATATGTATCTGTGACTACTTTACCTGATTCTGTGGAACAAGCACAGATAGTTGCTGATATAGCAGCATTTGATCGTTCTTTGGAACATGATGAGAAGAAAACTCAATGGAGTTGGATAACCAAATCTGCACTATTTTTACTTAGTGTCATAGTTGCTTCTTTAACTTTTAAAATAGCTTTTTCTTGGCAAACCGTAGTTATACTATTAGGAGTATTGTTAGTACACGAGTTAGGTCACTTAATCGGAATGAGAATATTTGGCTTTAAAGATACACAAATATTATTCTTACCTTTTCTTGGAGCCGTAACTATTGGAGATAAAGATGATGCCACACCACTACAGAAAATTATTATTTATTTGCTTGGGCCCGTACCTGGAATAATAGGTGGTTTGGTGGCAGGTTATGTTTATTTAGTTACTAATCACCAAATATGGTATGAAATTTCACTAATGGCAATTATCTTAAATTATATTAACCTATTACCAATTCTACCTTTAGATGGTGGAAAAGTTCTAGAAGCCTTGATCTTTATTAGATTTCCTCGTGTCCAAACAGTACTTTATATAGTAAATGCACTAGTACTTGTTGCCTTATATTACTTCCTTAACGATAGACTCATAATGTTTATTTCTATTTCTTTTTTCTTAGCAATTCCACAACAATGGTTATTTGGAAATGCAGTTGCAAAGGTTACAAAGCTTTTGCCTAACGAACATGATCGCTTTACTAGATTAAAAGCAATTTTTCAAGTCTTAAAACAACCAACATTTGCCAAACTTTCTGTACCAGACCGACATTTGTTAACTAAAAAACTGCTATCACATTTTTCTAATGCTCAACCTGGCATAACACTTATGATGATAGGTACTGTTATGTATGTCTTTCTATTAGGGTTTCCAATTTATGGAGTTGTTGGTTGGGTTTTAGCTACTCAAAGAGGTTGGTTTAGCCATGTATCTGAAAATAAAGTAGTAGAACCAATAAATTGGGAAGAAAAAATAAAAAAAGCTGGTACTCCAGACCAGAAATGGGAAGCTTTGATTGGAGCAGGGGATTCAGAATTAGGAGATGAAGAAGAAACTTCTAAAAAGGCAGAAGACTATTATTTACAAGCTTTAACTATTGCTGAAACTTTTCCACCTAATGACAATCGCTATATAGATACTTTAATGAAAATAGCTTCAGTTGTTTCAGTAGATAAAGCAGAAACCTATTATTTACAAGCACTTGAGTATGCTGAAAAGACAAGTCCTAATAGTGGTGAAGTAGCTAGAGTGTTGGAACAACTAAGCTATATGCCTTCAATGTCTAAAGAAAAAAAGATGGAATATATAGAGCGAGCATTAAAAATACGTACTGAAATGATCGACAATGCTAGTAATAATAGTAATATTAATAATGCCCAAGTTGCAGTTAATAACAGTAAAGACAATTTTTCTAAAGAAGGTTCTTTAGAAACTTTTTTAGTTGATGATACTTTGGCTTTAGCTAGGATTTATCAGGATTCAAAAGATTTTGGTAAAGCTGAAGAGTTGTTAAAGCAATTGTTAACACGAACCAACAATAATGAGAAGTTTCAAAATCAAATGTCTCGTATTGTTGAAGAATTGGTAGATCTTTATCTAATACAGGGACAGACTTCACCTGCTAGGCAATTACTCACAGAAAAACTTAACCTAACAGTTCCTGATAAAAAAGCAAATGGTTCAACAAAGTTTTATAAAGAACATTTAGCAACTCGTTTAGCTTGGATTTGTATTTTAGAAAAAGATCTAGCAGCAGCAAATAAATTGTTTGAGCAAAACCTTTTACAGGAACAAGAAGAAATCAAATCAACCAGAAAAACAATAAAAACTTGGTTGTTTTCTAGGATTTATGGCATACAAGATGAGTATCGTTTAATACCTCATTACCTAAATTTATCTTATGTAAAACTCCAACAAGGCAATGCAGAGGCAGCAAAAATAAACTTTGATGAAGTAAAAAAAATATTAAGCTCTTCTAAAATAAGTACTTTAGATAGATACTATAAATCTAAAGAATCTTCTATTCAATTTGCTATTCAATTAGCTAAGAAACCACAAACACAGGACAATAACAAATCTTCAGATATAGAAGATGATGTGGAGTTTAAGCCTTCTGCCATTGATTTAAATGATCCTATAGTAGAAACACTGAAGCAAACTAAATGGCGGTTTCAACAAGACTTAGCACAAAAAGAAGTGTTTGATAAATTTAAATAACTTTCAACACTTTTCTTATAGTATGGTGATATGACTATAAAACTATACACATACAACTCTACTTAAGAAAATAATTTCTTAAGTAGAGTGTATAAAGTTTATAGTACAAGGTAAGATACCTATAAAGATAGACTTTGAGCTAATTTAAAAAGCTCTGTGTCTATTTGTTTTGTTTTACCAGCCACTTCTGATAAAGGTGTAGTGCCTATAGCACCTTTAAGCCAGCCAACTAAAACACCTGATTGACCTTCACTTAGACATTCTGTTGCTGCTGAAGCTAATCTAGTAGCCAAGATTCTATCAAAAGCACCTGGTGCACCACCTCTTTGAACATGGCCTAAGGTAGTTAGCCTAATATCAAAGCCTAGACGTTCATTATGTTCTTTAAAGTAGCTAATTAGGCTTTCAGCATTATGTTTAGCTCCTTCTGCTACAACAACAATTGCGTGTTGTTTACCTCTTTCATAAGAAAGACGTATTTGAGTTGCTACATCTTCTGGATCAAGTTCTGCCTCAGGGATAACAATTGCTTCTGCTCCACCGGCAATGCCAGCCATAAGAGCCAGATAACCACAATTACGACCCATTACTTCTAGCAAGAAAGCTCGTTTATGAGAAGATGCTGTAATTTTCAATCTGTCAATAGCTTCTAATGCAATATTAAGAGCTGTGTCTACACCAATGGTTATATCTGAACCACAAAGATCGTTGTCTATTGTTGAAGCAACACCTACTACAGGAAACCCCATTTGAAATAGGCTATTTGCTCCAGTTTGTGAACCATTTCCACCTATAACAACAAGAGCATCTATTTGGTTTTGTGCTAAGGAATGTAAGGCTTTTTGTCTGCCTTCTTCTGTTTTCATTTCTGGACAGCGGGCACTGCCTAACATTGTCCCGCCTTGTTGAATGATTCCACCTACCTGACGTGCGCCAAGAGAGATAAAATTCTGACCTATTAGCCCAGAATAACCATAACGAACTCCAATTACTTCCCAACCTCTTTCAATTCCAGTTCTTGCTGTAGCTCTGATTGCAGCATTCATCCCAGGAGCATCTCCACCACTTGTTAATACAGCGATTCGCTTGATTTTCATATTACCTCTTCTTGTCAAAAATTTAATTTTATAGCTTTGCTATGCTATAGTTTTATTCTAAGTTATTGCTACAAAATCAACAAGATTAACAGATGGAGTTTAAAAGCTTTCAAAACTACTACTAGTTTATTAAAATTAAAAATTATTAACTTAAATAATTCAAATAAATCAAAATAGAGTTTTGTTAGGTAAACTATTAGTCTAATTGTCTTATGTAAGATACTTAGCTTGTAAGTTAATAATACTGAAAAGGTAACAGGTTGAATCTGATAATTTTATCAAAGAAAATATTCTAGGATTACATAATGAGAAAAACATATATATTACTTTACGTACTAATAATAGCCGTTTTAATGACTAGTGTTTGGCAAGTTGAAGCACAATCCAAAAAAGGCAAAAGTCTTCCACAACGAGCTAGAGCTGCTAAAAAGACTACCAAAAATAAGAAAATAATTTCAGAACCAAAAGAGGAATTTGAGGAAGAAGAACTAGAAGGCATAGATTTAGCTAAAGAAAGAGCAAAACATTTTTTTAGACAACGAGCTTTTCCTTTTGATCATATTCCTGTAGAAAAACGCTTAGTAGCTATTGAACAAACTAAAGTTAACAATATAAAAGCGTTAGTAAACACTAATGTTACTGAACCACTAAAATTTATTGGGCCGTCCCCAATTACAAATGGACAAACTTTAGGAGATGGAAGTAGTTTTACTGGGACAAGACAAAATATTTCTGGCCGTATTGCTTCTGTAGCTGTTGATCCTAAAGATCCTAACACTGTTTATGTAGGTGGAGCTCAAGGAGGTCTTTGGCGTAGCACCAATAGTGGACAAAGCTGGACTTCAATAACAGACAATGCTCCTAGTCAATCCATTGGGGCAATTGCTATTGATCCGACCAATTCAAATATTATTTATGCTGGTACTGGGGAAGGTAATTTCTCAGGTGATTGCTTTTTTGGAATGGGGATATTAAAAACCACTGATGGTGGAAATACCTGGCAAACTTTAGCTGCTCAGCTTTTTGTAGGCAGAGCTGTTAATGATATAGTGATAGATCCTACTAATCCAAATACTCTATATGTCGGAATTGGAAGCGCTTTTGCTGGAATTGCTACAGTTACTAACCCAACAGTAGGAATAAATGGAGTTTATAAATCTACTGATGGAGGACAAACCTTTACTCCATCCTTAAGAGTTACTACTGCGTCACAATTTGGTAGTACAGTGTTTGACGTAAAAATGGATCCAAATAATCCTTCCATACTTTATGCAGCTATCAATGGTCAAGGGATTTTTAAGACTACAGATGCAGGGGCTAATTGGACTAAATTAAGTGGTGGACTTCCTACAACAGGCTTTTCTCGTATAGATGTTGGTATAAGTAAAAATAATTCCAATGTTCTTTATGCTTCAATTGCTGATGCTCGTACTGATGAATTACTGAATATATATAAGTCTACTGATGGTGGAAGTACATGGACTATAGTACCTAAGCCACCAGCAAATGTTTTTGGGAATATTTGTCAATGTTCATATGATAATTATATTGCAGTAGATCCAACAAATGAAAACACAGTATATTTTGGAGCAGTATCTTTGTATCGCAGTGATGATGGGGGACAAAATTGGAATCCTATAGGGATAAATGTTCATCCAGATCATCATGGTTTTGCTTTTACTCCTAGTAATCCCAGCCGTATTTTTATTGCTAATGATGGTGGTGTTTGGATGTCTCAAGACAAAGGCAATACTATGGTTAATGTTAACAATAATCTTAGTATGACTCAGTTTCAAAGTGTTTCTATTCATCCTACAGACCCAAATATAACCATTGGAGGTACACAAGATAACGGAACAAATCTTTTTAATGGTTCTACTACTTGGATGCATGTATTTGATGGGGATGCTGGATTTACTCGTATTGATCAACTAAATCCAAACACAATGTACAATACTAGATTTAATCTTGCAGGGGTGGTTATTGGCTTAAATCGTTCTGATTCAGCAGGTGCATTTAATACATGGTTTCCTATTCGTAATGGTATTAACCAAGCTGATGATGTTTTATTTTATGCTCCATTTGAGGTAGATCCTAACAAAGCTGATACTGTTTATTTTGGAACATTTAGGCTTTATCGTACTACAAACAAGGGAACTCAGTGGCAGCCAATTAGCAATAGATTAACAAAATCTAATGGTCAAGTAATTTCCACTATAGGTGTGTCTAAAGGCAATTCTGTAATTTACACAGGTGCAACAGATGGATCTGTTTTTGTTAGCAAAGATAATGGGTCAAGTTTCCAAAATGTAACAGATAATTTGCCTGCTAGATATGTTTCAGACATATCCATAGATCCTAGTAATTCAAACAATGTTTATGTAAGTTTATCTGGATTTCAAAGTGGGCATGTTTTTAGAAGCACCACTGGCGGCGGTTCTTGGCAAGATATTAGTGGCAATCTTCCAGATATTCCAGCCAATGCATTAAATATAAATCCTAGCAATATAAACAATATTTTTGTAGGCACAGATTTAGGTGTATTTGAGACAATGGATGGTGGTAAAAATTGGTCTTTAGTGCCTGGTATGCCTATGGTTTCTGTTTTTGATATGGATCTTAATGCTAAGTTTGGCATACTTAGAGTTGCTACTCATGGAAGAGGTATGTATGAGACTAAACTTACCATTCCACAAGCTCCTACAGTATCAATTAATTCTGCTAATTTTACAAAACCAAATCTAAATATTGCTGGTGCTGGCTTTGGTACTAATGGCGCGCAAGTTTCTGTTAACAATAAAAATATCAGTTCATTTATTACTAGTCAAACTGATACAGCTATAGTACTTAAGGGAAATAAAAAGAAACTTAATTTAGTAAAAGGTGCTAACCAACTTACTGTTACAAATAGTGGTGGCAACTCTGCTAGTTTTACCTTTAATTTTTAGCAACATATAGAAAGAATTATGGATAGGGGTATCTTGTTTATAATATATGAGGTGGTAAATGCTTAAAAACAAATACATAGTATTTTGGGGACTATTGTTAGTGAGTTTACTAGCAACATCTGTTATTTGGCAGTCACAAGTAGAAGCACAATCTAAAGTGAAACGTGGTAAGACTGTTCCAGAACGAAAAGTAGCAGCTAAAGCAAAAGAAACTTTTCAAGATTTATTTGATGAAGAGGAATTAGAAAAATTAGATTTACAAAGAAAACGGGGTCAATATTACTATAACCAACGTGCCTATCCTTTGGGCTCAATCCCAGTTACAAAATACACAGAAGCTATAAAGAATTTAGAAAAATTTGAAAAAGAAAATAAAATAGCTCCTTCAGTGGCTACTGATCCACTCAGAGCAATTGGGCCAACTCCTGTTAATGGTGGTCAAACAGCAGGTAATACCAGAGGAAATGTTTCTGGTCGTATAACTTCACTAGCTGTAGATCCACGCAACTCCAATACTGTTTATTTAGGTGCAGCACAAGGAGGTGTTTGGCGTTCAACAGATTCTGGTCAAAGTTGGACACCTTTAACTAATGATGCTCCAACACAGGCTACAGGGGCAATTGCAATAGATCCAACTAATTCAAATGTTATTTATGTTGGTACTGGAGAAGGGAATCTCTCAGGAGATACTTTTTTTGGAATGGGAATTTTAAAATCCACAGATGGTGGAAATAGTTGGAAACAATTTGCTGCAAATACATTTCTTGGTTGTGGTATTAATAAAATTGTAGTAGATCCACGTAATCCAAATAATGTATACGCTTCTAGCACTTTTTCTTTTGGAGGACTTTCTTCCGATCCTAACCCTCAAATTGCACTTAGTGGAATCTACAAATCCACAGATGGTGGACAAACCTTTAACAGATCGCTAATAGTTACAGGGCAAATCTCTATAGGTGCATTTGGCTATGATATAGAAATGGATCCAACAAACTCCCAAATTTTATATGCTACTTTAGAAGCAGAGGGAGTTTATAAAACTGTTAATGGAGGAACTACTTGGTCAAAACTAAGTGGAGGGCTTCCAACAAATGGTTTTGGCCGTTCAGATATTGGACTTTCTCGTTCTAATCCTAGTGTTATTTATGCAACTTTTGAAAGTCTAAATACTGGAGACATATTAGATTTCTACAAATCCACAAATGGTGGAGATAGTTGGACTGTAATAAACAAACCACGAGGTGATTTTACCTGTCAATGTAGCTATGATCAGACTATTGAAGTAGATCCATCTAATCCAGATAACGTATATTTTGGAGGTGTTTGGATTTCTCGTAGTACAGATGGAGGTCAAAACTGGGTTGACATATCCAACAATACTCATGCGGACTATCATGCTATAGCTTTTGCTCCAAGCAATCCTAGAAAGATGTTTGTTGGAAATGATGGTGGGGTATGGGTAAGTAATGATGCAGGAAATAGTTTTTCTAATGCAAATACGAATCTTAGCATAACCCAATTTCAAAGCATTTCAATTCACCCTACAAATCCAAATATAACAATTGGTGGTACTCAAGATAATGGTACAGAAATGTTTGTTGGAACAGATGCTTGGAAACATGCAGATGATGGTGATGGTGGTTTTGCTCGTATTGATCCAATAAATCCAGGAACAATGTATCATACTTTTTTTAATGCTCGAGGCTTAATTGGGCCTGCTCGTTCAGATGCAGGTGGTGCGTTAGGCAGTTGGAGACTTGTACGTAATGGAATTAATCAAAGTGACGATGTACTTTTTTATGCTCCATTTGAGTTAGATCCTGTTAACCAAGATACACTTTATTTTGGTACTTTTCGTCTTTATCGCAGTACTGATAAAGGTGAAAACTGGATGTCTTTAAGTGGTAAATTATCTAGACAAAATAGGCAAGTAATATCTGCTATAGGTATAGCTAAAGGTGCTCCAGTTGTTTATACAGGTGCAACAGATGGTTCAGTATTTGTGACCAAAGATAATGGAGCAAATTTCCAAGATGTAACTGATAATCTTCCACAAAGATATGTCTCAGATGTTATTGTAGATTCTAAAGATCCAAACACAGTTTATGTAACTTTATCAGGGTTTCGCTCAGGACACGTTTATAAAAGCACAACAGGCGGAGGTAATTGGCAAGATCTTACAGCAAATTTACCAGATATTCCAGCCAATGCTTTTGCTATTAATCCAAATGATTCTAATAATCTTTTTGTAGGTACAGATTTAGGTTTATTTGAAACAATGGATGGTGGCAAAAGTTGGACACGTATTCCTGGAATGCCTATGGTTGCTGTCTTTGATATTGATGTAAATCAAAAACTTGGTATTCTCAGAGCTGCAACTCATGGTCGTGGAGTTTATGAAACTAAGCTAACTGTTCCTGCTACAGCAGCTCCAGATTTTACCTTAGCTATTAACCCTGCAACACAAACTGTAATGCCAGGCCAAAACGCTACATTTACTATTAGTAGCCAACCACTAAATGGTTTTAATCAAATGATTACTTTAACTGCTACTTCTAGTCAAACAACTGTTCAGACAAGCTTAAGTGCAACTACTATTGCGGCTAATGGAACATCTACCTTAACAGTAGCAACTAGTGCTAACACTCCTGGAGGTGCAGTAACACTCTCAATTACAGGAACTTCAGGACAAATTGTTAAAAATCAAACAGCAACACTTACAGTAAATAGACCTAATGCTCCACCTACTATTTCACAAATACCAAACCAAAGCGTCAAAGCTGGAACAACTTCAACTGTAAATATTTCAGCAGTGGATCCTGATGGTAATGCTGGTTTAGTATTATCTTTGGTTTCTGCTCCAAATTTTGTGACACTTAAAGATAATGGCAATGGTAGTGGAGTTATTACTTTAATGCCAGCTATGACAGGGGCTCAAGGTGGGCTGGTTACAGTTCAAGTTAAAGATTCAGGTGGGTTAACTGCTCAAACTAGTTTTAATGTAACTGTAGCACCAGCTATATCTATAAATTCTGCTACTTTTGCTAAGCCAAATCTTAGTATTAGTGGTTCAGGATTTGGGACTAGTGGGGTTAAAGTTATTATTAATAATAAAGATGTTAGTAGTGTAATTGTTTCTCAATCAGATACAGCTATTACTCTTAAAGGTAATAAAAAGAAACTTAATCTAGTTAAAGGTACTAACCAACTTACTGTTACAAATAGTAATGGTGCTAGTGCAAATGCAACTTTTAATTTCTAAACTTTTTTATTCCCCAGGTGAATAATCACCTGGGGTAATACATTAATCTATTTTACCGTAACCCCCACCTCCAGGAGTTTCTATAACAATTCTTTCTCCAGCTTTTAATTCAATAGATTGTTTACTTGTTAAAGGTTCTTTTGTATTTACTCTAATTATATAAGCTTCTCCAGGTTTTCCATCTAACCCTCCATCTAGTCCATATGGAGCAAAACGCCGCCTGTCAGAAAGAAGATTAACTTGAGTGGAAGTAAGAACTTCTACTTCTTTTATAATCCCATCTCCACCACAATAACGCCCATTTCCACCAGAATTATGTCTTAAAGAGTAATGTCTTACTCGTAAAGGATAAATATATTCTAGTGCTTCTATAGGTGTATTAAGTGAGTTAGTCATGTGGCTATGAGCTCCACTTAACCCATTAGATGTTGAACTAGCTCCTATACCTCCTGCAATTGTCTCATAATAAGCAAATTCTTTTCCTGTAAAAGGGTTTATACCTCCTAAAGTTAAGTTGTTCATAGTTCCTTGACTTGCTGCTGGGATTTTATTTGGGAGTATTTTGTATAGTGCTTTAAGTAATACATCTACAATACGTTGGGATGTTTCTACATTACCTGCGGCTACAGCAGCAGGTAGCGTAGCATTAACAATTGTATTTTGTGGTGCAATAACTTTAATTGGTTCTAAAATTCCAGCATTAGCTGGCACACTTTCTTCAAGCAAACAACGAAAAACATAATATACAGCTGAAACTGTAATAGCTAAAACGGCGTTAATTGGCCCATTGCATTGTTTATCTGTTCCCGTAAAATCAATAATTGCTTCTTGTCCTTTGATAGTAATAGCTACGGCTATTTTTATTGGAGTATCATTAACCCCATCATCATCTAAGTAATCTTCTGCGGTATAGATCCCATCAGGCAGCTCTTTTATTAGATTTTTCATCATTTGACCAGTATAACTTACTAAGTATTTAGCATATTTTTGACATTCTTTTTCGCCATAACGATCAACTACTTCCTTAAGACGTTTTATACCCGTGCGAATTGCGCCTATTTGCGCAGTAAGATCTCCTTCTCGTTCTTCTGCTAAGCGTACATTACTTAAAAATAAGTCTTTAATATCTTGATTTACTAAGCCTTGAGATACAAGTTTAACAGGAGGAATACGTAAGCCTTCTTGGTAGATTTCAGTAGCTTTGCCCATAGAGCCAGGGTTTGCTCCACCTATATCTGCATGATGAGCACGA
Source organism: Blastocatellia bacterium (assembly GCA_039812885.1). Lineage (GTDB taxonomy): Bacteria > Acidobacteriota > Blastocatellia > Chloracidobacteriales > JADJPF01 > JADJPF01. The sequence continues at coordinate 358,656 of JBDIBI010000001.1, forward strand.
TTAGCAACATAGAAAGCAACTTTTTGTTCTTCAACATAAACAGGTGCAATCATAGTTAAATCAGGTAAATGTGTTCCACCGGCAAAAGGGTCATTTAGAATAACTACATCGCCTTCTAACATTTGGTGTTTATTTATGGCTGCTTGGACAGACATAGGCATTGAGCCTAGGTGTACAGGCATATGATCACCTTGAGCTATTATTTCTCCATTTGAGCCAAAGACAGCACAAGAGTAATCTCTTCTTTCTTTAATATTTGGAGAAAAAGCTGTATGCCTTAAAACCAAACCCATTTCTTCTGCAACTGAGTGATAGAGAGCTTTAAATACTTCTAGCTTAACTGGATCAACTACATTAGATGTTTTCATGTATTCCTCATAAAATATAAAGATACAAAATAGTAATATTAGCAATCTAATAAACACAATATAACTTTGTAACATATTGATAATAGAGAAAAACTACTAGATTGACACTTTCCTTATAAAATAGTATTAGGAAAAAATAATATAGATATTTTTGATAAGAGGAAAAATATTTAAGTTAAATAAAAAAGTGCTTGCAATTTGTTAGAAGGATCAGTATTATCCAGAGTAATACATTAGATGTTTTTTTGACCGTATTGACTACATAAAAGGTAGTCCACCGATAATAGCAACCCGTAGTGAAAGCGCGGGGTGCAAAGTTCTCAACCTAAGTTTATTTCTTGTTTAGATAGATAGGGTTGGAGAAATGCCGAAGTGGAAGCCGGTACCTGATCGATATTAGTAGCTCTATCTCTTACCAAAGGCCAATCCACAAAAATTTCTAAACTTTTTAGATTAAACAGTAGTTGTTTTTTCTTCTGTTTTAATTGCGGGGGTCTTATGCATATCAAAAATTTAACTCTCCATTTTATAAGTCTAACTTTACTCTTATCTTTTTTCTTAGTTTCTAATACCTTAGCACAAGATACAAAAAATTGTTCAACCCAAACTGTTGTTGCTTCAGATCCTAATTTGCCTGTTGCTGTAACAGATAGTGAATTTGCTGAATATAAGCAAATAACAAGCTTGACCTGTAGCCAAACAATGATTGATCAAGGATTAGCGTTCTTAGAAAAAAGTCACAATAGCCAACTTTGCTTCCCTCTTTATCAAAATTTAGTTACTGCAGCAATTAAACTTAATGATTACGATAAAGCATTTGAAATAGGTCGAAAAGCTTTAGCTAGTTATCCTGAGCATATGTTAGTTATGACACAACTTGCTACTATTGCTAGTCATCAAGCTTTGACAGGCAAAGGGTTTAAGTATTTTTCTGAAGGTGAAAACTATGGCCGCCAAGCTTTAAGTTTATTGCAAGCAGGAAAAATGCCTTCTGGTTACTTAAATAATGAGTGGAATCCTTATAAAGTTACTTTACTAGCAGATCTTTATCAATCTTTAGGAATATTTTCTTTGATGAATACTTGTGCTGAAGATGCTGCCAAGTTTTTAGCTTCCTCTACAGAACTCAATCCAACTCAACCTTATAATTATTTTTTACTTGCTAAAGCAGAAGTTCAACTATATCGCAATGGTGTTAGAACTCCAGTAAATAGCCTTACTAGCACTGGTAAATTTAATTCCTTAAATGAACAAATCGTTGCTACTTATGCTCACGCTTGTGTAATGACAGAAGATGAAAAATACAAACCTTTACGTAAAGCAATAGATTATGATATTGATATGCTTAGCAAAGTATTTCCTAACTTAAAATCTTATTTAGCTCAATCAATTGAAGCTACCAAAGCAGAAACAAATGCCTCTTTAACTAAGCCTGCTCAACAATAAGTTTTAACGGAATGCCCCCGCGCGTCTCGCAATGAGAACAAGCGAGGCTCGCTTTCTAAAACACGTGCTTACCTCACAAGCACGTGTTTTTACTTTTAAAGAAAGCTTTTATTTAATTCAAAAAACTATTTTGGTTTTGTTGGAGTAGGAGTATTTTTATTAGCGTATGGATTTGGAGGAGTTGTAAAGAACATAAAGTAAACCGCTATAACTATTACTAGTACTACTCCACCTATAAGTGCTAGTTGGATATTTTGTGGTAAAGCTTCTAGTTTACCTTTTAGGGTTGTAGGAGCTGCAGGTTCAATTTTATCTCGCCCTTGAGCTTTCATATCGGCTAATTCTCTACGAGCAAGCTTATTTAATGGATCATAGGAAAGAGCTTCTTCAAACTTCGCCTTAGCCTTTGCATCCAACTCAGCCATCTTATAAATAGAGCCTAACATTGCATGGTAGTTTGCATTTGTTTTTTCTTTCTCTATAAGGTCTAGTAAAATTTCTTCTGCTTCTTTATGCCATTTTTGATTTTTTAGCAAAATTTGTACAAGTTGTAATTTGTACTCTTTATTATCTGGACTAAGATTAACTGCTTCACGAAATAGATAAGCTGCACGAGCAATATCTTGGGCTTTTAAAGCTTGCTGAGCTTTATTAAAAGTTATTTCTGCGGCATTAGGAGCTTTAGCATCTTTATTAGGAGAAATAGCTTCAGGTTTTCCAGCTTCCTTTGGAGTAGCGGCTGCGGCAGCCATAGGTTGACCAGGTTGAGCAGCTTGAGCTGGCTGAGTTACTGGTTTTGCAGTTGGTTGAGTAGCTGCTGTTGGAACTGGGTTTGATGGTGCTGGTCTGGATGCTGCTGGAGCAGAGGCTGTAGGGCTAGGGCTAGGCGGAGTTGTTTGAGGGCTGCCAGCAGGACGTTGAGTAGATGCTACAGGATTAGTTCCTGTGCTTCGTGAAGCTGTAGAACTAGGAACAGGAGTTGGGGTTGGAGTTGGCTTAGGAGCACTTTGTGTTGGTACTTTAGATGGTGGTGGCGGACTACTAGAAGCCTTGCTCCCAATTTGTAAATCATAGCGCTTACGACTCTCAGTGTCTTTTAATCTTTCATAAGCATCTGAAATTTTAGCAAAAACCTTTTCTACCGCTGTTTTTAGCTCTGGAGAACTTGTTTTATGTACTCTATCTGGATGATATTTTTTAGCAAGTTGATAGTAAGCTTTCTTAATGTCTGCTTCGCTAGCTTTTCTAGTTACCCCTAATACCTCATATAGATCTGCTGAAGAGAAAAATGCTAGCATTCTAGTAACTTCTTGTTGGAATTTAGCATCATCATCAGTTGTGGCAGCAGTAGCAGGTTTGCTTTCTGTTTTGGGTGGAGAAACAGGAGCAGAAATTGATGCAGGCTTTGGAGGCTCTGCTACTATATTATTTACAGGTGGTTGGGCAGTGGTTGATTGCAAAATACCGCTTACATAAAGTGCATGAATTGCCTGTAGAGCTTGCAGTTGAGGCAAACCACAAATATCTATAATTTGCTGAATAGGAGTTGAGTCGCTAAGAGAAAACAAAATTTGTGTTTCTTCTGGAGATAATTGTGCTCCTGCTAATATTTCTTGGTTATTAGGAGCTAGTTTAAGTGTTAAATTAGGATTTGAAAGAGGGACTTTAAGTGCTTGTTCATCTTGAACCTTTCTTACACCTTCTAAAATTAGATGTGATATAGGTTTAGATATTTTTCCACTCATAGCTATACGAGCACGATCTTTTTTCTCAAATGAAAAGCTTGCTGTATACCAATCAAAAACCGACAAAATAGCGTTTGTATTAACTTCTTGCAATGCTGCATCTAGCTCTTGCACAGAAATCAAACCACTTTCTGCTAATTTTTGTGAAAATTGTTGTACATTAGCTCCACTTCCAAATTGTGAAATTTGCTCACTTGTAAGACGGCCTGTCCTTACCAGAAAATCACCTAATTGATCTTCCATTACGTTGCTAAGTGCAAAAACAGGACTGCCATCTTCTATAAAAATAGCTTTGGTTTGTTTATCACGTGTGACAGTTAATATTCCATTAGCACGAGTACGGTAAAGTTCATTAAGCACTTCACCAAAACATTGTTGTGATAGTTGACCTTTCATTGAGTTTAGTAACACACTTAGCCTCTAAGCTAAGAGCGCGACCTCCAATTCATAACAAAACGTATTACAGTTAATAAATTTTTAACAGTTTTATAGAGAAGAAACCTTCTGATTATATAATGTGCAAAGCCTTTTTAAGTATTCATTTTCGCCGAAGTTATAGATATTTTATATACCTTTGTAAAATTCATAGGGCAAAAGTATTTATTGTTTATTTACCATAACAGCGGAAATGTTTTGTTCTTTAACTAACTGGTTAAATTGGACTAAATCACCTACTAATAATTCAGATAATTTTTGCAAATTAGTATTTGTTTTACTTACTAACTCTTGATAAACCTTGTAAGCTTGTGATGTTGGCCCATATTCTCCTTCAATAGAATCAGCTAATGAAGATAATTTGTCATTTAACTTAATTGGAAAATTAAGAGGATCTTGTGAGCTTCTATTTTTAGTCTGATAAAGTTCTTCTTCAATTGCTGTTAGTTTTTCAGTTAATGCTTTTGCCTTTTCAATGACTATTTTATTTTCTTCTTTGTCTTTTAACCTTGATGAAATTTCATCTAATTGTTTTTTTATATCTCGGATTTGAATTATTGCAGTATGCATTTCTGTGATTTTGTCACTTATATTACTTAGTAACTCATACTGTTTTACAAATGCTTCTTGAGTAGTAGAAAGGCGAGGATCTTTTTTTATCTCAAAGTTTTGAGTAAAAGATTTATCTCCTACAGTAAGCTTAACCTGGTAGTTTCCAGGAGGAACTCTTGGCCCTGAAGGCGTTCCAGACCATAAAATCATTCCAGGAAATAAAGTTGGATTTTCTTTGCGATAGTTCCAAACAAAACGGTTTAACCCTAGTTCATAAGAAAATATGTCTTTTTTATCCTTTGGGTTACTTGCTTTTTTATCTTCTGAGTCTTTTTCTCTTCCAATAAATGTCTTAAGTAACTTACCAGTGCTATCAAAAAACTCTAGTTTTACTTCTGTATTTGGCTCAAGTTTATTTTTTAGTTGATAGTAAATTACAGTTCCATTAGATGGATTTTCTCCAGCAGTTGCATTAGGTGGAAGTTGAGCCCCAAAGCCAGCCATACGATAAGAATCTTCTGGCTTAAACAGATAAATATTAGATTTAGCTACTTCATTAGACATTTGATGTAACACAACTAAATCATCAAGTATCCAAAAGCTTCGGCCTTGAGTAGCAACTATTAAATCCTTATCTCGTTTGTGTACAGCTATATCTGTAATTGGAACAATTGGTAAATTTAGTTGAAATGGTTGCCATAAATTTCCATCATCAAAAGAAACATAAATTCCAAGCTCCGTTCCAGCATAAAGTAGACCAGGGCGATTAGGATCCTCACGAACTACACGGGTAAATGCTTGATCTGCAATACCATTTACAATCTTCTTCCAGCTCTTTCCGTAATCTGTAGTCTTGTAAATATAAGGCCGAAAATCATCAGATTTATACATTGTAGCTGCAAAATAAGCCGTTGCTGCGTTATTTGGAGAAGCTTCAATTGAATTTATTTGTATCCACTCAGGTAAATCTTTAGGAGTAACATTTTGCCAACTCTTACCGCCATCTTGACTAACTTGTACAAGTCCATCATCTGTTCCAACCCAAAGTAAGTCTTTTTGCAAAGAAGATTCTGCTACTGTAAAAATAGTGTCATAGTATTCAACACTGGTATTATCTTTAGTGATAGGCCCACCAGATGATTTTTGCCTAGATTTATCATTACGAGTTAAATCTGGACTAATTGCTTCCCAACTTTCACCCTCGTTAGTAGATTTAAATAGGATATTTCCTGCTGTATACAAAGTGTTGCTGTCATTAGGTGAGAACAAAATAGGGAAATTCCATTGGAATCTATATTTAGCATCTTCTGCACCTGAACCCATAGGATTATCAGGCCAAACACTTATATCGCGGGTTTGGCCTGTAATATGATCATAACGTGTTAAGAGTCCATCATATGAACCAGCAAAAACAATTTTGGAATTTTTAGGATCAGGAGCAATCCAACCACTTTCACCTCCACCTACTGCATACCAGTGACGGCGATCAATTGTGAAATCTGGTGAGCGACTTAAAATACATACAGTAGAGTTATCTTGTTGTGCTCCATAGATGTGATATGGAAAGTCATTATCTACTGCTACCCGATAAAATTGTGCAGTAGCTTGATTTTGAGCTGTCCATGTCTTCCCACCATTTAATGAAACGTTTGCTCCTCCATCATTTCCCTCTATCATTCTTTGAGAATTGTTCGGTGCAATCCATAAATCATGATTATCACCATGAGGAGTACTAATACTAGTAAATGTTCTACCACCATCATTTGATTTAAGAAACTCTACGTTTACAACATAAACAATATCAACATTTTGTGTATCAGCGTAAATTCTACTGTAATACCAAGCACGTTGACGTAAATTTCGTTCTTCATTAACTTTAGACCAAGTTTTTCCGCCATCATCTGAGCGAAATACACCACCATCTTCTGATTCAACGATTGCCCAAACACGGTCATGATTTACTGGTGAAACTGTAATTCCTATATTGCCTAACAATCCTTTAGGTAGCCCTTTATTTTTTGTTATTTCTGTCCAAGTGTCACCACCATCTGTAGATTTAAAAATTCCTCCTTCACTACCACCACTTTCTAAACTATAAGGAGTTCGTAATACTTGCCAAAAAGCAGCATAAAGAATATTGGCATTTGTTGGGTCGATGACTAGGTCACTTGCACCTACTCGCTCATTTCGATAAAGGATTTTTGACCAACTCTTTCCACCATCTGTACTACGGAATATTCCTCGCTCTTGATTTGGGCCAAATAAATGTCCAAGTGCTGCGACATAGACAATATCTGGGTTACGAGGATGGATACGTACTCTGAAAATGTGTCTAGAATCCTTTAAACCAATATGTTTCCAAGTGCTACCTGCATCTGTTGATTTATATATTCCATCACCATGTGAGACATTTCCCCTAACAGTTTGTTCTCCCATACCCAAGTAAATTACATTAGGGTCAGAATCAGCAACAGCAATTGCTCCAACAGCACCAGTTCCAATTTGTCCATCTGTGATTGGTTGCCAATTAGCACCAGCATCAGTTGTTTTCCATACCCCTCCACCAGTAGCTCCAAAATAGTAAGTGTTTGGATCAGAATTAACACCTGTTACGGCAGCTACACGACCACCTCTATAAGGTCCTATTGAGCGCCACCTTAGAGCTTTAAGATTATTATCTTGTTCTTGTTTTTGAGCGCTTATATAGTTAGGTGAAAAAATTATAACCAATAATGTAAGCAAGAAAGTAATAGTGCGTAGGTTAATAACCATTGGATAACCTCTTAGTAGATAAACTTATTAGCTGACTTAAAGTGACAATTTGAATATTGTCTAGATTTAATGGATTTCTTATAAAGAAGATAATATGCTACTTTTACTTAGCATTTTATCTATTCTATTAAGAAAAATAAAACCTTTGGAGAGGAAGCTTCATATATGGGGCAACTACAAGCCATTTGGATAAAAAGAATGAAACGTGGGCCAATGGATAGGGATACTTCAGCTAAATTGTTGGCAGGAAAAGGAATTGTTGGTAATGCTAACCAGGCTGGTAAACGACAAGTTACTATAATTGAACAAGAAGTTTGGCAAAATTTAATGAGTCAATTAAATGCTAACTTAGATCCATCCACAAGGCGAGCTAACTTAATGGTTAGTGGGGTAAGCTTATCCAAAACTCATAATCGTATCTTAAAAATAGGTAATTGTAGGTTACGAATTTTAGGTGAGACTCGACCTTGTGAGCGTATGGATGAAGCTTTTTTAGGGCTAAGAGAAGCAATGAAACCTAACTGGGGTGGAGGGGCATTTGCTGAAGTTTTAAATGATGAAGAAATTTTTGTTGGAGATTTAGTAAGCTGGGAAGAATAGAAACTAGGTTTTATAACCTGGTTTCTATTCTGTTCTTTATAAGAGTGATATCTTAGAAATAGAGGTAGATATTGCTTATATGTGATGTCTACTGACAAACATACTTAAGAGTTATACTGATTAAAACTATATTTCCTTCTAAATAATAGATCTATCTCAGGAAAATACTTAGGATTAATAGTTTCAGTAAACAATGTAGTATGTTCAAAAGTATGGTAACACTTTGATAGTGAGAAGGGTTTGGAAAAACTTCTTTTGGTGGAAAAACTTGTTTTAGGAGAAATAAAATCCAAGAACTTTAAATCCTCAATATAGCGATTACAACAGTGTATTTGAGTGCTAGAAAAATTCTCAGATGTAGATTGTTGAGAATTTACTGCCCTAATAACAGGGATATCATTGGGTTTTACTACAAGAGAAGCTTGTTGAGTTTTGGATTGGCTTATTAATCTTATTATTCTAAAGCCTACTTGAGATGTACGAGTATTTTCTCTAGCAGCTTGTCTAGATGAAACCTGACAAGCAGGGAGTTCTTCAAGCCAACTTCCACCACGAATAACTCGTTGTTCTCCTTCTTCCGGACCATATGATTTTGAAGTAGGAGGAGGACTAAACTCATAAAAGTTTGGGTTATACCAGTCATAGCACCATTGAGCTACATTACCAACTAAATCTTGAACTCCAAAATTATTAGCAGGTTGGTATCCAACAGGTTTAATGTATTTTTTGGCAGCTTCTATAGTGTTAGGACGAGAATCGAAATTATAGTTTATCTTAGTTTTATCTGCACTTTCTCCCCAAGGAAAAGAAACACGTTCTAACCCACCACGAGCAGCATATTCCCATTCTGCTTCTGTTGGAAGGCGATAGGGTTGGTATTTTTCAATTTTTTGAGTAGTTTTATTATCATTTCCGTCTATTGTTTCTACTTCTTCTATTATAGGAGGGTTTTTCATTACAGAAGTAAGCCAAGCACAATAGCTTTGAGCATCATTGTAGCTAATCCAAATTACTGGATAATTGTCTCTATCTGGAGTAGCAAATGTTCGCCAAGAGATATTATTTTTACGCTCAAAAGCAGTAGGCTCTTCTTCTGCTTCTGTCTTATATTTAGCTACCTGAACAAATTGGCGGAATTGTTTGTTAGTAATAGGATACTTACTAATCTCAAAATTAGGTACAGTGGTTTTGTGTTCTGGCCCATCATCACTATTGCTGTTTAACACACCCATTAAGAATGTTCCACCAGTAACTTCAACCATTTCAGGTTTTTCCACTTTCAGAGGAGGTTTTTCCACTTCAACAGGTTTCTTTAATGCTACTATTGCTCCTTCTGCCGCTTTTATCTTTTTTGTTGGATCCACTTTAGGTCTAATGGTAATTGTAGTAGTTGAAGAAGAGCTAGAAGCAGGAACACGTGGTATGTCTTGAGCAAATACTACTAAGTTGACTACCAAAATTATACTAATGGTAAGTAGCATTAGTTTGGCTATCATACTATTATTGTTATTTTTCTGCTCTTTGTTTTTCTTGCTCATGTGTTTCACCTCAAAACTAGAAAACGATATATTTTTTTACTTCGCTAAAACACGTATTTTTATTTGTTAAATGTTAAATAGTGAACGCTAAATAAATTAGACTCATCTGTCCAAACTTTGGTTGGTAGAAAGCCAGCTTTTTGTGCTAACTCATGAAATTCCACTATATTATATTTATAAGAATTTTCTGTATGAATCAACTCATTTTTATTTAACTTTATTTCCAATCCATCTATGGTTACTACCTGATCTTTAAGACTAACAAGATGCATTTCAATACGTCCTTTAACTTCATTATAAAAAGCATGATGAGCAAAAGCTGTTAAATCAAAATTAGCATTTAAATCATTGTTAATTCTAACTAGTAAATTTAAATTAAAAGCGGATGTTAGTCCTTTAGCATCATTATAAGCATCATTGAGAATTTTAGAATCTTTTTTTAGGTCTACTCCAATCAAAATTGCATCATTAGTTTCAAATAAACTAGCTGTATTTTTTAGTAAATTTTGAGCTTCTTCATGATCTAAATTGCCTATGGTTGAACCAGGAAAAAATAATACTTTTTTCTCAAACTTAATATCTAACTTAGGCAGTTCTAATGCTTTAGTGTAATCTGCACAAATTGCAATAATTGTTAAGTGCGGGTAGTCTTTTGCTAGTAAAGTTGCGTCAGCAAAAAGGTAATCTTTGGAGATGTCTATTGGCATATAAGCTAATGGACTATCTAGCATATTAAACAACAGACGAATTTTATGATTGCTTCCTCCTCCATACTCAATTATTAGAGCATTCTTACCAATAAGCTCTCCAATTTCTTCCTTGTACTTTTCAAAAATAGTTAGTTCTGTGCGAGTTAAATAATACTCATCTAATTCACAAATTTGGTTAAATAACTGTAAACCAGTAGTATCGTAGAAAAACTTGCAAGGAAGTTGTTTAGGTATTTTACTTAAACCTGATATTACTTCATCACGAAAACTATCTAACTTAGGGTGAAAGTCATGTAGTACTAAGGCCAAATGAGTGTCCTCTTCTAAACTTTTTTATCTGCCTTGATTACGCTGCCAAAGTGAGAGCAAATTATTAATTACTTCTGCTTTTGGAGCATCACAAGTTGAACCTGGTTCAAATTGTAACCCATATTTTTGATAAAGCATAAATGGGCTTTCAGGAAATTTAACAGGAACATTTGGATTAGCAGGGCGAAATCCATGAACTAAAGATTCTTTTTGTATTGGTTCACTCAATAAAAAGTTTAGAAAAACTCCAGCTGCATCACGATGTTCTTTAGTACTCCAAGGTGCATCAATTATATAATAAGGGTTATCACTCCACATATTTTGCTTAGGGTAAACAACTTTAAGTTCACCCCAACGACCTTGAGCATTTTTTAGTTGATCAATAGCAACGTTTTCATAGACAAAAACTGCATCAAAAGAAGAAGGTCCTTTAAGTACCATTTCCTTCATCATAGTGCCAGTACTATCAGCTAAACCATTAACACCTTTTTCTAAAGAAAGCATCCAATCTTGAAATTTTGGATCTAGAATATCTTTTAAGTTTAAATCTTTGGTTTTGTTAGTGTAATCATAACCCATTAGCACTAGTGTCATAAGACCGCTATTGGATTTATTGGGATTGGTATGTCCAACTTTAAAAAGTCCCCACTCCGGTTTTCCTGCAATTGAATCCCATCCGCCTTTTTCCTTAAGAGCTTCTTCTATAGTAGTAAAATTAAGAGCTTTCTTTTTTTGCATAAAAGCTTGGTAGCGTTCATCCCACATTACAAACACCATAGGAGTTAAAGCAAGGCTGTCTTCTTTTAGAATAGGGTTATTACTATATTTAGCTTGCCAATCTAAGACAAAAGTTTCTTTATAAAGAGAACTAGCAGGAGACCAAACATGAATTTTTTTATCTCCTGCAACTAAAGCTTGAGCACCTTCTTGAGAACCTTTAGGGATTAGGTTAATTTTGATTTTCTCGCCATCTGGAGTTTTAGCAAATTCTTGTGCTGCCCATTCAAGCCATGTTTTTTTCTCTGTTCCATAAACAATACCAATTTCTATTGCATTGCCTTTCCAATTATTAGAAGTAGATGAAGGTTTGCCATCGGGGTTTGGGCTAGTAGATGAGGATTTTCCTGCTAGAAAATAATAACCTCCTGCAAGACATCCAACAATTATAGCTAATATTATAAGTTTGCCAATAAAAGGCATTTTATGTTCTGACATAAGTCTTTGCTCCTAAATTAAAAAGCCAATTAAAAGAATGTAGAGATTTCTTTGAAAACAGATTGAATATTTTCTGGTTTTCCTACGTAAGATTTTGCCTGTGTAGCATCAGCAATAGATTTTAGAATATTTGAGTTTGCATCAGCTCCATAAGCAATAGTAAAGACTCTAATGGTTTTCTTTTCGTTATCAAACTTAATTGTTTGTAACAATCTGTCTAAATTAATATTATGGCTATCTGTATCTGCTCCATCAGTTAGCACCACTATAGCAGAGATTTTACCTTCCTTAGGGTTATCTAACATATATTGATAGGCTGCTGCTATTGAGTCATAAAGAGCTGTACCTCCAGCAGGGAAAAATGCTCCAACTGTGGCTAGGGCTTTTTCTCGTTCTTTTTCCATTAAAAGATCTTTTCCTGCCCAGCCATAAGCATTATTAAATGGTAGAATTGAAAGGTAGTCCTTATCATTTAGCATTGTAATAAGCTGTTTAGCTCCTTCTCTAGCATTTGGCATTTTGTTATCATCTTTCATACTACCGGAAGTGTCAAAAACTAGAATGAGATTAGAGTGTTTTTTGTTTTCTCTCCAAAGCTTAGTAATGCTATCCATTATTTCTACAGAAGGAACTTCTAAGATAGTTTTAGGTTCTTTGGGATCTACTCCATGAGCTTCATCTATAGGAGCACCAATTGCTACATTAGGATCTCCTGGATGAAACCCATAAGTTAGGGTTTTTTCTTGTTGTGGTCGATCAAGTAGAAATTTGATATAAGCCTTTGCTGCTTCTTGGCGTTCAGGTGTAACCCATTCTCTTTCTACAATACCAATAGGGTGATCACTCCAAAAAGTTCCTTCCTTAGGGTAAATTGCTACTATAGGGAAGGGAAGATTATAAGTAGGTTTATAAGCATCTATTACATTATTCTCATAAAGTACTGCTGCACTTAAATATTGTGGACCATTAGCTAACATTTTTGAGCTAAAAAAGCCTGTAGAAGTGCCATAATGAACTACAGCTTGTTCAATACCAGCTAAATAATCTACAGTTTTAGGATTTTTAATATCATCTGCTGTTAAATTAGAAGTTTTTCCAGTTGCTGCATAAACTTCTGCAAATAAAGAAATTAAACCACTATTACTATATTCTGGGTGAGTGTGACCAAATTGGAATTTTCCCCATTCTGGATGTCCATAAGCTGCCCAACCTTGGGGATTACGTGCTAGAGCAAGAATATCAGTCCATCCAATAGGTTTTTTCCCCCATCCAATAGCTTCTGCCATAGGTTTCCACATAGCAATTACTACAGGAGAAAGCATTAGGGTTTCTGTTTTACTTACAACATCTTTTCCAGTTTTAACTTGGGATTGAGAATTACCTATTTTAATAAAGGCTTCTGAAGCTGGGCTAACAATATCTGTTTGACGAGTATTTTGCAAAATCTCATTTACACAATCTCCTGAACCCATAGAGATTGCTTCTACAAAGATCTTTTTTCCATTACCTATCTTTGTATTGCTTGCATTAAATTGCTGAGTAACAGCTTTTACCCAATCATCTTTTTCTGAACCATATGTAAAAGTTATTTTAACTGTGTTAGTGTCATTTTGGGGAGTTTTGTTTGGTTTATTGGAAGAATTACTATCTTCTGAATTACAAGCTATCAAAACTAAACTGAATATTGCTAATAAGCAAACCCAATGTACTATTTTACGTAGCATTGCTTACTCCTATAGATGGAATCTGATTTGTTTAGAGTTATAAAATTTGCAGAATTGTTTTTAAGTAATTGTATAACTATCATAGTTTATTTTTTATAATCATATCAAAGTTCAATAGTGGAAAAGTGTAACTTATTTGTAATATCTGTTAATAGATATTATGAAGAAATTAAGTTTTAGACCTGATCTAATTTGGAAAAGTGATTTATAATTGTGTGAATTATAAGAACACTTTTAAACAATTTATTAAATCTATTTGGCGGATATGTTATTATCAACTACAAGATTTTTGGTTTTAAAATAATTTAAGTTTTGGAGGCATACGCACTGTGAGTTCAGAAGACTCAGCAAATCCAAAGCTGCTAAAGATTTATAAGCGAGTTTTATCAGATTTCAAAGTAATTTGGTCAATTAAACATCATTATGAGGCTTTATCTTATCAGTTAGGTGATGAAGATTTAATGCAACCTCCATTTGATCTAAATCGCCTTTATGGAACATTAAAAGTCTTATATGAGGTTATACAGAAAAATTCTTCTCATACAGTTGTAGCTAGATTAGAGTCTGTCACTCATGAAATAGCTGCAACTAATGAGTGGTTTGATCAACTTGATAAACATATATCTCCTTATGATATACGTAGTTATATAGAACAAAGTACAGATATTGATCAAAATCAACTAAGTACATTCGCGAAGTATTTCTTAGCTAAGAGTAAACCTGATGCAGATGATTTTGCTAAAGCAGATTATTTGCTTGCAAGAGCATTTTCTTGGGTTGATGATGATGGCATTGCTCATATTAATCAAGAAAGTGAAGAAAAACTTGAAGAAGTTGTTTCTAAACTACTTCCTCGTAAATGGCGTCAAAAAACTCCAGTGGGTGCTTTAGGTGCAACTGCACAGCTAATCTATTATACAGAACAAGTTAGAGCTATTTCTTCTTATGATCAGCTTGTGTCTTCTGGAGTAATTGCAGAAGTTCGCAAATTCAAAAATGAATTAGGTGAAAGTTTTTATCATCCTCAAGTTATTTCTAAATGTATTCAACTTAATGTGGAATTGCGTAATAGATTTAACTATTTTTATCAAGAGGAAAATGAGCAACTTAGACAATTTTCACTTGCTCTACTTAATTCAACTGCGGAAATAACTCAAAATCCAAATAACCCTATGTCAGAGGATGGATTATTTTCTGCAATAGAATTTTCTAAGCAATCTTCAGAGTTACTATCTACAGACTATAATCAAACTCAGCCTTATTTAGAACGTCTTTCTCAAGTACGAGATATGTTGCAGCGCACGGCTATGATACATGGTTTAGATCCCTATGCTGTAAGCACTCCAGCTGTTGATAACATTGCTTCTGCTCTTAATGAACGGACTTTTGAAGAATTAGGTAGTGTTGATGATACTGGTTTACAAGAAAGGTTAAATTCTCTAAATGAAATGATTTATGCTATACGAACTTCTCCAAGACCTTCAGCAGTAAAAATATTAAACTTAGAACATTCTACTTTAGTACTTTCTTCTTGGGAGTTTGATGCTTTTAAACCATCAAATAATGATAGTTATTTTACTAGATTGACTTTTGATGTATTAAAGCGCAGTGTTGCATTAATTGCTGAAATTCAAGAAAATCTAGCGCTTTATCGTTTACATTCAGATTCAACACAACTTGCTAACTCTTATTTGATGAAACTAAACTTTTATGTAATACAAGCTCAAAAAATCGCTGAGGAACTAGAAAAAGAAAGCTCTTCAGCACGGGATCGCCAACAAATAGATGCAGCTTGTAATCTTTCAGCTACAAAGCAGAAGGTATTAGATAGCTGTAATAAGATCAAACCAATTTTAGAAAAAGTTAATAGCAAAGTGTAATACGTAACTTTGGGTATTAACAAAGTTAGCAAATTGTTATCCTCAAGACTAATGAACATATTAACCTGGGACACTAACAAAGTTAGCAAATTAGTATCTCAGGTGTAATAAAAATATTAGCTGGGGTATTAGCGAAGTGCTACTCTAGGTTTAGGAGAATAAGTATTAGTAACATTTACGGTAACACTCGTGGATTAAAACCAAATCAAATGCGGCGTTTGGAGAAGATTTATCAGCGTCGCATTCCTGCAAAAGACATTGTCACACAAGATTTTGCTCGCCTACTTACAGAACTTTCCCATGAAATTGGCCGTCAGATAGGTGTTTTAGTTAATCGTAAGGGGCAAGTTGAATATGTGATAGTTGGAGATGCTAAAAAAATAGAATTACCTGATATTAAACGTGTTCGGGCAAGTGAGGAGCGCTTTCGCGGGCTACGTTGTTTGCATACTCACTTGTATAAAGAACCTTTAACACAAGATGATTTAACAGATTTGGCTTTGCTAAGACTAGATTTAATGGCTGCAATTGAAGTAGATTCTCAAACTGGTTTGCCTGGGCTAGTAAAAGCTGCACACTTAATGCCTATAGATAATACTACTAAAGGTGGGTTAGAGAGTCTTTCAGGTATTTCTAAAGATAGTTGGGCTTTTTTAGAACCCCGACCTCCATATGAATTGACAGAAGATTTTTTAGTGTTGATTGAGTCTTTAGAAGAAGAATTTGCTCGTCGTAGTGCTCCACAAAAGAAAATGAAAGGGTATGATGCTGCTATTTTGGTAGGAGTAACTACTAGTAGCTTGGCAGAAGCTCAAGAATCTTTAGAAGAATTAAAAGAACTTGCTCGTTCTAGTGGAGTTGCAGTGCTGGATTGCATCTTACAACGGCGTCATGAATTAGATCCAAAATACTTAATAGGACATGGAAAATTAGAAGAATTAATTATTTTAAGTATGAGACTTGGTGCAGATATGATTATTTTTGATCAAGATCTCTCTCCAGCACAAGTACGATCAATAAATGAAGCTACAGATCTAAAAATTATTGATCGTACTCAGTTAATTTTAGATATTTTTGCTCAACAAGCTTCTACTAGTGAAGGTAAAACTCAAGTCGAACTTGCACAACTTAAATATATGTTGCCTCGTCTTACAGGGAAGGGGACAGAAATGTCTAGGCTTATGGGTGGTATTGGTGGACGTGGGCCTGGAGAAACAAAACTAGAAGTAGATAGACGTAGAGTACGTGAAAGAATAAAAATGCTAGAACAGCATTTAGAGCGTGTCAGAACTGCTAGGCAAGCCCGTCGTGCTAAACGTAGCCGCAAAGGCTTACCAGTAATTTCAATTGTTGGCTATACTAATGCTGGTAAATCAACCTTGCTCAATACTTTAACTTCTAGCAATGAATTAGCAGAAGAACGTATGTTTGCTACTCTAGACCCTCGCAGTAGGTTGCTTAGACTTCCTCAATTGCAAGAAGTGGTAATTAATGATACTGTTGGGTTTATTAGAGATTTACCAGAAACCTTAGTTGCTGCTTTTAAAGCAACTTTAGAAGAAATGGAAAGTTCAGATTTACTTATACACCTTGTTGATGCTGCTAGTCCACGTTACTTAAATCAAATTGCCTCTGTTGAAAAAATACTTTCGGAACTTGACTTGGCAAACATACCAAGGTTACTTGTTTTTAATAAATGTGATTTACTTACTTCAACGGAAGTAGAAAATATATGTCGTTTGCATCAATCAATTGCAATATCAGCTTCTAGAAGAGACACTTTGGATATTTTGTTAGAAAAGATTGATGAACAACTTAAAAAATTGACTTTACCTAATGAATCTATGAAGCTTAGCTATGATAATCAAGCTTATGCAACAGATTTACTGAATTAAAGCAATATACTAACCTGAGCTAAAGCTAAAATTTAGTCTCAGGAAGATTGAAAAAGCAATGGGCACACAGCCAAAAACTAATGAAGGAACAGTAAATAAAATACAAAAACGCTTGCGAACAGCACGGCGTAACCTTAAGAGTTTTCAGAAAGACTTACCTGATAAGATTAATTCTGTTCCTGGCCTAGTTATAGTTGCATTGGCACTTACACTTACTATATTTAGCTACCAAGGAACTTCTAATGAACTTGTGATAAGCAATGGTGTGGTTAGTGTAGATGTAGTAGCTCCACAAGCTTTTTCTATTACAGATGAAGATGCTACTGAAAGGCTTAGAGAGCAAACAGCAGAAAATATTTCTCCAATATTTGAGTATAACCCACAAACTAGAGTTCAAATTATTAACTCAACTAGCTCTACCTTAACAGAGCTTGAAAATAAATATAAAACAACCTTAAAAGATAAATTTGGACGTACTAATCTAACAGAAAAAGATATTTCTTCTCCAGAATATGGGAAATTTTTATCAGAAAATCTCACTACCCTCCAAAATGATACTCTTATAGGAAAAGATACAGAAGTTCTCAAAATACTTGCCAAAAAAGACTTTGACAAAACACTACAACTAAAAATAGTTTCAGCTCTAGACAAAACTATGAGTGCCTATATATATCCTTCTGACAATACAAAAGATATTTCTGGGCGTAAAATAGTCTTTCAAAATACACAAACAGGTGAAAAAGGGGAACTACGTAATAGAGAATTAGTAAGTTTAACAGCGGCTCAAAAGGCTTTGCATGATGAGATTAATGGTTTTATGGAGTTTGATTCTGCAGAAAAAAAGATAGTCGCTGCTCTCTTTAAACAATTGATAGTTGCAAATTTACGTTATAGTGAAGCTTTAACTGGTGCAGCTAAAGCTTTGGCTCGTCAGCAAGTTTCACCTGTTGAAGTAGAGTTTCGTAAAAATCAAATAGTTGCTCGTCGAGGAGATTTGGTAACTCCTTATGTGGGAAGAGTTTTACAAAAAGTAAGAGTTTTACATCAAGCCTCAAGTTATAGACAAAGAATAGGTCAGTTTATTGGCTTATTTATTTTAATGATAGCTACAGTATTTGCCCTAAGAAAATTTTCTAGTCGAACTACATTAAGACAACGCTTAGGCTCTCCACGTTCATTTTCTGTAATATGTTTTAGCCTAGTTTTACAAACACTTATGATTCGCTTAGGCTTAGAGTTATGTCAACAAGTAGCAATGACATTTGATTTAGTTGGTAGCCCAATTAGATATGAATTCTTAATTCCTTTTGCTGCATCAGCTTTGATAATGACATTTCTCTTAGATACTATTGCGGCAGAACTTTGTGGTTTAATCGTTTGTTTATTTACAGGTCTTCTAACAGGAGGCGACTTAGGATTAATGATTTATGTAATTTTAAGTGCTACGGCTGCAACTTATGGAGTAGAACGCTATAGGCAACGTAATTCAATTACTCATGCTGGTACTGTTGTAGGGTTAATTAATGCATTAGCAATTATTACTGTAATGTTATTTAATCGTCAAAGTGCAGGAATTGAAGTTTATGTTTATAACATTATTTATGGAATTGGTGGAGGTTTACTTACAGCAGCATTAGTTAGCTTATTGCTCCCAATAATGGAATCTCTATTTGATATTCTAACTGATGTAAAATTACTAGAATTGTCAAATATGAATTTACCTCTTTTACGAGAACTTTCAATACAAGCACCTGGAACACAACAACATTCAATGTTAGTTGGTAGTTTAGCTGAAAGTGCAGCAGAAGCTATAAGTGCTAATTCTTTGTTAGTAAGAATAGGTTGTTACTATCATGATATTGGTAAGATGATGGCACCAGAGATGTTTATTGAAAATCAAGGTGGTGGTGCAAATCCACATGACAAAATGGAACCAAAACGTAGTGCTAGTGTAATTACAGGGCATGTTAAAAAAGGTATTTTGATGGGACAAGAGGCCGGACTACCTAAGGAGGTTATAGATATTATTCCTCAACATCATGGTACAAGACGCTTACATTATTTTTATAACAAAGCTTTGGCTCAATACTCTAAGACAGGTGAGCCAGTTAATGAAGAACATTACCGTTATCCTGGCCCTAAACCACAAACAAGAGAAGCTGCTATTGTGATGCTTTCAGATTGTGCTGAAGCTGCTGCTAGAACTTTAGATGAGCCTACACCAGAAAGCATTAGAGTTATTGTTAAGAAAATTACTGAAGATATTATTGCAGATGGACAACTAGAAGAATGCGAAATGACAATGCGTGAGTTTAATCAAGTCCGCGAAGCCTTGATTCAAACCCTATGTAGCATTTATCATCATCGTATTAAATATCCAGGGTTTAATTCTGATGATAAATCAGAAAGAAGTATGGCGCCTCCAGCAAAAAACATTTCTAATATTACTAATAATGATGAACAGAAAATGGCTGCTAAAGCCGGAGCTGGTAATATAAATGCTAAAGCTGTAGAGTCTGATAACCTTCCAGAGAAAACTGCTAAGTCTGCTAAGACTAAAAAACTTTAATATTTTGAAGGTAAGAAAATGAGAAAGTTTTTATTTTACGCTTTGATACTAACTTTTTTTATATTACCAAAAGAAACTTCTGCTAGCTCGTTAGGTTATAAGTACCAAACAAAACAACAAGTTAGTATGAATGAGGTGAATTTACAAGTTCATACTGTTTCTGAACTGCCTAATAGTATTTCATTGAAAAATAATAGTTTAGAAGTTACTTTAGATGCAAAAATAGCTTTTATTTCTACAACACAAGATGATTCTATTTATGCCTACAACCTAAATACAGGGGAAGTACTTTCTCAAATTAAAGCAGGTAAAAATATTTCTAATCTTAGCCTTTTTGATAATGGCTCAAAAAAACTTTTAGCAATTATTAATCTAAATGATCCTATAAAAAATTATCCTGTAACAATTTCTCTGCTAGATGTGTCTAACCCAAAGAAAATGAAGATGTTGTCTGCTTTTATTTTACCTCCAGGACTTTCTTTATTTCCAACACTTAAAGCAGTATTTGACCCTATAGGAGAACACTTACTAATTGCTAGTAAAGATCCTGCTAAGATTTTTGTCTTTGATGTTAAAAATGGACAAATGATAGATCAAGCTTCCTTATCTTCAGGAGCTAATAGCATAAATATTGTTACTAGAGATAATACACTATTAGTTACTACTACTAGCATAACTGAAGGGAAAATTACAGTATTTGAATTAGATTCTAGCTTTAAATTAAATCAAAAATGTACCTTTTTGCTTCCTTCAAACTTTGGGTTTATTGCTAATAACAATATCTGCTTTAACAAAACAGCTACTATAGCCTATGTTGCTGCTGCAAAAGGGAATAAACTCTTTTCTTTTAATATGGATAATGGGCTATTGATTGATCAGTATGAAGTAGGAGATGTTCCAGCTCAAATTGCATTAGCTAGTTTTACTAGTAAAAATCGAATAGCTGTTGTTAATACTGGGAAAAATCATGGCTTTTTAGCTAATAGTGTTTCTATAATCGAGTCTGATAATCACGGTTATTTTGTAGGAGCAACAGTATTTTTACCTACTATAGGTATAAATCTAGCTTCTGATAGTACAATAAAGTTTAATAGTAAAGGCAATATAGGTTTTGTAGGTTCTCGTAACCAATCGTTATTGGCTTTTGATGTTCGTACAGGTGAACAATTAGCGGAAACAAAGCTTTTGGGTTCAGCTTCAAGATTTGTCTTATCTCAAGATAAATTAGTTGCAATTACTAATGACAATGAATTAAAACGGCTTGTAGTTTTGGATATAAATTTTGCTAAAATGCAAGAAAGCAAACCACAAAGCTCACAAGCTGAAAGTCTTCAAGTTTCTACTAATTTACAAAAAACATCTAAAGAAGTCTTGAAATCTTCAAATGAGCTATCTACTAGTAAGATTACCCAGGTAAGAGCCTGCCGTGTTAATCATATGATTAAGATAAGAGTATATGGGAAAGGGTTTAACTCAAACTGCCAAATAATGGTTAATAAACAGCTTATAGCAACTTCTTATATTAAGGAAAGCCGTTTATCAGGACGTTTTGCAGCAAAGTTATTAGCAGGCAAAAAAGACTTTAGTGTAACGGTAAAAAACTTAGATGGAACGAGTTCTTTACTTTTTAAAAAGCATCTAAAGTGTCATAGGTAATTCATTGAGTAAGAAAGAGTTTATCATCTAACTCTAAATTATAATTAAGCTTTTTAATAGTATCTATTTGAACTTTAGAGCCTTTTTCACTTTTTTCAGTCATTGCAGCAAACACATCTCCAGTTTTCTGATAATCACTGTAACTAATTACTATATTGTTTTGTTTATCGATCAAATTAAGACAAAAAAAAGTGTTAGGATCAAAATAATAAGAAATATTTTCCACTAGTAGTTCTAATTCATAAACGGGAGTTTCTTGAGTAGTTTTTAGTCCCTTAAAATGATATTGATATTCATCAGCATGAGCCAAAAAGTTACGAGGATATAATCTTACAGAACGTTTAATTTGTTCTATTTCTGTTGCATTTAGTTCTTCAACTTTTATAGAGTTATCCAACTTTTTACTTTTTTGAATTCCAGCTAAACCGTTCAAAATAATAATTGTTGTTTGTTCTTGGGAAATTTTTTCAACTCTAATTTTTCCACCACGGGCTCGGTATATATCAACTTGATTAACTTCAAGTAAACTATCGTTTTCATAGATTTTATTTTCAATTTGATAATAAATACTAAATATATTTTTTATAGCTTCTTCTCCACCAAGAGCTGTTAAACATTTGCTAATAAATATATCTGTTTGCATAATATTTTATAAAAAGAAATATAATATTTTGAATTTAATGATAAATAATTTTCAAAAACTTATCTAAAATAAGTTTGAAAAATTTATTTATTGAGTATAATTTTGCTAACAATAAATACCTAGGTACAGATTACTTGAAACATTTTCTGTAAAAGTTCCCATGTTATTGTCTGACTTAGGTTAAAGGCTAAATTAATTTTAGGAGAAATTAATGAAAAAAACTACAGCCCCTGATAGAGCTACCGAAAAAAAAGCATCCAAAGATGGATCTTCTCGTATAGGTCGCCCATTAAAAGCCTCTCGCCAAATTTCAGTTACTAGCAATAAGACAATAGATCGTGCATTAGAACTAATGGTTTTGCAAGGTCTTTCAAAATCTAAAGAAAAAGCAGCTACCATGTTACTTAGCAGTGCTGCAAATAAATTTATAAAAAATAACCTAAAAATGGTTTCATCTTTTTCTCTTGAAGAGTTTTTGGATACTACTGATCCAGAAACAGAAGAAGAAGAATATGATGAAGAAGTAGAGTAAAAGCCTATTGTAACTTAAAGGATTTCTTTATTGCTCAACTTTGTAAGTAAAGGAGAAAAGTTTTCCATCTAGAAAAACTACTTCCTTAAACTCTAAACTGCTAAATAGTTCTTTATTAATAGGTTCTGAGCAAAATTTATCTGCATCACTTTGATCCATTCCTTCAGCAATAAACCTTAGTGTTTCTGCTAAATCACCACTAGCCTCTATGGTTAGTGGTATGTTTTTATCTTGATAATATTTGTTTAAAGCTTCAGCAAAATTTTTTCTTATTTGTACTAATAATGGAACTTTTCCATCACTAACTTCTTGATTTTGATAAATTAAAGTAAGAAACTCTACTTCGTCTGCACTACGGCCAATCTTAAATTTAGGGTTAGCTTTTTTAGCCCAAATAATCTGTACTCGAATATCTGGTTTTTCCATTCCAGGTTTTAATTCAAAAGAGGGTTCTTTATATGTTCGATTGTCTAGTTCAGCTTGTTGCTGAGGTGAAAGTAAGGTTTTTTCCCAGAGTCCTATTTTGTTTTTACGAGCATTTTGTTCAAATATAAGTAGATCTGTTGCACGTCTTTGAGCATATTTAGGAGAATAAAAGCAATAACCTTTTTTTAATAACTCTCCATTAATAAATAATTTATCAGAAGTACGACTAACATAAGCTAACCTACGACCGTATTCATCTTTATGAGCAATACTAGCATTTAGATTATCATCAGATAGCTCAACTTCTTGTGCTAAAAGTTGATTAATAAGGAATTGACGAGATTCTTTAGCATAATATTCATTTTCTTGAGGTGCTAATGTGCCAATTATACGGACAGCTTGACCTCCATCTACTACAATTGTGTCACCACTAATAACTCGAATTACTATTTTAGTTTCAGCAGAAAAAGCTAGTTGAGGAAATAAAGCTAAAAACAGAAGTGAGGCTAATAAATACAATTTAGACATAGCTTACTTACCTTAAATATATTTTTGTTAATTAAAAATTTACCCTTGATCTTATTTATAATAAAGCAAATAAAGGAAGAAAGATAGATCTTAATATAATCTCAAAGTATTACTCAAGATAGTAGTAATCAAGAGTTAAGCTTTTGGCTTAACTCTTAGTTATTTTATTATTTGGCAGGGAGCTTATGTAAAGCATTTTGTCCTTGGCGTGAAAAGTCTATAGATTCGCCTAGAATGCGAGTTGCTTCTTGAGGAGCATGAAAGCCTGTAGAGTTTTCTGCTTCCACAAAATCCAAACGAAATTGGGCTTTTCGTTGAAAATTTCTTGCAGTAGAGAGTTCTTCATCTGTCCTACCTGCTGTGCGAGCAACTTTTATATCATTAATTAAATCTACTAGCGCATCCATAGCAATATTTCTTAGCTTATAGGTACGCTCTTGAATTATTTCAACTCGCTCTTTTAGCTCTGTTTCAGGCCATTTATGGCAAGTTTGACAAGAACGATTAATGTTAAGCAAAGGGCTACGAACATGATGATCGCTTATCTTCATTGCACCTTCACGTTTGTAAGGCATATGACAATCCGCACATGCTACACCTGAACGAGCATGAATACCTTGATTCCACATTTCAAATTCTGGGTGTTGAGCTTTAAGCACTTCTGCTCCACTTTCTGCGTGTGTCCAATCTTTAAAATTTGCTTCATCATAGTAAGCCATTATATCTTCTACTTTTAATCCTTTAGCCCAAGGATAGGTCAAGCGTTTTTCCTTGCCTTGGAAATAGTATTCAACATGACATTGGCCGCAAACAAAAGAACGCATTTCTTGACGTGTTGCCATTTTATTTACATCATAATCTTTTATACCTTGATTGAACTTAAGAGCACGCATTCCTTCAATAAAGGCTGGACGTGTTACTCTTAGTTGCATTGTCTCAGGTGTGTGGCAATCAATACAAGAAACAGGGTGTTTTACGAGTTTACGCCCTTCAACAAAGGACATTTGATTGAGTTGTTCAAATCCTCGTGTTAAATCACCACTTCCAAGCTTTTTGTAAAGCGTATAAGTTGAAGCATGACAGTTTAAACAAGTTCCAGGCTGTTTAACTACAGTTTGTCTTTCTGTATAGGTTTGATCTTCTAACATATAGGCATGTCCACGATCTTCACGAAAATCTTTTGAAAATGCATAACCAGCCCATATAGTTTTTAATCTTGGATCTTCCTCTAGCTTAGATTCTGCTACAACAGAACGTGGATCAACTTGTGTTGGAGTGTGTGGTATTGCTTCACTCCCACCAAAACGAGTTCTTACTTGATCAACTGTTTTTAAATAATCATCATATTGCAAAGGGAAATTTTTACCCCAAATGCTAGGATCATCTATTTCATCAGTTAACTCTGTAACCTTATAAAACGGGTTTTTAGCTTCTTGTTTGTGTTCTAAAATGTTAATAAGTAGGGCAGTACTACCAATAGCCATTATAGACGCAACTACTATTAAAATATAGAATTTGCGTCTTTTAGCACGTAATGGAGATTGGTTGGATGTAGTTTCAGACATTTTTTCTTGCCTCCGCAATTCTCTTAGGTCAATATACTAGTTTTATTATATTTAATGCATATGACCAACTGAAGGATGGCATCTTAGACAAGATAATTGTCCATGACTTCCTTCAATGGTTTCTACTAATTCTTGATGACACTTTAAACAAGCTTTTTCTGTGATTTCTTGATTTCGAGCTTTAATTTGTATTGGCTCGTGAAATTTTCCTGTAGTGAATGCAAAGGAATGCCAAAAACCATTGGAGGCTTTTGATAGGTATTTACCTACAAAACTTGGTGGTGTGTGACAATCATTACAAGTTGCTACTGCATGGTGGCTAGATTTAGTCCATCCATCGTATTGCTCTTTCATAATATGACAATTTGCACAAGCAGCAGGATCATTTAATAAGTAAGAAGCACCTTTAGCATAAATAAAAGTATAGATACTTATACCAATAGCAATTCCCATTAATACACTTGCCAAAATAGCTGTTAATCGCAATTTCATTGTGTTAGAAAAATTCCTAGTTAGTGTTTATTTCTGGAAAGCATTAAGGCAATAGATATGCCAAAGTTTTAGCGGGTATTTTTACAGATTTATTAAGGGAAAACTGTGTAACTTGAGGAAATTTGCCTACTTTGTACTAAGTGAATTAAATAATCTGAGGAAATTTGCCTACTTAAAAAGGGAGTTTGCAAAAATTAAGTTGTTTTTAATCAATTTCATCCTGATTAACTTCTTTAATAATGTCTTGCATAAGTTCTTTGGCTTTGGCTAAATCTACACTGTAGCGTTTTTCCTCAATAGTTTTTTCTTTTAGGCTTAAATAGTAATCAGATTGAAAATATTCTTTAAGAGAATCAGAAACAGGCCAAATCATTTCTTCTGCTTTCCATTCAAATTTTGTATTAGTATTTTCATCTATTACCAAGCCATTATTTACAGCCCAACTAGCTTCTGCAATAGTTAAATCAGCCAAATCTCTTTCTAGCGCTTTTAACTCACCCTCTTTTTCTGGAGAGAAGAAGTAAAATGAGTGATTGTAAAGTACTCCATTATGGTAGTGTGCAGGAAAAGCAATCATTCCTTGTTTTTCTAGCCGTTCTGTCATTATTTGGAGCAAAGTTACAATTTCTCTGCCAATTCCTAGGCCAGGGAATTTTTGGCCTGGCAAGCGTGGACGTTCAAGAGTAAATTTAGCAAAAGGATTTTGTAGCAAAAGCCATTCAACTGCCAATAAGTCAAATAAGCTACCTACATTTATATCTCCTTGAGAGTTTTTAGCTCTAAGTGTTGTAAAACGACACACCATTTCTATTAAAACAGCACCTTCTTCTCCATTTGTTATGTGTAAAATATAGCGTTCTGAATCTAGAGAACGAAAAGATAAATAAGGATCAAATCCACGACTACGTAAGCGGGGAAATGTTCCATATTGCTCTAATGCTTCAGAAAGACCTGTACGAGTGTAGAAGTTTAGGAAAAGTGCATTTGCACGATCTGCTGTCTCAGAAAGATATTCTTCTATTTCTACTAAGGAAATATCTTCATCTTCCGGATCCGGTCGTTGTAAGTCAAAATGAGTTAATCGTTTAGAAACAAAACGCAAGCGTTTAGCTAGATAGTCTAAAGAAAACATTTTAATTTATACACTAAAAGTACTATTTACGGAAAATAGCTTCAATAAAATCAGCTAAAAATGGTACTAATTTCTTCTTTTTCTTTTTGGTAAAAACTTTAGCTACTTTAAATATTATGAAAAAAGCCATTAATGCGCCAGGCAGCATTCCTAAGGCTGTACCGCCTTCTCCTTTGCTACCAACAAACATCAATTGATCTAGCTGGCTACCTATAAGACTACCTAAGACAGTTCCTGATAGTAAAGAGATAACCATTAAAGTAATAACACAAATTTCAGCTACAACTTGATATCTATAACCTGCTCCTAATAAGCTAGTATTAATCTTAGGTGCGTTTTCTTGATACTTAATTGCTAAATTAGTACAGCGTTGACAGTAATTTTCCTTAGGATCAAAGAGGTCTGTTTGGTGACAAATTTCACATCTTGAAGGTAAACTCTCTTTTTTTAAGGTTATTTCGGTCATTATATTTTGTAGTTATTATTTTGAAAGTTTTGTGATGTTACTTCCTACAATAGAATATTTAACTACTGATTGTCCATCAGGTAAAGAATCACAATTTGCATCTTCATTACCTGCAAGAATTTTTTCTGAGTAGCAGTCTCCATAAAATCTAAGTGTTAAGGTATTTTTATTTAACTCAATAGCATCAGCTAAATCACTATCTTCTATAAAAGCAAATTCTGTTTTTTCAAAAATAACTTCTGGTTGATAAGGATTTTTGCCAGGTCTAATTACTTTATAGCGTAAATCATGCCAATTTGAGCTACACCAAGCATTTGCATTTACAGTTGCTATAAAAAGGTCATTCCAGATCTCAGAAATCCTATATTGATAGCGAGATTGTGCCCCAGCTACAGTATCATAATTATTGCTTTCTTGGGCTAAAATTAGCTTCCAACTTTTGTTTTCATTCTTAAAAAGATATAAAGAAGTATCTTGTCCACAACAAACATCAATATTAGTAGTGATGGCTAGGTAATTATCCATTGTTCCTTTAGGCCGTTTTACATCAACACCAGATATTTGTCCATAAACAAAACCATTATCAATGTAATCATTATATTGAATACTATCAGGCCAAGATGAGAACTCTATACCTTGATCTGTTATTTCTTTTAGTATCTGTGTTTTAATGATTTCCACATTAGTGTATTTACCATAATGTTTGTTTAATGTTTGTTCAATTAGAGTTTCTAGTGAATGCTTAAGTTCTGTAAGTAAAGGTTTTGCCTCAACTGGAATATTTGTATCCCCACTATCAACTTTAAATTGTTTTAGTTGTTTGACAATATCTACTAGTTTTTTAATTGAAGTATGATTCTGATCAGTAATAGGGTCTAGTAGTTTTATATTGTTTGTAGTAGTTGTAGTTGAAATTAGATCTAGTTTGGGTTTATCTTTTTCAAGATTAGGAGTTTGTTTTAACCAGAGCACTGTAGCCATACCTAATAGGAATGTTACTAATAAACAAGTAATCCGTAATATTAAGCGATTCATGGCATTCTCCTGAGTTCAAATTTGCTTGAAGTTTCTTGTAATGTAAAAAATTCAAGTTAGAATAAACAGGAAGCTAGCCACAGTTTAAGGTGTGGTTAGTGTCTTAGGTTGAAAAAAATCGAAACTACTCTAAATTGAAAATATACTTTTTTATCAGGTTATGCAAAAATACTTATAGGTTTAATTTGTTGATTATACAGAAGAAATATATTAGCCTGAGACAATTTTAAATCTTACCACAGGAAATTATGGAGGAGGATAAATGATAGATATTGGTAATGGAAATGTTTTTGAAGTAATAGATGTTGATAATGGAGAAGAGATACAAAATAAAGAAGATTTTTATCGAATTTGTAAAGAAGGACATGCTGCATTGATGATTGAAATGGAAGAAGGAAAATATCCTGTTTTAATCACATTCTTTGATGATCATCCAGAAACTCCTTATACAATACATGTGATGTATGGACCTTTACCACTAGAACAAGAAACAGAACTTTTACAGAAGTTAAAAGAAGTCAAAGGATTAAAGAGTATCCGTCATCCTAAATCAATTCGTATAACTCCTAAAATAGCAAAAGAGTTTTTAGAATTTATACAAAAACGTTAAAAGCTGCATGGCTTAAATATGGCTTAAATGAACTTCTTTGTAATGACAGACTAATGACAGAATAACAACAGAAAAATTTAGTTTAGTTTCTAAAAAATAATAGGTAGCCACTTGGCTACCTATTACATTTACAACTTAAATTTAGCTAAGAACTAGTTAACGCCTACAGCAGTCCAAGCTTCTTTAACCTTTTGAACTTCAGCAGAGTTAGCACCATAGAGGTCAGTTGCAGCATTAATAGTAGCTTGACGAGCTTGAGCAAAAGTAGTGCTTGGAGTCATATACATTGTTAATGCGCGACCAAAGATCTTGAGACTCTTTTCCATACCTATTCCATTAGCTACATTGATGCCAGAGGTACGGTTTGTTCCACCTTGTACTAACAAGGTAAATGCGTTGTTGGAAATACCAGATGAACCGTGAACTTCAGTTTGTTGTGGATAGTTGCGATAGTTGTCAACACTATAATTATCTCTTGTTGGGTCATCCATATAGCGTAGAGCATCACCAGCAGTTCCTGGAGTGTATGCATCTTCACCTACTTTGAAGTTCCATTCTCTGCCAGTTTGTTGAGCTATGTACCATTCAACACCTGTTCCCATAATGTCTGACATTGATTCGTTCAATCCACCAGATTCTCCACTGTAAATTAAACCAGCAGTACGTTCTGTTAAACCGTGGGTGATTTCGTGACCTGCTATATCAATGGTTGTCAATGGAGTAAAGTTTCTGCCATCGCCATCACCATAGTTCATTTGTGTGCCATCCCAGAATGCATTGTTGTAGTTTCTTTGTACGTGGGTATAGGATTTGAGAACTTCACCGTTACCATCGATAGAGTTACGTCCTAAAATATTTCTGTAGAACTCTAATGTCTTAACAGCACCAAATTGAGCATCAATGTTTGCTTTTTGAGCTGTAGAAGAACTTGCAGTAGTAAATGTGCTGCTATTGCTTGTAATTGCTACTCCTGTACCGCGACCGCTGCCACCTTGAGCATCAAAGGTTTGTGTACCATTTGTTGGATCTTTAAGAACAAAGCTGCTGCCTTGTTGAGTTACATTTAATCCTACGGTTCCACTGTAAAGTGTTGCACCACTACCATTTGTGGTAGGAGTTGGAGTAGGAGTTGGTGTAGGAGTAGGAGTTGGTGTTGGAGTAGGAGTTGGAGTAGGAGTTGGTGTTGGAGTAGGAGTTGGTGTTGGTGTTGGTGTTGGTGTTGGTGTTGGTGTTGTAGCTTTAGTAATGGTTAAACCCCAAGAATTAAATTTACCAGTATCTTGAGCTGCTGCATCTTGAACACTCATTGTCCAATTACCACTAATTGGTTCATTTGGGAACATAGTAGAAAGGTCTAGGTTAGATAACTTAATGTTATCAGCAGAGCCACCTTCTCTATTGCTAATGGTAGCAACTTTACCAGAAGGAGAAGTTAATTTAACAACTAAATCACCACGATAAGTGTGATCAATGTCTAAATTGAGCTTAACAGAAGCAGCATTACCTGTGTCAGGAATATTAATAGTAGAAGTTACTGTAGCGTTATCATTAATTGTTGCATTTGGAGTAGCTGTCTTAGTAATTGTGCTTGGAGTAGGAGTAGGAGTAGGAGTAGTTTTTGGAGTACCAGTGACAGATAAATTCCAAGAATTTAAAGTACCGCTATCTTGGGAAGCAGTATCTTGAACTTTTAATGTCCATTGGCCGCTGCTAACAGGAAGACCGTTAAAATCGGCAGGGTTAGCAGTAAAATTTAATGTACCAGTACCACGGCCACCTGATGGATTTCTTAAAACTACTTCTTTACCATCTGGAGATACTAAAGAAACTTTAAGGTCTCCTACATAACTGTGACTAATATTTACACCTACTGTTACGCCTGTAACTGAATCAAAACCGTCTGCTATATTAATTTTAGATGTAGCTGTTCCTAAGTCAGCAATAGCAACTGGTGTTGTAGATGTTCCATTTGTAGTTAATGCTCTAGGAGTTGAGGTAGCTGTAGCATTTCTGCCACCAATCATTGAAGTGCCAATCATTGAACCACGACCGGTGCGACCTGTTTGTTGAGAACCATCTGTGCCTGGCATTACGCGACCGTTTCTACCAGTTTGGCTTAAATTGTTTCTGCCAACACTGTTGTTATTAGCCATCCAAGGTGGAACAATACCTGAATTGCGGCTGTTACCAGTGCTAAGTTGGTTTGTAGTGCCAGGAGCTGTAGGTAAACCAGCATTAGCTCTTTGGGTGTTTACTGTTGCAGGAGAAAGTGTTGGTAAAGCATTGAAACTCTTGATCATTTGACCATTTTGAGCATCAACAAAATAGTTCATTTGAGTAGGAGGATTACCAGCAAGATTATCCATTCTTACTTGGTAAGCTAAACGATACTGACCTGAGTCATCTTTAATAAAAGTTAATCTGGAAGAAGGATCACTAGTTGGAGGACCAGCAAATTGTTGAGTTGCTTTGCTCATTGCTTGATCACTTGTCATTTTAGGACGAGTGTTTAAACTAGCAGTTGCCGCAAACATGTTGTCTGTATCACCTGTAGCAGAGCGTACATTTCCATCTGCACCAACGTGGGTAATAACTTGCTCACCAAATACTGGAACACCGTTGATCATACGATCCATACGAACGTGCATCATTCCTAATTCATCTTTGTCAACTGATCTAACCGCTAAATTGCGAGAAGGATTGCTAGCTGTTAAACCTGCAGCTGTTCCCATTTGGCCTAAGTAATTCATACTGGTTTGAATTGCTCTTTGTGCTTCAGCACTATTTAGATCTAATCTTGTTGTAGAGAGCCCTAATGAACCAGAAAGTCCAGAAGCGCTTGCAGTTTGATTAGTTTGAGCAACTTGGTCAGTTTGAGCAGGTTGTCTTAAACTTGCCCAGCTATCGGAAACCATATTGTTGTTGTTATTGATATTGTTTACCACAGATGACTCCTTGTTAAATTTATTTTAGGTTTTATTAAGTTTATTGTTTGATACCATATTTTTTGGATGAATGGTCATTCATTCACATTATCGAAGATATAAGTAAATTGTTGCGTAATTATTATGAAAAATTTAGTGGAGATTTTGCTGTAACTCTACTATTTTGCTAGGGATAGTAAATGATATAGCCTAACAATAATAGATATATAACTTATTGATATTCAAGCTGATTTTGTTGTAATAATTTTATATTCCTATCTGTATATTAAAGCAAAAAATATGCTATTAATTGCTAACTTTATTTGTCAATTAAAAATTAGTCGCTTAATTTTAAGGAAAATAGTTTTAATTTTTCGTATTGTTGATCCAAATAGGTAAATAAATTTAGGAGTCTAAGTATGATACTTAAGAAACTATTATTGTTATTAATTTTTATAATATGCTTTTTTAGTTTAGCTTTAGCTCAAGATAAACCAAAACAAGATGAGGGAGAGGCTATTCGTATAGATACAGAGTTAATTCAATTAGATGTAATAGTTACAGATAAAAATGGGCATATAGTTGATAACTTAAAACAAACGGATTTTGAATTGTTAGAAGATGGCAAAGCACAAGACATATCATTTTTTTCTTTGGTTAAACCACAAATAAATAAAAGCAAGCCTAGTATAAGTACTTCAGTTAATAATAATAAAAATTCTGCAATAGATGTCCCATTAATAGAAAGTTCTGGCCGTACTTTTATTATTTTAGTAGATGATTTGCATATTAGTCCTAGTAATATGGTGGGAGTAAAGAAAGAATTATTTAACTTAATTAACTCACAAATTCAAGGAAATGATAGAGTTGCTGTTATAAGTACAGGAGGTGGGTTAGGATTTCTTCAACAATTAACCGATGATCATAAAGTAATGAGAAAAGCTATAGAGCGTTTGAGATCTCAAATACGTTCTGTTGCTTCTCCAAGTGATCCTGCAAGAATAACAGAATTTCAAGCTCAACAAATTCTAAGAAATGATAGGGATGCTACAAACCTTGCTGTAATGAGATATATAGAAAATACAGGGATAAACATTAGTAGAGAATCTGCTGAACGAGAAGTGAAATCTACAGCTACACAAATTGTAAATGCCTTATCTTTTCAAACCACAGCTACATTACAGACAATCCGTAATGCTATTTTATCTGTTAAGTCTGTTCCAGGTCGCAAAACAATGATTTTAGTAACAGATGGATTTTTATTAGAAGAACTAGAGTCAGATCACTTATCCCAAATGCGGCGTATTATAGATGCTGCTACAAGAGCAGGGGTAGTGGTTTATTCTTTGGGGAGTGCAGGCTTACAAACAAGTAGTTCTTATGATGTAGAAGAACGATCTTTTGATGCTACAGGTGTTGGGGAGCGTTTATCTAGCCAAAGCCAAACGGCTAGCTTAAATGCTATGAAATCAATTGCTAAAGATACAGGAGGTTTTAGCATAATTAACAGTAATGACCTTCTAGGAGGATTGCAAAATATTGTTTCAGAGAGTTCTAGTTATTATTTACTTGCTTATTATCCTGAAAATAACCAAAAAGATGGAAAATTTAAAGAAATTAAAGTTAACATTAAATCAAACCAAAATTTGATAATTAAAACCAGAAAAGGATATTTTGCAGGTGGAGAAAAGCTGGATTTAGTGGCTTTGAACAAAAAAGTTGAAAAAGAAAAACCTGAAAAAGAAAAACTAGATGATTCAGTAAAACTAGAGAATAAAGACTTAGTTGATGCTATTGGGACAGTTATACCTGTTAAAGATATAAAATTAAAAATGAAAGTAGACTTTTTAGGAGATTTAGGTGACAAGGAAAAAAATAACACTATAGTCTCTTTAGCTATTGATTTAAGAGATATTAATTTTCCAAAAGTTAACAACTACTATAAAAATAAAGTAAAAAGCTTACTGATAGTGGTTGGGGAAGATGGAAAAATCGCTCATTCTACAGAAAATGATGTAGAAATGAACTTTACAGAAACCCGTTATAAGCAAATAGGCAAATCTTGGTTTTTCTTTGGTAAAAGTCTTTCTCTAAAACCTGGCTTTTATAGTGTTAGATTTGCTGTTAAAGATCCTATTGACAACAAGATAGGCACTTCTGTAGGTTTTGTTGAAGTTCCAAACTTAGAAAAAGCAAAATTACAGGTAAGCAATATTCTTTTGCTTCATGAAGAAGATTCAGAAAATACCAACTCAGAAAATATAACAGCTAAAGGACAAGCCTTATCTATTTTTTCAGAGAAATCTTCAGTAGGGTTTTTATGTTATATTTTTAGCAAAGAAAATTTCAAAAACAACCCACAATTAACGGCTCAAATCCAAATTTTACAAGGTAATAAGGCTCTTTTTACTAGCCAAGAATTAAATGTAACACAAAAAATTGATAAAGCTGGACGAATAGTTTATGGTGGAAAAGTTCCTTTAACTGGCTTTCCAGCAGGACAATATCAGCTAAAAATTACTATTAGTGATACAAAGAACAAGGCAAAAGCTTATCAAGAACAAGATTTTACTATAGAGAAAGCTATATCTTAAAAATTAAAATAGCTAACGTAAAGTTATAACCTTAAGAACTTACACAAATAAATTTACCCTAATAGCCAACTCTATTAGGGTTTTTCTTTGGTTTTCATAGTAGCAAAAATCTATTTCGCCACTATATGTAGACCGTATTTTAATGATCTTTAGCTAAAACAACAATATAGCGAAAATTTTTCTTGCCAACCCCTGTCTGTTGTGTGCTATCTTATACTTATAACTATTAGTATGACTATAAATGGAGACAATACTTAAAATGAAATGTCCCTACTGTGCGTCTTTGTCTGATAAAGTAATAGATTCTCGTGAAAGCCAAGAAGGAGAAGTTATTCGCAGACGGCGTGAGTGTACGGATTGTACACGGCGCTTTACTACTTATGAAAGGTTAGAACAATTGCCATATATGGTTATTAAAAAAGATGGCAGACGTGAGCCTTTTGATCGGAATAAAATCTTAACAGGGCTTTTAAAAGCTTGTGAAAAAAGACCTGTAAGTCCTAACAAACTCGAAGAAATAACTAATGAAGTAGAAAGATTTGTACAAGAATCTAAAGAACGAGAACGCCCTACCACAAAAATAGGTGAGTTATTGATGAAGCGACTTAAAACCTTAGACAAAGTAGCTTTTGTTAGATTTGCCTCTGTTTATAAGGATTTCAAAGATGTTTCAGAGTTTATGAATGAACTTAAATCCTTAACTCAGGCTACTGCTCGCAAAGGGGGAAAATAAATAAAACAATAGTATAATTAACTAAGCTTAGGAAAATGGATAATTATTTATTGTTTTCGCTTGCTTAACGGGTTATTATTTAGGAAAATCTAGTTATTTAAATTTCTAAGATATATTCTGTTTTTGATTCTTATCAAATACTAAATAAAACTCCCACTCAGGGGGATTTGGCAACTCTGATTTCGATAAAATTTTTTCTTGAGAACACAAGTAGTAGTAATGACTAAGCAAAAAGTGAATGAACTAATTAGAGGAGAAGACAACTATGATGAAAAATCTAGTCGCAGCAATGGCCAAAGCCTTAGTAGATAATCCAGATCAAGTACAAGTAACTGAAATAGATGGAGCACAAACAAGCATTATTGAATTGCGTGTTGCAGAATCAGATTTACGCCATGTTATTGGTAAAGAAGGTCGTACCGCACGAGCTATGCGTGACATTATTTACGCTGCTAGCAAAAAGCTTAATCGTCGCTACCATTTAGAGATAATTGAACCTGGCAAAAACGATCGCCACTAATATTTTGTAGTCTAACTTTATTAGATGCTTTTGGATGTGTTAAATAATTTTTGACACATCTTTAGCTATCTATTTTCCCTCACTATACTTTTAACTTATTATTTAAGCTTTTCCTCCCTACAAACAAAAAGCCTTTAGGTTCATGTTATGTTTTTTTGCTTAGACAAAAATAATCACTTTGTAGTATGTAAGTGTTTATATATTGGGTTGTTTTCCATTAGTCTTAGCGCCTAATTAAGAAACCCTTAGGGGAGACTACAGTGTTACCTGAGTAGTTTTCAGGTTTCGTCCTACTTTATTTTTCCAATAAATCAAAATATTATTCCCCTAGCAAAAATATACATCTAAATGATCTATAAAGTTTTCTTATTTAGATTTTGGATGTTAGAGCTTGCTAGCAGAAAAACTGCTTATTAAATAAATCTTAATGATGAGAGATAAAAAATATGACTACTAGTACTAAGAAAAAAGCTGACGCAAAAAATCACACACCATTGGTTCGTAGAAAAAAAGGTAAAGATGGCGAAGAAGGCGATGCTCCAAAAGAGTCTTTAAGAGGCCGTAGCAAAAGAAATATCTTAACTCCACGCCAACAAGAAACCTTAAAGTTGTTAGTAGAAGGTATGACCAATAAGCAAATTGCTGATATCTTAAAGATCAGTGTTAAAACAGTTGATGCACATAGAGCTAGCATAATGACTCGCTTGCAAATTCATAGCTTGGCCGGTTTAGTAAAATATGCTATCCGCACTGGCTTAACTTCTATGGACTAATCTTGTAAACTTCATTAATATTGATTAAGTAAGTTAACCCCTAATAAAATCTTTTATTAGGGGTTGATAGTTTTAAATGAATCTAACTTAAATTAATTACTTAAAACTACTCCTTGTGATTTAATAAAATCTTTAATAATAAAACTAGAATTACCAACCTTTTTACCTTCAATTTCCCAAGAAATTTCTGCTGTTTCATGAGGTTTTAGCGCAAATACATACACTTTTCTATTAAATGGTTTAGATAGTAATGATTGCCAACGGATTTCTTCTCCTGTTTTTCCATTAACTTTTATGTTTACTAGTTTTGAATCTGCTTCTACAAAAAGAAACAGATCTTGCCAAGCTATTTCTATAGGTGTTTGTCCTACAGGGAGATCAATGGTTTGTTGAATAATATCTGTTGATAATAAAGGCTTTTCTGGTAGTTTGGCTAAAAGAGTTACTTTTCCTGGAGACATAAAGGGGAAATAGTAAACATTGTTTGCTACTTTTGTAATAGGGCTAATTTGATTGTTTAATAGAAGTTTAATATCATCCTTACGGTCACTTGTAACAATTAGCTGAGCATCTTTCTTGTTTATAATAACTTCTGTTGTTTGACCTGCAATTAAGTCAAATTCTTTAGGGTAAACATCTAGCGAATAAAAATTATTTCCTAAAGATTGAACCATTCCATCAATAACAACATGCCGTGGTTTTAAGTTTCTTAAAATTAAACGCTCATTAGCCACTTGAGAAGTTGCTACTAAAGTTTTATTCAGTAAAATATCAACATTAGCTCTATCTACTGTAATAACTAATGCTGCATCATTCCAACTTACAGTTTCTTTTGTTATTTCATTGGCTGATAATGTTAAGTCTTTATTAATAATTAAATTACCTGCTTTAGCTGTTAAGTTTATTTTTTGAGGAAGCATTAGAGGAAAAACCAGTTCTTCATATTCTTTTTTAGAAACTAAAGTAATTCCATTGGCGGTTACTTCAACATTAGGCCGATCTACATTAACTGATAATTGAGCATCTTTCCTAGTTAATTTGATTGCATAGGTTTTACTAGCTTCTACCATTAACTCTTTAGGCTCAACATCTAGCAAGTATTTGTTTCCTTGACTATCTTTAGCAACAGCATTAATTTTCTTTAATCCTGAAGACACATTTTGTAAACAAATTATTTGACCAGAACTGCTAGAAATAGCTTCTAGACGATTGTTTATATAAAGCTCAACACCAGGTCGATCGAAGCTAATATCTATAGTTGCATCATCCCATCCAACATTGATAGGCAGTGAAGGTTCATTAGAGATATTTACATTTTGAACAATATCTTTTTTACCTGCAACCCTAGCTATCAACGTAGCTTGACCTAGTTTTAAGTTGCTAAAAGAGACTTTTTCTCCTGCATACAGAGATTCTTTAGTATCTTGACCAGCTATTTCCAAAGAAACCCCTTGACGATCTGCTATTACTGTTAGTTCTCCATCAGCAGTACCAATATCTATTGTAGTAATTTGTCCAGACTTAATTTCTATAGACTTGTTTTCTAACTTATTATTTTGTCGCCAAGAAATGTTTGTACGGCCTTCTTTTAAGCAAGCAATAATGGTAGTTTCATTAAGTTTATGCTGGTTTTTAGGAGAAAGAATCTCAATATTAGGGCTAGTAGTTTTAATTACTAGTGTTCCGTAGTCTTTGATTTGAGCTAAACTATTGCAACAAAAGAAAAAGAGGAAATAAAGTAATAGTGTAAAAGAGAATAAATTTTTATACATAATTATTAGTATTTAGTAGTATTTAATCTAGCACTATAGCAAAATGTTAGCTGAAAAAAGCAACATTTCAGGCAAAGAAATTTCATTTAGGTGAAAGATCTTGGGCACAACGAAACCCTATAGAAAGTAAAATTTCTTGTCGCCGTTTGGGATTTTCTAATTGTCCTAGCCAAAAGCGGCTTGTGGTTCGGATATTTTCTGCATCATCGTGATAACTTCCTCCACGAAAAATTCTTTCTTCATCTGAACAAGTACCAGGGTTTTGTTGGTTTGAAAGATTACTTTGATGGCAAGATGCTGTCCATTCAGCTACATTACCAGCTAAATCTAAAACTCCAAAAGGGCTTTTCCCTTCAGGATAACTACCAACAGCTACAGGTTTATTTTTGTTATCTTCTTTGCTATTAGCAAAATGGTAAATCTCTTTTTTACTGTCTCCCCAAGGGTATAAATATTTCTTTTCTCCCAAATTATTACCTCGTGCTGCATATTCCCATTCTATTTCTGTTGGGAGACGTTTTCCTAACCATTGTGCATAAGCTTCTGCTTCAGAAGGTATAACATTTGTAACTGGATAATAGCGTTCTGTTTCTTTAAATGTCCAATTTTTCCAACGCTTTAGTAGATTGTTATCAGCATTGGCTTTTAGAAAAGCTGAAAACTCTTCATTTGTTACTTCTGTCATATCTAGATAAAAAGCCTTTACTTCTACCTTAAATTCTTTTTCTATAGTATTAGGGAGACCCATTAAAAATGTTCCTGCGGGAATTAGTACCATTCCTGGTGGAGAAAAATTTGCCAATAAGGCTTTTGGTGGGCTTTGAGGCAACAAATTAGGTGGTGGATAGTTAAGCTCATCATATGCATTAATGTATATGTAGCTTAGTCTTAGTAATAAAACAGTTGCTAAAAATACTATTCCTCCTATTTTAGCTTGTGACCAAAATATCTTTTGATGTTTGTCTGATAATATGTTGCGAGAATTACTAGAATCAATTAAATTATTGGAAGCACGTAAGTTAGTAGAATTGTTAGGAGTATCTGATAAATCAATTTTTGTTGTTAAAGGATTATTATTTGATGAGTTAGTATTTAAGAAATTATTTGAAATAGTAGGTTGGTTTTGAAAAGATAAGCTAGAAGTTACATTTATAAGTTGTGGTTGAGTATTGCTAAATTGTAAGCTAGATTCTAAATCATGTTTCATTTCTAACACTGATGAATAACGCAGAAGAGGGTTTTTTTGCAAAGCTTTGCAGATGATTTCTTTAATCTTTGGTTGCAGATCATCAGGAAAATTGTAAGGAACTTCCTTTTCCATAGCACAAATTTCACGCATTAATGCAGTTGGGCTAGTCCAAACAGTACGACTATAAAGAGGTTTTTTAGTTAATAATTCATAACAAATTGCTCCTACTGCCCAAATATCAATTGATTGGCTGATATGGCCTTCAAGGGCTTCAGGAGACATATATTCAATTGCTCCAATTGGATTTTCTGTAATTCGTTCATTGTCAACCCAGCTAGAAATAGCAAAATCAGCAATAAATGGTTTAGTTTTTTCTGATAGCAAAATATTGGCTGGCTTTAAATCACGGTGTACTAAATATTGACCTGCTAGATTTTTTTTAGAATGAATACTACTTAATCCACTAATTATTCTAAAAATGAGTATTTGTAGTTCATCAGAAGAAAGATTTTCTTGTCCTAACCTCAGTTTTTCTATTAAGTTAGCCAGTGTTCCATATTCTGCCCATTGGCTAACAATAATTCCTAAATTATTGCTTTCAGTTGTAAATGAATGTATCCCAAAATGTACAAAAGAATCTTCAGGCAGGTTAAATTGTTTCATAACCTCACACTCATTATAAAAGTCTTGTTTGCGCTTAGGCATAGAGAGATTAAATATTTTTAATACATAAAAAGCAGGTTGTGATAGGGTTTCAGCTCGCCAGACTGTTGCAGAGAGACCTGTACCTAGTTCTTCTACAAGTCTATATTGGTTGTTGATTATAGTTCCTTTTGTTAACATCTACTTAAAAATACCTATAGTTATATGCCTATAGATGAGCATAGCCGAATTTTCAGTTCACTTCTACCATGAAAAATTTGACTAATAACAAAAAGCTGCAAAATTATACTGTATTTGATTTACCTTTATTGTTGCAAGCATTAAATAATATTTTTCTAACGTCATAATATTATAAGAAGTTAACAAAAGACTAAGTCCCTTAAATTTGTCCAAACATATCTAGAAGAGCTATTTATAGTGATTAACAAACACTTCTAAGCGATAAAAGAATATTTAAAGAAAGTACACTGAGTGATATTATCCAATCCCAATTTTGATTAGACAAAAGTGCTTTCCATTACTTTTGCTAAAGTGTTTTTATAAAATTAATTGCTAAAGTAGAAAGTGAATTTTATGAGTATAGATGAAAGCAAAAAATCAAATAACCAATCAAATCCAATTAAAGAAACTTTTAGAGTTTATGGTGAAGTTAGTACTTTTGTTCGTGCTAACTTATTTGGTATCTGGATTTTATTATTCTTAGGACTTTGGCTTCTGAGTGTAGCACTACGTAATAATATGTCTGCTACAATGACTTCTACACAATTACTTGATAATTGGCTTTATAATTTAGTTCGCCCATTTCCTTCTCCTGGAGAAGTTCTAGATGCACTCTATAAAATGTGGTCAAAACATCAGCTACTTAGCCATGTTTGGTCAACAATTAAGCTAAATATAGTAGGCTTACTATATTCAACAGTAATTTCCTTGGTTATTTCTTACTCAAGCGTTATCCCAATATTTCAACCCTTTAATAGGTTTGTAAAACTGCTGCGATATATTCCATTTATTGGGTTTACTTTGATTTTCTTTTCACTTTTCACCATAGGTTGGCCAACAAAAGTAGCAATGTTAACTACAGGTATGACATTTTTCCTAGTTACTAGTATGACAGATGCTGTAAGTGCTATTCCTAGAATGAAATATGAATTAGCTAAGGTCTTAGGCTATAACGATTGGCAAATATTTTATAATGTTGTTGTACGTCCTACTTTGCCTCAAATGATAGATATGGTGGCTCAAAATGCTGCAATAGGTTGGATTATGATTACTTCCATTGAAACCTACAGCCGCAATGAAAAGGGAATTGGTACACAAATTTATGCTTATTATTCAACCAATAACCTACCAGAAGTCTATGGTTTACTATTAATCATTGGTATTATTGCATTAGTTGAAGATGGATTATTTTCTTTCTTAAAGCGGTACTTATTTCCTTATAGCGTAATTGCAGAACGAGGTTAACAATGATAGAACGAGAAGAAATTGTCCCAGGCCCTTTAAACAAAGTAGAGTTACTAGAACCGTTGCTTACCTTAGATAAAGTTTGTCAAGAGTTTCCACTAAATAATGGAGTAAAAGTCCCTGTACTAAAAGATTTATCTCTTACCATTATGGATATTAGAAGTAAACCACAAATTGTTAGTATTTTGGGGCCTTCAGGAATTGGTAAAACAACTATATTACGTATTATTGCAGGGTTAGATCGACCAACTAGTGGTAAAGTTCTTATTACAGAAGAAGTAACCAATAACTTGCGAGAAGTAAAAGTAGGTGATGTTGGTGTAGTTTTCCAAAAATATCCACTTTTTGATGATCTTACGGTTTTGGATAATTTAATCCAACCAGCTATTAGAGTTGCTAAGCTAGACTCTAAAACTGCTCGTGAAAGAGCCTTGGAATATTTAGATAAATTTGGGCTTTTTCAACATAGTTTATCTTGGCCTGTACAACTTTCTGGTGGACAACGTCAAAGAGTAGCTATCTTGCAACAACTGATAACAGGTAAACATTTTATAATTCTAGATGAGCCATTTTCTGGATTAGATCCTGTTAGCATTAACAATGTAATCAAGCTAATTGTTGATATTGCTAACCAACACACTCTTAACACTTTTATTATCATAACTCATGATGTTACCTCAGCTTTAATTGTATCTGACCATATATATTTGTTAGGTAGAGAGGTTAATGAGAAAAATGAGCCTATTCCTGGGGCAAAAATTGTAAAAGAATATGATCTAATTGCAGAAGGTTTAGCGTATCACTCTGATATAGAAGATCTGCCTAGATTCATCAAAATCCGCAAAGAAATCAAGGCAGAAATATTTCCAAAATTATAGATCAACGCTTTGCTAGTTGATTTGAGGAGAAAACAAAATTGAAAAAATTCCCAAAACTATTTCAGCAGTTTTTCTTGGTAATTCTGCTTTTATCTTCAAGCTTAAC
The DNA here is from genome assembly GCA_039812885.1 of Blastocatellia bacterium. Classification (GTDB taxonomy): domain Bacteria; phylum Acidobacteriota; class Blastocatellia; order Chloracidobacteriales; family JADJPF01; genus JADJPF01. Next base: position 401,115 of record JBDIBI010000001.1, read on the forward strand.
AATTTGGGCTCAAGCTCCAGCAGTTGCTCCAAGAGAAAGTCAAACACTTACAACCACAGAAAAAGAAACATCTGCTTACATCAAAGCCGAGAAAATTACCGAAATTACAACTAAACTTTCCTCTCCAGAAATGGAAGGGCGTGGAACAGCTACTCCAGGTGGTGAAAAGGCTGCTAAATACATTGCAGAACGCTTTCAACAAATGGGCTTAAAACCTTTAGGGGATAAAAATAGCTACTTTCAACCAATAAAATTTAATTTTAAGGAAATCTCTAATGAAACATCCTTTACATTTGGAGATACCTCTTTCAAACATATTGAAGATTTTGGGATTTTATTTCCTCAACCAAATAAAGATGTGGAAGTTACAGGTGAACTTGTTTTTGTTGGCTATGGTGTTACTGTTGCAGATATTAAACATGATGACTATGCTAATTTAGATGTTAAAGGAAAAATAGTTGTAGTACTTTTTGGTAAACCAAAGGGAAATTTAGGTGAAGCCACAAAAGCTTTTAATCCTAGTGTAGTAGTTGCAACTTTGCGTGAAAAAGGTGCTGCTGGACTTATTGTTAGTGATTTTGGTACAGGAGCTTTTCCACAATTTGCTAAGTTTTTAGCTCAACGTAAGTTAGCTTTACCTGGAAATGAAGACTCTATTTATAGCTATAAATTTCCATTAGTTATAGCAGCTAAACCTTTAGTAGAAAAACTAGTTGCTGAAAGTGGCTCAAGTCTAGCTGAATTAACAGAAAAAGCACAAAATAATGAGTATGTTAGTTGTAGTTTAAAGAAAAATGCCACTATAAAAATAAAGGTAAAGTTAGAGGAAGCCATTGGAAATAATGTAGTTGGCTTGCTTGAAGGCTCTGATGAAAAATTAAAACAAGAAGCCCTAACTTATAGTGCTCACTATGATGCTTTTGGAATGAAAGATGGACAATTACATCCAGGAGCAGCAGACAACGCTTTAGGCGTAGCCATGATGTTATCGCTTGCAGAAGCTTTTACCAAAGCTCCAAAACCACGTCGTTCAGTAATTTTCCTAGCTGTTACTGGTGAAGAACTAGGTCTTCTAGGTTCAGATTATTGGGTACAACACCCTACTTGGCCTATAGAAAAAGTAGCTGCAAATATTAACTTTGATGGTATAGGTGTTGAAACCTATGGCCCAGTGAAAAAAGTAGCTGGTTTTGGGATGGATTACTCGGATTTAGGTGAAGTACTAGAAGATGCTACAGTAGCTTTAGGCGCTAGAATTATTTCTGATCCTTTTCCTGAAGAAAAAGTTTTTTATCGCTCTGATCATTTTTCCTTTGTAAGAAAAGGCATTCCAGCCGTAATGCTGTTAGGCGCACCAGCCGGAGATATTGAAGAAACTCTTACTCGTGCTAAGAAATATCTTAGTACAGACTACCATAAGCCTACTGACACTATAAAACCTGATTGGAGTTGGGAAGGCCCTCGTCAACTAGCTAACATAGGTTTTGTAATGGGGCTTCGTGTTGCTAATGCTGACAAAATGCCAGAATGGAAAAAAGAAAGTGAATTTAACCATCCTAGAGGTACAGATCTAAAACCTTCTAACTAAGCTAATTAACTTAGTATTGCTAACTTGAGATAAAAACCTTTTGCCTCAAGTTAGTAAAATTTATCTTAGAAAAAATCTTTTAATCCTAGTGCTAATCTGAAAGTTTTATGATATAAAAGCTACCCTACACGCTTTACTTTCTTTATTTTATCAAGGAGCTTAAAAGCTTATGAGTGAAAAACGTCAATTAACTATTCTCTGTCTAGCTAGTTATGAAAAAGGCGCTGAGTTTATGCGCGAGTGCAAAAGACAAGGATGTAAAGTATTTTTAGTAACTTCACAAAGTATTGCAAATGCAGACTGGCCAAGAGAAAGTCTAGATGATGTTTTTTTGATTCCTGATGACAATAAAAAATGGAATCGCACTGATGTAATTTATGGGATTAGCTATTTAGCAAGAACTCAGAAAATTGATCGTATTGTTGCCTTAGATGACTTTGATGTAGAAACTGCCGCAGCTCTACGCGAGCATTTGCGTGTGCCTGGTATGGGTGATACTACTGCTAGATACTTTAGAGATAAACTTGCAATGAGAGTCCAAGCTAAAGATGCTGGAATTAATGTTCCTGAATTCGTTCATATACTTAATTATGATGAAGTACGTGATTTTATGAGAAGAGTTCCTGCCCCTTGGCTAATAAAACCTAGGTTTGAAGCTTCTGCTACAGGAATAAAGAAGATTAATAATGAACATGATTTTTGGCCTGTGATTGATAAGTTAGGCGACCAACAGTCATTTTACTTAATGGAAAGATATGTTCCTGGAGATATTTATCACGTAGATTCAATAGTTTCCGAGCGTGAAGTAGTTTTTGCCCTTGCTAATCAATATGGTTATCCTCCAATGGATGTAGCACACCAAGGAGGTATTTTTACTACTAGAACAATGCTTCGTGGTTCAGAAGATGAACAAGCTCTACAAACTATGAATAAAGATATCTTAAAAGCTATGGGACTTGTTCGAGGTGTTTCACATACAGAATTTATTAGAGGTAGAGAAGATGGAAAATTCTACTTCCTTGAAACTTCTGCTCGTGTTGGTGGAGCTAATATTGTTGAGCTAAATGAAGCCGCTAGTGGGCTTAACTTCTGGGCTGAATGGGCAAAAATAGAAATTCTTCGTGGAGAATCTCCTTATCAACTACCAGAACTTAGAAGTGATTATGCTGGTTTAATTGTTTCTTTAGCTCGTCAAGAATACCCTGATGATTCTGCTTATCAAGAAAAAGAAATTTTCTGGCGAATGAAAAAACGCCATCATGTAGGCTTAGTTGTTAGATCTCAAAGCCCTGACCGTATAAAAGAACTGCTAGATGGATATACTAAGCGATTTTATGATGATTTCTTTGCTACTCATCCTGCTATAGAAAAACACTAGTTTATTAAACCTGAGATTACTCTCATGTCCTGGGGTTACACTCGTTTCACTCGCTAAAACCCCAGGCTAATATATTAATAACATTGCTTTGCTAAAAGCTCAGGCTAATTATAATTATTTTTAATACGAGATTTTAGCAATAGGCTTGCCCAACCTAAAGAAAATCAGATGTGATTATTTTATGCTTACAGCCGATGAAATAATTTCTTTATTAAAGCTTGAGCCATTGATTGGAGAAGGAGGTTTTTTTAGAAGGACTTATTGTTCCAAACAAGAACTTTCTTTAAACACTTTGGCAACTTGGTCAAGTGAATATAAGGAAAAGAAGGCACTATCTACAGCCATTTATTATTTTCTAACCCCAGAAACTTTTTCTGCAATGCATAAACTCCCTACAGATGAAATTTTTCATTTTTATTTAGGTGATCCTGTAGAAATGTTACAACTTTATGAGGATGGTAGTGGGCAAGTTATTATTATTGGTAATGATTTAGCTAAGGGCATGCAACCTCAAGTACTAGCTCCAGCAGATTGCTGGCAAGGGTTACGCCTTGTTGATGGGGGGAAATACTCACTTTTAGGAACAACTATGTCTCCAGGTTTTGACTATTCAGATTATGTTGAAGGTAAAAGACAAAACTTAATAGTTAATTATCCTAAATACAATGAGCTAATAACTTTACTTACAAGAGTATAGGTTGTTTTTTGCATCAAAAAATTTTTGTTTTCCCTAACTTTATCTAGCAACTTTATTCTTTCAAAGTCGATAATTCTTCTGAATGAATGCTGGTTCAGTTAAAAGACTTCCTGTATTATCTAACCTACAAACTTTATTTCAATTAGTTTGATTTTATTTATTAGGAGAATGCGCGCTAGCATTTTTGCTAGTGTGCTAAAGAAGATGAATCCTGACGAAAAACAGCAAGAATTAATTATTGCACAGGAAGCTTTGCAAAAGAGTTTTAACTATTTAGCTAGTACGTTTGGTATTAATGATCCAACCTCAGAATTTGAGTTACTTGATTATATAAAAGATGATTTGGAAATGCGTCATTTCCGGTTACAGCAAGTTTATGAAGGTTTGAGAGTTTTCGGACACCATTTAGTAGTTCATTTAACTAAAGATGTTGAAGTAAGAGATACCACAGGTGAGTATCGTATTATAAATACAAAGGTTGAGCCTAAAATTACTTCAAACCAAGCTATTGAAATTGCCAAAAAAATTGTAACAGGTGAATCTAGAGGCAATATTGAAACAGAATTAATTATCTATCCAGATAAAAATAGTAGTAAAAGTTTTCTTACTTTTTTAGTAACTATACCAGTTTGGCAAGATGGATTGCCTAAGCGGTTTCGTTGTTTTGTAGACGCTAATACTGGAGAGATTCTTTATAATTATAATGATCAATCAGTTACTGGCCCAGCAACTTCTACTCATGGAATTTTTAAGCAGTTATCTAAGAAATAGTCAAGTTTACTACTGATAAGAAGTTTAATAGCTAATTTTTAATCACTACATGTAAGGGGAAATACAAGATGAGTATTAATAGTATTAAATCATCAGGAATGCAAGATCAGTTGATAAGTAATCAACCTGCTCAATCAACTAAAGCACCTGTGACCGCTCAAGCACCTTCTACACAATCTGCACCTAGTAAAGATACAGCTTTGGCTAATAAAGCTGTTAGTTTCTTAAATAATCAACAGTCATCAAGCACAAGCAAACAAAGTTTCTCTACAAAAGAAGTTAGCAGTGACGAATATGGAATGAGCCATGTTCGTTTACAACAAAGCTTCAATGGAGTAAAAGTTACTGGCGGAGAAATGGTAGTCCATTTTGATAAAGCAGGAAATGTTGATAGCACTACTGGAAAACCAATAGATATTCCTAAGGATTTTAACACTTATCCTCGTCTTTCTTCTGAAACTGCAATCAAAATAGCTAAAAATAGTTTTGGTCGAGAAACTTCAGAAGCTCCCAAAGCAGAACTAACCATTATTACAGATCCTAAAACTAACAAGCCTGAATTAGCTTACAAAGTTACAACTACTAATTTAGATTTTAATGCTCCTTCAAGCAAAGAATTTTTTATTAATGCTAAAACTGGTCAAATTCTTCACCAAGAAGAAACTATTCATAGCATTTCTGAAACTATTCGTGAAAGAACAGAACTTGCTAAGGCCGCAGGTGTTGATCTAAGTGCTGGTGCTGCACAAACCTCAAAAGCTAGTGCAGGTAAGGTATCTAACCCATTTGATACCTTGAGAGATATGATAAATCCTTCTGGTAGAGCAAGAGCTGGTGTTAGTGTTGTAGGAAGTGGTCAAACTGAAGCAGGGGACACCGTCCAATTTAACCAAGTAAAAAATGCTGATGGAACTTTTACTCTAAAAGACACTAAACGCGGCGGCAGTCAAGTTTTTGATGCTAAACATGCTGAACCAGGCGGCCCTTTCCAACAAGTTGGGACTGCTATTAGCAGTAAGACTCAAGATTGGGGTTCTTCCAATAAAACTGCTGTATCTGCTGCTTATAATACTTCTTTAGTTTGGGACTTCCTAAAAACTACTTTTAATCGCAATAGTATTGATGGTAAAGGATTTGCGTTAAATTCTAGTATTCACGTAGGCACAAATTTTGGCAATGCTTTCTGGAATGGCAAATTTATGAGCTATGGTGATGGAGATGGTAAAGAACTTGGTTCTTTAGTAAGTGCTATAGATGTTGCAGGACATGAAATCGCTCATGGTATGACACAAAAAACAGCAGGCTTGGTTTATAGTGGTCAATCTGGTGGTATCAATGAAGCTATGTCTGACATTATGGGTACAGCCGTAGAATTTTTTGCTGCTAAGAACAACCCTAACATAAAGCCTAATTATAATATTGGGGAAACAGTCTATACTCCAGGTGTTGAAGGGGATGCTCTTAGATATATGGATCATCCAGGAAAAGATGCTATTGTTGATAAAGCTGGTCATGACATTAAATTACTTCCTGATCCAAGTGGAGATCCAAGTAAAGATAAAGTTTTAAGATTTGGAGATCCTAACTATAACAACCCTAAAGCTTATGCACTTAAGAGTATTGATAATGCTAGCCAATATGTTGATGGAATGGATGTTCACTTCTCTTCTGGTGTGGTAAATAATGCTTTTTACCTACTTGCAGAAGGTGGTAAAAATGATACTTCTAAAATTTCTGTTCAAGGTATTGGTAGAGATGATGCTCTTAAGGTCTACTACAGAGCATTAACTACTTATATGGTTCCAAATACTGATTTCCAAGGAGCAAGAGAAGCAACTCTTAAAGCTGCTAAAGATATTTTTGGTGCTAATAGTACACAATATCAAAGAGTAGCAGATTCTTGGCATGCAGTAGGTGTAGGTTAAAATTTCTTAAGTACTACAAAAGACACAATATATTTACTAGCCCAGGGTGCAAGCCCTGGGCTATTTTGCAAGAGACCTAATTTTTATAAAGTTCTACTCCACTAGCTACTAGACCAACAATATCAGCTGTACCATCAGACTTTTGCTTCATTTTAGAACCATCACTAATTAAGTGATCTACCACGTCTTTTTTAAGTGTTTTTAATTCAATTATTCCTTCAGCTTTCACTTTTTTGCCTTGTGAATCTGTAGGTACAAAGAAACCATAATCCTTAAAGGTAATTCTTAAACCTGGATCACCTTCTTTTTCTGTTAATTCCAGCCAACAGCCTTTTTCTTGACAAACACGAGCAATTTTGCCTTCTACTGTAAGGGTTTTGCCTTCATAAGCTTTAGGGTTTTCTAGTACTTGAACAACAGGAATAGCTGTAGCATTGCCTAGTGGAGCTCCGCGCTTAACTACATCATTGTTAGTTTGAGCATTTTGAGTAGTGGCTTCAGTTTTGTTTTCAGCTTTAGCTTCAGCTTTAGTTTCAGTTTTGGGGTTGTTTTCTGTTGTTTGAGAAGCTTGAGTGTTAGGTTGAGGGCTATTAGCACAATTTATTGCAAATGCAAGAATTAATAATAAAAAGAACAAGTTCTTTTTCATGATTTTTATAAAGCTTTCCTTTCAGCAAAATATCAATAGTCGTAAAATGATAATTTTACTTGGTAAATATAAAAAATCAATAAGCTAGAACTACAAAAGGTGTTGCTAGAATATTTTACAAATTTGCTTAGAAAACTAACTATACCAACCTAATTTATTTAACTCTAGCAATGCAGTTTCTACACTTTTATTTATTCCTAGCAAAGAAGTGTCAACAGTAATAGTTGCTTGACGATAAAAAGGCTCACGGGCTGTTAAAATGGCTTGTAATTCTGCCATTGCATTAGGACGATTAGCCATTGGACGGCGGTCTCCTTGGGCTAAAACCCTTTCCATATGGTCTTCTGGATGTGCTTTTAACCAAATTGTAATACAGTGTTCTTTAGTGAATTGAAATGCTTCAGGATTATTTACTATCCCACCTGGCAAGGCTATTATTGTTGATTGTGAACGTGCTAGTAAATCGACTAGTGCTTGAGCTTCTAATTTTCTATAGTAAGTTTCTCCATGTATTGCAAATATTTCTGATAAACTCAAACCTGCCATATCCTCAATTCTTTCATCAAGTTCACAAAATGAAACTGCTAATTTAGCTGCAAGACGTTTACCTACAGTAGTTTTTCCTGCTCCACGTAGTCCAAGCAGTGCTATAGCATTACGCTGAGTTTCTCCTAAAGCCATTTTTAATAAGCGTTTGGCTAATATTAATTCGGTCTCACTACGTCCAGCTAACATTGCATCTATTTCTGAACGAAGATGATCAGCATTGCTTCGACCTTCTTCAACATCTAGTAAAAGCTCTGAAAGCCCTATTTCAAGAGCATTAGCAATCTGAGCTAGTCTACTTAATGCAATATTTCCTTCTCCTGCTTCTACTTGAGAGAGAAAACGAAGGCTTAAGCCTGTGATATTAGCAAGCTCTTTTATTGTTAAATCTTTTTGTTTACGTAAATTTCTAACTCGTTGACCTAAACGAATTAGTAAATTAGTAGCTTGGTGATTAAGTTCTTTTTCTTCTTTGTTCTCTATTTCTATCATAAATGTGTAGTATATTGCATATGGCCTAAAAAAAGAAGCACTATTTTGCTTGATTCTAGTAGAAAAAAAATGTATTATTCAAGCCAAATTAATTAAAGACAGGCAGCTTCTAAGTTCTGCCTTATATTAAAAGGTGAAAGAGGATGCAACCAATCAATTTTGAGACAGACCCTTCCCGCTACAATCACATCCAATTAGAAATCAATGGGCCAATAGCCACAATTGGACTTAACATTAGAGAAGATAAGCCACTTAAGGAAGGCTACGCATTAAAACTTAATTCTTATGACTTAGGTGTAGATATAGAACTGGCTGATGCTGTAAATCGATTAAGATTTGAACACCCAGAAGTTTCTGTAGTTGTTATTACTAGTAAACGAGATGGAATTTTTTCAGCAGGTGCAAACATCTTTATGTTAGGCACTTCAAGCCACAATTTCAAAGTAAACTTTTGTAAATACACTAATGAAACTCGTTTAGGTATTGAAGATGCAACAGAAAATAGTGGACAAACCTATATTGCTGCATTAAACGGCATTGCAAGTGGTGGAGGTTATGAATTACCTTTGGCTTGCAAAGAGATTTACCTAATAGATGATAGGCGTTCTGCTGTAAGTTTGCCTGAAGTGCCTTATTTAGCAGTATTGCCAGGCACAGGTGGACTTACTCGTTTAGTTGATAAGCGTAAAGTACGCAGAGATCGTGCAGATATATTTGTAACCTTGGCAGAAGGAATTAAAGGGCAACGTGCTGTAGATTGGAATTTGGTTGATGGAGTTTTTCCATCTTCTAAATTTAATGAGTCTGTTGCAGCCAGAGCAAAAGAATTAGCTGGGGAAGGCCATCCAGAACGTAAAGGAATTAAATTAGAACCACTAAATCCAGAAGTTACAGAAAAGGGAATTTTCTACAAATATGTACAAATAACTTTTGCAACAGAAAGAGTTGCATATTTGACCATTGATGGGCCTAAAGAAGTTACCCCAATTCCAGAAGATCCAACAACACTTGGAAGTGATTGGTATCCGCTAAGAGTCTATAGAGAAATAGACAATGCTATTTTACAGCTACGTTTCAATTACCCACAAATAGGGGTAGTTGTGGTAGATGTAATAGGGGATAGCCGAAAAGTTATTGAAATGGATAAGCAGCTATTAGCTCACAAAGATAATTGGTTTGTTAAAGAAGTAATGTTACTAATGAAGCGTGTTCTCAAACGTATGGATGTTTCAGCTAAGAGCTTTTTTGCTGTGCTTTCTGCTTCTTCTTGTTTTGCTGGAAGCTTTTTAGAATTTGCTTTATCCGCAGATAGAGCTTATGCACTTATGGGAATGAAGCTTTCTGATCCTGAAATAGCTTTAACTCCAATGAATGCTGGGTTCTTGCCAATGGGTAATGGTTTAACTCGTTTAGAAACAAAGCTTTTAGGTGAAGAAAAAACTCTAAAAGAAGTTCTAAAATATGCTGAACCTGAAGCACTTGAGCGTATTAAGTTTATTTCTTCTGAAGATGCAGAACGCTTTGGACTTGTTACTTTAGCTATTGATGAATTGGATTGGAGTGATGAAGTAAGAGTAGCAATTGAAGAGCGTGCATCACTTTCTCCAGATGCTTTAACTGGGCTTGAAGCTAGCTTACGTTTTGCTGGCCCAGAAACCTTAGAAACAAAAATATTTGGCCGACTTTCGGCTTGGCAAAATTGGATATTCCAGCGACCAAACGCCGTTGGCGAACGTGGTGCGCTAGTAATGTATGGAAAACCAGGAAGTCCTGAATTTGATTGGAGGCGAACCTAAAATGTTTGATAGTATTCCTAATAATGTCAATCTCTCAGATAACAAGCGTTTACAACGCGCTTTAGAACAGTGGCAACCTAATTTCATTCAATGGTGGATGGAAATGGGGCCAGAAGGCTTCCAACAAGATGATATTTACCTTCGTACAGCAGTAAGCGTTGAACCAGGTGGTTGGGCTCATTTTGATTATGTAAAAATGCCTGATTATCGTTGGGGAATTTTCTTAACTCCACCAACTGAACGTACAATCCACTTTGGAGATAATATTGGCGCACCAATTTGGAATGAAGTACCAGGTGAATTCCGTAAAGAATTACGACGTATTATTGTTACTCAAGCTGATACTGAACCTGCTTCAGTAGAGCAACAACGCCTTTTAGGAAAAACTGCTCCTAGTCTTTATGATTTACGTAATCTTTTTCAAGTAAATGTTGAAGAAGGTCGTCATCTTTGGGCAATGGTTTATTTGCTTCATCAATTCTTTGGCAGAGATGGTCGTGAAGAGGCAGAAGATTTATTAACTCGTCGTAGTGGTAATCCTGATACTCCAAGAATCTTAGGTGCATTTAATAAACCAATGAATGATTGGTTAGCATTCTTCTGCTTTACAATGTTTACAGATCGTGATGGAAAATACCAGTTAGCTGCTCTAGCAGAAAGCGGTTTTGACCCATTAGCACGCTCTACACAATTTATGCTTACTGAAGAAGCACATCATTTATTTGTTGGGGAAACTGGTGTTGGTCGTGTTGTTAAACGTACAGCAGAACTAATGAAGGAAGCTAAAAGTGAAGATGTACGTGAATTAGGTGGTATTCCTTTAGATATTATTCAAAAATATATCAATGAATGGTACACCGCTTCATTAGATCTTTTTGGTGGAGAAGATTCTTCTAATGCTGCAACTTTCTTTGGAGCAGGACTTAAAGGCCGATTCCGTGAAGCAGATCCTAAGCGTTATAAAGACCATGTTGCACTAGATGAAATTTATAATTTTGAAGTTCCTTCTAATGAAGGCAAATGTTCAAATACAGAGATTCCAATGCGCCGGGCAATGAACTTGGTGCTTCGTGATGCTTACAAAGAAGATTGTCAACGTGCTGTAGATCGTTGGAATGATATTTTAGATAAAGCAGGTCTTAGCCAACGTCTTAGCCTTCCATCACAACGCTTTAACCGCAATATAGGCGTTTATATGGGCTTTAATTTTGATCCTCAAGGTAATCTTCTTACTAAAGAAGAATATGATGCTAAAAAGTCTGATTGGCTGCCAACAGAAGAAGACTATAAATATGTACAATCACTGATGTATCCAGTTTATGAAAGAGGAAAAATGGCTAACTGGATAGCTCAACCAGCAAAAGGGATCAACAATCAACCGCTTGATTTTGAGTATGTGCGTCGAGCTTAAAAAAGCTTGATAACTTATTACTCCTGTTATTTGCCTCACTCTTTAGTTTTGGGTGAGGCAAATTTTTGTTTTAACCAAAATTTTTTCAAGATAAGGGGTAGTTGACCATGTCTAGTAAAAAAGAAGGTTCCCGCGAGGAAAAACGTAAAAAATTAAAACTCCTAAGTGATGTGTTAGGTCAATATACTTGCGAAGGAGAACTTTATCAAAAATTAGAAGATAATCGTGTATTTTGTTATAGTTGTGGGCATCGCTGCCGTATTGCAGACGGGCTTGCAGGTGTATGCAAAGTGCGCTTTAACCTTGGAGGAAAACTTTATGTTCCTTGGGGATATGTTGCAGGCTTGCAATGTGATCCAATAGAAAAAAAACCTTTCTTTCATGCAATGCCCGCAACAGATGCACTAAGTTTTGGAATGCTTGGATGCGATCTACACTGCGATTATTGCCAGAATTGGATTACGTCACAAGTTTTACGTAATCCAGATGCTGTTGCTCCTGCAAGAGAAATATCTGTTGAGTCAATGTTAAAGCTTGCTGAGCGAGAAAATGTTTCAACCTTTACCTCAACCTATAATGAGCCTTTGATTACTAGTGAATGGGCTGTATCAATTTTCAAACAGGCCAAAGAACAAGGTTTTTTAACCGCTTATGTTTCAAACGGAAATGGAACTCCAGAAGTTTTAGATTACTTAAAACCTTGGGTAGATCTTTATAAAGTAGACTTAAAGAGTTTTAGAGATAAAAATTATAGAGAGCTTGGAGGCTTGCTTTCAAATGTACTTGAGACAATTAAAGGGCTAAAAGAAAGAGGTTTTTGGGTAGAAATTGTTACACTAGTTATTCCTGATTTTAATGATTCTTGTGAGGAATTAAAGGAAATGGCAGAATTTCTAGTTTCAGTAGATCCATTTATGCCTTGGCATTTGACGGCTTTTCACAGTGACTATAAGATGATGGATCGTGAGAATACAAATATTAGAACGCTAATAAAGGCTGCGGAAATGGGTAAAGAACTTGGCCTAAAGTATGTTTATGTGGGAAATGCTGCTGGTCGAGTAGGAGGTTGGGAAAATACTTGGTGTCATAATTGTAATGAATTGTTAATTGAGCGATTTGCTTATCATATTCGTCAAATTAGACTTAAAGATGGTAAATGTCCTAAATGTCAAACTCAAATACCTGGGTGTTGGTCTTCTCCAAGATTTAATATGGATTACCAAATTGATCATAATCATGGTGGAGTAAAAAGACTAAAGTTTTAGCTCTAGAAGCTAGGGAAAGATAATTATGGTTACAATAACAGTAAGATCACTTAATGGATTAACTACACAAATTCAAGCAGGAGCGCACACTTTAATTGCAGATGAACCAAAAAGTGCAAAAGGAGAAGATCAAGGGCCAGATCCCTATAGTTTATTGCTTTCAGCCTTAGGAGCTTGTACTTCTATGACTTTGCAGCTTTATGCTCAACAGAAAGGTTGGCCATTAGAAGAGATTGAAGTGGTTTTAACACATACAAAACAATATGCTCAAGATTGTTTAGATTGTGAAACAAAAACTGGTAAAATAGATGAAATCCGTCGTCGCATCTACTTAAAAGGAGATTTGACGGCTGAGCAAAAATCTAGACTTTTAGAAATTGCTGCTAAATGCCCTATTCATAAGACATTGACAGGTGAAACTAAAATTCGAGATACTTTAGTTCAATAAACTAAGAAGGATTTAGATGAGGATAATCATTTATACAGGTAAAGGAGGAGTAGGCAAAACTTCAGTTGCTGCTGCTGCTGCTTTACGTGCTGCAAGATTTGGTTATCGCACAATAATTTTAAGCACAGATGCTGCGCATAGTTTAGGAGATGTTTTTGATAAAGAACTAAGTCACGAAGTTACAGAAATTGCTCCTAATTTATGGGCAATAGAAGCTAATGCCTATAGCGACTTAGAAGAAAATTGGGGAGCAGTAAGAGCACATATTGCAAGGCTAGTTGCACTTCAAGGAATGGATGAAGTTCTAGCTGATGAAGCTGCTATTTTACCTGGAATGGATGAGCTTTTTAGCCTTGCACGTATTAAAGAATTAAGTGAATCTAATTGTTATGATTGTATAATAGTGGATGCTGCTCCTACAGGAGAAACCTTAAGATTACTTGCCTTACCTCAGACACTTTCTTGGAGCGTAAAACTACTACGCCGCGCAGATAGCTACATTATCAAACCACTTGTTAGGCCACTAGCAAAACTCTCTCCTGGTATTGAAGAAATGCTTGCTCCTGAAGAAGTTATAGTAGCACTAGAGAATATGCTAAAAAAGCTAAGGGCAATGAAAAAATTACTATCAGATACTAGTAAGACTACTGTTAGATTAGTAATGAATCCAGAAAAAATGGTAATTAAAGAGTCACAAAGAGCACTTACTTACTTAAATATGTATGGTTTACTAGTTGATTCAGTAGTGGTTAATCGGGTACTTGCACCTGATAGTGGTTATTTAGAAGGATGGCGTGCAGTTCAGCAACGTTATTTAGAGGAAATAAAGTCGGATTTTTCTCCTCTCCCTATGCATCAAGCTCCTCAATATCCAGCAGAAGTCTTAGGAGTAGAAGGTTTAGAACGCTTAGCTATGGATCTTTATGGTGAAACAGATCCAGCAAAAATAATGTTTGAGCATACAGTTTTTGAAATTACTAAAAATAAAGAAGAATACAAAATGCGAGTACGCTTGCCTCTACTAGATCGTAAGAAAATGCGTATTCGCACTACAGGTAGTGAATTAATCTTACAATTAGAGAACCAACGAAGGATTATTAGTTTACCGGCTGCAATGATCGGTTATAAACCTGTTCGTGCTAATTATGAGCAAGATTATTTAGTTATACAATTTGCCAAAACAAGTAGTAAAATACACAAAGAAGACACACTCCCTTCTCATGATCAAGCCAATGATCAAAAAAACACATCATTATCAAACAATGAAAATGAGCCACAAAATAGCTTAAAAGAGTCAGCTTTAGAGACTTGATAAACTGTTTAGCTATAAAATAAACATACTCAGGAGTAGCTATGGATTTAGTTCTACGTAATGGGCTGCTACGCGGATTCTCAACGCTTGTAGATATAGCAGTACAGGATGGTTTTATTAAAGCTATAGAACCAAATTTATCTGTAAAGGCTAAACAAGAGATAGATTTAGCTGGTGCTATAGTTTTACCACCATTTTCAGATCCACATGTGCATTTAGATGCAGTACTTACCGCAGGTCAGCCAGAACATAATAAAACAGGTACTTTACTAGAAGGAATTCAGATTTGGAGTGAAAGAAAAAAACAACTCACCTTTGAGGATGTTTATGAACGTGCTTTTAAGGCAGTTAAATGGTCAGTAGCACAAGGAACACTTAATTTACGTACTCATGTTGATACTTGTGATGAAAGCTTTGTAGCACTTAAAGCCTTGTTAAAACTTAAAGCAGACTTAAAAGATTATGTAAACATTCAAATTGTGGCTTTTCCACAAGAAGGAGTACTTTGTTATCCTAAAGGTGTTGAACTCCTAGAAGAATCTCTTAAATTAGGGGCAGATTGTGTTGGAGGGATTCCTCATTTTGAATGGACTAGAGAAGATGGTATCCGTCAACTAGAACTAGTGTTTGAACTTGCTGCTAAATATGATCGCAGTATTGATATTCATTGTGATGAAACTGATGATGAAGAGTCTCGTTTTCTTGAACATGTAGCAGCTTTGGCTATTCGTTACAATGTAGGTGAACGTGTTATAGCAGGTCACACTACAGCAATGCACTCATATAATAATGCTTATGCATTTAAGCTAATACGTTTAGTTGCACGTTCTGGAATCTCTATAATTGCCAATCCTTTAGATAATGCTATTTTGCAAGGTCGTTTTGACACTTATCCTAAACGCAGAGGGTTAACTAGAGTAAAAGAACTTTTGGCCTCAGGTGTTAATGTTGGTATAGGGCATGATTCTATTATGGATCCTTGGTATCCACTTGGACGAGGCCAAATGCTACAGGCTGCTTTTGTTTTGCTTCATATGTGCCAAATGAGTGGACGAGAAGAACAATCAAAAGTACTAGATATGATTACTCTAGGAAATGCTCGTGCTTTAAGAATTTCTGAATATGGGATAAAAATAAACGGTGTAGCTGATTTTGTAGTGTTTGAAGCTTATGATGAGTTTGATGTTTTGAGACTTTTGCCTTCTGCTCTTTTTGTACTGAAAAAAGGGAAGATTATTGCTCAAACTGCTCCTACCAAGACCAAAGTAAATTTTGGAAACAATGAAGAAATAGTAACTTTCCAAGCCTAGTAAGTTAAATTAGGGAATAATATGAAATTTGACATACGAGTAAAATTATTTGGTTCGTTTATAATAATTCTTATTTTTGGTGTTGCAATAATTTTAACTCTATTAAAATGCATAACCAAAATTAGTCAAGATATAGATAGGATTACTGTAAACAATTTAGCTATTGAACAAGAGGTAAAAGATATTGGTACACAAGTGATAATTGCTAGGGAAAGTATTCATAGTTATCTTCTTGATCCAAAAGATACTAGTCAGTTAGATAAAAAAAATATTGCTACTCAAAAGATACTTACAGAATTAGGAGAAATAAAACGACTAAACTTATCTACGGAGATGCTCACAGCAGTTCAAGATATAGAAGATATAGAAAACAAAACGCTTATTCCATTAAGCGACAAGATAAATGAAGTTGTCAAACAATCAGATATTGAAAAAGCACAACAGCTTTACCAAACACAATATTTAGCAGAAAGCAAGCGCCAAGAGGATTTAGCAGGTAATATTAACTCTATTTCTTTAAGTCAAAGAGCAAATTTATTTCAAGACATTATTTATAACCGTGATTTAAGTAAGTGGATAGCAAGTGGAGCAATTATTATTTTTATACTAGTGTGTTTACTAGTGGGAAATTTTTTAAATCGTACCATTACTATTCCAATTATTCGTTTAAGTTCATTGCTAACACGTGCAGCTAAGGGGGATTTAATAGATAATTACCGTTATGATACAAGGCGAGATGAAATAGGTGAGTTAAGTCGTTCATTAAATAGCTTTTACGAATATATACGTGAAATGGGGGTAACTGCTAGTAAAATTGCGGCAGGTAATTTAACTGTACAAATTAAGCCTCGCTCAACTGTAGATAGTTTTGGAACGGCATTTAATACAATGGTAGAAACTTTGCAGATCTCTATTGCTGACTTACGTAAAACTTCTGAGCAATTAGCACAAGCTAGTAATCAAATGGCTTCAGCTTCTGATCAATCTTCTAAGATGAATGAAGTTGCATCTACCTCTATTGAAGAAACTTCTGCTGCAATGCATCAAATGAGTGCAAATATTCAAAATGTTGTTAACAGCACTCAAACTCAATTAGAGTTTGTTACAGAAACAAGTCATCGTATTGAGCAAATGATTACTTCTATTGAACAAGTTGCTGTAATGGCAAAGAGAATGTTTGCTATTGCAGAAAAATCTAGTACAGAAGTTTCTCTTGGTGTGGATGCAATGGCTAATAACAGTGAAGGCATTAATCAAATTAATGATAGTATTAATCGCACGGCAGAAACTATTAAGGCTTTGGAAAGACGTACTGAAGATATAGGTAAGATAGCAGATGTAATAGCTTATTTGGCAGATCAAACAAATTTACTTTCTTTAAATGCGGCAATTGAAGCTGCTCGTGCAGGTGAGCATGGTTTAGGTTTTGCTGTAGTAGCTGATGAAGTCCGAAGGCTAGCGGAAAGAAGTGCTAAAAGTACAAGAGAAATAGAAGAAATCATTAAAGGTATTCAAAGAGAAGCAGTTAAAGCTACAGAAGATATGGGTAAAAGTACTCATGTTGCTGCACAACTACTCGTGCAAGGTTTAAGCGTAACTACTGCGTTAAAGAGAATTCAACAAACTGTTACAGAAGTTTGTCAATATTCACAAAATATTGTTGATGCTACAGAACAACAAAATACAGCTTCTGAGCAAATTGCTCAATCAACTGTAAAACTAAGAGAGTTAATGCAAGAAATTAATGCTGCTGGACAGGAACAAGCTGTAGGAGCTAAACAAGTTGCAAGAGCTGTAGAGATGTTACGAGAACTAATAATTGAAAATACTGCTAATTCTCAAAATCTGGCTAATAACGGGCAACAATTATCTAAGCAAAGTGAGTTGTTACAGAATGTAATTAGCCGCTTTACTGTAGGCAATAATGAATATTCAAAGGAAAAATAAATTTCTAGGTCAAATAATAATTTCTTAGCTATAAACGAAATAGTTTATATTTATAATAAAATTACCTAAGAACAAGTCTATATCTCTATGTGACATAAATACTTAAACCACTTTATCAAAGATTGTTTATCTTTTATACTTACCATTATTTTTACAAATATAAAATACTTATAAACTAAATTATAATGTTGAACCTTAGATTTGTAGCCAAAGTATTATTACTAGTAGTATTTTTAATAGGTTATATATTAATTACTACTAGTGATATTTTAGCTCAAGATAACAAAGTTCGGTTTGAACATCTTACACAAGAGCAGGGACTCTCTAGTAATGCTATTCGTTGTGTTTTACAAGATCACAAAGGTTTTTTGTGGATTGGGACAGAATTTGGTCTAAACCGATATGATGGGCGAATAAAAACTTATCAATATCCTAAAAATTTTCCTGCTAGAACAATAATTGCTCTTTATGAAGACAAAGAAGATACATTATGGTTAGGAACCTCAGACAATGGTTTACTTAAATATGATAGAGAAAACGACTTATTTACTAAAGTAAACTTGCAAAGCACAAAATCTGAGAAAAAGCTTTCTATTTCTAGCATTTATGCAGATAAAAAATCTTTTCTATGGTTAACCACAGACCTTGGTTTAATAAAAATTGATCCAAAAACTCAACAAGATTCATTATGTATTTCTAAAAACAATTCTGAGGTCGAGGCAATTTCTGCAGTCATAGAAGATAAAGAAGGGAAATTCTGGGCTTTTAGCAACTCAAAAGCCTATCTTTTTGATCGAGATACCAATCAAATTCTTGATAGCGTAACTTTAGAAGGTTCTTTGTTAAACGTTCAAGCATCCCCTAAATCTTTAGTATTAAATACTGATGGAAATATCTTAATAGGCACAATAAAAGGGCTTTATGAATTTAATACTAAAAATAGGCAAATGAGTGTGTATGCAGGAGTTTCAACAGGGCAAATTTCTTCTATGTTTTTATCTAGGGAGAATGTTTTATGGATTGGAACAGTAGATTTAGGGTTAATTAGGTTAAATTTAACTACAAAGGATATTATTTACTATAAAAGTGACCCTAAAGATCCCAATAGTTTATCTAGTAATGCTATTTTTGTTGTGTATGAGGATATATCTAAAGTGTTATGGATTGGGGATAGATCTTATGGAATAAATACTTTATCCCCATATAAGAATTTGTTTAGACTTTATCGCAATAATCCTTTTGATGAAAACACTATAGTTAATGACTATATTAGAGGTATTTGTGAAGATAGTGATGGTTCTATTTGGGTAGCTTCTCAGCTAAGTGGTATTAGCAACATAGACTCTAAAAGAGAAAAGATTGTTTGTTATAAAAATGATCCTAAAGATCCTAAGTCTTTGCCTAAAGGCCAAATATGGGACATTTACAAAGATGGAAAAGGTACTTTGTGGATTAGTATCTTTCCTTTAGCTGGATCTCTAGAAAATCCTGTAGAACCCGCTCATACTAAGCTAACACCTTTTATATTAGGTAATAGTGTTGCAAAGATAACCTATTTTACTAATGTAATATATCAAGATTCTAAAGGCAGAATGTGGTTTGGCAATGAAACAGGGCTATATGTCTTATCAAAAGATGGAAAGAGTTTAGAGCCTTACAATAATGATGATTTTACTTTGAAAATAGATCAAGCTGTTCAATCAATTTATGAAGATAGTAATGGAAATATTTGGATTGGATTAAGTGATAGTTTTTTAAGATTTAACCCTACAAATAATAGCTATGTTAAATATGGTAGTGAAATTTTTTCTATAGGGACAAGTGATATTTATGTTTGTAGCTTTTTAGAGACTAAAAACAAAAAACTCTGGATAGCAACTAAAGGAAATGGGATTTTTTGTTTTGACTTAAATACTAATACTTTTACTAATATCACAGAAAAAGATGGACTTACTCATAATAATACTTACGGTATATTAGAGGATTCACAAAGAACACTTTGGATTAGTACAGACAATGGGATTAGTCATTATAATCCGCAAACAAAGGAGTTTGAGAATTTTGGAGTAGCAGATGGCTTACAAGGAAAAGAATTTAATCGACGTGCTTTTTTCAAAAGTAGCAATGGAGAAATGTTTTTTGGTGGGCCTAATGGGTTAAATTCTTTCTATCCTGAAAAGATTAAGAAAAATACTATTGCTCCTAAAGTTATAATTAGCGAGTTTTTAGCTGTAGGAGTCCCTATTTCTTTAGAAGCAAAAACCAATATATCTTTAGACTATACTCAAAAGTCATTAGTTTTTAAAGTTGCTGTTATTGATTTTAATGCTCCAGAAAGTAATCTTTATTCTTATAAATTAGAAGGGTTTGATAAAGATTGGGTTTCAACTCGTGGTCAAAAAGATATTATTTACACTAACTTAGATCCAGGAACTTATACATTTAAGGTAAAAGGTACAAATAATCATCAACTTTGGAGCCTTAATGTTGCAGAAATAAAAATAGTAATATATCCACCACCTTGGCGTAACAATTTAGCTTATTTTCTCTATTTCCTAATATTTGTAGGAGGGATTTTTCTTACTTTTAGATATCAGGCTAATAAAATAAAAATAAAGGTTAGTATTAAGGAAAATGAATTAAAAGCTGAAGCTGCAATGCTAGAAGCAAAAGCTTTAGAAAGAGAAGCCCAAATTGCTAAAATACAAAAGGAAACTATGGAAAGAGAAGCTGAAGTTGCAAGACTTCAAGCAGAAGTTCTAGAAAAAGAAAACCTACAACGTATTGAAAATGAAAATCAAGTTAGACAAAGAAATCTAGAACTACAAGAAGCTAACCTTAAACTTAAAGAAGTTAATGAAATGAAAGCTAACTTCGTTGCTATGCTAGTTCATGATTTGAAAGCTCCACTTACAGCTGTAGATCTTACCTTGGAAACACTACTAGAAAAAGAGGATAAAAGTAATTTAGAAATTATAAATATGATAAGTGATTCTGAGCAAAGTGTTAGAAAGATAGTTTCGCTTGTAAATGAGATGTTGGAGTTTTATCAAACAGATTCTCAGGAAATGAAATTTGATTTTTCTCCTACAAATCTACTAGAAATTTTGCGCTACTGTCTGCAAATAGCAAAAATCTCAGCAATGCAAAAAAAACTTACTCTAGATTTTCAAGTTAAAGATCCTTTACCTATAATTTCAGCTGATTCTAGTAAATTAGAAAGAGTCTTTAGTAACTTGCTTTCAAATGCTATAAAATTTACTCCTACTAATGGTCAAATTTTGGTAAAAGTATGGGTAGAAGAAGGAAGCGGTGTAGAAGCAGGTCTTAGACTTATACATATTTCTATTACAGATACAGGTGAAGGAATTGCACTAGAAGAATTACCATATATTTTTGAACCTTATCATCAAGCTAGATCTAGTAACAAAAGCTCTGGTGTAGGATTAGGTTTAGCTATTGTAAAACGTATTGTAGCTGCTCATAGCGGTAATATTTCAGTTCAAAGTCAGCCTAGTGTAGGAACTTGTTTTACTGTAATGTTACCTATATTAAGTGTAGATGCAAATATAGAAGAAGATCCTTCAAGAGAAATTTTTACTGAAATAAAAGAAGTTATAACTCCACATCCAGAACTCAATGAGTTAGAACAAATAAGTGTAAATTCTAAAAAGATTTTAATTGCTGAAGATGATGAAATTAGCCAAACTTTGCTTGCAAAAAAACTCAAAAAACTTGGCTACTCCGTAGAAGTTGTTAACAATGGAGCCGATGCTATAAAGCTGTGTTTAGAAAATCAATATGATTTAATCTTAATGGATTACTATATGCCTGAAAAAGACGGCTTAGAAGCAGCTAAAGAAATCCGTTCTAGAGAAAATCCTAACAAATACACTCCTATTATTACCATTACTGGTAAAGCTCAAAATACTATAGAAAAAGAATCTAAACAAGCTGGTATTAATGACTTTATAGAAAAACCTTTTAATTTCAAAACTATAGAACAAGTAATTCAACAATGGTTAACTGCTAATAAAAATGCCTAGATCTGATAGATCTCATAGTTAAGAGTTATATCTAGTATTTCTTATATAGCATTCTGTGTTATTTCTTGTGTATCAGTATCAATAACCAATATTGCTTCATCAGTATCATTAAGTTGAGCAAGTAGTAAGCCTTTATCATTGAAAATAGATGACTTACCAGCACATTGATTTCCATTAGCTTGACCAACACAATTTGACATTAACACAATCATTGAATATTTACTGGCAATTTCAGAGAGGTTTTTAATAGCTAAATCAATTTTATGTATAGTTTTAACTACACTAGCTATATAGATTTCCGCTCCGTTTTTGTATGCATTTTCAGAGTGTTCTGCAACAGATATTTCATAACAAATTGCTAGAGCTATATTTGACTTTTCACCTATTAACCCTACAGTATTTTCTCCAGCAACAAAAAATTTCTCTTCATCAGGATGTAAATATTGTTTTGAATAAACTCCTCTTGGTTTATTTGGCTGAAAAACAATCATACTAATACAAATACCATTGTTGTTTTTTAATGGAACACCAACCCCAATAGTTATTTTTTTAGTGTCAGCAATATGTTGAAAATCATCAAATAGAACATCTTCTTTATTAGTGGCTAAATCTCTTGCTAATTCAGGTTCATAACCTGTTATTGATAGTTCAGGAAAAATAATTGTGTTTGCTTGGTTTAAAACGGCTAAATCTATCAATTTTTTATGACTCTCAATATTGCTTTTGATGTCACCTTTTACAGGTCTTGTTTGTGCTACACAGATTTTCATTTTTTCCCTTTCTAAAAATCTTAATAAAGTAAACAACAAATTTTATAAAGATAATTTTGCTACTAAAGCTAAAATTTTAGCTGTTTGTGAAGTTAAATAGCTTTTTGTGACAAAATTATATTCTTTTACCAGTAGAGAATCTATTTTTTAAGTACCAAAACTTTTAGGAGTGTAAAACAATGGAGCTAAAAAATAGATTAGATAGACATTATGATTTAGACTGGTTACGAGTTATAGCAATTGTTATACTGCTATTTTTTCATACAGGGATGATGTTTGTTAGTTGGGGTTGGCATATTAAAAATTCAGAAACTTCAGAAGTTTTTGAATCTATTATGATATGGCTTCATCAATGGAGAATGCCACTGCTATTATTTATTTCTGGGGCAGGAACTCATATAGCTTTAGGGTTTAGAAGTCCCTTAGAATATGTTAAAGAACGCAATAAGCGTTTATTAATTCCTCTTATATTTGGCATGTTAGTTATTGTTCCACCACAAATTTATTATGAGAAAATTGCCAATTTTTCCTCTTATCTAAACTTTTACCCTACAGTATTTCAATTTGTCCCTTATCCTAAAGGAAGTTTTAGCTGGCATCACTTATGGTTTATTATTTACTTACTGGTTTATTCTATAGGTGCTTTGCCTATTTTATTATGGCTAAGAAAAACTCAAGCTCAGAAATTTCTTAGGAAATTAGTAATTTTATCTAGCAAAAAAGGTGGGATATTATTATGGGTAATCCCAATTGTCATTAGCCAAAGCATCTTAAGACCTATCTTTGTTGAGGAAACTCATGCTTTAATAAATGACTGGGCTTATTTTACTTTCTATTTTTTGTTCTTTTTATTTGGCTATATCGCTTTTTCTTGTAACACTTTATGGTTACAGCTTAAAGAACAAAGAAGATTTAATCTAGTGGCTTCTAGTGTTATGCTAGCAGTATTTTATTTGATCTATTTTATTCCCTATAAATTACCTGTACATTTTGATTTTCCTTGGATGATAGCAAAGGTTTTAGTTGCTTGGTTCTGGGTGGTGACATTTATTGGTTATGGTCAACAATATTTGAAATTTAATAATGAACTCCTTAAATACGCTAATGAAGCCATTTATCCTTTCTATATTTTGCATCAGACTGTAATTATTGCTATTGGCTACTATGTTATTAAATGGAATACAGGTATTTTAGTAAAATATAGCGTAGTTGTGACTCTTACTTTTTTAGTATGTTTAATTAGTTATGAATTTTTTATTAAACGGTTTGCTATTTCAAGGTTGCTATTTGGAATGAAACCTTTAACCAAAGAAGTTAAAACTACTTATCAGCTATCTGGTAGTAATGCATAGTATGTAGTATAGGTGAGTAAAATTATGGATCTTAATAAGCTGAGTACTATTAAAAAAGCAGGTATTATTTTTATATTTGTTACTGTGATGGGGCTTATATCTTTTAGCACCATTCATACAGAACGGCTAACTTATGGAAGTAAAGAACCTTTCTACTACCCATTAATTTGGCAAATGACTGGTTATTACTCAGCTTTTATTTTGCTCCCTTTAATTCTATGGTTAGCCAAACATTTTCCTATATCTCGTAAGAATTGGTATAAAATGTTTGGCGTTCACTTGTTAGGGTCAATGGTTTATGGTTTCTTTCATACCATATTAATGAAGTATTCTAGGATATTGATTTATAAAGCTTTTGCTTTGGGTGTATATGATTATGGAGATATGCGCTATAGATTTTTGATGGAATATCATCAACAACTAGTAGGATACTTTGCTGTGTTAGGTATCTATTACTTAGTTCAATACTACCAAGAAAATAGAGAACGTGAACTAAAAACAGCAGAACTAGAACTAAAAGCTTCTCAACTAACTAATCAATTAACTCAAGTTCAATTACAAGCTCTAAAAGCTCAAATTAACCCTCATTTCCTTTTTAATACACTTAATATGATTTCTTCCTTAATGTATGAAGATGTACGAGCGGCTGATAAAATGATATCTAAACTTAGCAGTTTTCTTAGAATGACCTTTGATAAAGGCACAAGTCAAAAATTACCTCTTGGTCAAGAGTTAGAGTTTGTTAAAAGTTATCTAGATATTATGAAAGCAAGATTTCCAGATAAAATTCAGATAAAGATCACTGCTAAAGATGTTGATGATTTATTAGTTCCAAGCTTATTGTTACAACCTTTAATAGAAAATTCAATTAAGCATAATAATTTGAGTAATAACTCTTATCAACTTAATATAAATGCTTATATAAAAGATGATAAGCTAATGATAGAAATATCGGATAATGGTGTTGGAATTAAAGGAAACCTGCTAGATGCTTTTAATAAAGGAGTTGGTTTGTCAAACACTAAAGAGCGGTTGCAACAACTTTATGGAGTTAAGCACAAGCTAGAATTGCATAATAACATAGAAGGTGGGTTACAAATATTAATTGAACTACCTTTAGAAAAAGACCCTACAGCAGTTGAGGTATTAGTTTAGATGAGAGTAGTAATAATAGATGATGAGTTACCAGCTAGAAAAAAGATTCGAGCCTTTCTGCAAGATGAACCATCTATAGAAATTGTAGGCGAGGCCAGCGATGGACTAGAAGCAGTAAATATAGTTGAGCAACTCAAACCAGAACTTATTTTTCTAGATATTCAAATGCCACATTTAACAGGTTTTGAAGTTTTACAGCAACTAGATTCTGAGATTATGCCAAAAGTAATTTTTACTACTGCATATGATCAATATGCTCTTAAAGCTTTTGAGGTGCATGCTATAGATTATTTATTAAAACCTTTTGATCAAGAGCGATTCCAAGATGCTCTTAAACATGCTTTTCAGCAGTCCGCCAATAAAATTCCTTCACAATTATCTAATTTAATTTCAACCTTAAACAAGCAACGTAATTATTTACAACGTATTTTGTTAAAGACTTCAGGCAAAATTATTATCCTTAAGATAGATGATATTAACTGGATAGAAGCAGAAGAAAAATATGTACAACTACATACAAGCAAAGAAAAATATTTATATAGGGAAACAATGAATGCTTTAGAGCAAGAACTTGATCCACAGAAGTTTGTTCGCATTCATCGTTCTTATATTGTTCAACTGGATTTTATTAAAGAACTTACACCTTGGTCACATGGTGATTATTTAGTAATTCTAAAAGATGGTACAGAGCTAAATATGGGAAGAAATTACCGTGAAAGAATCTTTAACTTTTAGTTTGTCTTAATGCTAAAAGACAGTAACATTTTGATTTAACCTACAAAAGTCGCTTAAATAAAACAATAAAACAGCTTTTGTAGGTAGTATCATCTATATTAGAAGTTTAATTTAACTCCAAATTGAATTACCCGAGGATCATTAGCTGATGTTATTGAGCCAAATCCAGCAGTGCCTAACACAACATTAGGTGATCCAAGAGGAGGCGTATTTGTAAAATTAAATACTTCAGCTCGAAACTCTAGATTTAAACCTTCAGTGATACTAGTGCGTTTGATAAGTGCTAAATCAAAATTTCGATAATTAGGGCCACGTACTGGATTACGGGAAGCTGTACCTAATTTAAATTGGGGAGTTATGGCAAAAGCTTTTATATTAAAAAACTGTGCAACACTGCGCTGAAATTCTGGTAGTGTTGGATCTGCTACTAAGTTAGGGCGTTGTACTCCAAATCCAGCAAAAGAGTTAAAGTTAGTTGCTTGAGTTATTGCTAAAGGTAAACCAGATTGTGCTGTAATTGCTCCAGAAAATTGCCAGCCATTGGCAATTTTGCCTACAATGCCTTTTGGATTTAATGAATGTCCTTTTCCTATAGGTAAATCATACACATAACTAGCTACAAATACATTAGGTATATCACCAGTAGAAACATCTCTTTCTAGCTTTCGGTTAAAGCTATCAGCAACAGGAAAGTTAGCTATTGGCCCAGTCAATATGGATGCATCAAACACAGATGATGCTTCATCTATTAATTTAGAACGAGTGTAACTAACTAAAAAAGAAAGTCCTTGAGAAAATCGTTTTTCTACTTTTAGCTGAAAAGCATGATAATTAGCATTTCCTACATTGTTACGGTAAAGACTCACAGTTGTAAACCGAGGATATGGTCTAAGTAGTTGAGCTAGAGGAATTTTAGGATCTCCAATAGAAGAAGATCTTGGAATTTGTCCAAAAAATGGATTAGGGACTTTTACAAGCAGTGCTGAGCCTAATTTAAGCTGATCTATAGTAAGCTGATTAATATTGGTGTCTGGAATGCCTAGATGAGTAATTTTTGAACCAGCATAACCAACTTCTACTGTTAAATCTGGCAATATCTGTTTTTGTAGTGTTAAATTCCATTGCTGCGCGTAACCTGAGCCAAGGTTGCGCTCAACGCCAAACACTCCCTGACCAAGTCCTGCATCAGGTGTTAAAGGAATTGGGGCAACACTTGGCCCTGTTGCAAGTGTAAATGCTGGATTGATATTGTCTAAAGAACGTTGTGTAACTGTTTGAATAAATGGAAATTGTGGAATAGTAAAAGGCGTGGTAATGCCTGCTTGTTCAATCCATATTAATCCGTATCCTGCACGCACTACGGTTTTGTTAGTTATACGGTATGCAATACCTAGACGTGGCCCAAAATTAAGCTTATGTAACTTGCGTGCGGTATCAGGAAATCCATTTTTTCCTAAAAAATCTAGCTTCTGTGTAGTTAGGTTAAAAATAGCTCCTTGGTTGTCAACTTCTGTAGATGGAAAGTTTAGCGTATATCGTAAACCTGCATTAACCGTTAATCGTGAGGTTACTTTCCAATTGTCTTGTACAAAATATTCAAGAATATGTGCACGTGGTCGCAATGTTTTTTGTTGCAAATCAATAGAAAATGTCTGCACCTGACCAAGTAAAAAACTTGCTAAAGAAAAGCCTGTTCCTGTAGTCCCAGGTAAATCTGTAAAAAGGCTGCTAAAGCGAAAAGATCCTGTAGGTGAAGGTGGTTGAATAATATCTAGACGTTCTAAACGAAAATCAAAACCAAATTTGATGCTATGTTTACCTTTTTGTAGAGAAATTGTATCTACAATTTGTGTTACATCAGTGAGAAAGTTTGAGTCTGTATTTGCTGAAACTCCAAGTTGCTGAAACCCATCTATTACAAATGTAGGTAACTCATTTTGAAACGCTGCATTAGAAGGAATTCCAGGTAGTTTTAGGCTTTCAGATGCAGGTCGGTCTAAAAGTAAAGCACTACGGTCAATTGTTCTACGTGTATAACCAAAGCGAAACTCATTGGCCAAATTACTGTTAAATGTGTGTAAGTAGTTTGCTGCAATAGATTGACTAATTGTTTTTGTTAGAGCAATTGCACCACTAGCAATATTACCACTACCATCAGGCAAAGGTGTAACGGGATCACTATTGTCTCTAGCATATGTATAACGGCCAAAGACTTGATCTATCTTACTGATACGATGATCAAGCCTAATATCAAATTGATCTTGATCTTGAGCCTCGTTAGCAATACGACGATAGTTATTAACTGTTCCTGCTATGTTAGGCAATGGATAACGTTGAAGTAGAGTTAAAGCAATAGGGTCAATTCTGGATAGAGGAATTGTGTTGTTAGGAAATTGACTACGTGTAAAACCTCCTGAACCATTAGATTTAGTTGTTGCTGGATCATAAATTTTAGGCACAACTCCACTAATTGTTTCAGTAAAGATTCCTTGTCTTTGTAACAAGGTTGGAACAGTAGAAATTCTTACACGTCCAATAAGTTGACGAGTTCCTTGATAATCAGCAAAAAAGAAAGTTTTATCTTTAGCTATTGCACCACCAGCCACAAAACCAAATTGATTACGACGAAAAACAGGCTTGTTTGGATTAGTTTTAGTTTTTGGAGCAAATAAATTACGTGCATTAAGAGCTTCATTTCTTAGAAACTCAAAAATTGAAGCATGAAAATCATTTGTTCCAGATTTAGTTGTTAAGTTAATTACGCCACCATTAAAACGACCAAATTCAGCAGATGGGCTATTAGTTTCAACCTTAAACTCTTGAATAGCATCAATTATTGGGAAAAAAGCAACTTGTCCAGGTTCAGGTTGCAAAACAGAAACGCCATCAAAAACATATTCATTAGTTCTTGGGCGACCGCCATTAATACGAGGAAAAGAAGAACCTGGAGGTAATGCAACTCCTGTTGTAAGGGAAACTAGTGGGATAAAATTGCGTCCATTAAGTGGCAAATTCAAAATCTTTTCGTTAGAAATGACTTGTCCTAAGCTACCTGTTTCAGTTTTTAGAAGGGAAGCATCTGCTTTAATGATAATAACTTCGTTAATATCACCAGTACTAAGTAAAGCATTAATGTTAACTCTTTCTCCTGTAAGAATTTGTACTCCTGTTTGTACAAATTTCTTAAAACCAGGTACTTCCACTGTAATTGTATATGTTCCAGGTTTAAGATTTGAAATATTAAAATTCCCACTAGAAGTAGTTTTAATTGAGTAAGATTGATTGGTATGTATTTCAGAAATAAGGATTTTAGCTCCACTAAGAGCAAACCCAGACTCATCCTTAACTATTCCAGATAATTCTGACTGAACAGCTTGTGCATTTGTCTTTGTAACAGAGCAAAAAGCTAGCATTATCCAAACAGTAAAGACAAAAATATTACGCCATAACCGATTATACATTTAGAACTCCTTTCCAAGTTCGGGAGGCTTAGTTGTTTCCAACTAAACCCTATCGGCCATTAAATCTTGGGCTGGTTATTTGTAAGCCTTTAGATTTAATAGCTCGGAGTGTTTTAGATTTTATGTGCAATGATAAAAATCAGGCACGTTACAAAATAGTAACTGTAGACTAAGCTCTATATTTGCAGCGAGTTATGGTAGGAAAAAGATTTTTCTCAAATTAAGTATTTTAGATAGTCTATCCACGAATAACCATTACTTCTGTAGCTTTAACTAAGGCAAATGCCACTACACCAGGTTTAAGCCCTAGTTCCTCACAAGCATCTCTAGTAATAATGGAAGTAATAAATTGCCCTCCTAAATCAATAGTGACTTGAGATAGCAATCCTTCATGTTTTACTTGGGTTACTATTCCTTTTAATTTATTACGACCACTAATAGAACTAAGTCCAATAGGTGCAATAGATTGCTCTGCGTTCATAGCTTTGTTACCTGTCAATCTATCTACTTCACTACGAGGAATCCGATAATGTCCACCTTCGGTTTTTATGGGATTTATTTTTCCTTTGTAGATCCAATTTTTTAATGTTGGATAACTGATACTCAATAATTTCGCTGCATCTTGAAGCTTATACAGTTCCATATTTTCCTGCTTTTATATATTTTTATATGATTTTTGTCAAGAAACTTGGCAAAATCCATATATCTCTATATGATTTTTGAATATAATCTTGTCCAAGTTAATCTTGTCAATTGATAAGTTTATCAACAGAAATTATTTTATGAAACAAACAACAATAGTTTTGATTTTCTTTTTTTTAATAAGTAGTTTTGCTTGTAATAAATCAGAAATAAAAAATAGTAACAAGACAAAACAACTTACAATAGCTGCTGCTGCCAATGTTGAACGGGCTTTTACAGAAATTGCTAAAGAATTTCAAACAGAAACAGAAGTAAAAATAGTTTTTAGTTTTGGAGCAACAGGAATGCTTGCTAAACAAATTGAGAATGGTGCGCCGTTTGATTTGTTTATTTCCGCAGATCTTAAAACAATAGATAACTTAGAAGCTAAGGGTGAAATTTTACCTAATAGCAAAAGAATTTATGCTCGTGGTAAGTTGGTTTTAAGCTGGCCTAAGGATGCAAAACAAATACCCTTATCTTTGGAAGATATTGTTAAAGAAGACTTTAAGCGAATTGCAATTGCTACACCTGATATTGCTCCTTATGGTGCTGCGGCTAAAGATAGCCTTCAAACCCTAGGTATTTGGGAAAAAATAGAATCTAGGATTGTTTATGGTGAAAATGTAAATACAACTTATCAGTATCTTAAAACTGGAAATGTTGATCTTGCCTTTGTTCCTTTATCACTTATGAAGCCGGAAGAAAAATTTTTAGTTGTAGACGAAAAGCTACATAAACCTATAGATCAAGCTCTAGGTATTATAAAGACAAGCCAACAGGCTGAATTAGCCAAACAATTTGATGAATTTTTAGCAGGTCAAAAAGGCCGTAATATTCTAAAAAAATTTGGCTATGAAATACCAATTAAATAGTAACTTTTTGGGTAAAAAAATAAAAATTTCTTCTTTCTGCAAAATCTTTAAAATTAAGGTGCAACGAAAATAAATTTGCAAAAATCAAAGAAGAAAACAAAATTTGTGTAAGTCAGCGAATGCTTAACCTCTGGATTTATTATACTTTGTCGCTTTCTTAAGCAAAATAGTAGGCTTTTGCTTAGATAAATGATAATTTAGCAAAAGCATACAAGTTAGAACTTCAAGTATTAAAAATTATAAACTAAATTTAGAGGAGAAAATATGAAACGCTTGACAGTTTTTTCTATTATATTCTTGTTAGCTGTGCTATCAGTTAATTCCGCAAGTTTTGCGTCTGTTAAATATAACCACACCAGCACTTTATCTGCTGTTGCAACTCCCCAAGTAACTTACACTTTCACACTTGTTAATAAAACAGGTTATGACATTAAAGAGCTTTACTTTGCTCCTAGTTCTTCAGGAGAATGGGATACAGATGATGAGTTGTTAAAAGGGCAACTTTTCAAAAATGGAGAAGCTGCAAAAATTACTTATACAGCTAAAAAGAATGCTGATAAATGGGATTTGATGTGTGCTTGGACTGATGGTTCAGCTAATTCTCATTGGAATGCTATTGACTTAAATGGTGCTACAAAACTTACAATGACTTACGAAAGATCATCTGATACCACCTATATTGAAAGAGAATAACACTTTTATCTGTAACTTATTAGTTGTGTGTTTTTTAAACTCTTACTAAGTAAAAACACACAACTAAATATTTAGATTATAATAACCAAAACACTTTAGTTATTTCACGTCAGCTTTAATAAGTAAACCATTGTATTATTAAGTGTGTTAAATTTCGTAATATTACTGTATTACAAAAAGTTACTCCCTCAAATCAAATACTTCAAAACTCATTAACTTATCTATCACAAAACCCCCAAAAGCAGTGTATAAATCTTAAATAATATAGCCTCAGATCTATTGTTAATTAACAAATGTACCGATAAGCTACTGTCTTTTAAAATTTTTTAAAAGATAGTAGTTTTGATTTTTTAGTAAATTCTGGAAAAATTTTTTAAATTTAGGGAAAAAAAATAAAAAAAATACGCTTTATATAAAGTAGGAAGTATTTTTTAGTAAATTGGCAATTGATTTGTAAGAACAAAGAAAGGACTGGTAATAATGCAACACTTTAATGCCTCATGTTCAACAATTGCACTAAAAGAAGTACGCCTTATTTGTCTCTATTGCAATGGTTCTATACAAAAGAGCAAAAATATTTTGACAGAAAAAATTAGCCAAAATTTTATTTGTAGACATAAACATGAAAAAGAATGGCAAGGAGAACTTCTAATTATAGAGGATCTAAATTCAAGTCAAAGAAAAATTATAAAAGTTAAAAACTTGGTAGTCGATGTTAATTAAAAACAAAGGATTAGAATATTATTTATTAAAATTACTCAAGTTAAGCAAATTTCTACAATCTTCATTACAGTAAGCCTTACACCCAAGTAGGGCCCTTGAGAGCAACTTTTTATAAGTTGCTCTTTTTTTACTAAACATTAATTTTTATCCGTTGTAAATTATAAGCAGTTCTTAAAAAGAATTGCTCTTTTTTTTCTAGCTCATTTTTGCCAAAATTATTTCCCATAACTTCTATTATTTGCTATAACTTCTTAAATTTAACTTCCATATCAAAATAGGCTATAACCAAGAGGCAAACATGCAAAAAATATTTTTCCTACTAGTTTTGTTAGTCTTTTTTTCTCAAATTGCATTTGCTCAACAACAAGTAGATAAAATGATTGAGCAAGAATTACCTAATTTAGTTTCAACTTATAAAACTCTTCATGCAAATCCAGAGTTATCTCACAAAGAAGAAAAGACTTCTGCTTTTGTAGCAAGTGAACTAAAAAAACTTGGCTATGAAGTTACTGAACATATTGGTAAATATAGTAATCCAAATTGGGTTGGATATGGTGTGGTAGGAGTCTTGAAAAATGGTAACGGCCCTACGGTACTTATTCGTACGGATCTAGATGGTTTGCCTGTTGAAGAAAAAACCTCTTTACCTTATGCAAGCAAAGCAAAAATGAAAAATGATGCAGGAGAAGATGTTTTTGTAATGCATGCTTGTGGTCATGATATTCATATGACAGCCTTTTTAGGTACTGCCAAAATGCTTGCTAGCTTAAAAGATAAATGGAAAGGAACAGTAGTTTTAGTTGGACAACCTGCTGAAGAGCGAGGAACAGGTGCTAAAGCAATGCTAGAAGACAATTTATATTCTCGCTTTCCTAAACCCAATTATGTCTTAGCTTTGCATGATAATGCTAATTTAGAAGCTGGCAAAGTGGGTTATTGTGAAGGTTATGCACTAGCTAATGTAAATAGTGTAAATATTACTGTTAAAGGCGTTGGTGGACATGGAGCTTATCCACAAACTACTAAAGATCCAATAGTTTTGGCTGCTCAAATCATCTTGGCTTTGCAAACTATTGTTAGCCGTGAAAATTCTCCTCTTGACCCAGCTGTTGTGACTGTTGGCTCAATTAATGGCGGGACAAAACATAATATTATTCCTGATGAAGTTAAACTACAACTAACTGTTAGAACTTATAAAGAAGAAGTTAGAAAAAAAGTGCTTAGTGCAATTGAGAGAATTGCTAAAGGTACTGCTATTGCTTCAGGTATTCCTAATGATAGATTGCCAGTAGTGGAAGTGCTAGAAACAGAATTTACTCCAGCTACTTACAATAATCCAGAGTTAACCCAACGAATAAAAAAGGTCTTTGAGCAAAATTTTGGACAAGAAAA
This sequence comes from Blastocatellia bacterium, assembly GCA_039812885.1. Classification (GTDB taxonomy): domain Bacteria; phylum Acidobacteriota; class Blastocatellia; order Chloracidobacteriales; family JADJPF01; genus JADJPF01. The sequence continues at coordinate 434,533 of JBDIBI010000001.1, forward strand.
CGTAGTAAAAACAGATCCAGTTATGGGAGGAGAAGACTTTGGACGGTTTAACTTAAATGATCAAGTTCCTGGCTTTATGTTTTGGTTAGGTGCAGTTGCTCCAGATAAAGTAGCTAAAAGCAAAGCAGATGGAACTCAATTACCTTCCTTGCACTCAAGCCAATTTGCTCCATTGCCTGAACCTACGATTTCTACAGGGGTTAAGGCTATGACTTTGGCTGCTATAGAACTGTTAAAATAGTTTAATGAATTGTTAGATATCTTTTATTTGCCAAGCTTAGACATAAGACCTAATTTGACTTAAATTAATTGGAAGGAAAAATATGAAATATTTCGTAATTTTAATAACTTTAGTATTCTCTTTATTTATAATTAGTTGTGGTGATACTAAAACTACTTCTAATAATAAACAAACTGCAACTCCAAGTGATAAACCATCCGCAGTAAGTCCAGTAAACACACCAAATCCAGCCACTACACCAAATCCAGAATCAACAAAAACACCAGTAGATACAGGGGAAGCAAAAATTACTAGTGCAGAGGAAGTGGTAAAACAATTTATGAAAGCTTGTAAAGAAAAGGATAAGGCTACAGCTTCTAAACTTGCAGTAGCTAAAGTTGTAGATAGATTTTTTTCTGCCAGTGGTGAAGCTTCAGGTTTAACCTTCCAGGGTTGTGAAAAGGAAGAAAAAGCTGATAAGTATAATTGCACATATTCTTATGAAGGTGGGGCTATGACATTTAAGATTACTGGTAATGCCACTAGTGGATTTAAGATTGTTGCAGAAGAAGAAACGGCGGATTAAAGTATTTTATCTATCAGATAGTATTTTGGATAATTTGATTCTATGGATGGGGTAATTTTAGTCTCCATCCTTACTACACTACAAAATCATTAAACCTTCTAGATTTCTTATAACTTTCTTATTGATCGTCTTTTGCTTAAATCTATTTCATTTTGTCACTTATAAAGAAGTTGGGATTAGAGCTTTTATTAAAGCTTTTTATTGTATTTTATAGGTAATAACTTGAGTTATTTGCTAATAACTTTTTATAATATAAGGAAAATTCAGAAAAGTTAAAGATTTTGTTGAGACAAACATGGATAAATCAGTAAGTCAAGACATCACACAACTACTTGTAAAATGGAAAAGTGGAGATAAAGAAGCATTAGATTCTTTAATACCCTTTGTCTATAAAGAATTAAAGAAAATTGCAAGTAAATATCTGTCTGAAGAACGTGCTAATCATACGCTTCAAACCACCGCCTTAGTTAATGAAGCTTATATAAGATTAATTAAAATAGAATCGATAGACTGGCAAAACCGTGCACATTTTTTTGGAATTGCCAGCCAATTAATGAGACATATTTTAGTTGACTATGCCCGCAAACGACTCGCTGATAAAAGGTTTAATGCTTCTAACAAAATTTCTTTACAAGATATTCCAGATCAGATCGAGTTCAAAGACTTAGACATTATAGCTTTAGATGATGCACTAAGTGATTTTGCTAAAATAGATCCAGAACAAAGCCGTTTAGTTGAGTTGCGATTTTTTGGAGGGCTTACCATAGAAGAAACAGCTGAAGCTATGCAACTTTCTCCTAAAATTGTTCGACGAAAATGGGAAATAGCTAAAATGTGGTTGGCAAAAGCACTAGAAAGACCTAAATCATGAATGTTGAGCGGTGGAATCAGGTCAAAGAAATACTTGAAATAGTTTTAGACAAAGATGCAAATTCCTTAGAAGAATACCTAAATAAAGTTTGTAATGAAGATCCAGAATTACGTGCTGAAGTTCTAGAGTTTATTTCAAAACGTGAATTGGGAAATTTTTTCTCACGCAATAAAGCCATTGATCTTTTAGATGAATCTTCTACAAAAACTCCTAAATCAGAAGACTCTAATGGCTCAAAAAAGAAAGCAAAAATCTCTTTTAACGTAAGTGAGAATATAGTAGGAAGAGTACTAGGCGATTTTTTAATTAAAGAAAAATTAGGAGAAGGGGGATTTGGCACAGTATATAAAGCTACTCAGATCTCTTTATCCCGTGAAGCTGCAATAAAAATTCTGCATACTCGTCATAGAACAAACCAAAACATAATAGAACGCTTTAAAAGAGAAGCACATTTAGCTTCACGGCTAGAACATCCTTATTGTGCCCATATTTATTCATTTGGAGCAGAAAGAGATGGACTGCTTTGGATTGCTATGGAGTTTGTTCAAGGTACTCCACTAAATGAAATTCTACGTTCTAGAACTGCATTACCTTTAGAAAAATTTGTTCCTTTACTAGATAAAATCTGTGAAGTTGTGCATACAGCACATGAAACAGGAATAGTTCATCGAGATTTAAAACCTGCTAATGTTATGGTTATTTCTAGGGCTGGGCGGTTGTTACCAAAACTTCTGGACTTCGGCATTGCTAAAGGCTTAAATCTTAATTCTCCAATAGCAAATGATTTTTTACTTGGGGAAACCAATGAAGAAACTGATTCTAGAAGTTTGTCTGACAAAACCAGTAAAGACAATATCAAATTTACTAAAGACTTTATCATTAACCCAAAAAGTACAATTAATAACAAAATTAGCACAATTGAAAGTCAAATAAATCATTCTAATAATGACCGTCTAAACACAGAGAAAAAAACTAACTCTAATAATCAAGAAATTGCTCTTAAGAACCCCAATTACATTAGTAGAAATAATGAACCCTTTCAAACAGAAGGGTTTATAGGTTCACCAGCCTATATGTCACCTGAACAATGGGAAAGCGGAGCAAATGTGGATGCTCGTAGTGATATTTATTCCTTAGGAGTTTTAGCTTATCAAGTTATAACAGGTACTCTTCCATTTAAGGAAAAAGGAATTGAGCTGTATAAAGCTCATACATCTAAAAATATTCCTCCACTTAAAGAAAGTTTTCCTGCTAAACTTAATCAAGTCTTACAAAAAGCCTTAGCTAAAAAAGCAGAAGACCGTTACCAAACAGTTTTGGAATTTGCTAAAGATTTTCGTCTAGCATCAAATTTTGATGAGGACAAAGCCCTTTTACCTAACCTAGATGAATTTTTAAAAGAAGACCTTTTGATCAATGCTCCTAAACCTTTGGCTGAGAGTATTTCTAGTCTTTTAGCTTCTCATAACATTTATCAGTTTAGAGATAGAGTATTTTTAGTATTTCAGGTCTTTATTCGTTATATAGGAATCTTAGCGTTAGTAAATTATATTAGTTTTTCTGGAAAAAAAGAAAAAGATGATTTAGTAAGCAAATACGTAAAGTCTTTATGTCAAGAAGGCTTGAGCAAGATACAATGGATAGAGCTTTCTAGAGAACTTTGCCGTCCTTTTGCTAAAAACAAAGATATTTTTCCTATTCCTGAACTTGTATCACTATTCTTTGTAGAAGATGGTGAAAATCTTAATTCTACAAATGAAACCTTTACCAAATTGCTCTTGCTAGAAGAAAAAGTTCTATCCAATACAACTCTAAAAGAAGAAGAACTAGTTAAGTTACTTGCAGATTTTCTTGGTAAGCTTACCTTATTATTAAAAGCAGCTCTTTGGCTAAATGATTATCATTTGGTAATACCTGAAGGTAATCAAGCTACTAAATGGATGGGAGCAACAAAAAAACTTGCTATAGTAGCTATAAAAAACAATAAGTTGGCTAATGGTAAACCTATATTAATAGATTCTAGTGGTTGTTTTGTTTTATCTCTGTGGCCACTTATAGAAGTAACTGAACCTATTGCAGGAACAGAGCAGGAAATATTTTTACTAGAAGGAAAAGGACATAATGGAGCAAAATTAATCTCTTTTCCCCAAAGATTTGAAATAGAAAATGAAGAAACTCTGGAATGGCTTAGAAACAATTTTTTTGCAGAAAATGAAAAATCACATATAGAATATTTAATAGAAAAATCACCTTATCTAGGATTAGCTACATTTTCTCCTGAAGATAATGGTTTATTTTTTGGAAGAGAGAAAGAAACAGAAAGTTTCCTAAATCGATTACAAATACAGCCTTTACTTGTAGTAGTAGGCGCATCAGGAGCGGGAAAAAGCTCTTTTATTCAAGCTGGTGTAGTTGCTGCTCTTGGTCAAAATTGGCAAGTTATAACAACTCGTCCTGGAATCTCTCCTCTTACTACACTTTCCTTAAAACTTTCAACTCTAGGAATAGAACTAGTAGACTTAAAACTTTCTTTACAAAAAAATGTAGGCTTTTTAGCTCAAATATTACGTGATTTTACTATAAAAACAAAAAACAAACTTTTATTAGTAGTAGATCAATTTGAAGAAATTTTAACACTTTGCTCAAATAAAGAAGAACAAACGCTTTATGTAGAAGCAATAGTTTCAGCAGCATGCTCAGAAGAAGACTCTATAAGAGTAATACTTACATTACGAGATGATTTTCTTGTACAAGCCAAAGAACTTAGCGGGTTAAAGGAAAGACTCAACCAAGCACTAGAAATTTTAACTATTCCAGATTCAGCACAACTCTTGAGAATTCTTATATTACCTGCAAGAAAAGCTGGCTATGAATTTGAAGATAATAAACTGCCTATAGAAATAATGGAGGAGCTAAAAGGGCAACCCAGTGCTTTACCATTACTAGCTTTTACCGCAGCAAAACTATGGGAACAACGCGACAAACAATTCAAACTACTTAGACGCAGAAGTTATGAATTAATGGGAGGAGTTGGAGGAGCATTAGCTAAACATGCTGAAAGTATGCTTCAACAAATGACCCAAGCTGAACAAATACTTGTTAGAGAAGCTTTTCGGCATTTAGTTACAAGTTATGGAACACGCTCGATTTTAACACGCTCAGAGCTATTGCAACTGCTTGGAAATACTAAAAATGGTGAATCAATAATAGAAAAGTTAATTTTATCTAGGCTTTTAGTTTCTACTGAAGGTGAAAAAGGAATAGATCGTATTGAAATAGTTCATGAAGCGTTGCTTTCGACTTGGCCTAGACTGATTAAATGGCAAAGAGAAGATGCCGAAGGTGCAAGGTTAAGAGATCAACTTCGTGAAACTGCTCGTCAATGGCAAGAGCGAAACCGCCCTAAAGGACTGCTTTGGCGGGATGATGCACTTGCAGAACTACAGTTATGGCGCTCTCGCTATGCAGGAAAATTAACAGATATTGAAGAAGCTTTTAGCAATGCTAGCCTTGCAGAAGCTGCTCGTAGCCGCTTAAGAAGGCGGTTTTTACTAACAGCAGCTTTTGGAGTATTAATTGCTGCATTAACAGTATTTTATTGGATTAATAAGCAAACAGAAGCACAATTGCTAAATTCTTATGAAGAGCAGGGTCGGCAAGAACTCTTAAATGGTAAGCCTGGTAGAGCGGCAGTCTATTTTAGCGAGGCTTACAAAAGAGGAAAAAATACAGCAGGGCTAAAGCTGATGATGGCTGAAACAGTTAGGCTACTTGAAAACTCTAAAGCCTATACCTTGGAAGGCCATCAAAGTGGTGTTAATTTTGCCGTTTTTAGCCCTGATGCTAGCAAAATTGTCAGCGGCGATGATAGTTTTGTTGTAAAAGTTTGGGAAACTTCAACAGGGAGGCTGATCAAAACTATCACTGATCATACGGATGAAGTTTTAGGAGTAGCTTTCAGCCCTGATGGAAAGTTTTTTGCTACTACTGGCAGAGATAAAACTATAAAATTTTGGGATTCAAGCAGTTACCAACTAATTAAAACTCTTCAAGGTCTTAATGCTGCAATTCGTAAAATTAGTTTTAGTCATGATGGCAAAAAGATAGTTTCTTCAAGTGAAGATAATGCTTTAACTATTTGGGATGTTGAGAAAGGCCAAATTTTAGAATCATTTAAATATCCTTTCCGTGTATCCTATTCTGTTTTTAGCCCTGATGACAAAACTGTACTTATGGCTAATGGAGATAACCAAGCTAGAATCTTAGATTTACAGAGTAAAAATATAACTGTCACCTTTGAAGGTCACAAAGACAGAGTACAAGTGGCTAACTTTAGTCCTGATGGAAAAAAAGTTGTTACAGCAAGCACTGATGGACTGGCCAAAATCTGGGATGCAACTACCGGAAAACTCTTGCTAAATTTAGTAGGGCACAATAATGGAGTAAACTCAGCTAGTTTTAATTCAACAGGAACTCTTGTTGTTACTGGTTCAGGAGACAGCTCTATAAAAATTTGGAATGCAGAAGATGGTTTATTAATTAGCTCATTAGAAGGTCACACTAGCTATGTGTGGAGCACATTTTTTAATGACAAAGGAGACAAAATTGTTTCGGCTGGTTATGATAGTAAAGTAAAAATTTGGGATATAAGTAAACTTCAATTATTAGGTAGTGTTTTAGAAACATTTCCTAATAAACTTACTTCTGCTGAATTTAGTCATGATGGAAAACAAATCGTTACAGTTAGGGAAGGTAAAAAGCTTTCTCTGTGGGATGTAGAGACAAAGAAGCAATTGTTTTCTTTTGACGTTAATACAACTACTTTTATATCTGGTTTTGCAAGATTTAGCCCTGATGATTCTAAAATACTTACAACGGCAGCAGGTGATCCAAAATTTGTATTAGGAAACCCTCTTGGAATGACACGTAGTAAAGTAGCCAATATTTGGGACAAAACAGGAAAACTCCTGCTTACCTTAAAAGGTCATGAAGGAGATATCTGGTATGCAGCCTACAGTGCCGATGGAAAAAGGATTATAACGGGAAGTGCTGATAAAACTGCAAAAATTTGGGATGCAGAAACTGGTAAATTACTCTTAACTTTAGAAGGACATAAAAACCAAGTTAATTGTGTGGAATTTAGCTCTGATGGAAAATTGGCTGTTACTGTTTCTGGTTTTGAAAAAACAATAATTATTTGGGATGCTTACAAAGGAACTATACTCCAAACTATTAGGCCACATGACTTAGAAATCCTTCAGGCACACTTTAGCCCTGATGGAAAAAGAATTATCTCATCTAGCAAAGATACTAGTGTAAAAGTCTGGGATCTAGTAAACAACAAATTACTCTTTTCACTTGAAGGAGCAAAAGCTGACATTTTTTCTTGTGATTATAGCAATGATGGAGATTTTATTGCTGCAACCTCAACAGATGGCACTCTTAGAATTTGGGATGCTTACACAGGTAAGCAAGTAATGGTAATACAAGCACATAAAGAATGGGGCATAGCTGTTAGATTTAGCTCTAATAGTAGAAAGTTGGTAACGGCAAGTTTAGATGGCACAATTAAGATCTGGAGTATTAAATTAGAAGAACGCACTCCTGAAGAATTTTCTAAATTCGTCCAAACCCAAGTACCACTTCGTTTTGAACAAGGTAATTTAGTTTCTGCCAAAGCTGATTAGTCATTAACTCTTTTGCGTTATAACGTTTACAAAAATTCCCATCTAAGTTTTCTTTCCTATTAATCTTTCATTTCACTTTACAAAATACTCTTGAGAAAAACAACAAGGAAAAATTTTTTAAATTTTTATTCTTGAGGGCAAAAATTCTAAAGTTCTGCGCATGTCTAAAATAGAGGGAGAAATTTAAACTCCCAAAATTGTTCCATAATGATCAAACACATTATATAACCTATTTGTAATCATAATGTTACAGCAACAATATTGATTTTTAACCTGACATTACTGTTTAATGGAGGAAGCCTAGCCATGGTCACTAACTCGAATGCCCCAAAAAACTGCTCTAAAATAAAAAATGTAAAAACTGCTGGTGCAAGTATTATTGCTATTAAGTGCTTATTTTTAATTATTTTGCTTGGGATTTTTACAATTCCATCTTTTATTGGAAAGACTAAAGCAAGTAACTTTTCTGGACAATTTGGTCAATCTAAACCATTTACCAATTCTTTAGCTCTTCCACCTTGTTCTAATATTAATTTTGCTACTCAACAAACTTTTGGTACTGGCCCTTTTCCTCGTTCAGTAGCAGTAGGAGATTTAAATGGAGATGGCTTGCTGGATTTAGTTGTTACTAATCAAACTAATAAATCAATATCGGTACTAAAGAACACAGGTACTAATAGTATTTCCTTTGCCACGCAACAAACTTTTGCTACTGGAGGTGCACCTGTCTCTGTAGTTATAGGAGACATAGATGGAGATGGTTTGCCAGATTTAGTTATTGCTAATTTTAATGATGCGACAGTATCAGTGTTACAAAATACAAGTACCAATGGTAATATTTCTTTTGCTAATCAAGTTACTTTTGGTGCAGGTGTTTTCCCTTTCTCTGTATCAATAGGAGACTTAGATGGAGATGGTAAACTTGATCTAGTTACTACTAACATAGGTGCTGCTGCAATATCAGTATTAAAAAATACAACTTCTAATGGCACTATTTCTTTTACTGGTCAAGGTTTTTCTACTGGTAACCGCCCTGTTTCAGTAGCAATAAAAGACCTAAATGGAGATGGTAAGCTTGATTTAGCTGTTGTTAACTCTAATGACAATACAGTATCAGTACTAGCAAACACAAGTACTAGTGGTAATATTTCTTTTGCCACTCAAGTTGCTTTTGCTACTGATAAAGGTCCTGACTCGATAATAGCAAGTGATTTGGATGGGGATGGTAAGCTTGATTTAGCTACTGCTAATCAGGCTAGCAATACAGTGTCAGTGCTAAAGAATACAGGTACTAGTGGTAATATTTCTTTTGCCACTCAAGTTACTTTTTCTACTGGTAGTAGTCCTGGCTCGATAATAGCAAGTGACCTGGATGGAGATGGTAAGCTTGATTTAACTGTCACTAATGGTATTGATACTACAGTATCAGTGTTACAAAATTCAAGTACTAGTGGTAATATTTCTTTTGCTAATCAAGTTACTTTTTCTACTGGCAGTGCCCCTGGTTCAGTAGCCACAGGAGACATAGATGGAGATGGTAAACTAGATTTAGCTGTTACCAATCCTAGTAGTAGTACAGTAGCAATATTGCAAAATGTCTGTACAAATACAACAACAACTGTTAGCTCCTCAATTAATCCATCAGGGTTTGGGCAATCAGTGACATTTACAGCAACAGTTGCTCCTATAGCACCTGCAACTGGTACTCCAACAGGAACGGTTCAATTCAAAGATGGTTCCACTAATTTAGGTTCTGCTGTAACTCTAAGCAATGGTTCTGCTCAATTTACAACTAGTACATTAACAGGAGGCTCACATTCTATAACTGCTGTATATAGCGGAGATACTAACTTTATAACAAGCACGTCTACAGCTATTTCTCAAGTTGTAAAAAAAGTTTCTGTAAGCACATTAACAGCAACTCCAACCTCATCAGTATTTGGACAATCTGTAAACTTATCTGTGACAGTAACAGGAGCAGGTGCTACTCCTACAGGAACTGTTCAATTCAAAGATGGAACAACTAACTTAGGAAGCCCTATAATGTTAAGTAATGGTAGTGCAAGCGTGAATGTTTCTGCATTATCTGTAGCAACTCATTCTTTTACTGCTAGTTATAGTGGAGACTCTAATTTTAACTCTAGCACATCAAATATAGTGTCATTAGTTGTAAGTAAAGCAAACACAACTACATCATTAACAGCAAGCCAAAACCAAATAGTGGTTGGGCAAATGGTAACATTTACAGCAACTATTTCAGTAGTTTCACCAGGTGCAGGTATCACTCCTGGAACTGTTACTTTCAAAGATGGAGCAACAACTTTAGGTTCATCAAGTGTAGGCAATGGTCAGGCAGTTTTGACTGTGGCTATTAATAATGTAGGAACTCGCACTATTACAGCTACTTACAGTGGAGATAGTAACTTTAATGGAAGTACTTCAAATAATGTTAACTTGTTTGTATCAACTGTAGATCACAATACAATCTATGTAGCAGATACACTAAACAATCGTATTCAACGCTCTACAAACAATGGTCAATCTTGGCAAATGGTAGGAAATGGGGCTGGACTAGGGTTAGGGCAATTTAATGCTCCTAAAGCAGTGACAGCTAATTTTATGGATACAGTCATCTTTGTAGCTGACACAGGAAATAATCGTATTCAACGCTCTACAGATAGTGGACTCAATTGGCAAGTAATTGTTGGAGGCCTTAAATCTACTCAAATAAGTCAACCTAGTGGGATTGCTTATGATGAAATAAACAACAAACTCTACATAGCTGATACAGGAAATAACACAATCTTAGTAGTAACAAATCCAACAAGTACAAGTCCAATTATTAGTGTATTTGCAGAAGCAACTGCTGGAACTGCTGTTGGAAAGTTCAATCAACCACAAGCTATAACAGTAGACTTAAATGGTTCTGTTTATGTAGCAGATACAGCAAATAACCGTATTCAAGTAAATAGCAATGGTTTAAATACAGGTTGGACTGTTCTAATAGCAGGAGGAAAAACAGGTAATCAAATATTAGTACCTAAGGGAGTATATGTGGATAATAATGGAAGAATATGGGTAGCAGATACTGGAAACAACCGTATTCAAGTCAATACAAATGGAACTTGGTCTGTGTTTATGAGTGCTGGAACTACAGCAGGAACAGTAAGTAGTCCTGAAGGTGTAGTAGTAACATTATCAGGAAATGTATTTATTGCTGATACAGGTAACAATCGTATTCAATCAAAGGCTGCTACTGGTGGTACTGCTACAGTAGTTGGTCAAGCTGGTACAGCAATAGGTCAATTTAGTCAACCTTCTGGTATTAGATAAGAGGTTTGCTCTTTAAAGTAGTTTTTTATATTATTTTGTGTGTTTTCAGAGCAGCTTTCATAGGCTGCTCTTTTTTATTAAGTAAATTCGTAAAACAAATTATTTCTAGCTAGACTTGTCATTTTATAGGAAACCTTTTTACACTTCTTATTAATCCTACTTTGGTAATTCTAGAAGTAAAAATTTTGAATAAACCTTAATCTGATAATGCAATGGTGAATGTATTTATAAAAAAAATAGCAAAACAGTGTGTCCTAGTAACTTTATGTAGTGCTAGTCTATTAGGCCTCACATTAGCTCAAACCCCTCAAGGTACCATAAGCTCTCAAAGTCCATCTACAAGCCTTCAAGAGGTTGCAACTGTAGAAAAAACAACTCCAGTATTAAGTGAAAAATTAAACAAAGAGCGTTTATTAGCACTTCCTGACTTAAAAACAAAACTAGAGCAATTACAAAAACGAAATCGTGCAGATTTATCTTTGATTTTTAATGAAAAACTGTTTTCAAATTTGCTTACTGAGTTAACAAAGAGTAAGTTTAATTTAGGAAATATTTTTGATGTTACGGTTGTAAATCCACATATGGTCTTTGTTAATGGATTAGCCTTAGCTCAGTTGCAAGCTCAGCTTACATCTACTAATTCACTGATTAGCGTTACTACATCATTAAATATTACAGCAAGATTATTAGTTGAACAGGATGAAAAAGATGCATTATTTGCAAAATTTCAGATTGTAGACGTTCAAAACCCTAACAGTTCGACCTCGTCAACACCACTTCCAAGTACACTTTCTGCTGATCAGTTAGAAAAACTTTTACCACCTGTTAAACTACCTTTGGAATTGGATTTTGACCGTCTTATTGCAGCAGATAAATATAGCCAGACCAAGCCAGTTGCTTATGAAATTAGCACAGAAGCGCGACGCATTCGAGGTAAATTCAAAATTATTGATTTGTTACCACTAAATAACAGACTAGTTTTACTTGCTAAAGTTCAGGATTTGTCTATTAGTCAAGGACAAATAGACACAAAACCAAAATCAAAACCACCTGTTCCTAAGCTATCACCTGCTAGTTTCTTACAACAAAATACTGATAGTACAACAACTATTAATGTAGCAGAATTAGATAAGCAAATTGATGAACTTAGTGCAAAATTAGTAAGCAAAACAGATTTTTCTATAATAGTGAAACGCTACTTTCTAGATACATTAGCAGATCAATTAGCTCAAGTAAGCGTTAGGGATGTAGTTATAAAACTTTTGCCTTGTCGGGTAATGTCGTCTAAATCTGATTTAGGTTTTGCAAAATATGAAAACTATTTAGATATTGAAAATGGTGATGGAACATTGGATTTACGAGATGCAGAGGTTCAAGAAATAAAAAATGGTCAGATTAGTCTATATGTAGATGCATCTGGACAAATTCAAGCTCAAGCAAAAGGTAAACAATTAAATTTTGATTATAGAGCTAACCCTCAAATATCTGTTAATTTACAAGATAAAATTGCTTTTACTGTTGAGCAATCAGGCCAAGATTTTTTACTAAAACCTGTTCCTAAAAAAATTACAGTTCATCTAGACATTAAAGTTCCTCTTCAAATGATAGGCAAAGATGTAAGTACTTCTCAAAATGTTCCAGTTGACGTTGCCTCAGTGGTGAAACCTATTGTATTACCTAAACTTATTAGTACTAATTTTAGTTTACCTAAAGAAACACAAGTAATCACATTAGCAGATGTTAATTACAAAGCAGACAATAATGAGCTACTTTTTGGAGCAAATTTAACTTTTACTTCTAAAGAAGCATCTAAAGAAGCATCCAAAAACCCAATTAAAGATGATGCTAAAGATGCTTCTAAAGAATCAACAAAAGATATTCCTAAAGAACAGAAGTAAATATTTTGTAAAGTAAGCTTATCTGTTTACTATCTACCACAAACTTTACCAATAGGAAGATAACCATCAAATTCTCTTTGTAGAGGGCCTAAAGAGATATCTCTAATAGCTATCCAATGTTCTGTATTGGAAAGAGCTTTTAACCTTACATAACGAAATTCTTGGGTAATAGTTACTTCAAAGTTTTTCTTAGAAATCCTAGCAATTTCTTCCCAATTTTCACCATCTAGAGATATTTCAAATGCTCCATTTCTAATAAAATCAGCAGGATGAGATTTGCTAGCTTGTTGAACAGAAACTATTTGATTTGCTTCTAAGACTTTTTCAAAATCTACAGTAAAAGTTTCATTTTCATAAAATTCTCTTGTACTCCAGAAGTAAGTTTGACCAAAACTATCAACTGCTGCTTGAGGTTCAAAGTCTTCTTGATAAGGTACATCACAACTTGCTACTGCATGAAAATGATCTACATAGCGATCTTCATTTACTCCTATTGCTGCCAATTCTGAAGCAGGAAAGGTTTCTCCTAGATCTATTTCTACTAATAAAAATGGGGATGAGTTAAATTCATCATTATCAAAAATTGTGGTTACATAGCCTAGAATTTGTTCACTAGCTGGAATTTCTCTAATCTTAAATCTTTCTAAAACAGCATCAGCAACTTCTATACGAATAAAAACGAGGTCTTTATAACTGTCATGTGTTTTGTAGCGAATAACAGCCATAGATTCTATGGGATGAGTTTTATAACCACCCCAAGGATCAGAAATTTCTGGCGGGTAGACAGGTGTAGACAAAGTTAGTGCATTATTAAAAGTTAAATCATTTGCTTTAGCCTCTGTAATTACAGGTGAAAGGACTTCATCTGGACTAAATCCATTTACCAAAAACTGATAGCAGGTATCATTTAATTTTATAAAATCAAATTTTAGTTCTGAAAGCTGAGTTCGGTTTTGGAGAAACTCAGCCGTTATTTGAGGTAGCTCAAATTGCCAGTCTTCTTTTACTTTTGACCAAGAGAAGTAATTTCCTGCTATTTTTTGATTATAACGTTTCCTAGCATTTTTGATTAAAGGGACATTTTGCCAAAAACTATCGCTATAAATGGAGCTTATGGTTTTTCTATACCAAACATTGTCCCCATCAATTCCTCCATTACTACTAGTCCAACCTGGCCCCCAATGAACATCTGGAGTGGCTTTGTACCCAATACTTTTAGCCATTCCAGCCGTTACATGTAAAAACTCATGCAGTTGTACTGCGGCTGTTTGCCTAACACTATTTTTAAGCAGTACACAACCTGTAGAAGAATAACTGCCATAAAGAAAGGCTAATCCTAAATAAATTGATGGCATATCATTGATTGGAAAAATGTATGACACCATATTGTATTTATCAAATGGAGTAGTTTCATTAGGGAAAACTTTGCTATCCCTTAGCCAGAAATTACCATCATCTAGCTTATCTACTACAAGTGAATCAGCTATTTCTATATAATCTTCAACAATACGCATTTGTCCATTTGTGGCAGCAAAAACATACTCTTTAAATAGCTTAAAGGCTTTTTTAGCTGTTTTTATATCTTTTTCTGATAGTTCATTTTTTACTTCATGTTGTTTTCCTTTTTCATCTGTGACAATGGCCTCAGTTTTTAGCACTAAGGCCAATAGCACTTTCCATTCATTAGGAGTTTTTTGACAGGCTGCCTGATAGGCAAGAATATATTGAATAGCTAAATCATCAGAACCTAAAGCAAACTGAAAATGAGCTATAGTATTTGCCCGTGTAGGCATCAAAAACCCGTTTTTAACCTTAATTGCTTCTACTGGAGAACTTACACTGTTAAAATAAACAGTTTTTGTATCTGTAATATTTGGAGATGCTTTACTCAATGCTCCAGGGTTAAAGTTATCAAAAGAAGAAAACATCTTTCCATTTTTAGATGAGGCTAGATAAAGTTGTTGATCCGTTCCAACAATTGCACAGGCTAATTTATCTCCTAAAACTGCTAGTGATGGAGCAAATGTTGTTAAGACAGTATTACTATCAACTAAATCAAAATCAAAACCTAAATCATCCATAGAAGCTAGATAAATTTGTTGATCTTCTGCCGTAAAAGCATAAAAAAGCTTTCCATTAAACATTGCTAGAGAAATTCCTATTGCTGTGACCTCTTTGCCAACAGGATAAAATATAAAATTTGTCTCATTCTCACAAGTAGCCAAATCACAAATAGCCAACATAGGGACTTTATCTTCATTCACAAGTCCGTAAAAAAGTATATTGTGAAATGCCAAAATAACAGGTGCAGATATACTTTTGAGGTTTGAATTTACTGGTAACTCTTGAATTTCCCCTTCTTTATAAAGTATTAGGTGAGGCAAACCATCAACATCAATAAGTGCACAATAAAGATTGTCTCCTTGAAATGTAATTGAAACTGAATAATTAGTGCTAAATCCTTCTATTATCGAAGTTGAATTAATTACTCCATCATTTTGACAGGTTAATATTTGAATCTGTTTTTTTTCATCTACAACAGCAATAAATATATCTCCATTTTTATTAACTGCTACTGAAGGGGAAAAGGCTGTAGTTATTTGCCCAAAAACACTAAAAGAACCTGAATTTTCATTAATTTCTGCTAAGTAGATTTGATCATCAGTTCCTGTTATTGTGTAGTAACAAGCCATATTATATCCTTTTATCTAAATAAATTTATTGTTAATAATGTTAGTGTTAGAAACTAACTAACATTGTATCAAGAATGTCACAATTTTTTTATACACTAAAAAGCAACTAATTTTTAATCAAGCATAGCCTACTTGCTAGCCTATTTTACTTCGTCCATAATATCTTTAACCTAATCATTTTTTGGATGTAAAACTGTGAAATTTACAGATAGTTACTATAATGCAATTACTAGTAGTATTGAAAAAGCAGAAGAAAAAACAACAGCAGAATTTGTTGTAGTTGTACATCCTTATTCAGGTAGTTATAGGGATGTTGCTTATTTAGTAGGTGCTTTCTTTACTTGGCTTGCATTAATTTTTGTTCTTTTTAGTGAAGAGTACTTCACTGATTATGTGATACCTGTAGAGCTACCTATAGTATTTGTTGTAACAGCTTACTTATCATCATTTACTCCTCTACGTCGTTGGCTTACAACTGCTAAAAGACGACGTCAACAAGTGAAAATAGCTGCTATTAATGAATTTTATCAAGAAAATGTAACTCACACTCGCGCCCGTACAGGAGTACTTATTTATTATTCAGTATTAGAACGTAACATTGAAATTGTTGCAGATACAGGCATATTAGCTGCTATGCCAGCATCAGAGTGGAAGAAGTTGTTAGCTGAAGTTTTAGAAAAAGAAAAATCCCCTCAACCAGCTCAGGAAATCCCAGCTATTATTGCTAAACTTGGAGAAGTTTTAGCCGCTTATCTTCCTTCAACTGAAGATAATCCCGATGAACTGCCTAACCGACCTAGGATAGTAAAATGAAAAATAATTGTTCTACATTAAAAAAATGGCTTCTAACTAGCCTTATTGTTTCTTTATTAACTTGTAGCTTTGTTTTGTCTTTTAGCCTTACAACCTCAGCACGTGTTGGTGGAGGAAGTTCTTTTTCTGGTAGTCGTAGTAGTTCAAGCAGTTATCGTAGTAGTTCAAGTTCTAGTAGTTCAAGCAGTTATCGTAGTAGCTCAAGTTCTAGTAGTTCCAGCAGTTCAAGCCGTAGTTATGGCAGTTCAAGCGGAAGCAGTTATGGCAGTTCAAGCGGAAGTAGTTATGGGAGCAGTTCAAGCGGAAGTAGTTATGGTAGTAGTGGAAGTAGTTATGGTAGTTATGATGGTTATAGTAGTTCACACAGTGCTTTTTATTATATAATTAGAAGATTTCCTATAGTGTTTTTGCTTCTTATTTTTGCCTTTATTATTGTTCTTAGATATCGTAATAACCAACCAAAACCTTATTCTTCCAGAGGTGAGCGACCTAATACTCAAGATGCTGATAAACTTGTTGATATTAATCTAGATAAGTTACGTAAATACGATCCAAATTTTTCAGAACCTTTGTTGCTAGATTTTATTTATACACTTTATGCACAAGTTCAAGATGCTAGAGGAAAAAATAACTTAGATAATTTTAACTCTTATTTATCTGTTGCTGCAATTGAGAGCTTAAAACGGTTAAATACTCCTAAACTGGTTGGTATTAAAGGAGTAATTGTAGGAGCTTCAAGATTAGCTGAAGTAAGCGATCCAGATGCATCTGCTGTTGTTAACATTGTTGTTATGTTTTCAACCAATTTTACAGAAGAATATAGTGATAATGGTAGAAATAGCGAAAATACTTTCTATCAAGCTGAAAAATGGGTATTCACACGCAATCGCAATATTTGTTCACGTCCACCTGAAAAGGCTACAGTGCTACGCTGTCCAAGTTGTGGTGGTTCTTTAGAAAAAAATCCTGATGGAGCTTGTGCTTATTGTGGAATACAGATTAAACAAGGGAATTTTGATTGGTATGTTAGCGAAATCCAAGTCCTAGAACGTGAATCAAAAGGGCCACTCCTAACTTCGGATGTTGCAGAAGAAGGTACTGATTTGCCAACAGTTTATCAATATAATTTTGCTGCTATTTCTGAGCGTTTTAATGCTGTAAACCGAGATTTTTCTTGGCAACAATTTGTTGCACGTGCTAGTTATATCTTTGTAGAACTTCAACAAGCTTGGACTTCACTACAATGGGAACGCGCACGCCCCTTTGAAACAGATAGCATTTTCCAAATGCATGTTTATTGGATTAGTGAATATCAACGTCAACAACTACGCAACGTTTTAACTAATATCAATATTGAACAAGTTATCCCTGTTAAAATTAAAGCAGATACTTTTTATGATGCAGTGACTGTTCGTATTTTTGCTAGTATGAATGATTATGTTGCTGATATGAGAGGCAATGTAGTAAGTGGCAACCCTAATAAAATAAGGCGTTTTAGCGAATATTGGACTTTTATTCGTCGCCGTGGTACTAAAGCCAACAATAAAGAAAATACTAATTGTCCAAATTGTGGCGCACCATTGCAAATTAATATGTCAGGTATCTGTGAATACTGTGGCAGCAAAATTACTAGCGGTGATTTTGATTGGGTGTTGAGCCGTATTGAACAGGATGAAACCTATTTATAACTACAATAGTTAGCCTAAACCAAAGTTAAGTCAGAATATAGAAATTGTATGAATATTTAGCCTAGGCTATAACAAAGCGATGCCCTAGGAAAGGAAATCTATGACAATAACACTACATGATAAATTAGTTTTGCCTTGTGGAACTTCTATTCCTAACAGATTAGGTAAGTCTGCTATGAGTGAGCAGTTAAGCGATTATTATAATTCTCCAACTCCAGAGTTAATAAGACTTTATCAACGTTGGGCTGATGGTGGAGCAGGATTATTAATCACAGGAAATGTAATGGTTGATCGCCGTGCATTAGGTGAGCCTTGTAATGTAGTGGTAGAAGATGAAAGAGATTTAGCAAAATTGTCTGAATGGGCAAAAGTAGGGAAATCCCGTGGTGGGGAAATAATAATGCAAATTAATCATCCTGGTCGTCAATCTCCAACCTTTGTTTCCTCACAACCTGTTGCTCCTTCAGCTGTACCAGTTAAAGTTGGGGTCGGAATGTTTGCTATGCCTCGTGCTTTAACAGAAAAAGAAATTCTAGAGATTATAGAAAGATTTACAAAAACAGCTCAAATAGCAGTTAAAGCTGGCTTTTCTGGGGTACAAATACATTCTGCTCATGGCTATTTAATCAGTCAGTTTCTTTCTCCACTAACTAATTTACGTAATGATAATTGGGGAGGAAATGCAGAAAACCGTCGCCGCTTTTTGCTGGAAATTGTTAAAAATGTTCGTAAAGCTATAGGTAAACGACCTATCTTAAGTGTAAAACTAAATTCAGCAGATTTTCAACGAGGTGGTTTTTCTAATGAAGAATCTATGGAAGTTGTTAAGATGCTTGAGCAAGAGGGAATTGATTTGCTAGAGATTTCAGGTGGAACTTATGAAGTTGCAGCAATGATGGGAGATAAGCAAAAAGAAAGCACTAAAAAGCGTGAGGCATATTTCCTAGATTATGCCCAACAAGTACGCAAATTAGTAAAAACACCTTTAATGCTAACAGGTGGGTTTCGCTCAGCTTCAGCAATGAAAGAAGCTTTAGAGGAAGGGGCAATTGATTTGATAGGCATAGCTCGCCCATTAGCAGTAGAACCAGATTTACCAGCAAGAATTCTAGCTAGCAACGCAAATGCATTGCCTGCTGTTCAACACAAAGTTGGTATAGAGATGTTTGACGGTTTTGTAGAGCTAATGTGGCATACTCAACAGCTTCATCGTATGGGAAATGGCTATGAGCCTGATCCTAAACGAGGTGCTTGGCAAACTTTGCTACAAGGACTTTGGGAAAATGGCTGGAATTCTTTTCGATTAAAAAGAAGCTTGTAGGTCTTAATCTCTATATCATGATATATTTTGTTAGGCTTTTAGGTAAAAGTTAATTTTCCCACTACATTTAATTTGTTCAATTTATTCAAATGCTTTTTTAGGCTGAGTCTTAATTAAGAGGAGTATAAGGTATGAAATACTTAAGACAAATACTGGTTTATAGCATGTTTATAGCACTAGTTTTGATCGCTTCTGTTATTTCTGTATTAGCACAAGCCAGCTCAACCACAGCTAGTGTTACTGGTGAAATTCTTGATCAACAAGGAGCTGCTATCAGCGGAGTTTCTGTAACAGCAGTTAATACTAGTACTAACCTGAAACGTGAGATAATGACTAATAATAATGGTTCTTACTCATTTCTTGATTTACCACCAGGAACTTATGAAATAAATTTTATGGCTGAAGGCTTTAAAACACAGTCTATAAAAGTTACTTTGGATTTAGGTACAATAGCAAGAGTACCGGTGGAAATGACATTAGGAAAAATTGATGATGTTATAGAAGTAAAAGCTAATGAATTGATACAGGAAGATAAGACTGAAAGCAGTACTAATAATACTCGTGATAGAATAGATGCACTGCCTATAAATCGGCGAGATTTTCTAGATTTTTCTTTGACTGCCGCTCGTGTTAGAACTGATCGTGTTCCAGCACAAGGGGCTGCTGCTAGTTCAGGTCTTTCTTTCAATGCCCAAACTGCTCGCCAAAACAATGTTACAATTGATGGATTAGACAACAATGATATTGCTTCTGGTTCAGTACGTTCGACTTTTAGTCAAGATGCTGTACAAGAATTTCAAGTAGTTAGTGATAGCTACAGTGCTGAATTTGGAAGAGCTATAGGTGGAGTTGTTAATATTGTTACTCGTGGTGGTGGAAATCAATTTACTGGAAATCTTTTCTTTTTTGATCGTAATGATTCTACTAGTGCCCGAAATGCTTTTGCTTCTGTTAATCCAGAATATAAGCAATATCAGTTTGGGAGTCTTTTAAGTGGCCCAATAAAAAAAGACAGAGCATTTTTCTTTCTTTCTTTTGAACGTCGTTCTATAAAACAAAACAATATTATTGCTATTACAGATAGTACAATAGCTTCAATACGTAGTCAGGGTTTTACAATTAATAATGGCCCAAGACCTTTTTCTATTGATAGTACAACATTTTTAGCACGTGCTGATTTTAGATTAACCCCTAATGACAATCTTTATGTACGCTATAATTATGGCGGTAGTTATAATGGAGCATTTGAGCCATTTGATGATGGTCTTACCGCAGAAACTAGTGCTGGTCTTCAACGGCTTACAGATAAGTCACTAGCTATCAATAATAGTTTTCTAAGTACACGATTTAACTTAGTTAATGAAAGTCGATTTTTATATACACAACGGGATCAAACAATTGACCCTGTAGATCCAGGCCCACTTGTAAAACTAGTAGCACCAGAAGGAGGCTTAACTTTTGGTCGAGGGGCTTTTCTACCTCAGCCACGTTCCCAACGAATTACTCAATTTATTGATAATGTTTCTATGACACGTGGCAATAATCAAATCAAGTTTGGAATTGATTTTTTACATATTGAAACTCCAAAATTAGAAGTACCTATTTTTGGTGGAGGTTTAGCCCTTTTTGCCCCAATAGATTTTGCAGCATTGGCTAACACTCCGGGATTACCTTTCTTTACTGGACTTCAAACTTTTGATCCAAATTTACGTACACCTCAACAATTAGCATTTTTACAACTCTTATCTTCTGTTGCACCACAACGATTTCCTGGATTTCCTGCAAATGTTCCTTTTGCTCAAATCGCTTTACCTCAAGCATATATTCAAGGATTTCTTGGTAAAAGTGCTGAAGTACCTTCTACGCTTTTTTCTAGTTTTGTGCAAGATGATATTAGGCTTAGACCCAATTTATTACTTAAGTTAGGGTTACGCTATGATATTAATCGAGTAAGATTTGTTCCAGATAACAATGGTAATTTTAGCCCACGGGTTGCTATTTCATATCATCCTAAAAAACTGGAGAAATTAACTTTACGAGGAACCTACGGTTTATTTTTTGGAGTTGAACCATTACCTGGCCCAGCTTTAGTAGTACAAACTACTAGTTCTGCAAGCTTAAAACTAGCAGTAGTTCCTTTTCCTTTTGCTGTCTTGCCTTACAGTCAACCAGGTCATCATTTGCCAGAAAGTACTGAACCACCTCCAGGTTTATTTGTCCCTCAACTAAGTCAAACTTACCAGTTTGATCCCAATATAAAAAATAATTATACCCAACAAGTAAGTGCTGGATTTGACTATTTAATAGGTAAAAACATGGTGTTTTCCGCTACCTATGACTTTGTTCGAGGTATTAAACTTTTTGCACAAAGAAATATTAACCCTATAGTTCGTCCAATACTTGGTGATCCTGTGACTAGTGCATTAACTGGCCGCCCAGATACTAATCGCGGGGATGTAATACAATTTGAGTCTAGTTTTGATAGTTATTACCATGGCTTAACTCTTTCACTAGCAAGACGATTTACCAATCATATAGGTGTGTTAGCTCACTATACTTTTTCTAAAGCTATAGATGATTATATTGATTTTCGTACTGACTTAGAGGAAGGTGTAGCTGTAGATCCACTAAAACCTAGATTAGAACGGGCTTTATCATTACAAGATGTTCGCAATCGCTTTAACTTATCAGGTATTTGGGATCTTAGTTATACAAAAAATCGGTTTCTAACAGGTTTTCAACTTTCGACTATAGTTAATTTAGAATCAGGAAGACCTTATAACTTACTTGCTGGTGTAGACTTAAATATGAATGGGGATAATCAACCTCCTGGAGATCGCCCTTTAATTGGAGGAACAACAATTGGTAGAAACCTAGGGATTTTGCCAGGTTTTGCTGGGGTTGATTTACGCTTAACACGTACTGTTTCATTTAAAGAACACATTAAAATACAGGGCATCGTAGATGCATTTAATGTGTTTAATAGAGTAAATATAAACAAAATTGATAGAATTTTTCCACCTGATGCAAACCTGAATTTTCAGTTGCCTCCAGTAGAGAATGGGCGTTTTATTGCTCCACCAAGTAGATATCGTAGTGCTTTTGCACCTCGCCAAATTCAGTTTGGATTCCGCATATCTTTTTAGTTGTATCTGCTTATCAAAATTGTAGGGCAGGATTGTTCCTGCCTTATAATTTTAGTAGAAGTGGATAAACTTAATTATGCCAATAATAGTAATTAAACTAATCAAGCATTAAAACCACCATCTACATTAATAGTTGCACCAGTTATAAAAGCTGCTTCAGGACTTGCTAAAAATGCAACTGTAGCTGCAACTTCTTCAGGCAAACCATAACGACCAAGTGCTGTAAAAGCTTTTAGTGCAGGGGCACCATCTGAATTAGAAGGATTCATATCTGTTTCAATTGGGCCAGGTTGAACAACATTTACTGTAATACCTTTTGGGCCAAGATCTCTTGCCCAACCTCTTGTATAACCTGCTACAGCTGCTTTTGTTGCTGAGTATTCGGATATTCCTGAGAAAGGGCTATGATCTCCAACAACTGAACCTATGGTTATAATTCTTCCTCCTTGACCTAGATATTTAACTGCTCTACGAACTGCTACTGCTACACCTGCAACATTTATTGCAAATTGTCGCTCAAATTCAGATAAGTTGTTTGAAGGATCTCCAACTATACCTTGTATCAATACGCCAGCATTATTTACAAGAATATCAAGGTGACCAAAATGTTCTGCTACTTTATCTACTAGATTTTCTACTTGTTTAGCGTCAGCTTGATCTGCTTGAAAAATTGCTGATCGAACTCCTTTAGATTCAAGCTCTTTAGCTAGTTCTTGAGCCTTATCTGCTGAACTTGCATAACTAATTGCAACATCTGCTCCATCATCAGCTAATGAACGCGCTATTGCTGCTCCTATTCCTCTTAAACCACCTGTTACTAATGCTACTTTTCCTGCTAGTTTTTTTCCATACCTAAGGTATATACCTTAGGTATGGAACTATTTACTTTACTTAGGTTCTTTTTCCTCTTCTTTCTTAGGAGTTTCATTTTCACTGTTAGGTTTAGGTTTAGGAGCTATTTTATGTTGTTGGTTAGGTTTAGGAGCAGGTTTAGACTCTAATTTTTCAGCTTTTTCTTCTTGTTTTTCATGTCTTTCTTCCATAGCTTTTTCTTCTTTAATTTTCTCTTCCTTGATTTTTTCTGACTCAATAGTTTTTTGATTAGTTTTTGGAGCAGCCTTTACAGCTTTATTCTCAAGAGGTTTTGGAGTTGGAGTAGGTTTAGGTGGTACAGCTTGATTTGGTTTTTTTTCTACACCTAGTTTATCTGTTTGAGTATTTGGCTTAGTGGTAGATTGAGGTTTAGGAGTAGGTTTAGCTTCGGCATTAGGCTTGGCCGCTGTTGTTAGGTTGGGCTTAGCTGCTTGAACAGGGATATTATTAACTGGATGAGTTGTTGTTAATGCTTCTCTTGCTGGATGTAATTTGTTTACAGTATTTGAGTTAGGATCAATAGGTTTTACTACTGGAGGGGGATTTTGATTTTTAGCTATTGGTGCTGTTTGGCGAATATTAGCTAAAGTTTTTTCATCTAAAGGCTTTCCTGCTGAAGATGTTAAAGCTTTTTCCTTAAGTGTAAATGAAACTGGAGGTGCAGGAGGTGTAATCTTAGCTGTAACAGGACGTTGTTGAATATTAGTTGGTGGATGAACTGTTGGTTTAGCAGTTTGTTGGGGAACTAAGCTTTGTTTAGTAGGTGCAATAGAAGCAGTAGTTCCAATCACAGCACTAGCTATAACTGCTTGAGGTGGAACAGAAACAACTGCTTTATTAATTTTAGCTCCACTGGTGAAAGTGGTTTGGGGAACAGCTGTTATACTTCCAGGAACAGTTTGGTTTATATATTTTACTTTGGTGACATTAACATTAGTGACATTAACATTAGTGATATTAGTTACATGAGACACATTAACGTTACGTACATATGTTGGACTAGCATGATAGGCTGGGACATAAACTTCACCTGGAGCAAGAGGAAACCAAGCTACTCCGCCACCACCAAAAGAAAGAGATAAGTTAAAGTTATTTCCTCCAACAAAAGCTACTAGAGCGGGAGCGTAAACAGGGCGAGTCTCAATTCTTCCTGGTACCCAATACCAAGTATTGTTTACATATGCCCAACGTCCATAGTGAAACGGAGCAAAACCCCAAGGTGTATCATCAATCCAAGTCCAACCCCAAGGTTCAATCCAAACCCAATGCCCATAACGGTAAGGCGCCCAACCATTGGGAACTGATGTTGGTCGCCAAGCATTTCCATAACCAGGTAGAGTTTGCCAAGCTCCATATTGATCTAAATCTTCATATCCAATTATGTCTCTGGATACATATTTTGTAGATGTGAGTTGGTCTTCTAAACGATTTCTTTGTACTGACCATCGGTCAAAATCATCTAAAGGTGGGGCGGCTAAAACATCATAGGTTAAATCATCTAAACCTGAAATACGCGCTTCTTCTGCACTTCTTATAGAAAATGCTGATCCAGAAGAATTTATCTCAACTTCTCCATGACGAGCTATTACTCTAGTATCTCCATTAAGACTTACATCTATACGATATTCTCCAGGACGCAAGATAGAAATAGCTACATTTGGTGTATCTATTTCAAAAAACTCATCTTCTCCAAGCTTACGAATATGCACATCTATAGAGCCTTCTAACAAACTGGCTTGTATGGTTTGATTATCTAAATTCAAGAATGAAAGAGCTGTGTTTTCAGATAACCTAATAGCCGTTTGCCCAACATGCATTTCAGCACGAGACTGAAAATCAGTCCAAATTTTATCTCCACTAATTAATGGGTAATTAACTACAGCTGTTACCCATTCATCTAAATCTCCTCGCTCAAAAGACACTGAACCACTTAGATAATTAATTCGAGCTACACGATCAGGAGGATCTGCCTTTAACAAAGTGTTAGAACCAAACCCAAGTATTAAAAGAGTTACAGCAAATAAACGCCAAATAAAAGGCTTCATAACCTAACGGCTCCTTGACAGTATGAATTTTATAATTTCAAGAATAAATTAAATAAAACAAAAGAAGTTAAGACCAAAAAGTAGAACTAAGATTATAATTACTTTAGAGCAGGTATTATAAAATTAGTTTGCCTTTTTATGATGTTTTAACTTATCAACTTAGTTTGTAGTCACTTACTCTGAAAAAATATTTTTTACCGGGTCAGCTTTATTGGTATTAAAATAAAACTTATTGCAAAAAGAAAGCCTAGGCATGACAATACCTAGACTTTCTTTTTGATTAACTAAAATAAAATTATTGGATCACTAAAGTCACTACTCCTGTACGTGTGCGGCCTGTGCTATCTTTGGCTGTAAAGACAAGATTTCTTATTGCTGCTGAAGCAGCTTTCTTTATCTTTATGTTAAAGCTTGCAGTTGTACTAGTAGTTGAAACTGATATGGGTGAGATTTTTATCTTTAGAGTTTTTAACATAGCTGGATCAGGCGTTGAAACACTTATGCTATCCTTAAATCCCCCACTACGATTAATGGTTATTACTAGCTGACTACTTTGATTTCTAGCTAACATTAATCTTAGTGGAACTACTATAAAATCTGGCTCAGCAAATGTTGTTATTGAACTGCTACCAAAATTAGCAATATAGAGATTGTTAGTAAGAGGATTAATAGTTAATGCTTCAGCATCATTATCTACACCTTTTATTTTTACTGTATCTATGACTGAATTTGATGTTGTATCAATTACAGAAACAGAACTATCATTTTTGTTTAGTATATAAAGAGAATTTGTATTTACATTTTGTGTAATGGTACTTGGGTTATTACCTACAGCTACATTAGCAATTATAGTATTTGAGTTGCTGTCAATTACTGACAACGTATTGCTACTACTATTAGTTACATAAACACGATTATTAGCCTGATTAATTGCTAAGCCTTGTGGTTGAGTACCAACAGTAATTGTTGTTAACATTGCATTTGTAGCACCATCTATCACCATCACAGAATTATTTTCGCGATCTACTACAAAAATATGGTTTTCTGAAGTATCTAAACCTGCATTTCTAGGAAGTCCAGTTAATGCAATATTTGCTACTGGCATATTAGTAGAGCTATCAATAACAGAAATAGATTTGCTTAAAAAGTTAGTTACATAAATACGGTTGGTTTGTGCATTAACTATAATCCCGTTTGGATTAGAACCAACAGGAATGGTTGTTGTCACTTGATTAGTTGCACCATTAATTACAGAAATACTATTACTAATGACGTTAAGCACATACAAAGTATTTGTGTTTGAATTAAGCCCTATGGAAGATGGAGCTGTACCTACAGGAATTGTTGCTACAACAGTATTAGTATTTCCATCTATTGCTGATATGGTGTTGCTGTTACCATTGCTAACATAAATCATGTTTGTAGTGGGATTTACTCTAATAGCTCTTGGCCCGTTTCCAACTGCAATTGTTTGTGTAATTGAGTTGTTACTGCCATCAACAACCGAAATAGTATTAGTTCCAAAATTAGCAACATAAATCTTATTGGTAGTACTATTGACAGCAAACCTCAAAGAGGAATTATCAGTACTTGGAAGTGTGATTTTAGAAGTTACTGCATTTGATTTACTATCAATTACTGAAACAGTATTATCAGCTAAGTTAGTGACATAAACTAAGTTAGTAACATCATTTACCCTTGCAGAGCTAGGAGATACACCTACTGCAACAGTAGTAATTACATTGTTATTATTTCCATCAATTACTGTCACATTATTACTGGCTCTATTGGTAACATAGACCCGGTTGTTAGAAATATTAGTTGCTATACCAATAGGTGTTGCACCTACTGTAACAGTAGAAATTACATTATTGCTATTGCTATTAATTACTGAAACAGTATTATCAGCACTGTTAGTGACAAAAACTTTGTTGATTTTATCAAGAACTGCAACACGTGAAGGACTTTTGCCTACAGAGATTGTAGCTGTAACAGTGTTAGTTTTGATGTCAATTACAGAAACAGCACTAGTTCCACGATTTGCCACATAGACGCGGTTTAAGGTTGTGTCAATTCCTACTCCTATTGGGCCGCTTTGGACTGGGACTGTGGCTGTTACAGTATTAGTATTTCCATCAATAACTGAAACATTACTACTATCAAAATTAGCTACATAAATTAAGTTAAGATCAGAATTAGTAACCCCCATTGCTACAGGGTTTAGTCCAACATTAACAGTAGCAACAACAGTGTTAGTATTGCCATCAATAACTGAGACAGTATTATCATCACTATTAGCTACATATACACGATTAGTTCCAGTAATCTGTCTTACATTAACAGGGTTACGACCAACAGGAATGCTTGTAATTACACTGTTACTTGTTCCATCAATTACTGAAAGAGTGTTACTAATACCATTTGCAACATACACACGATTAGTTTTAGTGTTTATTGCTACACTATCTGGAGAACCACTTCCAGCCATTAAGGTGATTGTTCCAAGAGTTGCTGCTGAAGGAATGGTTTCTATTTGTGGTGTTGCTGAAACACTTGATTTTGCTATCAATAAAACTAAGGCGATAGCAATACAATAAGCTAGTTGCTTGCAGTAATAGTTAGGATATTTCATTATCTATTCCTTTACTTTTAATTTTCAAAATGTTACAAAATATTCAGATAAAATTATTATAGCCATTCTAAAACCCTAACAAATAGTTAATTGATTATCAATTTCAATTATCGGTTGCCCTAACTTTTTGTTGTTTTTACCAAAATAATATTTTATATAAACTGATTATCATAAATACAAAATATAACAGTCAATCTACTATTTTGATAATAGTTTCACTAATCAATAGAAGAAAATTACCTAACATATAAAATAAGCAAATTATGTGCAACAACAGAGAGTATAAATTGAGTAAAACAACAAACTGTTAGGTGTCTAATTTTTAGACTTGTAAGTAAGAGATAAAGACGGAAAAATATAGGATTTTATTTTTTAGAACTTTCAGGGATAAAGATTAGAAGTAAAACAAAGGCTATTATGGCGGAAATAGCACCAAAGTAAAAAGTTGCGCTGCTGCTATAATGTGTCCACAAAAGGCCACCAATATAACTAGCTGGAATACGAGTTAACCCAACAGAAGCAGCAAAAAGCCCAATAGCTGTAGCACGTACTTCAGGAGTAGTGAAATCTACTGCCATTGCTTTTCCTACACCATCAGTTAGAGCTGGATAAACTCCATAAAGTGCAAAAAGCCCCCACATCCAAATAGAATTTTGAGCTAAAGCAAATCCACTATAAGCTAGAGCAAAAACTAGAAACCCTATTAACAGTATATGTTTACGTCCTAATTTATCAGAAACTATACCAGCTGGATATGAACCTACTGAGTAAATTAGATTGTAAAGCATATAACAGCTTAATGAAGCTACAACACCCATTCCAAGATCATTAGCTTTTAGTATTAAAAATGTATTAGTTGAATTACCAAGATTAAAAACTGTATTAACAGCTAAAAAGAGCCAAAAGTTTTTACTTAACCCTTTTAGAGAAAATTTTTTCTTATCTAAAGAATGTTTTTCTTGGGCTTCTGTAACTAGCAATATAAAAAGAAAGGAGAATATAGAAGGAATTACAGTTAAGAGAAATACTAGTTTTAATGAAAGGTTAAAGTGATAAAAAAGTAGTATTGCACAAGCCGGACCAAATACTGCTCCTGCACTATCCATCATTCTTTCAAATCCAAAAATTTCTCCACGATTTTCTGGAGTTGCAACACTAGCTAAAAGTGTATCTTTTGGAGCAGAGCGAATACCTTTACCAAATCTATCTAAAAACCGTCCAGCTAAAACCATTGGAATTCCTGTTGCAAGTGCAACCAAAGGTTTAGCTATTGTAGTCATTGCATAACCTAACACAGCCAATGACTTACGTTTTTGGAACCAGTCTGAAATCCAGCCAGAAAATGCAGTTATAATACT
Source organism: Blastocatellia bacterium (assembly GCA_039812885.1). Lineage (GTDB taxonomy): Bacteria > Acidobacteriota > Blastocatellia > Chloracidobacteriales > JADJPF01 > JADJPF01. Next base: position 463,697 of record JBDIBI010000001.1, read on the forward strand.
TGCGGTTGCTTCAGCAACTCCTTCTATTAAGCCTAGGTAGACAGGAGAAGCGCCAGGTAAGGTTTTAATGAATAATGGCAAAAGAGGATAAGCCATTTCTGTGCTTAAATCGCTAAACAGACTTACAATTCCAATGATAATAGCTGTTTTAGGTAAGTTTTTAGTTCTTGATTGCTTAGCTTCCAATTTATAGACTCTGTTTTACAAAAATAGAAATACTATTATTTAATTTTGCAAGATTCAAATCAACACAAGTTTGATTCTACTGCTTAGCTCAGACTAATTTCCAGGATGATAGATTTTTTCAGTATGACTTTTGAGTTGTGAGCGATAAAAATATACTTCTCTCAAGTCTCCTGTGCTGTAACGTTTTACTTGATCATTAAAGTGGGGAGAGGATGGATCACCACTTGCCCCTCCAGCCGTTATAGCTTTGGCTCGTAGGGGTTTGCCAAATTCAATAACAGCTACAAAACTGTTGCCACTTGTTCCATAAATTTTCTTTGACCCTTTATAGGGAGATGCTCCAAATGAAGCTAAAGAACCCCACATTTCTGATGTAAAAGCTACAGGGATGCTAGGTTCTGTATCAGAAAAAGGATGAACAATATCATCAGTAAGACGTTGAAAACGATTAATATTTCCCCAAGGTGTTTTCCAACTTCCAAAATTTGTTGTAAGTTTGTCAGAGGCATTAGAAAGGGATTCTAGTAGCTGTTCTGCTGTACATTCACTAGCAATATAATTTGCAGCAGATAATCCTGAGCGTTTTATCTTTTGTTGTATATCTGTTCCCCAAAATACAGCAAGGGAAGTTTGAACTGAAGTTTCTGACCAGCGTAGATCCCAATTTCTAAGTAATGTGATTTGTTCAGAAAGTTTTGCTTTAAGAGGGTTAGATGCGGGCATTTCATCCCATGCCTTAATTAATGCAGGCATAGGTTTTTCAAACCAAGTTAGGTAGCTGTCATAAGCTGCTGCCATTAATGAATCAAGAGTGAAATCCTTTTTATCTTGTAGAACTTTGATTGCATGCATACCACGTGCAGAGTCAATACCAGAGTCAATATAGGTTGGATAGTCAGATTTCTTTGGACTGTTAGGGCCTGCTGATGTCCAAGGCGAATCATTGCTATTGTATAACCAACCAGTTGCAGGATTTAGTAATTTTGGAGTTTCATCTACTGATAATAAACCTTGCCAATCAGTTGCTGGATCACTGCCATCTACTGGCTTAGTCCAGTCAAATTTTGGATTGCGCTTAGGGATAAAGTTTGCGTGAAAATAAGCAATATTACCATCTGCATCTGCAAAAACAGTGTTATTAGATGAATTGGTGTGCAATTCCATTAACTGTCTAAACTCTTTGTAGTTTTTTGATTTGATACGCATAAAGGATTGTGTCAATGCTTTTATATGTTCTTGCATTAAACTAACACTAACCCATTTATCTTTTGTTGACAAAACAATAGGCCCATGTTGAGTATGATAAGCAGTGAATGTTTTCTCTACCATTCCTTTATCAGTTTTGTAGGGAATTTTAATAGTAGATGTTATAACTGGCCTTTCTTCGTTACCATACTTGTAATATAGCTGATCCCCTTTTTTAACAATTGTTTCAAGATAAGTATCAATTGCGTCAGCAGAACTAGATGTATGCATCCAACCACATCGTTCATTAAAACCTTGATAGATAAAAATTTGACCCCAAGTTGCTGCACCATAAGCATTTAATCCTTCACCACTAACCATCTGTAATTCAGATCTAAAGAAAAAAGATGTATGTGGATTTATAAGAAACAATGAATTATGGTTAATTGTGTTAGAGGGTGAAATAGCAATGCCATTTGAGCCAGTTGGTTCAACTAAAAATGGGTCTGGAGTATTTGCCTCAACTGCTACTCTATTCTCGTAAAAAGCTTGCAGTTGTTCTAGGTTTATTGACTCAATATCGCCTCCAATGCTGCCTTCAGTAAAAGAAAGCACCATCCAAGGTTCAAAGTGAGTAATCAATCTTGGTTTTACTTGTGGATGTTTTGCAAGATAAAAATTTAGTCCATCTGCCCAGGCATTCATCAACTTTTTAAGCCAAGGTGGGCTGGCTTTATACTCTTTTTTGAGCACTTCAGGATCAATAAAGAGTTTCATGCGCAAATCTCGCCATATTGCAGCTTCACCTTCAACTTCAGCAAGTCGTCCCATAGCATTAATATAGTTAGTTTCAACTCTGTTAAAATCATCTTCAGCTTGAGCATAAATAGCCCCAAATACTGTGTCTGCATCTGTTTTACCATAAACATGCGCTATGCCCCAATCATCACGTATTATTGTGACATTGTGAGCTTGTTGTTTATAACGCTTAATATCTGATGTTCGCCTAACTGTTGATGCACTGGAATTAGTAAAAAAGATAATTATAAGAAGAAATAAAAATATCAGTTTTTTCATTAGGCAAACCTCTATAAATGACTTGTAAAAAGGCTATTTATTTTTCTCAATTTCTAATACTTGAGAAACTTCTTGAAAAGCCTTTTGTAGCTTTGTGAGAAGAATTTCAGATTCATTAAATATATTTTGTTTAGTTTGACAAGCAAGTTCTTCTAACTCTTTGCAAAGCTCCATCATAAGCTTTGCACCTAAATTGCCGCTAATAGTTTTTAAAGAATGTGCTGAGCGCTCTAATTTATGAGTATCAGATGAGTTAATAGCATTTGATATTTCAGTCAATCTTGTTAAAGCATCAACAAAAAATTTATCTATCAAATCTTTTACTAGATTTGGATCGTCTTCATCTTCTAGTTCCCTTAATGCATTTATCACGGAGTAATCTAAGCATTTAAATTCACCTGAATGAGTCAAATTATCTGTAGATGCAGGTTTTAGCTCTTCCATAAGACTTAGTTAGTTTGGGGTATATTTCTAATTTGTTATGTTTGAAAAAGATGTCAACCTAGAAATTGAGGTTGCATTAGCTTATCTAAGTGCAACCTCAATTTTAATTAAAACTAATTACTTATGGTTATGATTATGATGATGTTGATGATGATGTGCTGCTGCTATTGCTTCATCGAAAATACGTATAGCAGTATCCACTTCATATTCATTTACAGTTAATGGAGGAGAGAACCGAATGGTGCTTTCTCCTGCACCTTGCAAAATTAAACCTCTATGAAAAGCTTCTACTTCAATACGATCGCGAAGCTTATGAGCAGGGTGATTAGTCTTGCGATCTGTAACAAATTCTACACCAATCATTAAACCAACACCTCTTACATCAAAAATTATATTTGGATATTTTTCTGCAAGAGGTTTAAGTCCTGCTAAAAGCCGCTCACCCATTTTTTGAGCATTTTCTAATATTCCACCTTCTAAAAGTTCAAAAGTTTTTAGAGATGCTGCAATTGCTACAGGGTTTCCACCAAAAGTTGAAGCATGTGCACCAGGATGCCAGTTCATAATGTCAGCTCTTGCAACAGTAGCAGAAAGCGGTAAGCCAGAAGCAATACCTTTAGCTAAACAAATAATATCTGGTACAACTCCAGAATGCTCACAAGCAAACATTTTTCCAGTACGTCCCATTCCAGCTTGTACTTCATCAACTATAAGTAAAATTCCATGACGATCACATAGCGCACGCAATTCATGTAAGAATTTATCTGGAGGTACTACGTAACCACCTTCACCTTGTACAGGTTCAACAACAATTGCTGCTACTTCATCATGTGGAATTGTAGTCTTAAATAAACGATCTTCAATAACTTTAACGCATTCTACTTGACAGGTTTCAGGTTCTTTACCATAAGCACAACGCTTACAATTAGCATAAGGAATGTGGGTTACATCTAGTGCTTGACGGCCAAACCCTAAACGTTGCGCACTACGAGAACCTGTTAAAGATAATGCTCCTAAAGTACGACCATGAAAGCTATTAAAAAATGCTATGTATTTGTGACGACGACGAGAAAATGCAGCTAGTTTTATAGCTGTTTCTACTGCTTCAGCTCCAGAGTTTCCAAAATGTACTCTCTTAGGAAAATCTCCTGGGGTAGTTTCTTCTAGTTTTTTTCCTAAATCAGTTATTTCTTCATAATAGTAATCAGTGCTGGAAATATGAACAAAGTCGTTTGCTTGTTCTGCCATTGCTTTAAGAATTTCTGGATGTGCATGTCCAGTCGCAAGTACTGCAACTCCAGCATTAAAATCTAGGAACATATTGCCATCAACATCTTCAATAACTGTTCCACGACCGCGTTTAATTACTAATGGATAAGTCCGAGTATAACTAGGTGAAAGATAGCGAGCATCTTTTTCTAATATTTCTTTGGCTTTTGGGCCAGGTAATTCAGTTTTAATTAATGGTGCTTTAAATTCTGTTGCTGCACTAGTCATAAATTTTCTCCTTATAGTCTTAAAGACTAATAGTAAATAGTCGGATATCGTGCGTTCTTCTAGAATTAGAACTGCAAATATCTTGTAGGTTATAGGTTGATAGTTTTGGCGCTAAAAGGAGTTATTTATAGGCTAGTCTGCAAAAAGATCTGCACGAACTTCTTTGGGAGTAAAACGAAAAATAGATTTAATCAAAAGAGATATTTGTTTCTTTGACATAAGTTTAAAAAAATTGTTGGATTTATTCCTTCTATTATGCCTCAAATGGCTATGTATTGCCAAGTAGGAGCAAGCAATTTAGATTAATCTAATTTTAGTTTATCTGATATTAGTAAAAATCTTAGCAAAAAATCTGGTTGATTTTTTATAAATTTTAAGTTTTTCCTGGTTTAGGAATAGCTTTTGATTACCTTAAAACAAAATACATTTAAATTTTTATATTGGGAGATTTTTATGTTAGGGATTTTTATAATTATAGCTCTAATTACAATGGGCTTAGTTTTATTTTATGACAAAAAAGGCTCTATAAATGAGATGGAGCGCTATTATCAAACACATCCTTCTTTCCAAAAGTATCTTGGCAAAAATAAACAATCCCAAAAAAGATAAATATAAGTGTAAAGGTATTTTATTAACTCTTTTACCACACTGGGACAAATTGCCACATTTACTCTGAGACCAACAAACCAAGAGTTATTTATAATTTTAGGTAACTTACCAGATAAAAACTTTAATATAGCAATCAAAATAACAATTTATTTTGTTAAAAACTACTTGTTTACAATAAGTTATGATGAATTTAGGGTGTTCTACAAAAATTAATTATTAAGGAAAAATTTTTTACTTATGGCATAGTTTTTGAGTTCTTCATAAGTCAACAATTGATAAACATAAAAGATTAAACCATTTAGGAGGGTTTATGAAAGCCTACAAAAATTTTATTCTTGCATCTGCATTGATTATGATTTCTTTTTTAGGTTCAATCGCAACAACTTATATTTATAATGTTAAAGCTCACAGCAATTTTAGTGGAACAATTTCAAACCCAAATGTTACTTCTGAAGAACAAAACAATGTAGAAATCTATCATGTTGTTAGCCCTGGAGTTGTTCATATTACCAATAAAGCCTCTCTAAATACAGCTTTTGGTGCTTTTCCACAACAAGGAACTGGTTCTGGATCAATCATTGATAAAGAAGGACATGTTCTTACTAACTATCACGTAGTCAAAGATGCTCAAAAACTAGAAGTTACTTTAGCAGATAAAAGTTCATATATTGCTAAATTAGTAGGTGCAGATCCTGATAATGATATTGCAGTTATTCAAATAGATGCTCCTTCAGACAAACTTCATACAATAGCTTTAGGGGATTCTGATAGTTTAGAAATAGGTTATAAGGTATTAGCTATAGGTAATCCTTTTGGGCTAGATCGCACTTTAACTACAGGAGTAATTAGTGGTGTAGATAGACCGCTACAATCAGAAGATGGTTCAGTAATTGATCGAGTTATTCAAACAGATGCTTCCATCAATCCTGGAAATTCTGGTGGGCCACTGCTCAATAAATATGGTCAAATTATAGGCATTAATACTGCTATTTATAGCCCAAATGGAGGTAGTGTGGGAATTGGTTTTGCTATCCCTATTAATACAGTGAAAAAAGAATTACCTGAATTATTATCAAAAGGTTCTATTAAAAGAGCTTTTTTAGGTGTTACTACAGTAGGTGTTACGCCTGAAATAGCTGAAGAATTTAATCTTACTACTAAAGAAGGTGCAATGGTTATTGATGTTCAACCTAGCACATCGGCTCAAGTTGCAGGTTTACATGGAATGCCTAATCGTAGAACTCCTGGAGATGTAATAATTAGCATTGATGGAAAAACAATTAAAGAGCCTTCAGATCTAGCATCAATAATAAAAGAACACAAACCAGGTGATAAAATTGCCTTGGAGATAATTAGGCAAGGAAATATTAAAAATATAGAGCTTACTTTAGGTCAAAAACCAAATCTAGTTGCTAAAAAACAAGAGTCACAAAATGATTTATTTGGCCTATTACGCTAGTTTTTAGACTTTAAAAGCAAAACTTTATCTCAAGATAATAAAGTGTTAGAAAAATTTAATTTCTCTGTTACTATGGTTTACCTAACCTAACAGCGTAGGTAAGCCATTTTTATCTTTAAAATACTGCTTTATATTTTTCTTTGGTTTTTCTGTTTTTAAATATTTAATTCTAGGAGAATATAGCTATGCCAGAAGCCCCAATTATAGAAAATAAAGAAGACTCATCAGATTTTTTTAATGCTTTAATTGCCATTACTGTGGCTCTTTTAGCTGGATTTATGGCAATAACTAAAGTTAAAGATGATAATATTGTTCAAGCTATGTTACAGGCTAAATCTGATGCTGTAGATACTTGGTCAGAATACCAGTCCACCAAAATTAAACGCCATTTAGCTGAACTTGCTCACAACCAAACTATAGTTTTGAAAGCAAGTGTTGGCAAAGAACAACAAGACGAAATTCAAAAACAAATTCAAGATTATGAGAAGGAAATTGAGCGTTATAAAAAAGAAGAACCAGAACTGCAAAACAAAGCAAAAGGGCTTGAAAAACAATATGATGATCTAAACTATCGAGATGATCAATTTGACCTCTCAGATGCTATTTTGTCTGTTTCAATGGCAATGCTTGCTGTTGCTGCACTAACCAAGAAAAAATGGTTGTTGGCTGCTTCTTGGGTTTTTGCCGTATTTGGTGTTGTAATGGGTGTTGCAGGGTTATTGGCAGTAAAATTACACCCTGATTGGCTTACTAAATTACTCTCTTAAAATTTTGTAGGAAAAACACACTTTAATTTCCCAAAATAAATGGTTTGATAATGACCTGAATAACTGATTATGTGCTTTTACACAATTAGTCATTCAGGTTTTATCATTTTATATGTTTTATTTAAAAATATTGCTAAGTCTTAAATTTATTATATACAGGTAATTAGCTGGATATTATTGTAGATATCTGTAAAGGTTAATGTTAGGCAATTATTTTTCTATAAAATTCTACATTAATTATAATGATGGAATAGTCTTTGCATTACTAACCATGGGTGTTTTAGGAAGCTTTTTAATCAATAAGGAGTAGTTATGAAAACAAAAATTACTCGTGGAAAAAAAATGATTTTATTGATTAGTAGTTTAGTAATTATATCTATGGTAGCTTTCACAGTGTTTTGGAGTGGAAAAGCTGATAGTAGTGATTATTTAACAGCTAAAATTCAGCGTGGTAATATTCGCAACACAGTTGCTGCTGTAGGTACATTACAAGCCTTGACAACTGTTCAAGTTGGTTCACAAGTTTCAGGAACTATTCAATCACTTTTTGCAGATTTCAATTCTATTGTTAAGAAAGGTCAGATTGTTGCCCAACTTGACCCATCAATTTTTCAAGCTCAAGTAGCGCAAGCTCGTGCCAATTTAGAGCAAGCTAAGGCAAATCTTGTAGATGCTAAAGCTAGATTATCTGCGGCAGAATCTACTGTTGAAAATCAACAAGCTGGAGTTAATAGCGCAAATGCTAATTTAGCTGTACTTAAAGCTCAAAGTGATGATGCAAAGAGTCTTTATAACAGACAAAAATTACTAGTTGAAAAAGGGTTAATAGCTGACCGAGATTTAGAATCAGCTCTTGCAAGTGCTAATGCAGCAGAAGCCCGCTATAATCAAGCTAAAGCCCAACTTGAACAAGCTAAAGTATCTGCACAATCTGCTGCTAATTCTGGTTTGGCGCAAGCTCGTGCACAAGTTCAACAAGCTGAAGCACAAATTCAACAAAGTACAGCTTCTCTACAATTGGCTGAAATTAATCTAAGCCATACAACAATAGCTTCTCCAATTGATGGTATAGTAGTATCACGTAATGTAGATGTAGGGCAAACAGTTGCTGCTAGTCTACAAGCTCCAACTATTTTTACTATTGCTAATGACTTAAGGAAGATGCAAATCATTGCTAGTATTGATCAAGCTGATATAGGGGCTATTAATGAATCTGAGGCTATTAATTTTACAGTAGACGCTTTTCCAGGACAGAATTTTAGTGGGAAAATTAGACAAATCCGAGTCGATGCACAAAATGTTCAAAATGTTGTTACTTATAATGTTGTAATAGATGTTGATAATCCAGATCTTAAACTTAAGCCAGGAATGACAGCTAATTTAGTTATTACAGTTGCAGAAGCAACAGATACCTTGAAAGTACCTAATGCCGCACTACGTTTTACCCCTCAAGGAATGACTAGAGACAAAATTCGTGAACTACTTGGAGGAGAGAAAAAGGACTCTAGTGCTGAGAAGTATGCTTCTGGAAAAGGATCTAAAACCGATTCTGGAAAAGATTCTAAAACAGAAGAGCGACGTAGTGAAACAGCAACTACAGCCATTTTACAAGGTCAAACGCGTATTCTCTGGACAATGGATACAAATAAAGAGCTAAAACCACATAGGGTTAAACTTGGCATTACAGATGGAGTAAGCACAGAAATAGTAACAAATGATTTGAAAGAAAATGATGTGATAATTATTGGGCAAAATACTCCAACTACTACACAAACTAATTCTACAACTACTCGGTTTCCAGGTGGTGGCACTGGTGGTGGTTTTGGTGGTGGCGGTTCAAGACGCTAAATAGAGCTTAAACACCTTACCAACAAAGGAGACTGACTATGTTATTAACTGATATTGCAACATTAGAACCTATTATTGAAGAAAAAAAGCAAGACAATGACACCAATATTCCTGCTGTAATTGAGCTTAAAAATATCCATAAATTTTACTCTATGGGAGAAAACCAGGTACACGCTTTAAGAGGGGTTTCTCTAACTATTAGGAAGGGTGAATTTATTGCAATTATGGGTTCTTCTGGATCAGGTAAATCTACTTTAATGAATATAATTGGTTGTTTAGATCGCCCATCAGAAGGTACTTATTTGCTAGATAATGAAGATGTTTCACGGCTTTCAAAAGATGAACGTGCTGATATTCGCAACTTAAAAATAGGTTTTGTCTTTCAAGGTTTTAACTTACTAGCTCGCACATCTGCAATAGAAAATGTAGAGCTTCCAATGTTATATGCGGGTCTTAGTGCTTCAGAGCGCAAGAAACGAGCGATAGATGCATTGGAAGCCGTTGGACTAAAGGGTAGAGAAGAAAACCATCCTAATCAGCTTTCTGGAGGACAACAGCAACGTGTAGCTATTGCTCGCTCTTTAGTCAACAAACCAGCTTTAATCTTAGCTGATGAACCTACAGGTAGTTTGGATTCAGTAACTTCTGTTGAAATTATGGAAATTTTTCAACGTCTTAATCGTGAACAAGGAATTACACTTGTCTTAGTTACTCATGAAAATGATATTGCTCAATATGCAAAGCGAATAATTGTATTCCGTGATGGAATGATAATGAAAGATGAACTAGTAAAAGAACCTCATGACGCAGCCAAAGAACTAAAACTATTACAAGCTGCTAAAAAGGAGGGGTAATATGAATTTACTTGTAATTTTTAGAGTAGCTTTTCGTGCATTAACACGTAATAAAATGCGCTCTTCTCTTACAATGCTTGGAATTGTGATTGGGGTAGCTGCGGTAATTATAATGGTTAGCATTGGTCAAGGAGCACAAGCTTCCATACAAGAACAAATTGCAAGTGTTGGTACTAATTTGCTCTTTGTTGGTGCTGGTTCAATGACTCAAGGAGGTGGAGTACGTAGTGGAACAGGTGCTAGTAATTCAAATACTTTTACAATTGATGATGTAGAAGCTATTAAACGAGAATGTCCAAGTGTAGCAATGGTTACACCTTCAGTTAATACCCGTGCTCAAATTGTTTTTGGAAACCAAAACTGGAATACAAGCATTCAAGGTGTAAACCAAGATTTTCCAGCTATTCGCAAATGGTCAATTCAAAGTGGCGAGTTTTTCAGTGAAAATGATGTAAGAACAGTTTCTCGTGTAGTTGTAATTGGTCAAACTATTGCGGATAATCTATTTATCGCTACTGATCCAATAGGCCAAACAATCCGTATAAGAAACCTGCCTTTTAGAGTTATTGGAGTATTTGCAAAACGTGGACAAGATTCTCAAGGTCGAGATCAAGATGATGTTATAGCTGCTCCTTTTACTACTGTACAAAAGAAACTCTTAGCTATTACTTATGTTCAAGTAGCTTATGTGTCAGCCATTTCACCTAGTGCAACTTATAGTGCACAAAATCAAATAACTGATTTATTGCGCCAACGCCATAAACTTGCAGTAAATCAAGATAATGACTTTTTTGTTCGTAATTTAACAGATGTTGCTGAAGCTGCTGATCAAACAAGCCAAATTATGACAATTCTTCTAGCTAGTATTGCTAGTGTATCATTGCTTGTTGGTGGAATTGGAATTATGAATATTATGTTGGTTTCTGTTGTTGAACGCACACGTGAAATAGGGATTCGTATGGCAATTGGTGCAAGATCTTCAGCCGTACGCACTCAGTTTTTAATTGAATCTGTTGTCCTAAGCTCATTTGGTGGTTTAATAGGTATTTTAATAGGTGTTATTTTTTCTTTGCTAACTCCTAAAATCCTAGGCTGGCCGACATTTATTTCTGGTTGGTCAATAGTCGGCTCAGTTGTTTTCTCAATGATGGTAGGAATATTTTTTGGCTATTGGCCTGCACGCAAGGCAGCAGCTCTTGATCCTATAGAAGCTCTACGCTTTGAATAGAGAGGGTTTAGCATTATTGGAAAGATGAATAAATAGTAATACAATTAACCTAATGAGTTTAAAAAACTAAATAGGAATTAGATAAATATGAGCAAAATGCCTCAAAAAGTTAAAAAGTATCTAAAAACTCTTACACATGATGAGCTTATTAAGCAAGTTGAAGAGTTGTATGGTAGATCAGATCTTGTAAGAGATTACTACAATACAAAAATGAAGCCAACGGAAAATATAATAGATAAGTATAAAAAAATATTGCAAGAAAGTTTATCTAATATATCTGAAAAAACTATACCGAATATTGTTAATGCAACAAAAACAATTATTGAATTTGAAAAGATAGCAGAACAAGAACACTTAGTAGAACTAATTATATTTTATATTAGAAATTTAATACATCTTATTGACAAATATGGAGATGTCCCCAAAGAATTATATGATAGGATAGAAAGCATGTATGAAAAAGCTCTAAAAATAGTCAAAGCTAACGAAATAGAAGATAAATTTCAGGAACAATTTGAGGAAATTGTAGAAATAGCAGAAAACTTTGGTGAAGATTTTGGGCAAAAACTCTCTTCAATTTATAAAAAACATTTTAAAGCAAAAACTCGTCGGCGTTAACTGTGATTTATAGCTGTCCGGAGTAGCTATCAAGTAATGTTAATAGCTCTTTGTATTTTGGATTCTGATAACGCTCTAGTGAAAACATATCTGCATAATCAGGTAAAGTATCTCCTGTTATATATTTGCAAAGAAGCTCTGCGGCAGCTTGTGAACTCATTAGCCCAAAACCAGAAAGTGCTCCAATAAGATAAGCTCTTTTTATTGGTAAACTGCCTATTAATGGTCGGTTCTCAGGAGTTTTGCAATAATAACCACCATCAATATAAGCTTTTTCTGCTTGTCCAAAATAACTTTTTAGACTTGGAACCATTTTAGATAATGCTCTAAGTAAAACTTCTGAGTAATATTTATTAAATTTTGGTGGAAATACTGTTTCTAGTGTTTTAGTGTCATAAGTCCAAATAATCATTATCTCATTGTTTCCATTGGTTTTATTAGGGCGAAAATGAACTCCTGAAGGAAACTCTTTAGTTAACCAAGCTTCTCCTTTTTCAAGTAGTTTTTGTTTTTCTTCTTCTGTCCAATTTAGATAAACTGGATCATCCCAAATCATCAAAGGAGAATTTTCAGGAATAAGATTTAAATAATCAGGGAATTTAATTTTCCCATGTAATTCATTAGAAACAGGAATTTCAAGATCTAACATTTTGCCTAACTCTTTAAGCAATGGACCAGCAGCAACAACAAAAGTTCCTGGCTTATAGCTTTCTCCAGTATCTAAAATGACTTCTTCTAAACTATTGTGTTTAATGATAGTTTTGACTACTTTGGCATTAATAAACTCACCACCATGACGCTTAAATTCTTCTAGTAACCAATACCCAAGCTTAATTGAGTTCATCCAACCTGCACGGCGAACATGCAACATTGCTATGGTATCTTTGCTAATAAATGGATAAAGGTTTCCTATTGTTTTTTGCTCAGTTATTAGGTCAGCTCCATCTAAGGGCATCCAGCCTTGAGAAGGAGAAGGAATATAGCTATTTTTCTTAGATTGTTCTCTAAAGTTTCCTGCTCCAAGAGACTCACTTATTTGGGCTGTTTCACGCCATTTATCTACTTTTTTAGTATCTGAGGTAAGAAAAACATAACCTCGCCTATTGAGTTCAAAAATGTTATTGCTAATCTTAGATAGTTCTTCTAGCAAATCAATGCTACGATTAATAAACCTTATCATAGTATCATCTGGTGCAGGCCACCAGTTACGATAGGCTTGAGTGCCTTTGTCCGTAGTTAATGACAAGGGTTGTCCTTGATCTAGTAGTAGTACATTCTTAATTTTTTCTCTAACAACTAAATGATATGCAGCGCTTATACCTGCTATTCCTGCTCCACATATCATTATATTAGGTGTATTTTTTTTCATTGAATTTAGTTAGTAACTTTTGGTATAGAAAATAAATTAAGCGTTTCTTATAAACAAAATTTCTATCTTTTCTTATAAATTTTTTGTTATCATCTTATTTAATATTATTACGCTTAAAAATTTTTATTTTTATTTGACGAGATTATAGATGGCCTTTCAAGAACATTCCAGCAATTTACATAATCTATTTTTCCAGAAAGGTTTAGTCTAATGGCTGTTCTAGAACGTACTTTTACTTTAAGTGTTCCATCATCAGTAGAAAACCTAGCTATGGTACGTGATTTTATTCGTAATGTTGGTGAGCATGCTGGCTTTGAAGAATCAGATCTAATTAAATTAGTTATGGCTGTAGATGAGGCTTGTACTAATATTGTTGAGCATGCTTATGGGCATGATGTTACTAAAGAAGTTACTATTAAGGCTATTTACGATGATAAAGAATTAAACATCAAACTTATAGATACTGGACGTCAGTTTAATCCAATTGAAGCTAAATCAGAATCTTTAAAAGATCTTGTGAGAAAGCGTAAGTCAGGTGGTTTGGGAATACGCTTAATAAATACTTTAGTTGATGAAGTTCGATATGAGTTTTTAGATGAAAATAAAAACTTATTACACTTAATAAAGAAACTCCCTAGCAAAAATGACTCTAATATAAATAAGTAGGCATTTTGCATTTATTTAAATCTATTACTAAGCACTGACATGGCTCATTACATATTCAGAAAGTGCTGTTATTGTTAAAGAAGGATTAACTCCAACATTACCTGTAATCATTGAACCATCACAAACATACATATCATCATAACCAAAAACACGACCTTCTGGATCAATAACTCCTTTTTCAGAGCTTTCACCAATACAAGCTCCTCCTAATATATGTGCTGTAACAGGACAATTTAAAAATACTTCTGTAGAAGCTGATTTTGGAATACCATCAATTTTTTCTGCAAGTTTTTTAGTTATTTCATTTGCTACAGGGATATACTTGGGGTTAGCTTCTCCATGTTCTTGAGCTGTTAGAAGTTTAACAGAACCACCTATAGTACGTTTTGGAATTAGCCTAATAGAATTATCTAAAGTTTGCATAGCTAATACTATTGTGCTACGTTTTGCCCAATCAAAAGGCCAAACACTACGACAAAAATCTACTGGATGCTTAAGTATATTACCTAGAAATTTTAGTGGGCGAGTAAGTTTTGATCCATCAGCTGTTAGATAGACAAACATAAAGGCATTAATATCTGATCCAGCAGGGAATCTTACCATTTCAATATGGGTATGTTCATCAGGAAATATACTAGAAGCAATAGCCACGCCTTTAGAATAGTCTTGATCTTTTTTTCTAGATGTAACTGCTAACACTGATTCGCTATTAGTTCGGACAAATCGCCCTAATTGATCAGATATTTTAGGTAAAGAACCTCGCATTTTGCAGTCCATTAAAAGCTTCATTGTACCTAACACACCAGCTGAAAAAACTACACCTCTTGCTGTTAGAACTTTACGATCTTTATTTGTCCAAGCGCCGCTAGCTTGACTAGTTACTCGATAGCCACCACCTGCAATTGGTTCTACATCAACTACAGTTCTTTCAGGAAAGACTTTTGCTCCTGCTGCTTCTGCAAAATAGAGATAATTTTTATCCAAAGAGTTTTTAGCCCCATGTCTACAGCCAACCATACAGCCACCACAAAGAGTGCAACCTGTACGTTCAGGCCCTTTACCTCCAAAGAAAGGATCTGGAACAGTTTTTCCAGGTTCTCCAGTAAAAATGCCTATGCGAGTAGATCTAAAAGTATGTTCTTTACCAATATCTTCGGCACAACGGCGTAAGGCTTCATCTGCTGGGCCTATAAAGGTTGAATCAACTACCCCAAGAAATTTTTCTGCTGTTTTGTAATGAGGCATTAATTCTTTTTTCCAATCCTTAAGTCCTTTCCATTGTTCACTTTCAAAGAATGGATCTTTAGGAATATAAAGAGTGCTTGCATAAACTAAGCTACCACCACCTACTCCAGAACCACTAACTACCATTAAATCAGGGAGTAAGGTATAACGCATAATTCCATACATACCTAGCTCAGGAGCCCAGACATATTTACGCACATTCCAGTTAGTTTTAGGAAAATCTTGGTTACGATAGCGCCGACCACATTCTAAGACTGCTACACGATAGCCTTTTTCTGTAAGTCTATGAGCAGAAACACTACCACCAAATCCTGAACCAATAATGATATAGTCATAATCAAAGGACATAATTTACCTCATTTAATGTCTTGAGCTTTTGAATTAATGCAGAAGACTAAGAGTTCTAGCTTCTGCATTAACTATCTAGTTATCTAAATAATTCTAATTAAACAGCTTTAACTTTTATATTAACATCAACATTACCTTTTATAGCAAGGGAATATGGGCAAATTGAGTGACCAGCAGCAACAAGCTTTTCAGCATCTTCTTGAGAAAGACCACCTACGGCTACATCCATATCTACGGTTAATCCAAAACCTCCTGATGTAGTTTGTCCGATACCAACAGCAGCTTTTACTTCAATAGAGCTTGGAATTAACTTCATTTGACGGGACATAAACTCACAAGCACTGCCAAAACAAGCTGAATAACCAGCAGCAAAAAGATCTTCTGGCGTGGTTGTTCCTGCTTTACCTAACCCACCCATTGATTTTGGAATAGATAAATCTACTTTAACTATCCCATCACTAGACTCAACATGACCATTTCTTCCACCTGTGGCTGTTGCATGTGCTGTATAAAGAACTTTAACTGACATTAAATTACTCCTTAAAAATTTTTCTATAACAAAAAACTAAATCAAAACTCCTAGCTAATATAGTTAAGAATAGTTACAAGATAAATAGCAAACTCCTAGTTATGGGCTAACTATAGTTGTTTCTGTAAATTTACTTAAAAACTGAGAATTGTTTAAGCTAAAAAAAAGGATATTGCAAACCAAAAACAGTAGTTTACAATATCCTACCTAAGAGAACTTATAAGTACTAGTTCTGACGTAAAAACTAATTTGCTTCAATGGCTTCTGCAATGCCATCCCACAAAGCAATACGAGCTAAAAGAGCTTCTTCTGCTGCACGTTTTACAAGTCGCCAACGAGTATCATCATTTCCACAAAGCGCTCGCATCATTCTTTCGCTAGCAGGGCCATGTTCTTCTTCATCAATACCTATATGGCGATCTAAATAGTAGCGAAATGCATTGATAGAAACCCCTTCTGTTGTAGCAATACCTTCAACAATTTTGCGGAACATGTCTGGAATAAGATTTTCTCGACCAAAAAGAAAAAAGGCTGCAACTTCATAAGCTGGATGTTCTTGGCAAACTTCTAAGGTTTGAGCTACAAAGTTACTTGCAGCACTTGCAACACCAGCACGAGAAGCAGCTTGTTGCCAAGGCATTCCTTCATTAATTAAATCTACAAAACGGCGTAATGTATCAGTATCTGCACCAAGTTCTGCCATTGCATCTACATACAAATCAAAATGGCTAGCATAACCATGACCATCTTGAGAAAGATCTGTTTCTTCTGCTACTACAATTTCATTGATCATTCTTGCTGCAAACATGTTTTCTGGAGAACGCCAAGGAATAGAAGTACAGGTAAGTTTATTTTGCAGACATTTAAGCAAACACATAAAATCCCATACTGCATAACAATGAAATTCCATAAAAATACGCAAGGCTCTTACATTAGTTAACATGTTATATACTCTATGTTGTAAGAGTTTTTGTCGTAAAGGTTGAATGGTATGGCTAACAATTGCAAACCTATCAATATCTTTCAAATAAAGGGTTGCAGCTTCATTAAGCATACCAATAAGTTTTTCTGGAGGCCAAGGTTTAGTTAGGTAACGTTGTAATAGATCTCTATTTAATCCATCAATAACAGTTTCTAAATCTGCATAACCTGTCATTAATAAACGACGAGTATAAGGACTAATTTTAGAAATCTTTTCTAGCAATTCTAGTCCAGTCATTGGAGACATTCTTTGATCAGTAATCACGATTTCTGGATGTTCTTTTTCAAAGATTTCCAATGCTTCCTGACCAGATGCAGCAGTAAGCACTTTATAATGATCTTCAATAGCTTCTGCTACTGATTCACGAACATCAGTATCATCATCTACCACCAAAACACGTAGATCCTTAGCAGTAACCCACGTAGTTGGACGGTGGCTGTTTTCATGTATTACACTCATAAGTACCTTCCTATTAAGCAAAAAAATTAAGAAATAAAGGGAAAGTTTAAAACAAATAAAGCTCATTTTAGAGCTATAAGTGTCTTTATTTACAAAAGATACCCTTTTAGGGTAGTTATTAATTAATAGCCCATTGCTGGGGTAATTAGTTATGATTAGAGACATTAAAAGTTAAAATAAAAGTAGTACCAACACCGGGGGTTGTTTCTAAATCCATAGATCCCCCTAAAGAATTAACAATTGATTGACAAATCCATAAGCCTAAACCTGTTCCAACTCCTACAGGCTTAGTAGTAAAAAAAGGATCAAAAATTCGTGCTTTTACTTCTGGAGTCATACCTGTTCCATGATCAATAATCTTTACCCAAGCTTTGCTATCTTGTTCTCCTGTAATGATTTCTATTTGACTATTGTCAGGACTAGCATGAATTGCATTTTGAATAATGTTAACTAACAATTGATCTAAGCGTGTAGGCGGGGCTTCAACATATTTAGCTGAATTATAAGTAGTTAGAAGGCGGATATTTCGTTTTTCTGCTTGCTCTCCTAAAATCTGAATTGCTGCTTCAATTTCATTGGTTAAGTTTGCACTTTCTCCTTTGACTCTTTCTGCTCTAGCAAAGTTTCTTAAGTCTTGTACTATCTTTTGTATACGTTCTCCATTGTCAGCAGCACGTTTAAGAGGTTTGGCAATAGATTGAGCAAGTTCTTCAGAGTTTATTTTTTTAACTCTTTCTGATGCAGTATTTATAGATTGTAGCATTGCTCCAAGAGGGTTATTTATCTCATGTGCTACTCCTGCCACAAGTATTCCTAAAGATGCCATACGTTGAGCATGTAAAAGTTGCTCTTGGGTTTCTGATAAACGGGCTAAAGTTTGTTTTAGCTCTTTGTTTTTTTCTTCTAATTCGAGTGTTAAAGCACGATTTTTAGAGAAAAGATCATTAGTTGTTTCCAAACGATTCATACTTTTTACTAGCAAGGTTCTAACTACAGAAAACCCTAAATCAGGACGACTAGCTAAAAACTCACGTGCTTTTATATAAGGGATTTGAAAGAGTTTGGTTGGCTCAATAGTGAAAACTGTAACATTTGGAGTAGTATCACGTACTAATGTACCTTCTCCAAAAAAACTTCCTGTTTCTAAAACACAAATGCGGTGATGTTCTCTTTCTACTGCTACTTTACCTTCAACAATAAAAGTTAAACCTATTGGAGGTACTTCTGGAGAACATAGCAATTCATCTTTACCTAACATTGAGCAGTAGCCTAGTGTAGTAAAATCTGATAGGGCTTCATCTGTTAGATCAGAAAAAATCTCTTTTAAAATAGGTTCCATATATTTTTAAGAACTTCCTGTAGTTAGTATTACTTGTTCTATGTATTTAATAGGCTTAAAGAAATTTTATGAGAGAAATAACTGTTTGGAGAGATTAATATCTGGTGAACAGTAAAGCAACTAAATTTTTAAAGCAAAATTTATATAAGTACTATTATTTCAATAAAATAGACAGATAGTATAGGTCAACTTTTGTGTAAATTGAGGATAAGAATTAAAAATAAAAAAGTTTAGGAAGTTTTTTGTGAAAAAAAATCAAGCGAAAAAATTTTCTAGGAAGTGTTAGGAAGTTATTTTATGGAATTTTTAAATCTTACTTGCTTTCTCTAATATTCTACTTTATTTTCTATCAGCTTAAAGTTTCTAATATCAAAGATTTTTGGAAATAGATTTATGGTAAAAGACTACGCTTTGTTAATTGCTGGAGAACGACAAACTACTGCTGAAAAAATAGAAATACGCTCACCTTTTAATAATGAAGTAGTTGGTACTACGTATCAGGCTACAGCTAATCAAATAGAGAAGGCAATTGCTTTAGGAGCAGAAAGCTTTGAAGTAATGAAAAAATTGCCAACATATAAGAGGGCAGAGATTTTACTAAATGCAGCAGCAGAAGTAAAAACTCGTAGTGAGGAAATTAGCCAACTTATTGCACTAGAAGCAGGTAAACCCATAAAAGTTGCTCGTATTGAAGTTGCACGTGCTTGCAATACCTTAACTTTAGCAGCAGAAGAATGTAAGCGATTAAATGGTGAGGTTTTACCACTAGATCTAGATGCTAGTTCTCAAGGTCGAACTGCAATTGTTAAACGCTTTCCTGTTGGACTTGTTAGCGCTATTACTCCTTTTAATTTTCCACTAAATTTAGTTGTACATAAACTTGCTCCTGCTTGTGCTGTTGGATGTCCTGTTGTCTTAAAACCTGCTCCACAAACGCCTTTGACGGGTTTAGTGTTTGGAGAAATTTTACTAAATGCTGGTTGGCCTGCTCAAGCTTTAAGTGTTTTGGCTTGTCGTAATGAAGATGCTGCACCTTTAGTTATAGATCCTAGAGTAAAAATGCTCTCATTTACTGGAAGTGTTCCAGTAGGCTGGCAATTAAAAAAAGCTGCGTTTGATAAACGTGTAACATTGGAACTAGGTGGAAATGCTGGAGTTGCTATACATTCTGATACAGATTTAGATTTTGCTGTTTCTCGATGTGCAGTTGGTGGTTTTGGTTATGCTGGTCAAGTTTGTATTTCAGTACAAAGAATTTTGGTTCATAGCCCAATTTATCAAGAGTTTACAGATAAATTCTTAACAGCAGTAAAAGCACTAAAACTGGGTGATCCTCTAGAAGAATCAACCGATATTGGGCCAATGATTAGCGAAAGGGAAGCGTCAAGAGCAGAAAGTTGGGTTAAGGAAGCAATAGATAATAAAGCTACTTTGCTTTATGGAGGTAGTCGTAATGGAACACTTTTTCAACCAACTGTTTTAAGTAATGTAGATCCAGAAATGAAAGTAAATTGTCAGGAAGTTTTTGCTCCAGTAGTTACACTTAGTCCATATGATAGTTTTGATGAAGCAATAGAAATAATTGATAATTCTAAATTTGGCCTTCAAGCAGGAATTTTTACTCGTGATATAAAAGCTATATTTAGAGCATATGAACGTTTAGATGTAGGTGGTTTAATTGTAGGTGATATTCCTACGTATCGTGCTGAAACTATGCCTTATGGCGGAGTTAAGCAATCAGGATTTGGTCGTGAAGGTATTAAATATGCTATGGAAGATATGACAGAGCTAAAAACTTTGGTATTAAATTTATAAAATAGTTTTTGGTATACAAATTGTTGAAAAACAATAACTTGTATACCAATGTTAGATTTATTTCAGCAATTCCCGGTTTAGAGATTAAACAAAAAAGTATGCTAGTTAAATTACTGTAAAGGCAGGGCTTGTCCCTGCCCGTTCTATTGAATGTAAGACGGGCAGGGACAAGCCCTGCCCCTACAATTACCCAAGAAATGTTACCTATTTCTTTCTAAACTGGGAATTGCTGGATTTATTTAGTACTATGTGATTTATTTAATTTTTCATAGTGTTTTATGTATTCTTCTTGTTCTTTACCTTTTTGATCCCCACAAGCCAGTTCATTTTCAATCCAAAACCTATAAATAAATTCTTTGAAACTAGCACCACAAAACCAAATTTCTTCCTTTTCAAGATCTATTTCACTTTTATCAGAAAAATTAGACAAACCTTTTTCATAAAGCTCTTCATAGGAATTAAACCCATAGTGATTACTTGAACAAACAATAAAGTGCCTACCTTTTTTATCAAGGTAAAGGTACCATTTTATACCGCCTTGTTGATCTGAAAGAAAAGCAATCAAGTAGCCTTTATATTTGCCTGTAGTTTTTACTATATAGTTTGGAAATGTAAAATAACAACTGGTATAGCTATGTAAACGTTTTTGCAAGTCTCGATTTATGAAAAAGTTATAAAATGATACTGGTAGTTTAATATTGGTTTGTGCTTCTATTTGAAAAAGTCGTTCCTGTGTAATTGTATAATCATTAAGAAAACAACCAGTATCATGCTTTTTTTCTAACCATTTAAATTCATCATCTAATTCTATAGTTATTGGCGGTAATTCTTTGTAAGAAAATCGCCCATAAGTTCCATCTACTGGCCTAGAGGATAATTCCCAAGACCACCAAGCTTTTTTCATTAATTTTCCTTTAATTCTTCTAAGATTTTTTTAGAAAGTTGACGTAAATAAAAATTTTTCATTTCATCTTTTAGCAAAGAACTTAAAGTTTCTTTAACTTTAGGCGTTGCTATTTTTCCAAGAGCTTTTATAGCAGCAATTTGCACATCTATATTTTGATCTTCTAAGGCTTTTTGCAAGTTTGGAATGGTTTGTCTGTATCTTAGATCACCTAATGCTGCAATTGCTGCAACTCTGAGTGTGTGTTTATTTGAAGTCAATGCTTTTCTTAAAATAGGTAATGCTTGAGTAGAGTTCATTTTTCCTAATGCAAAAAGCACTTTTTCTCTTACTATATTTTCTGAATCCTCACTTGCTTGAATTAAAGCTGATAAAACTTTTTTCTTAGTATCAGTAGTAAAGGAAGTGGAACTGGCTAAAATGCCTATGCTTTCTGCACTTACAGCACGCACCCAAGCAAAATTATCTTTTAAGGTTTCAAGCAAAGCTAAAGCTGCTTTTTCATCATTTGTGTTTGCTAATACTTCAGCAACTTTAGCTCTTACATTTGCCTTAGTATCTGTTAGGGATTTAATCAAGCTATTCAAATCTTCTGAGCTTAAATTAGGTAACTCTATTTGTTTTAAAGACCTTGCTGCAAGAAAACGAACTTCTGTTTGTTTATCTGCTAATGCATTAATCAGAGTTGGAATAGCTTGCTGACTAGCTATATGACCTAATGCAATCACACTGTTTATACGTACTTTAGTGTTTTTATCTATTACATTTTCTATCAAACATGTTGTTGCACTGGATTCTCTTAGCTTTCCTAATGCTAAAGCTGCGGTAGCACGTATTTTGGCTTTTTTATCTTTCAGAACTCTTATTAAATGAGGAATGGTTTTTGGTTCTTGTAAATCTATAAATCTTAATAATATAGAGTATCGAACATTTACATTTTTAGATTCAAGTTGCTCTAGCATATCCGCTAAGGAGGTTTCTTTAAGAATATTAGTTATAATTTTTGATATATTCCAGCAGATAGTAGTATCAGTGTTTTCTAAATAGTTGGCTAAATGTGAGATATATTTCCATCTGTTTTTGCTATCTAAAGTTACTATTTTTGAAAGTGCATAAAGCGAAGCGTAACGGACTTTTTTATTTTTATCTTCTAAACAATTAAGCAAAGGTTTAATTGCTCTAATGTCTTTAAGCCTTTCTAAGCTGTTGATTGCATTACTACGTACAGAAGGAGTTTTGTCTTGAAGACACTTTATTAAAGCTGTTACTGCTTGATAAACATTGAATCTTTTTAATGCTCTAATGGCTGCAACTTTTACCTTTAACTTAGGATCGTTTAGTCTTTTTAATAGTGCAGAAATAATAGTTAATTGTTTTGTTTGCACAAAATAGAGGATTTTACTAGTAGGATAGTCAGAAAACTTAAAGTATTCATTCTGAAAAGACCATAAATTACCAATTTCATCTTCAGTATTAATAAAAGGGTTTGCTATGATGCTTAAAATTTCTATTGCCCAATAACGTAAATTAGTATTTTTACTTTCTATTTTCTTTATCAGCTTTTTAATCAATAAAATAAGCAGGTCATGATTTTGGAGTTTAATTATTGAGTAGGCAATAGTAGTTGTTAAATTCTTATTAGAGCTTGCCAAATTTTTTATTAACAGAAGGCAAATCTCTTTATTTGCCAATTTTACCAATGTTTCAGCCGCTTTTTCACAAGTGTATCTTATTTTGTCTTCAGAATCGTTTGTTTTTTCTAAGTTTTCTAGAACAGTTATTAAGGTTTTAGTAATTTTTTTGTTATCAAGCTTTCCAGGTTTTTCTGCTAAATTGCCTAATATTTCTATTACTAAATTTTGTAACTCCTTATCTTTGAAAGCCTTCATTAAAGAAGGCATAAGCTTTGGGTGATTTACTGGATAAGATTTTGTGATTTTTGATAAGGCAAGAAGTGTATAATAACAAACGCTTTCTTCTTTGATTTTTATAAACTTTATCAACTTAGGTAAAGCTTTAGGATTATTGTTTATACAAGCTAATCTATAAATTATCTCCCTAGAAAGCTTATAGTTTTTGCCTATATTATCTAAGATATTAAGTAGAATTGCTGTTGCTCTTGGATCTGTAATTTCTTTATATCTATGAATATCTTCTAATATATAAAGTACTTCATGATAAAGCTCAGAATTATTATTATTAGCTAAAATATCAAGCACAATAGGCAATATTTGGGCTTTTTCTTCATTTTTTAGTTGCCGTATCTTAGATACTATTTCAT
This sequence comes from Blastocatellia bacterium, assembly GCA_039812885.1. Classification (GTDB taxonomy): domain Bacteria; phylum Acidobacteriota; class Blastocatellia; order Chloracidobacteriales; family JADJPF01; genus JADJPF01. Next base: position 487,406 of record JBDIBI010000001.1, read on the forward strand.
ATGTGCAGTTTTCTATAACATGTTTATTTTCTTTAATTGCATATACCCAAAGTAATTGATCCTCTAACTCAATTTCTTCCAAGGCTAAAATAGCTTTGAATGCTACATAATTGCTTCCTGTTTTTAGTATTTCTGTTAAAACAGGGGCTAGTGCAAGATCTTTAGGGCTTTTATCTAAATAAATTTTTTCACACAACAAAGAAAAGGCTAAGTCAGTAACTTGGTTAATTTGGAGTTTTTTGTTTTCTAAAGCTTCTAGAACTGTTAGAAAAATTGGTGGGATTGTTTTATACGATTTTGTTAGAAGATTTAGTATATTTGCTAACCAAGACTTAACATCTTTGTTAGTTTTTTGGCTTTGAATAGCTTTTACCAAAGTTAGTACAAATTCAAAACTAAGTTCTTGGTCAAAAGTATTTAATGTAGAGTATTGAACTAAAAAGTCATCCTCAACATAGGCTAACAGCTTTATGTTAGTCATCATAGTGGTAATAAGATTTTTAATAACTTGAGCTATTTCCATAATTTATTTTCGTGAAATTTTTTTAATTCCTCTTAAAGCTTCTGCAACAGCATTACTATAGGAAAGATTATTTAGGAATGGAATAGCTCTAGGATCACCTATTTTACCCAAAGCTTTTACAATAGGTTGTTCTACATAGTACCAGTATTTAGGTATATTCTTATTTTGCAACACGTTTACTAGTGCAGGAAGGGCTAGTTTATTACCTATTTCTCCTAGTGTTTCTGCTGGAAACTTATAGTCACTGTCTTCATCTTCTAAGATTCTACTTAAGATTGCAATTGCATCATCATTGCCTATTATTTTTAGTGCTATGATAACTTGAGGTCTAAAATAACCATCTTTTTGTTTTTCATAAATCCTTTCAAAAAAACATATTATATCTTTAGCTACTAGGTGATTTGTTAATGCAATATTACTTAGAATTTCTAATGCTTGCCCAAATGAATAATAATCAGAAATATTTTCGCAAATATTGATTAAAGTAGGAATCATTTTAGGGTCTTTAGCTTTTTTCAACTGTTCTAGGCAATCACTAATGTAGCCTGAAGGAAGTTTCTCAGCTATTTTAAGTAATGAATCCAAAATTTCTGGTGTTAAAGTTTCCATTGACTCAGCAATAGATATTAATTCTTTTGCTGCTTGTTCTTGTACTAGTATTTCACTATCATTTAAAGCTTTAATAAGAATGCTTATTACTGTTTCACCATTTACTATTTCTCTAGAAATATCTCCAAATTTATCAATAGTTTCACTTGTACCAACATCAGTATTACAACTTTTTGATTCTAAGTTACTAAGTGTTTTTGCTGCAAAAATACGAACATAATCATTGTTATCTAACAAAGCTTTAATCAAATATATTGCTATATCTTGTTCTAGTCTTGGAAGATTGCTTAACTCCCAAGCTGCTTGATATCTAGTGTTTTCATCACTAGCACTTAGATTTTTTATCAGTTTTGGAACTATATTTTCCAAGTTCTTGTTAGTTTTATTATATTTAGGTTTTTTATGTTGAGTTTTAGCCATAAAAGCCTCATTTACATTTCACACAGCTTTTGTTTTAGTTATGAATTTATGGAGTTATAAAACAGGTGAAAAACAGAATAATTACTTTAATAAGAATAATAATTCTGATAGTTTATATAGTATTTAGTAGTTGATAAACAAAAAATTGGCAGGTGAAATCACCTAAAAGAAGAAAGTAGTAGTTATTATAAAATCAACTATAAGGTCAAATAATCGATTATTTTGATACCATGTTTTTTATGGCTTCGCAAATTTCTTGGTGTTCTCTTTCTGAGAAATTAGCTTTCGCCCAATATTCAGGCTCACGATCAAGAAACTCATTAACTAAACAATAAGCATAAAAAGCTTGAGCATCATCTTGGCTATCAACTCCATAATGGATCCAAGTATTGCTAATTCTGACATAATTTAGACTTGTCATTGTGTGAGAAGTCCATTCTTTCGCAAACGTCATTCTTTCAGTAGAACCAGAAACTTCTTGATTATCTTTATCTTGGGGCATAGATAAACCTAAAAGGTAGGATTTGAGGATCCTACCTTAGAAAATAAATTTTAGATTTATTTAAAAGACCAAGCAGCTAATTGTAGTTTACCTTTCAAGGTCTTCATTGATTCAGTAACAGCACTATGTTCAAAACCGCTATGCATCTTGCAATTGCGACAACGTGAATCTTGGCGACTTTCCCAATATGCCCAATCTGTTGAATGCCAGAACTCATTCCAATCTTGGAAATAACCTTCACCTTCAATTAAATAACAAGGGCGTTTCCAACCCTTTGGAGTGTAATTAACTGTAGACCAAGGTGCACAAGGAAGTTCACACATACCAGCAGCAAATTCTAAGAATTTTGGAGTAGCATTTACTCTGTATTTGCTAGAAAAATCTCGAATAATGCGGAATTTCTCGTGAGTTTGTTCTTTGGTTAAAAAGATGTCTTTTTCCACACTTTGATATTCATAGCCTGGAGAAATTAAAATTCCATTAGCTTTTACTTCATCAACTAGCTTACATAGCTCTTCTACTTCTTCTACCTTTGTCTCTTTGTAAACAGTAGTATTTAAGTAAATATAATAGCCAAGTTCTTTACCTTTCTTGATCATTTCAACGGCTTTATCAAAAACACCTTTGCGATTACATACATAATCATGGGTTTCACGCATACCATCTAAATGGATCATCAAGAAAAGATGACTGCTAGGTGGAATTACTCCATAAATTTTGTCTTCTAATCTTAGTGCATTAGTACAAATTAGGAGGTATTTATCTCGTTCAATGAGACCTTCTACAAGCTCTTTTAGCTCTGGGTAAAGTGTTGGCTCGCCACCACAAATGTTTACTATTGGTGCTCCGCAATCTTCTACTGCTTTAAAACAAGTTTCTAGAGACATACGATCTTTTAACTTACCTGTATATCTTTCAGTAGAACATCCAATACAAGCTAAGTTACAAGTGTAAAGAGGCTCAAGCATTAAAACGGTAGGATAGCGTTTTTGCCCTGCTCTTTCCATTTTGCTACGATGTTTGGCTTGCGCCATAGTAAACCCTACAGGGAAACGCATTTGTTTTTCTCCTCAATTCTATCTTTGTTATAAGGTATTTTTACGGTAGGTTTATATTACCTAACCACTAATTATAGATTATGCTGTGCTGTGGATAAATTCTATTTCGATAAGTTTAAATAAAATTTTCCGTTATTCTATCTAGATTAGTACTATTAATATTTGCTAATTACTTAGCAACCACTATCTACTGTTTCTTCCTCTATTTCCCATTTTTGTAGTTCATTTTTAGATTCTATTACAACAGGTTTATGTTTTTGAGTATTGCTAGTTGAATCATCTTGAGCGCGATAATCAACCGCAGCTTTGATAAATGATGTAAATAAAGGATGTGCTGCTAGTGGTCTAGAACGAAGTTCTGGATGAAACTGACAACCTAAGAACCAAGGATGATTGGGTAACTCTATTATTTCCACAAATTTTCCATCAGGGGAACGTCCTGAAATAACTAATCCATGTTCTGTAAGGGTGTTTTCATATTCTGTATTAAATTCATAGCGATGACGATGGCGTTCATAAATTGTTTCGCTAGCATAGATTTTGGCTGCTAAGCTTCCTGGTTTTAGTTGACATTCATAAGAACCAAGTCGCATTGTTCCACCCATTTCTTCTACACCTATCAGATCGCGTAACATATAAATTATACGATGAGGCGTATTTGCATCAAATTCAGTGCTATCTGCATTTGTTAGGTTGCAAACATTACGAGCATATTCAATACAGCAACATTGCATTCCTAAACAGATCCCAAAGAAAGGTACTTTGTTACGACGTGCATAAGAGATCGCTTTAAGCATTCCTGAAACTCCTCGTTTACCAAACCCTCCAGGAACTAGAATTGCGTCCATATCTCTTAAAGGCTCTTCCCAGTTATCTTTGTCTTTGGCTGTTAGTCGTTCTGCTTCAATCCAATGAATATTAACTTTTACTTTATTAGCTACACCACCATGAACTAAGGCTTCGGTTAAGCTTTTATAAGAGTCTGTTAGCTCAACATATTTGCCTACAATACCTATGTTTACGCTGCGTGAAGAATTTTTGATTATATCTACTAGCTCCCGCCAATGTCTAAGATCAGGTTGAGTAGTAGGAAGACCTAACAGATTGATGATAAGTCCATCTAGGTTTTCTTCTGCTAATTCTAAAGGTACTTGATAAATGGTACTGACATCTCTAGCTGTAATAACAGCTGATTCTGAGACATTACAAAAGAGTGCTATTTTTTCTTTTAGTTCTCTAGGTAAAGGGCGCTCAGTCCTACAAAGTAAAATATCTGGTTGAATACCTATCTCTAAAAGCTCTTTTACAGAGTGTTGTGTAGGTTTACTTTTTAGTTCTCCAGCACTGGCAATAAAAGGAACTAGGGTTAAGTGAATAAAAATTGCATTTTGTCGGCCAACTTCTTGACGAAGTTGACGTGTTGCTTCTAAAAAGGGTAGTGATTCAATATCTCCAACTGTTCCACCTATTTCTACTATCACCACATCCACATCTTTAGACACTTTGCGAATAGCATCTTTAATTTCATTAGTAATATGTGGTATTACCTGAACAGTTTTGCCTAAAAAATCACCTCTACGTTCTTTTTCTATTACAGAGAGATAAATTCTTCCTGTAGTCCAATTGTTATCGCGAGACATACGCGCTGAAATAAAGCGTTCATAATGACCTAGGTCTAAGTCTGTTTCAGCTCCATCATCTGTTACATAAACTTCACCATGTTGGAAAGGTGACATTGTTCCAGGATCCACATTTATATAAGGGTCAAATTTTTGTAAGGTAACTTTTAGCCCACGAGCTTCTAGCAAACAGCCTATAGAAGCTGCTGCAATTCCTTTACCCAAAGATGATAAAACCCCACCTGTAACAAAAATATACTTTGGCATAATTGTTCTTCCTATATTCTTATGAAAACTGTAAGTTTTTCTTGGTTAATTTATTTATGTTTATTGAGATACTGAGTTTAGAGCTTTTCTAGCACGTTCCAAATCTTCTAATGTGTCAATTCCAATAGATTTACTAGTAGTTTTAATTACTCGAATCTTATGACCTTTTTCTAAAACTCGTAATTGCTCTAATGATTCACATTTTTCCAAACTACTACGAGACCATTTGGTAAACTCAAGTAGAAATTCTCGTCTATATACATAAAGTCCTGTATGCTTGTAATAATCGGCTAAATCTTTATGAGCCTGCATTTTTTCAAGCATTTTTTCTGTTTCAAATCTTTGCTCAGCTAGTGCTGCAAAACGTGGAAAGGGAATTGGAGCACGAGAAAAATATAAAGCATCACTATCATGGTTTAATACTACTTTAACTATATTAGGATTAAATATGTCAGCTAAATTATTAATAGTTTCACAAGTAGTACTCATCATTAGCTTAGAGTCTTCTAAAAGTGGACAAATAGCTTGATCAATTACAACAGGATCTATTAAAGGCTCGTCTCCTTGTACATTTACAATGATTTCTGAGGTTAATTTTTCTGCTACTTCAGCAATTCGGTCTGTACCAGTTTCATGACTACTAGAAGTCATTACTACATTACCATTAAAACTTTTTACTAGTGTTTCAATACGCTCATCATCAGTAGCTATCAGAACTTCATCAATGAGTTGAGCTTTTGAAGTACGTTCATAGACATGCTGAATTATAGGTTTTCCTTGTAAATCGAGCAGAAGTTTTGCAGGTAAACGGGTTGAACCGTAACGAGCAGGAATGATTGCAGTGACTTTTGATTGCTTTCCCATAATGGGACTTCAGGTTATAAAAAAGACACAACGATGTCAAGTCAACAAAAGCAAGTCCAAGCAGGTTAAAGAAACTAGGTTGTCCAAAAACCTGTTGTCATTCTTAGATTTAGCATTTGGCGAGCACCATTAATAACAGCATGCATAGGATTTGTAGCAGGTTTGATATCCAAAAGAGTTTTTTCTGCAATAAACTCCTGAATCCCAGGAAGACAAGTTCCTCCTCCTGTCAGACAAATACCATTTTCTATTACTTCACAACTTGTCATTGGTGGTAAATCCCGAATAACTGCACAAATTGTGGTAACAATTTTATTAATAACAGGTAATATTGCTTGGTTGATATCTTCAGTTTTAATTTGTGCTACTACTTGTTGATTTGTAATAGGGTTAATAGCAGATATTTTTTGAATGGAATTGGATGATGTTACTGGTAAAACCCCTATTTTTTTTGTTAATTGTTCAGCTTCAGATAAAGAAAGTGAAAGGCTGTATTGCTTTAATACCATGTTTTGTATTGCAGTGTGTATATCACTACAAGCAATGCGAGTTGCAGCCGCAGTTATTAAGGAGTTGGAACGAATAACAGCTATATCTGTAACTCCATCTCCAATATCAACAAGCATTTGAGCATAATCAGAAGAAATATCTAATCCTGCTCCAATTGCAGCAGCTAAAGGTTCTGGCTCAATGATAACTTTTGCTGCTCCTGCTCTAAGTGTTGCTTCTACTAGAGCTTGTCTTTCTTCTTTTGTGGCATCTGTAGGCGCGCAAGCTAATACATGAGGTTTAATCAAACCTAAACGGCGAACTTTTTGTAACAAAGGGGTTAGTAGATATGTTGCTGCATCTACATCTTTAATAACTCCTGCTTGAAGCGGAAGTATTGACTTTGGCAGGGAATCTACTTTGGAAATTACACCTTCTTTATTTGAGGTTTCGTTAGAGTCTTTTCTGTTACTAATCTTAATAGATGAAGGAACATCAACAATGCCTCGACCACAAGCATAAAGGCGTGTATTGGCAGTTCCTAAATCTATAGCAACATCTGGATCTGCAACTACTTTGCGCAAACTAGATAAAACTGATTGCAGCACGCTTAATACCTCAAATTTGTGAGCTTGGAAATACAAGTAAGAGAAGGAGAATAATAAACAATAAGGCTTCATCTTGTCGATAAAAAAATCCTCTAAAGTTGCTGATTTTTGCCAGTTTTCTAGTTGTTTTACCGTACTATAATGTACTGGAATTTATGCTATTACCTTATATTACAATAACATAGCGATTTTAGCTTGTTATAATATTTTTCATTATGCTATAGTCCGTAGCTCTTATGTAATTATTTTGCTTTAATTTCAGTTGAACGTATAAAGCCTTGTTTATCTGTAATTTAAGAATGTTTAGTTTAAGGAGTAAATGAACTATAGAGTAATAAAACTAGGGAAATTTCTAAGATCTAATTTAATGGAGGTGTGATGTCTTTTTCTAAAACAAGATTTAAAGTAATGAGGGTGTTACTGATGACTTTAGCAATACCAACAACATTAATGACTTGGGGGCATAGCAAAGTCTTTGCTTGGCAGAATCCTTTTCTTCAAGCTAAAAAGATAACTTCTTCATCTAACAAGGAAAATTCTTTTTCCCCTGAATCACAACAACAAGGCATTTATTTTCGGTCTGTTAATAAAGTAGCTAATATGCTTCTTGAACCTAGTTTTGAAATCTCACCAAAAGGATCTACTCCTAAAACTCTTCCTAAATTACCAGAGTTACGTAAATCTGTAATAGATGAAATCCCAGAGTTATTTTCTGACAACAAAGAATATATTAAATTACTAGACCCTAATAATTTTGCAGATACAACTAGTATTTTAATGCATGATTTTGTTGCAACTGCTTACTGTATAAAAGGATTTACTGCATGTGGCGTTCCAACAGGAGTTGGAGTTGTAGCCGCTGATCCAAAGATCTTACCTCTAGGATCAATAGTAAGAATTGAAGCTGGAAAATATTCTGGTTTATACAAAGTTCTAGACACAGGCCCAGGAGTACGAGGAAAACGCTTAGACATTTATGTTCCTGCTCGTAGCGAAGCCCGTAGTTTTGGTCGTCAAAATATACGTTTAGAAATAGTACGTTATGGTTGGGGTAATGCCAATAAGCTAGAAGAGTTGGCAGAAGGTCAATAATTAACAATAAACAGGAATTATTCTTGTTTAAGTGACATACCCATTAGTATATATATTTATAGTTAATTTGAGAGGGGAGCTTTTTAGCTGCCCATTTTTGTTTTTATGGAAATTGAAATAGCTTGAAATCAGTGCTACAACTTTTTCCTTTTTGATGTTGAATCTATATAATAAAAAACTTGGCTATAATAGGAATTTTATTCTTGGGAGAATAACTAGAATGTTGGCTGTAGGAACTGTCTTACAAAATCGCTATCTTATAGTTAATAAGATTGGTCAGGGTGGAATGGGTGCAGTCTATGAAGCCAAAGATCAGCGATTAAATGTTACAGTTGCTTTAAAAGAAACTATTGTTAGTGGTGACACTTTACATAAAGCTTTTGAGCGAGAAGCCAAACTCCTAGCTAAATTAAGACATCCTGCATTACCTGTTGTAAGTGATTACTTTTTTGAAGGTGATGGTCAGTATTTGGTGATGCAATATATCGAAGGTAAAGATTTAGCTCAATTACTAAAAGAAAGAGGTAAATTCTCCTTACCTGAAGTTTTAATTTGGTCTGAACAATTACTAGATGCTTTAGATTATTTACATAATCAACAACCTCCAATTATTCATAGAGATATAAAACCTAGCAATCTAAAACTAACTCAACGTAACCAAATTATATTGCTAGATTTTGGATTGGCTAAAGGTAATACAACTGTAGTACAAAACACTGGTGCAAATGCTAGTGTCTATGGCTATTCTCCTCATTATGCTCCAATAGAACAAATTGAAGGTACAGGAACAGATGTTCGTAGTGATTTATATGCTTTAGCCGCTACGCTATATCACTTAATGACAGGTGTAAGGCCTGCTGATGCAATGCCAAGAGTCCTTAGTATTGTTAATGGACAAGCTGACCCTTTACGGCCAGCAAATGAAGTAGATCCACAAATTCCTGTAAGTATTTCTAATGTATTAATTAGTGTTTTATCACAAAAACGTGATGAGCGTCCTGCTACTACAGCAATAATGCGAGCAATGCTAGAAGATGCAATAAAAGAATCAAAAGATCCTAACCTTCTAGCAGTTCTAAATCCAACACTTAAGCTAAAAAGTGGAGTTAGAACAAGTGATCAATTACCTGTAACTACTTTATCTATTGATGGGAGTGAAGCTGAAACAATAGTCAATAATCCTACACAAAAAGCAAAAAGACCTGATACTAGCTCAACAGATCCTAAAAAATCGGCTGAAGAAACTCAACTAGCTACACAAGCTAATGCTACACATGCTCAAGCTACAAAAATTTCCCCTACAGAAAATGTTGCTAGTAATAATGTTGATGTAAATTCTACTGATAGAAACAGCAAGAAACCTTTTTTAATCGCAATTGCTACAATGGTATTTTTAGCTTTTATTGTAGTAGGAGGTGTGTTTCTAAAAATATCTAAAAACTCTAGTAGTACAAAAGTTAATTCTGTAAATGCTGGGCTTGCTTCCAAGGATCAAAAAAGACCTACTCCATTGTCTGCAAAAGAAATTTTAGGCTATGGGCTAGATGCTCCTTGTTATTATGACTTTGATGCTGAAGCAGGTGAAATAAGGTTTGTACTTAATCTTGTGGCTAATGGAGCTAATTTGACAGTAGAGCTTTTTGATAAAAACCAAAAGCCTCTTCAGTTTAAAGATAATCAAAATTTGTCTCTAACTGCTTACAATAACCAAAATGAACAACTAGAAGCAGTATTTCTTAATCCTACTAAACAAAAACTAGTACTTAAACTTTCTAATAATTACCCTAAAGATTTACGAGCATACCGTTTGCGCTTAAATGGTGAAATAGAGTTGTCTGCTCTTAACAAACAAGAGAAAGAAAATACTAGTCTTAAAGCTCTAGATACTTTGGCAAAAGAGTTTGAAGACCGCGATAACCCATTTTCCTTGACTTCAGATACAATTATTGGTCGTGGAACTGATAAGGATAGTTACTATAGTTTTGAAGCTGATTCTGGAGAAATAAAATTAGCTCTTAATGTAATTTCTAATGGTGCAACGGTTTCAATTAAAATTTTTGATGGAAATTCTAAACCTGTAAAATACCTTAATAATTTGCAAGAGTTTTCACTTGCTGCAACTAGCTATCAGAATGAAAAAGCAAATACAGTAATTCAAAATGACCGTAAACAAACCTTCTTATTAAGAGTTAGTAGCACCTATCCAAATGACTTAAGGGCTTACAGATTAATCTTGAAAGGGCCAATAAAGTTTAACAAAGGTGGTAAAGATAATAATAAATTTGCTTCCTTATTAGCAGAGTTTAAAGATAGAGATGAACCTAAAATTCTATCTAACAATGAGATTATAAGTAATGGCCATGAAAAAGATAGTTATTACTCATTTAGAGTTCAACCAGGTGAACTAAAGATAAATTTAGGTGTTATAGCTAATGGAAGTACTGTTTCAGTACAGATATTTGATTCAGAGGATAAGTTAATTAATTTTAGTGATAATACTAATATATTTTTTCTTGCATCGACCAATCATGATGAAAGAAAAGAAACTATTTTACGTATTAACCGTAAACAATCTGTTCTTATGCGTATTAACAGCACTTATCCAAATAACATAAAAGGCTATAGACTTCGTTTAGATGGTGTATTGCAAATTGTTAATCCAGATTCATCTGCTAATAAGGCTTTTGAGTCATTAGCTAAATTATTTGAAGATCGTGATAAACCAACAGAACTTAAAACGAGTGAAATTTCTGGAGTAGGAAGCGAAAAAGATTTATATTATAGCTTTTCTGCTGGAATAGGAGAGCTAAAACTAAACCTTAGTTTAACAGCAGAAGGTAGTACTATGGATGTAGAGCTTTTTGATAAAGATAATAAGTCTATTGCTTACAAGGATAATAAAACCATTTTTTCTGTAAGCAGTAGTAAAAGCGAGCAAAAAGCTATTTCTGTCCAAATTAATGAAAAGCAAAATATAGTGATGCGGATAAGCCATACCTATCCAAAATCTATTAAGGAATATAAGCTTGAATTAAGTGGAGCAGTTAGTTTACCCCAAGAACAAAATACAAGTACTTCAGTACCATCAACAGGCTCTCCTCAATAGTATATTATAACGTGGTAGGTGCAAAGCTTTGTTAAATAATAATTCACCTGTAATAGTAGAAGTAACTAGAGGCGGTATTGTTGAATCCCGTCATCGTGGCATGATTGCTGTAGTTGAGCCAACAGATAAACTTGTTTCAAGTGTTGGGGATATTGATTTTGTTACTTATCTAAGATCTTCAGCTAAACCTCATCAAGCTATTTCAGTTATTTTAAGTGGTGCAGCAAAACAATTTGGTTTTACTAATTCAGAAATATCTTTAATGGCTGGTTCTCATAGCGGAGAACCTTATCATGCAGATTGTGCTGCTAGTATTTTGGCAAAAATAAAATTACCTGTAAATGCACTTTGTTGCGGCATTCATCCCCCTTTTAGCCATTCTGCTGCAAAAGCTTTAGGCAAGAATGCAAATGAACTTCATAATAATTGTTCTGGTAAACATGCTGGAATGTTAGCTACTGCTTTACTAGGCGGGTACAGTACGGAAGATTACTATAAGTTAGATCACCCTGTACAACAAGCAATTGCTAAAGTTATTGCAGAATTTGCATCTATAAAACCTGAAGATTTAGTTATTAGTATTGATGGTTGTAGTGCAGCAACTTTTGCAATAACAGTTCGCCAAATGGCTCTTATTTATGCTCGGCTTGTTAATCCTGAAACTTTACGAGACGCTCTGCAATTAGCTGCAAAACAAGTCGTTACTGCAATGTTAGAGTTTCCAGAAATGGTTGCTGCTGATATGGGTAGAATAGACACAGATCTAATGCGTGCTTTGCCTAATCAACTTGTTGCAAAAGCTGGTGCTGAAGGGGTTTATACTATAGGAGTTTTACCTTGCGATAAATATCCTTTAGGTTTAGGAATTGCTATCAAAGTAGAAGATGGAGATATAGGGCGCGCTCGTAATGCAGCTATTTTAGGCACTGTTGAACAACTAGGGATTTTAGATTCTAGCCAAATGGAGCAACTTAAAACAAAATATTTGCCACCAATAAAAAATCATCGCGGAATATTAGTTGGAGAAGTTCGTCCAGCTTTTAACTTAGGTTCTTTATAAAAAGTAAAACTTAAGCAGGCTTTACTACTAGGAGTAAATATAGTATGTCTCAAAATGAAACCCAGCTAAATCTAGTAGCAATTGGTGGTGGAACTGGCCTTTCCAGCTTGCTTAGTGGACTAAAGCACTATATCAATGATGGTAGAGAATATGACAGTATTTGGGAAATATCTTTAGAGCAATTAACTGCTGTAGTTACTGTTACTGATGATGGAGGTTCTTCAGGAAGACTTAGAGAGGAATTTCATATTTTGCCACCTGGAGATATTCGCAACTGTATGGTAGCGCTTTCAGAAGATGGACAACTACTTACAAAATTGTTTCAATATAGATTTTCTGGAGATGGAAACTTAAATGGTCATAGTTTTGGAAATCTTTTTCTTACTGCATTAGCTGGGGTTACAGGTGACTTTCTACAAGCAATTAAGCTTTCTAGCGATGTTTTAGCAATAAGAGGACGTATTTTTCCTGCTACTACTACAGATGTTATGCTAGTTGCAGAATTAGATAACGGCCAAATTGTTAAAGGGGAAACTAGTGTATCCAAATTTGGGCCAAGAATTAAACGGATTGGGCTTTTACCAGAAAAATGCCTACCTTTAGAAGAAACCCTCTTAGCCATTGCTCAAGCAAATATTATTACTTTAGGCCCAGGTTCACTTTTTACCAGTGTTATTCCTAATCTCTTGGTTTCAGGGATTCCAGCCGCAATTTCTGAATCTAAAGCTATTAAGGTATATATCTTAAATATAATGACTCAACCTAGTGAAACCACAGGTTTAGGGGTAAAAGAGCATTTGGCTGCACTCTTTGATGCTGCACCAGAACTAAACCTTGATTATATAATTATTAACTCTCGCCCAATTCCAGAGTATTTACAAGAACTTTATTTTGCTGATGGAGCGGTTCAAATAGGCTTAGAAGAAACTCAATTACCAATGCTTTCTTACTACGGTCGTGAAATAAAAGTAATTGCTAGGGATTTATTAGACGACACCTCAGATAAGGTTAGACATTGCCCTAAAAAATTGGCTCAAGCTATCTTCCAAGCTTATCAGGATAAACTTGGAAGACAGCCTAGCAAAGAAATAGAGGTTAAATTGGGAGAGTTACGAGTCGAGAGAAATTAAAAAAAGTCTACTAGCACTAGTATTTTAGTCACTACAATTAAAATCCAAAACCTGGTCTATGCATTCCTCGTCTTCCTGGGCCTCCTGGGCCTCCTGGGCCAGGCATTTCAGCAAATTTTGCTTTTTGTTCTGGAGTAAGCACAGCATAAATCTTGGCTTGTGTACCAGCATGAAGCACAGCTACTTCCACAAAATTAGGAATTTGAGGTTCTGCCAAGGTACGGATTTGTTGTTCATCAAAATGGCCTCCTGCTGTAGCTACAGCTATTTGTTGGTGAAATGCAGCTAAATTTTGTTCTATTGTTGTTATAGCAGTTTGCTCTGATGTAAAAATGTCTTTAACTTGAGTTTGTTGGTCAGTTGTTAGGTTTAAGCGATGTGTTAGCATTTGCACAAAAAAGTTTCCACCGTCCATTGGAGGTTTGTGGTCTGGTACAGCTTGGCGCAATTCATCAAACTTCTTTTGTTGATCAGCTGTGAGAACTGCATAAATTTGGGAATTAACCCTTGTATGTTCTACTAGCCCAGAAACCATATTTTTAGCTTGATCTTGTGCAATAGTGCGTGCTTGAGCATCAGTGTAATTTCCACTTGTAGCCAATGTTCTTAGTTGCTTCATTGATTGGAAAGACGCTTCCATAATAGGTTGAAGTACAGGTCTTTCATTTTCCATTATTGTATGTATTTTACTTTCCTGATCGCTAGTAAGATCTAATTGACCAAGTAAGTGATGTAAGGGATCGCCACCAAAATGAGCACCTGGAGGTGGAGGAGGATTTTGACCCATACCCATACCTCGATGATGACCCCCACCTTGTGCTAAAGCAACTAAAGTGAGACTTAAAATGGCTCCAATTAATAAGGCTGAAAAGAAATAGCGTTTCATATTTGCTCCTTCAAAATTTAGTCTAATCTAATCCAAATTTTCCAAAATACTTTTGCTTCAAAGTTCCTTTACTGTTTGAACATATTAAACGCTTTTTTATCTTTAGCAACATATCAAAAAGGTTAACCAAATGTTAAGTTTTGTTAAGAATGGAATAGTTATTTTAACATTTCTTAAGAAACACCTTGATGGAAATATGTTAAAGTAAATACTGTCTTTATAGCTTATTTTAAACAGTTATTCCTTAAAGTAATTTTAGTAGCTTGTTTATGTTTTGATGGTCTTTATATGAATTCTATTTTGATTATTGATGATGATGTTGAATTAACTGATCTTATATCAGAATTTCTTACTGAAGAAGGCTTTTCAGTTACAGTTATTAATAGTTCAGTAAATGCACTAGATGAAGTTATATCTGGGAATTATTCGTTAGTGATTTTAGATGTGATGTTACCAGAAATTAATGGATTTGAACTACTACGTCGTATTCGTGCTAACTCTCAAATCCCTGTATTGATGCTTACAGCACGTGGAAATGATATTGATAAAATTGTAGGCTTAGAAATTGGTGCAGATGATTATGTCCCTAAACCTTTTAACCCAAGAGAACTTGTTGCTAGGATTAGGGCAATTCTACGACGTATTAAACCAGAAGTGGAACCCATTACTAGCCAAGCTAAAACAAAATTAGAGCGATTAGTTTTTGATGACCTACAAGTAAACCCTAATACAAGAACTGTTTTACAATCCGGTAAATCCTTAGATCTTACTACTGTGGAATTTGATCTATTATTAGTACTTTTAAGAGCAGAAGGTGGTGTAGTTTCACGAGAAGATCTAGTAGTTCAAGCACTTGGGAGAAGGTTTCTTCCTTATGATCGTAGTATAGATACTCATATGAGTAACTTAAGAAAAAAGCTGGGAAAGCGTTCAGATAATAGTGAACGAATTAAAGCAATCCGAAACATTGGCTACCGCTATGTTGTAGGGGAGTGATAACAAAAGCGAGAAAACTATGCATAGTATTTTCTTTAAGATATTATTTTGGTTTTGGGTAACTTTGGTGTTAATGGGATTAACTTCTTTTGTTGTTGTTGCTACTACTAAGTCTGATAATTTTTTTCCACATGAACATGTTCTACATAGCTACATAGCAAATTCATTGAAAGTCTTTTCACAAACTTCTATTGAAGTAATGAATGAAAAAGGCCAAGACGCCTTTAATTCATATTTAGCAGAAATAGAAAAGAATATGTCTGCACAAGTCACAGTCTTTGACAGGCTAAATAACACAATTTATGGCCAAACCATTACATCAGAAGATTTTGAATTACTATCAACTCAAAAATACAACCTACATCATTTAGCAATGGCTCCAGGCAAAATAATGGTGCAACATACAATAACAGCAACAAACGGTAATGATTATTGTTTGATTTGGCAAATTAAACTTGCACATCCTCGAGCTTCAGCTATTAACCTAGTATATTTAGTTATTAGACTATTGGCTGTAACACTAGCAGCCGGAACGTTATGTTATTGGCTTTCAAGATATTTAACTAAACCTATTATCAACCTTAGAAGTGTTGTTCACCAACTTGCAAGTGGGGATTTAACTGCTAGAGTAGGTTCTTCTATTGGTAATAGAAAAGATGAAATTGCTGATTTAGGAAAAGATTTTGATTTAATGGCAGAACGCCTTTGCTCATTAATTGATTCTCAAAAGCGGTTAATTAGTGATGTTTCTCATGAGCTTAGATCTCCTCTTGCAAGGCTTAATGTTGCTTTAACCTTGGCACGTAAAAGAGCAGGAGAAAAAGCTATAAGTGCTTTAGATAGAATTGAGCTTGAATCTGAAAGACTTAACATTCTGATTGAACAGTTATTGACTCTAGCTAGATTAGAAAGTAATAAGGAAGTTATTGAAACTAAAGCGATTAAGCTTGACCAACTAGTTCAAGATGTAGTTGCAGATGCAGATTTTGAAGCCCAAAGTACACAACGCTCTGTGGTTATTTCTTCTATGGAAAAGATTTCTCTAGTTGCTAATGAAGAACTATTGCGTAGAGCTATTGAGAATGTTTTACGAAATGCTATTCGTTATACCCTAGTTGATACAGAGGTTGAAGTATCTTTAACACAAGAAAAATTTATTGGTACAGCATATGCGGTAATTCGAGTAAGAGATCATGGTGAAGGTGTGCCAGAAAAGGCGTTAAAAGAGCTATTTCGGCCTTTTTATAGGATTGCGGATGCTCGTGATAGACAAAGCGGCGGCGCTGGTTTAGGTTTAGCTATTGTTGAAAAAGCCATAAAGGCTCATAAAGGTGAGGTTAGCGCAAGTAATACCATTGATGGAGGTTTGTTAGTTGAAATAAGGTTGCCCATCTAAGATATAATGTTAGCCTAAAAAAATAATTAACATGATTTGAGTTTATAAAAATAAGCCAGAATTATAACCACTCAACCCATATTAGCTCTAAAAAATAGTTAACATGATTTGAGTTTATAAAAATAAGCCAAAATTATAACCACTCAACCCATATTAGCTCTAAAAAATGGTTAACATGATTTGAGTTTATAAAAAATAAGCCAAAATTATAACCACTCAACCCATATTAGCTCTAAAAAATGGTTAACATGATTTGAGTTTATAAAAAATAAGCCAAAATTATAACCACTCAACCCATATTAGCTCTAAAAAATGGTTAACATGATTTGAGTTTATAAAAAATAAGCCAAAATTATAATCGCTCAACCCATATTAGCCCGGGGTTTTAGCGAATGAAATGAGCGCAACCCCGGGTTTAGAGGGCAACCCGGGGTTATTTAAAGGAGAAAAAGCACAAATGCGTTTGGTGTTAGGTATTGAAAGTTCTTGTGATGAAACAGCCGCAGCGATTATTGAAGATGGGTTGCATTTGCGTGCTAATGTAATAGCTTCACAGATTGAAGTTCATCGGCCTTTTGGCGGGGTAGTTCCAGAAATAGCTTCTCGTGAGCATTTAGTTAAAATTGTTGAAGTTGTAAAACAAGCTTGTGAAAAATCAAACCTTCAACTCTCAGATATTGATGGAATTGCTGTAACTTATGGCCCTGGCCTTGTGGGATCACTATTAGTAGGTATTTGTTATGCTAAAACACTTTCATATGTACTTAAGAAACCTTTAGTAGGTGTAAACCATTTAGAAGGTCATATTTATTCTGTAGTATTTGAAAACCCTCCTATTGAGTATCCTGCTTTAGCAATGGTAGTTTCAGGTGGACATACTAGTATTTATTTTATTCCAGAACCTGAAAAATATAAGTTAATTGGACATACTCGCGATGATGCTGCGGGGGAAGCTTATGATAAAGTGGCTAAGCTTTTAGGATTAGGTTATCCTGGTGGGCCGGTAATTGATCGGCTTGCAAAAACAGGAGATCCAAATGCTGCTCCTTTAGTTTTTACTTTACCTAGAATGGATGATAATCGTTATGATTTTAGTTTTAGTGGGCTAAAAACTGCTGTTTTGCGCTATGTAAAAGAGCAGGCTATAGAGCCACTTCCACCAGGTGCAGAAGCCACAGAACAGATATGTAACCTTGCAGCAAGTTTTCAAAAAGCAGCAGTTCATTCTCTTGTTGTACCTTTAAGAAAAGCTATTACTGATTATAAACCTAAAACAGTGACACTTTCAGGTGGTGTAGCTTGTAATAGTGCCTTACGTGCTGCATTGAAAAGCCTTTCAGAAAAAATGAAAGTTCCGCTTTACTATCCAAGCCCAATACTTACAACTGACAATGCTGCAATGATTGCAGCCGCAGGCTATCCTAAATTGCTTAGAGGTGAAAGAGTTGGATTAGATTTAAGTGCAGTTGCAAGTTTAAAACTACAAAATATCGACCTGCCTCCAGAAGTACAGAAGGGGCAAAAAATTAGATATCGACTATCGTAACTTAAAATAAAACTAGACTTTAAAGTAAAGGCAGGGAAATCCCTGCCAGTATATTTTAATCTTCATCTTTTTCAGGTTGAATAAGCGGATATGGTCTATCTGGTTGATTTCTAGCATGTTCTGGTAGTGCTGCTATTTGTTTCTTAGTTAACTTTAAATCTTTACGATACTTATAAACTAGGTTATATAAGTTTTCCCGCTGTATTGCTGTCAAACCTGGGTTTTTATTTAACGATTGATTAATTTTGTAAGCAAATTTTCTCTCCCAGGAACTTGGGACTAAACTGCAATGTGGTAGACGACGAATATAATCTATTTCTTGTTCTGTTGCAGGTTCTCTTGGTACTCTAGCCATTTTTGACTCCTTAATAAAAGTAATAGATAACTTTTTAGTTTTTTTAATGTTATATTTTCCTATAATAATAAGACTAAGTAATTGCTGTGAAGGTGAACTTTATTGTTATGATTTCTTCATAACAACAGCCTAGTAGTCTTATGAAAAAAGAATATTTAATACTATGCACAAATTATTAATGATTTAATCTTTGGAGTGTAAATTTTTATAAATTTAATCAGAATTATTAATAATTTCAATATTTTTTAGCACACTTCTTGCGACTTTTGTAAATACAATTTCCTTAAAAGCCTCTTACAGAGGTTGACCCACTGAAAGAAACATAGAAAATACTTATTTTGAGCAAAATTTTATTTAGGAGCAAAACTTTTATGTCTAACAGCCTATTGACTCGTGATGTGCAAAAACGTCCTGATAAAGTAAAATTTTCTGGGCGAGTACTCTTTTTAACTGAAGATCCTCAGCTAATAAAAAAACAACTTGAAGGTGAAGATCTAGTTTGGGATAAGACCATTAAATTACGTGACAATATCAGCACTGACGAGATCACTCCGGCTTATATTTGTTATTACTTTGATGATACTTTGGGGGATTTTCCTTATTTAGGACTAAAAGCAGGTGAAGAGTTTCCTTTAGTACGTGGTAGTGTAAGAAAAGGTAACTTTGTTGCTTCAGTCTCAGGAAAGCGTCGTGGAAAGGGTTCTAGCCGTGAGCAATCTCCTTATGCAGAAATGTGTGCTGGTATCCAAGTTGTAATTGCAGAAAATATTGAGCGAATTTATAACCAAAATTGTCAAAACTTAGGGCTACTTACATCAACTAACTTTGATTTAATTGAAAAACTTGTTTCTGGACAAGAGATTTCTCTAAGTGAGTTTACTGTTGGTACAGATGAAATTACCAAACAAATTATTGAGTATGGCGGTCTATTTAACTTTAATATTGCTCGCTTGCAGGGCAAGGCTAGTGTTCCAGAAATCACTACCAAAACACGCCCAATGACTTTAGCAGAAAAGATTTTTGCTCGTCATTATGTTGTAGATCTTGCTACAGAAAAAATAGGTGTTGAAGCTGTAAAACCAGGAGATTCAGGCTTTGTTTATACAGATATAAGGTTTTCTCATGAATATGTAACCCCAATGTCTGCGATCTTCTTCCAAAAATATGTTGGAGAAAATGAAAAGGTTAAAGATCCTGAATCAATTTATTTTTTCCGTGATCACCTTACTTTCTTAGATGATGTAATGTCAGCAGAACGTAAAGCAATGGGACTTCTAGATGTTGCAACTCAACTAAAAATTAAACAAGAAGATTTTGCTCGTCAACAATCTATAACCTTACATGGAGAACTAACTGATCGCAAAGGCTCAGAAGCTATTTGCCATAGCAAAGTGTTACAGTCCTATGCATTGCCAGGCCAAGTAATTATTGGCTCAGATTCTCATACTCCTCATTCTGGTGCTATTGGCTGTGTTGCTTTTGGTGTTGGGACTACAGACATTTTTAATTCTTGGATTACTAAAGATGTTCGTGTCAAAGTTCCTGAGTCAATGCGTGTGATTATTAAAGGTAAAAAGGCTGATAACATTACTGCTAAAGATTTTATGTTGGCAATCTTACGTGAACCTTATGTTAAAAATGGTGAGGCTATAGGCAAAATTGTAGAATATTGTGGTGAAGCAGTAGAAGCCTTAAATATTGATGAACGCGCCACTATGACCAATATGGCAGCAGAAGTAGGTGCATTTACAGGAATTGTTGCTCCAGATAAAAAAGCAGTAGATTATCTTGTTAGCGTGCGCGGAATGGATCGTGAACAAGCAGAAAAATATTGTGAAGGACTCTATTCTGATAAAGATGCTGAATATGTCTATACTATTGAAATTGACGCTAGTACATTAAAACCAATGATTGCTTTACCTGGTGATCCTGGTAATGGAATTTTTATTAATGAATTAGAAAAAGAAGTTAAAGTAGATATTGCTTATGGTGGTTCTTGCACAGGTGGCAAAGCTGAAGATATGGATATGTATGCAAAAGTATTTAAGGATGCTTTAGAGCTTGGTCAAAAAGTACACCCTAGTGTTAGGTGCTTTATCCAATTTGGTTCTCAGGAAGTTCGTGACTACTGTTTAGCAAAGGGATATATCGATATATTCCAAAAAGTAGGTGCACATATGATTGAACCTAGTTGCGGAGCTTGTATTAATGCTGGCCCTGGAATAAGCACACTAAAACAAGAAACTACAATTAGCGCTATTAATCGTAATTTCCCAGGTCGTAGCGGCCCAGGTCAAATGTATTTAGCTAGTCCTTATACTGTTGCTGCTTCTGCAATTGCAGGAAAAATTGTTGAATATCAACCTTTAGTTTTAGCAACAGCAAATTAATTATTTTATCTACTTTTGGAGGTAATTCTAAATGGTTGAGTCTAGAGATTTTGTTATTCGTCATGATGATGGTAGAGAACGTGCAGTTAAAGGTTATAAATATTCATCTGCTAAGCTTCAAGGACAAAAAAAATATTCTTCCAGCAGAGTTGATGAGTCGGAACTTCCTTCAAAAGTAGATTTACGCTCTTACATGACAAAAATTGAGGATCAAAGAGAAACTAGTAGCTGTGTTGCTAATGCTGTAGCAGGTGCTTATGAGTATCTAGTGAAAAGATATCAAGGAATTGATTCTTATGATGTAAGCCGAATGTTTATTTATTATAACGCTCGCCGTTTGGATACTGATGATATAAAAGATGATGGTTCTTATGTTGAAACTGCTATAAAAGGACTAAAAAAATATGGTGCTTGTTCTGAAACTACTTGGCCGTTTAAGGTAAAAAGAGTTAATAAAGAACCTTCTGAAGAAGCTTATGAAGAAGCTAAAAATTTTTTAGTTGAAGACGCAGAACTAGTTCCACTAGATTTGATATCTTGGAAAAAATGCTTAGCTGAAGGCCATCCAATTATCTTTGGAATCAACCTATATGAATCTTTTGATTATCAACGTAAAAAAGGCTTAATTCCAATGCCAACCAAAAAAGAAGCTGCCCGTGAAGCTCACGGAGGGCATGCAATGCTTTGTGTTGGCTACTCAGATGCTGATAGAACTTTTATTGTTCGTAATTCTTGGGGTGAAGAGTGGGGTGATAATGGTTACTGTTATATTCCTTACGATTACTTAGTTAATGAAAATTATAATGATGCTGATAGCTGGATTATTAAAAGATTAGATAATTTTGATCTAGATCCTAACACCTGGAAACATGATGAAGAATCTGTAATTCAAGAATCTAATTCAGAAGTTAGCAAAATGACAGATGAGCAGTACAATGATATGTTAGATGCAATGGGAGATTATTCTCTTGAGTATCGTGCAACATTAGTTCTACTGCGGGTTCTAGGCATAAAACAATCTGTTGATGAAACTAAGCTCCAAGAATTATGTACTTCAGTTGATAAACTTGTTACCCAAATAGGCTTTAATGTAAATGCTGAAGGGTTGATTAAAAATTGTCTTAATAATATAGATAATGATCCACTAGTAAAAGAATCTATAACATTATTAACCAAATACCTATCTAGTTATATTATCAATGAAATAGGAATAGGCAACATTCTAGCTAAATTTGGCTTTAGTGAAGACACTCAAAGCATGATTATGAGTGGTATTACAGCAATAGGTGGAGAAGAAACTATTCGCAAATCCTTTGATTTCTTAGGAAGCTTTTTCTCTGATTCTGTAGTTTCTTCAGATTCATCTAGTGAAACAGAAGCTAGCAAAGAAACAAGTGAAGAAGATATATCTAGCAGTGAACATAAAGGAAAAATTGCTGGTAGCCATTCAGAAACAGAAGAAGAAGAAGATGATGATGATGATGATGAAGATGATGATGATGGTGATGATGATGACGATGATGGTGATGAAGATGATGATGAAGATGATGAAGACGATGATGATGATGATGACGACGATGACGACGATGACGATGATGAAGATGATGACGATGACGATGATGAAGATGATGATGACGACGATGAAGATGATGAAGATGATGAAGATGACGACGATGAAGATGATGAAGATGATGAAAATGACGACGATGAAGATGATGAAGATGATGAAAATGACGACGATGACGACGACGATGATGAATATGAAGATGACGATGATGATGAAGACGAAGACGAAGATGACGATGATGATGGTGATGACGACGATGACGATGAAGATGATGACGACGATGATGAAGAAGATGATGATGAAGATGACGATGATGGTGATGACGACGATGATGGTGATGATGAAGATGACGATGAAGATGATGAAGACGATGATGAAGATGACGATGACGACGATGATGGTGATGATGAAGATGAAGATGATGATGATGACGACGATGATGATGGTGATGATGAAGATGATGATGATGTGAAATCAAAGAGGAACAGTAAAAAGTGGTAAAACTTAATAAATATCTTTGATGCAGGCAGTGTTTAAGTGTAATATTTTTTATCTTAATAATTTTTAGTAGATAAGATTAAGTAGCTAATTATGTATGATAAATTCGTCTGCATCAAATTTACACAGTAACAGCAGATTTGTAATTCAGGAAAAATTGGGATCTGGAGGATTTGGAACAGTTTATAAGGTTTATGATCAAGAAAAAGCATCAATTGTTGCACTAAAAGTTTTACATGATAAAAAACCTGAAGAACTTTATTACTTTAAAAAAGAATTTCGTACTCTTGCTGACTTAACCCATCCTAATTTGGTAACTCTTTACGAGCTTTTTTCTGATGGAGAAGAGTGTTTTTTTACCATGGAAATGGTTGAAGGCAATGACTTTTTGCAATATGCCAAGAAGTCATTGGAAAAAGATGTTATAAAAAAAATAGTTCCTTCTAGTAATGATGAAATTACAAAAGCCAATCTACCAATAAATTATAAAAATAACCGTCAAGATACAGTCAAAGTTGTAAAAAAACCTCTTAAAGCTCAAGAAAATTTTCAAACGATAGATAACTCCGAGGCAATAACCCTTAAAAAACGTGAGTCTACTAAACCAAATTTTGATACTCTAAAAATAATACTTAAGCAGTTAATAATAGGGATTGAAGCTATTCATAAGGCTGGTAAACTTCACCGAGATATTAAACCCTCAAATATATTAGTAACAAAACAGGAGCGGGTGGTTATATTGGATTTTGGCATTGCTACAGAGATTTTTTCTCAAGAGCAAGAGTCGCGTATTGTTGGTACTCCTGTTTATATGTCTCCAGAACAGTTTAAGGGTGTATCACTAGAAGCTAGCGATTGGTACAGTGTTGGTGTAGTTTTGTATGAGGCTTTAACAGGTCAACTTCCTTTCATTGGGGAATTTGCAGAGTTAATGAGAGAAAAGCAAACCAAACAAGTAGTTGCACCACGAGAATTAAATCAAGATGTTCCTGATGACCTTAATGATTTATGTCAACGTTTATTACAAAAAGATCCTAAAAAACGTCCTTCAAGCCAAGAAATTCTTTCTATATTAAATATAGAGGATGTTCTAGAAAATAATTTACAGAGTAGTATTCCTTTGGAAAAAATTTTTATTGGCAGGGAAGAATATTTACAAGAATTACTAAAAGCTTTTCAAATTGCTAGCAAAGGGTTTTCGTCAATTGTTTATATTGAAGGTCGATCTGGATTAGGGAAAACTGCGTTAGTGAATCATTTTCTTGAAAAGTTAAAAAGTGATGCTACTAGCATAAATATATTGTTAGGCCGATGTTATGCTCAAGAAACAGTTCCATATAAAGCTTTTGATAGTGTAGTAGATAGCTTAAGTCAGTATTTAAAAAATATTCCAAACAAAGAGCTAGAAACTCTACTTCCAACAGAAATATTAGCTTTAGCAAAGTTATTTCCAGTTTTGAAGCAAGTTGATTCTGTATTGAAAGCTAAAAAAACAAGTTTTGAAATTCCTGATGCTCAAGAGGTGCGTAGACAAGCTTTTGCTGCACTTAGAAAGCTACTTATTAATCTCGCAAAAATTAAACCAATAATAGTATTTATAGACGATCTTCATTGGGGGGATTTAGATAGTGCTATTTTATTTGGAGAACTCTTTTCTGTTGAGCCATTACCAAGAATACTTTTTATAGGAAGTTATCGTAGTAAAGAAGAAAATAGTCCTTTTTTACAAAAAGTCTTAGCTTTGGATAAAATAATCCAAAAATACTCTCAAGTCTTTAAAATAACTGTTAAAGAACTTTCCTTTTCAGAATCGCTTCAACTAGCAAACAGCTTGTTTGAATGTAACAAGCCCATTAACTTAGCATTAGCAGAAAATATTGCTAAGGAATCTGGTGGGAGTCCGTTATTTATTGATGAGCTAATACGTTACAGGGATACTAGAGAAGAGTTGTCATCTGATAAAAAGACTGAGCAAAAAACTATAGATGTTTCAACTGATTTGGCAAATTTAAAAGGTTTAGCCAATTTAGCCAACTTGGATAAGGTTATAAAAGCTCGTATTGAACATATGCCAGATGATGCTCAACGTTTATTAGAGGTTGTAGCTGTTGCAGGCCAGCCAATTAACCGCAATTTAGCAAGAAAAATAGCCAATTTAAGTGATAAAGAGCTAAACATAATGGCATTGTTACGGGCAAACCGCTTAATAAAAGTCATT
This sequence comes from Blastocatellia bacterium, assembly GCA_039812885.1. GTDB lineage: Bacteria > Acidobacteriota > Blastocatellia > Chloracidobacteriales > JADJPF01 > JADJPF01. Next base: position 512,605 of record JBDIBI010000001.1, read on the forward strand.
TCTGCGGGTATTCAAGAAATGATTGAAACCTATCATGATCGAATTAGGGAAACAATAATTGGCTATTTACCTATAGAAAAACTTAAAAATTATCATTTTCAATTAGCAATAGAATTAGAAGTTCTAAAAGTAGATGATGTAGAACAATTACTAGTACATTTTAAAGCTGCTCAAGAAAAGGAAAAAACAGCTAAATATGCTTTGATTGCAGCAGATCGAGCTTTTGATGCGTTGGCTTTTGACCGTGCAGCAGAACTTTATCAAATAGCTTTAGAAACACAAACAAATCCATTAGAAGAAACAAAAAGTTTGCAAATAAAATTTGCTGAAGCCTTGACCAATGCTGGACGCGGGCGAGAGGCAGCACAAGCTTATCTTTCTGCGCTAAGAATGGCTAACCAGTTTGAGAAAATTGAGTTTCGTCAACGAGCAAGTGAACAGTTGTTGAAAGCAGGACATTTTGATGAAGGGTTAGAGTTACTTAGAGTAGTTTTAAAGGCTGTAGATCTAAGAATTGCTGATAATAAATTTTCTGCTTTGGTCACGTTTCTTTGGCTAAGATTATGTGTTTGGTTTAGAGGTGTGAATTTTATTCAGCTTAAAACAGAGTTATTAAGAGAAGAAGAGCTATTAAAAATTAATGCTTGTTTTGGTGCATTCTTAGGCTTGCTAAGAATAGATCCAATTCAAGCCGCAACTTTCCAAGCTCGATATCTGTTACTTACCTTAAAGTCAAGTGATTTGGTTAAAATTGTACGGGCGCTTTGTGCTGAAAGTGCCTATCATTCATACTCAGGAGGAAGAAATAAAAAATATACAGAAAAACTTGTTCTTAAAGCTACTTTACTAGCTCAACAACTTAATGAGCCTAATGCTTTAGGATTAGCTGGACTGTCTAGGTTGGGCGCAGCTTTTATGCAAGGAGATTGGGAAAAATGCTGTAACTTATCTTCTGACATAGAAAAGATTTTTCGACAAAAATGTAAGGGAGTTTTTTGGGAAATTTCTACTATGCAGGTTTTTGTGGTGCGCTCATTGTTAATGTTAGGTAAATTTAGTGAAATTGTTCAAATGTTGCCTAGTATTATTAATGAGGCTAAGTTGCGTGCAGATCTTTACACTGAAATAAATGTGTATGTTCGTGCTGGTTATTTGGCTGATTTAGCTACTACAGATGATCCAATGGTAGTTAAAGAAAAGATCGATGCTTCTTTTAATAAGTGGACACAAAAAGAGTTTCATCTTCAGCATTATTATATAATTAGCGGTCAAATAGAAATTCTGCTTTATTTAGGTGATAGTACTGCAGCTTTAGAGCTTTTAGAGAAATATTGGTCAAATTTTATTACATTCAAAAGAATTCAAATTATTTTTATAGAGTCGCATTATTTGCGTGCTCGTTGTAGATTGGCAGTTGCTAAGGTTAAAAGTGATGCACAATGGCTACTAAGTTCAGTAGAAAAAGATATAAGAGAAATTGAAAAAGAGAAAATGTCTTATGGTAATGGATGGGCTAATTTAATTCGTGCTGGTAAGGCTTCTTTACAGAATAATTTTGATGAAGTTAAGAAATGTTTATTATTTGCAGAGGCAGAATTTAAGAAAAGTAAAATGTTTGTTTACCAAGAAATTTCACGCTGGAGTTATGGTTTAGTGATTAATTCAGAAGATGGTAAAGAGCTAATAAAATCTGTTGAGAACAATTTAGCTCAACAGGGAATAAAAAAACCTGAGCGAATAAGAGAAATGTATGCGCCTGGTAAATGGCAATAAAAAACGGGCAAAGCTTGCCCGTTTTTTGTTTATACCTTGTAATTATATTTATTCATCTCCATCTAGCTTGCCGTTATCATTATGGTCAATGCCGATGCGACGGCCATTTCCAACAGGAACACCAGTAAAGGTTAATTCATTACCTTTGTTTACAGCTTGAACTAGTGTTTGCCAGGAAATAGGTGTATCTCCACTGCGGTCAGTTTGGAACATTCCACCACCAATATAGAAAAATCCACGAGCTTGATTTTGATAAATACCTTTGATTACCAAATCACAATTTTTTCTTTCTGCTTGAGACATCAACAACATGATATTTCCTAACACATCATTAGCAGATTTGTTGTTGGTATTTACTGTAACTTGGAAACCAACACTAGGAGCTAGGCCTGTATCTACAGATAAAACATAAGCTTCTAGATCTCGTAGTTCTTGCTCATTTTTAAATGTGAAATTTGGAGATTTAAAGAAGTTGATTAGTGTGTCAAATGCACCATCGTGAGTAAAACCATAACCAGATAATTGTTTTCCGGCTTGACGTAAATAGCCAGTTTTTTGATACATTCCTCTTAGTTGAGGAACTTTCATTGGTTGTGGTTCAGCTACTCCATTGTTCATTAAGAGTACTAAATTAGGGATAATTAAGTTATTTGTACCAACTCCAATAGGTGTAGTAGTGTGACAGAAATTACAGGTTAAAGTTCCACGATCTGTGCGGTCTTCGGTAAAGATCTTTTCTCCTCTTGCTGCACTAGCTCCAGAACTAGGATTAGCATAAGTACGATCTAGGTTTTGAAGTGGATTAGATGGATAAGTTAAGGTTTTAATAAATGCTTCAAACTTAGCCATTTCTGCTTCTGTAGGTTTGCGACTGCCACCTAACAAAGATGTAAATGCTCCATCAAAGTTCTTGAGTTTTTCCCTGTCTCCTCGCCAGTGTAATGGTTCTGTTCCTACAATTCCTCTTAGGGATTGAGTTGTCATAGGCCCTTTCATTGGGTGTAAGTTAAAGGTAAATGAACCATTACTTATAAATGATTTAGTTTTTACTGTAGTAAGTGTGCCAGTAGGATCACCTAAATCCCAAGCTAGTCCATCATTGTGACCATTGCGGTGGCAACTAGCACAAGAAATGTCTCCATGTGAAGAAAACTCTGTTCCATAAAGGAATTGACGGCCTTCTCGTACAAAAGCTGGTTCAGGGTTGTAGCCTACAGCAATTCTACTAGTTTCTTTTTGTGCTTTAGTATCTATAACACTAATAGTTTCATCAAAACGATTTAACACATAAAGTTGGCTTCGTTGATTATCAACTGCTAAACCTGTTGGGCCTTCACCTACAGGAATACGGCTTTGGAGCATTCCATTGTTGTCTAAAACTACTACTTTGGCTGAACCTGTAGAGGAAATATAAAATCTTCCTGAAGAATCTTCTGCAATATCTGTAGGCATTGCAACACTTTTAGCTTTTTCTTCAGCACTTAACTCATCTGATTTAGTTCCATCAAAATGAGGATTAAGATTTAAGTTATTGACTTTAGGATTTTTACTATTTATATCAATAGCTGCTAGCTGAGTTTTAATAAAACGGCCTTTAACTTTGGGCTCAAACCGAATGATGTTATCTGATTCGGTATTGACTACAAAAAGTTTATTAGAAATAGGATCAAAAATACTATTACTAATATGTGTTCCGATACCTTGTACTGAAGCTTTTATAGTAGGTTTATCTACAGTAGCATCTATTACAAATAAATCATTGTCTGCTAGACTTAATGGAACAAACTTAGTCCATTTAGTACTACCTGTTTCATCAATCCATTTTTTACCTTTTCTTTTTACTATAATGCCAGTTTGAGGATATGATGGCAGAGTAGGAGACATTGCTGGAGTAGGAGCAGGAAGACCACCAGATTGTTGAACAAACTCTGCTGAAACTATTGTAGTTTGATTACCTGATTCAAAGACTGAAACATAGACATTTTGTTTTTTGCTATCTGTTGACAATGAACGAGGTTGTTTACCAAATAGATCAATTACTTGGCTTGGAGTGTTGCTATCTGGTGAAAATACTTTTATTTGGCTAGTTCCAGCAACACAAATAAAGGCTTGTTCTTTACTTCCACCGGCAAATACTATATCAGTAGGCTCATCACCTACATTAATTGTACGAACTACATTTCCTGATGTCAGATCTATAATACTAACTGAATCTGATAACCAATTAGCTACCCAAGCTTCATTATTGTTTCTAGCTGCAACACTGACTGGTTCTAGTCCAACAGGAATTTCAGATATTAATCTAGGTGAGGCACCTGTGATGTCAAAAACACTTAAACGATGATCTGGACTATTAACGGCTAGAAGTCTTGTTCCATCAGGGGTTATTGTCATTGGATGGATTTGTGGGCTTTCAAAACTGTAAACATTTGTTGGTTGGCTGTCGGCAGATACTTGTAGACTTTTTTCTTTGCGGGTTGCTACAAGGCCTAAAAATATTATCAATAAAATAGCAAAAAACTTAATTAAATATCGTTTTGCTTTACTAGTGGCAAATATGTCCATACTAGTCTCCTTGTTATTTCGTAGGTTATTATAAGTAGAGTACTAAAGGTCAGAAAAATAATACAAAATAATAGCATTAAAAGGTTAATCTCTCAAATTTTCTCTTTAACAATTCTGTTGCAAGTGCTGTTAAAATCCAAACTTTCTGTTAATATAGCAAAAATTTTACAAAACTTTTATTTACCAAAAAATCAAGAAAGAATAGCCATGCAAGCTTATTTACAATGTATAAGTGAAAAATGTCAGGAAAAATTTTCTATAAGTACCAAAATTTACCATTGTTCAAAATGTGGGGATTTATTAGATGTAAATTATGATTTTGAAGCTTTTGATCCTACAGAACTTAAGGAGCGGTTTCGTCAGCGTCGCAATTCGCTTATTCCAATGGATCAAAGTGGAGTTTGGCGATTTCGTGAGCTAATCCCATTTCTTGGAGATCAGCGTTATATTGTGACTTTATTTGAAGGTAATACACCTCTTTATGATGCACCAAAATCGGCTGCTTATGCAGGATTAAAAAAGCTGATGTTAAAGCATCAAGGCTTAAACCCAACAGGGTCATTTAAAGATAATGGGATGACTACAGGAGTAGCTCAAGCTTGTGCTTTAGGGGCTAGAGCAGTGGCTTGTGCTAGTACTGGCAACACTTCGGCTTCAATGGCTGCATATGCTGCAAGAGCAGGAATGCTAGCTGCGGTATTTATTCCTAGTGGTCAAATTGCTTTTGGTAAACTGTCTCAAAGTCTAGATTATGGTGCAAAAACTTTGCAAATTGAAGGTGATTTTGATGCTGCAATGCAGTTAGTGTTAGAGCTTAGTCAAGAAGCTGATTTATATTTACTTAATTCAGTAAACCCATTTAGGTTAGAAGGCCAGAAAACAATAGCCTTTGAGCTACTAGAGCAATGTGGTTGGCAAGTGCCTGATAGAGTTGTTATTCCTGGAGGAAATTTAGGCAATAGTTCAGCAATTGGAAAGGGATTTTCAGAAGCTTATAAATTGGGTCTTATAGACCGAATGCCTAAAATGCATGTTATTCAAGCAGAAGGAGCAAACCCATTAGCACAAATGTGGGCTAGTGGTGAGAGAGAAAAACTACCAGTAGTTAAAAAAGCTAGCACTCTAGCTACTGCAATTAAAATAGGGAACCCTGTTTCTTGGAAGAAAGCTCTACGTGCTTTGGATTGGTGTAGTGGTGGAGGTTGTCATCAGGTGTCTGAACAAGAAATTGCAGATGCTAAAGCTGTGATTGGACGTGATGGTATTGGCTGTGAGCCTGCTTCAGCAGTTACTTTAGCTGGTATTCGTCAATTAGTTAGTAATGGAACAATAAATTCTGATGAAAGAGTAGTTGCTGTTTTAACAGGTAATTTACTTAAAGATCCTGATTATACAGTTAATTATCATCTGGATTCACTTTATAAAGATTGGCAAACCAAAACAGAAGTTGTTTCTCAAAATAATAAGCTTCAATCAGCTTTTGCCAATCGGCCTATTGTTGTAACCGCAGATAAACAGGCTATCAAGCAAATGTTAGGAATTTAGCGCTTAAAATCTAGTCTAGTCTAGTCAAATAAATATTAATTGTTATTGGTATCTATAAGAAAGGTAGCAAGTAATGAAAAAATCAACCTTACGCAAAATAGCGCTAATAGTTTTATTTAGTGTTAGTATTTTTGTTCCTATCTCAAATGCTCAACAAAGTAAGCCAACACAAAGCACAAATGCTCAACAAAGTAAGTCTGTACAAAATGAAGTAACAGCAAAGGCTTTTGTTGAGTCAGTTTATAAATGGCATTTTGCCCATAAACAGCAATTTACTAAGCAAGTTTATGGACAAAAACAAAAGTGGTTTACACCTGAACTATGGCAACTTATAGTTAAGGATTGGAAACTCTCAGCAAGTCATCCTGAAGAAGTTGCTGGAATAGACTTTGACCCAATTATTAATGCTCAAGAAGAAGCTACTAGATTTCAAGTGGCTGGAGAAAATACTAAAGATGGTAAACAAATAGTCGATGTCAACATTAACTTTGGTACTGAAGCCAGGCCAGTTAAAATTGTTCTAGTAAAAGTTGGTACAAGTTGGCAAATTGCAAATATAATTTATTCTAATGATAAGAATGGAGACTTAATCAGCATTTTTAAGGAAACACAATCTCAAGCTCATTAAAATTAACTTACTAGCTAATCATAGGTTAAACTATTTTTTGCTTTCTTCTTTTTTTGCTTTTTTCTCAGCTTTTTTAGCTGTTTTTTCCATTAGTTTTCTTCTTTTCTTCTTTTCCTTTTTGGTTAAGAAAGGATAAATAGTAATACCAATATGTGCACCTAGTTCTACTACTGAGCTAAGAAGATCTTTAGATAGCACATCACAAATAGATTCTGAATTTTTTCCAGAATCATAACCTATGTTAAATTCCTTGCTATAAGCACTATTCCAAGCCTCTTTTCCTTCAGGAGAAAGGCTTTTAATTTTCTCGATAAAAGCAGCTATCATTAAATCTGGACTCTCTACATCACAAAGGTCTGATAGTTCAATAGACAAATATTGAATTCCTTCACAGTTTTCTTGATGCCGTAGTATAAAAATACTTTCTCCTAAATCTTTTAGGATAGGTTCAAGATTATCTTCTGGTTTTGCTTGTATATCTAAGTCTACATTTAAAAATTGTACTGGTTCTGTTTTCATTATATTTTTCCTAACTCTTTTAGTTTTTCTATAGTTGCGTTAAACACATCATCTACTTCTATTGTGTTTAGGCAATCATGATGAGGGCAAGTTATAACTTGCAAATCGCCTTCTAGTTTAAAACAAGGGCTACAGGGCAAGTTCTTTCTTACCATTTTATGAATTTTACCCACGGGAGCAGTGCGGCGATAGTCTGTTGGGCCGTAAATAGCAACCACTGGCGTTTTCATTGCAACGGCTACATGCATTAACCCACTATCATTACAGACTAATAATGCGCAACGTTCAATTAATGCTCCTGCTACAGCAATAGTTGTTTCTCCTGCTGCAATTACAATATTACCTTTAATGTCTTTAGTCCATTCTTGAATCATATCAAATTCATTTTTTGAACCCAGCATTAAGAAACAAGCATTAGGTAAACACTCTTGAAGTTTTATAATTAAGTCACGATAACGGCTAGGTTGCCATTGTTTCCAGCGCATTGTTGGGGAGGTTCCCATTTGAATCCCAATTACTAAGGTATTTGGGCTTATATTTTTAGAGGAGAAATAGTTATTAACATGTTCTTTATCGCTTGTAGCGACATACATAAAAGGGTGTAAATTAAGCAATTCTTCGGGTACACCTAAGGCACGAGCTAAATTAAAGTAGCGGTCTACTTCATGCTGTGCTTCAGCCATTGTTACAGGTACATTGTAAATAAAACCATAGCGGTCAGGCCAACCTGGACTACGAACATGTCCAACACGATATTTTGCTTTACTGAAACTTACCATTAAGGCTAAAAAGTAAGAATTACTATGAAACTCATTAATTATTAAATCATATTTAGAATGGCGAATTTTACGAATATGATTTATCCAATCTCTCCAAGTTCCTCGATTAGAAATATTATAAGATTTTACAAAATAACCAGCACCATCTAAGACATACTCACAGCCTGTATTATTACCTACTTGCAGATGCATTTCTGCTTCAGGGAAAAATTTCTTTAGCGCTGCAATTGTTGGAGTATAGAGGATAAAATTACCTATTCCATGATAGGCACAAATTAGAATTTTTTTGATTTCTTTAGGCTTAGGTTCTGGAGGTTTTTTAAGAAACAACATGCTATAGATACGTAAAGATTTTTCTATAGCATGTTCTAACCAATATTCAAAACTAAAATATATTGAAGCCATTAATTTACTTAATAACTTTGCCTTCCATATCTTCTGGGACAGGAGAATCTATGTAATGCAAGATAGTTGGAGCAACGTCTTTGATATTTAAGTCAGTTCGTTGAATGCTATCTGTATCATTTGGACGGTGCATAATAAAAATGCCATGCCAATCATGATTAGCATCATCTGGGCCAGTATCATTTTCAAAAGTATAGAGTTCTCCTGTACCTATTGAACCGACTGAGCGCCAATTTAGGTCATCAAAATAAACAAATAAGTCAGGTGGAATATTACGGCATTCTGCATAAACATCTTCTGGCCGTACCACTTTTGTTTTCATTGGTTTACCATCATGATCTGGTAGTGCTTCAAGTTTTTCAATTAATTCTTTGCGGAAAGCTTCATATTCTTCAGGAGCAACTGTTCCTTGAGGTTCACGCCCTTTAACATTGATCATTAGACGAGCATAATAACCACCAGAACCCCAAGCACGTGTGCGTTCCCAATCTACATCACATTTTTCTACTGGAACAGGTTCTTTAGGCTGTTGTTTAAGGGTCAAATAGCCTTCACGAATTAACCATTCATTAATACAAATGCCACCATCCATTTTTCTAGCTCCATGATCAGAGACTACTAATATAGTGGTGTCATCCCCAGCAAGTTTAACTAGTTCGCCTAATTTTTCGTCACAAAACTTATAGTAGTTTTTTATTGAATCTTGAAAAGGATTTCCTGGTTCATGTTTTAAATGGGTTGTATCCATATATTTCCAAAACCCATGATGAATTCGGTCTGTTCCCATTTCTACCATCATAAAGAAGTCCCATTCTTTAGTTTTTAGACAATGGCTAGCTAGACGAAAACGCTTCTCAGTCATTAGAAATATTTGATCTAAAATCCTTTGTTTATCATCTGTTCTGAAGTTATCACAATCTAATATATAGCCTTCTGTAACTTCTTCTACTTCAGCTTTAAACTCTTTTGGATAGGTAAAATCGCTTTTAGTACTGGGAGTAAGAAAACAAGAAACCAAGTGTCCGTTAAGTGGTTTAGGTGGGTAAGTTTGCGGTACTCCTAAAACAATACATTTTTTATTTTCTTTTGATAATATTTCCCAAACTGTAGGCTCTTTAACCTGTGCAGAATTAGGAATAGACATTTTTGCATAAGAGTAATCAGCCCGATTACGTAGTCCGTAAAATCCTAATCTACCAGGGCTTTTTGAAGTTAGCATTGACATCCAAGCAGGCACAGTAATTGGAGGATCTGTAGAACGTAGCTTTCCCCAAACGCCTTTTTCCATTAGTGCTTTTAGATTAGGTAGATCATCTCGCCATTGTTCAAAAACTAGTTGTGGAGCAGCACAATCTAACCCAATCACCATAACTTTTTTCATTAGTTTTGCTCCTTGAAGAAATTAAGCAACTAGCTATCGTAATTTCTTGCTGAATAATTGACAAGCCAATATCCCAAATTATAAAAACCTATTAATCCTCTCGATCTCTAAACTTATCCTTGTGCTTTTGGAGTTTTCTTTCTTCTTTTTCATGTTTTTCAAATTTTTTATGTTCTTTTTCTTTTTCACGCTCTTGTTTAAGTTGTTCTTTAAATCGTTGAATTTCAGCTTGACGTGTTGCTTTATGTGTTGCTTGTTCTCGTAGTCGTTCGAGACGTTCACGCTCTCGTTCAATAACTTCCCGCTGCCGTTCAGCTTGTTCCCGTTGTCTTTCAGCTTGTTCCCGTTGTCTTTGTCGTGCTTGTATAATTTGTTGGTTCTGAAGGAACTTTTCTTTTTCAAGTCGTTGTTTTTGAGCTTCAATCAGTCTTTTCTGTTGGTCTAGATCTTTTTGACGTTGTTGCTCTAATTTTTTAGCTTGTCCAGGAGGTATGCCACCTTGTCCAGGAGGTAGAAAAGCCGTTGGATTTTGCTTTTGGTTAAGAATTTGTTTTGTTACACCAGCTATTGCAGGAATAGAAGAAACTAGTTTAGGTGGAGAGAGGATTTGTCTAGATATTAATTTTTCTCCAGATGCTTTTTCTAAAAAATCTGTGCTTATTCCTTCGTTAACTAAACGTCCTTGAGAAGAGTTTACTCCAACATAAGGAGTTGAATTACTAATAATTTTAGAGGATTCCTTTACAGGTTTGCGGGTAAGTGCATATTTGGTTTTTGTACCAGAATTAACCATTTTGACAAACTCTTTTGTAGTAACAAAAACCCAAGCATTGCTAGGTAGTATATAAGCTTTTTCCTTATCATTTGACTCTATGCCAGGAGCAAGCGGTGCCCAACCTACATACTCTTCATTAGCTCGCCAAGTTACCCAAGAAGGAGCATAACGATCATCTGGAACCCAAACCCAACCCCAAGGCCCAGCTTGTGTCCATCGCCCATGATGAAAAACCTCATCACCCCAACTACGTTCAGATTCCCACTGCCAACCATCTTTAGTAGAAGAAAACTTTCCATCTTGATAATAAGGTTGCCAACTATAACCAACTTCTGTAGGTCTCCAAACACTTCCATATTTAGGGTGTTGTAACCACCTACCACTACCAACCAATTGCTTATAGGCTTCTTTTTTAGGAGGTTCTGGACTAACTTGTTCAAGCGTTGAAACCATATCTATATGCCAACCTTGTTCATCTTTAACTAAATGATGTGGAATAATATTTGGCTCAAGATTTTGGTAAACAAACCCTGTGTCTATCGTTGCAGTATTATTATTGATTTTTTCGTTTTGGAAATTTAATGAACTAAATTCAGGTACACTTAAACTTGCTGCACAATAATCAATAAAGGCTTCTAGCCCTTTGTCAGGGTTTTGCTGCTGCTGTGCATTAAAATAATTAATACTTGTTGTAGATAAATAACTTTTGGCTAGATCATAAGAATGGTTTTTGCAAGCTTGATAAAAGCTATCTACAACTTGATTTGGAGCAAGCAGTTTTTCTTTGTTTGAGCTTTTTCTGTAACAATTAGTAAGTAAAATACCTGTTAATACAACTAAGACAATAAGTATTCCAATAACTGTCCTTCTCATTAACTTCTCAGTCATAATCTATAGTATATTACTTATAGAAAATTCCTGCCTCCATTGAGTTATGTAAAATATTACAAATGTTGAAGTATTTTTAACAGATGTATTAGATCATAAAGTTGGTTGTCATTTATTCGGAAATTCAGAAACAAATTAACCATATTATAAGTATTAGATTTTTTGTTAAAAAAAACAATTACAATTCAGATAATTTACATATATTTAAAGGTGGATATACGTAATGAAAAGTCTAGAAAATTTGTCAGACAAAGCAGAACTTTTAGCAAGGTTAAATAAGTTAAGTCCCAATGCAGAAAGACAGTGGGGTAAAATGAATGTAAATCAAATGCTTTGTCATCTCTCAGATTCTTTTCAAGCTGTTATGGGAGAAAAGAAAATTAATCGAGTGGATAATTTTATAACCAGAACTTTTGTTAAATGGGTAGCTTTAAAAACTTCATTACCTTGGCCTAAAGGGGTTAAAACTCGTCCCGAACTTGATCAACAAATAGCAGGGACTAAGCCTAAAAATTTTGATAGTGATAGACAAACTTTACTACTATGGACTGAAAAATTTAGTAGTGTTACAAAAGACTTTAAATTTACTCCACACCCTATTTTTGGCGAAATGACCTACTCAGAATGGCAAAGATGGGGATATTTACATATAGATCACCACCTTAGGCAGTTTAATGGATAAATCTTGATTTTTACCTATACCAGAAATCCCAAGCCTTAGATATTTTGGTTAGCCATTTTTCCACAAAATTTGTTTTGGGATAAAATCGTTTTATAAGAACCTGGCTCTAAGTCTAGGTTCTTAAAGATGATAAAGATAATTTTAATCTCAAAGATAAAAGGCATAAAAATTGCTCTAGCTTCTAACAGATAAGCTAATTTTGTGTTTTGAAATTTATTGAGGGGTAAAATTATGGAAAATACTTTTTTATCAACAAGTGAAACTTCTATTCAAGCAGTAAAAGAAATTTCTGTTTCAAATGCCTACGAACCACTAATAGACATATCTTTAGATTACTTTGTATTTGATTCCTTAAAAGAATTTTTTGATGACATCAATAATATGAGGGACTTTAAATTACTTATCAATAATTACTTAAAAGAAACAGAACAAAAACTAGAAGAATTAGAAGATTCTATAAACTTAGAAGACTTTGAAGGGCTAATACAAATAGCACATGGGATTAAAGGCATTAGTGCTACTTTAGGTGTAATGAGACTTTCTAGACTTTGTTCTGAATTAGAAAAACTAGCTCGTAGTCAGTCAATTAATAAACTCTACCCTATGTTTACAGAAATTAAGCAAGAATTTAGTTATATTCAAAACTTATTGCTAAGAAACTTAGCTAAATATGTTCATTAGAGTAGAAAAAATCTGGTCATTTTACGAATAATTCAAACCTTTTGATATAGGCTTCAGATTATAGTTTTAATTGGTACTAGAAAAAGTACTATCTAAAATACTCATTAACATACCTTCCAGATTTTCATTCGCTTAATCAATCTCCTAGGAACGCTCATCTAGGTTGCTGTCACAGATTATCTGAAATAAAATAGCCTACCTTACCTAAATTAGTTCTAAACATAGGAGATTGTGTCATGAGTAGAATCGAAAAAGTCTTAGCGCGTGAAATTCTTGATTCACGTGGAAACCCTACAGTAGAAGCAGAAGTAGAGCTTGATACAGGTGCACGAGGCCGTGCTGCTGTTCCTAGTGGTGCTTCAACTGGTGAAAATGAAGCGATTGAATTAAGAGACGGCGATAAGTCACGTTATTTAGGTAAAGGCGTGCAAAAAGCTGTTGCAAATGTTAATAATAAAATAGCTAAAGCTCTTTATGATCATGATGTTTTTGATCAAGCTGGCATAGATAAAGTAATGCTAGATTTAGATGGTACAAAAAACAAGGCTAATTTAGGAGCTAATGCACTTTTAGCTGTATCTTTAGCTGCTGCTCGTGCTGCTGCTGATGAGCTTTCGATCCCTCTATATCGCTATTTGGGCGGGCCCGGTGCTAGAACTTTACCTGTACCTATGATGAATATTCTTAATGGCGGTGCACATGCTGATAACAACGTGGATTTCCAAGAATTTATGGTTTTACCAGTTGGTGCAAGTAGCTTTGCTGAAGCTTTGCGCTGGGGTACAGAAGTTTTTCATGCTCTGAAAAGTGCTTTGAAAAAACGTGGCTATGTTACTAGTGTTGGGGATGAAGGTGGTTTTGCCCCTAGCTTAAAATCTAATGAAGAAGCTTTGGAAGTAATTTTAGAATCTATTCATGTTGCTGGTCTAAAGGCTGGTGAACAAATGGCTTTAGGCTTAGATGTTGCTTCTAGCGAATTTTATATTGATGGAAAATACGTATTTAAAAAATCTGATAAGTCTGAGCGTAGTGCTAGCCAAATGGTAGAATTTTACTCTAATTGGGTAAGACAATATCCTATTGTTTCTATTGAAGATGGTATGGCTGAAGGTGATTGGGAAGGCTGGGGACTTCTTACAAAAGAATTAGGCAAAAAAGTTCAGCTTGTAGGTGATGATCTTTTTGTTACTAACACTGAGTACTTACAACGCGGTATTGAAACAGGTACAGCTAATGCTATTTTAGTTAAAGTAAATCAAATTGGTACTTTAACAGAAACTATGGATACTGTAGAACTAGCTAAGGTGAATAACTATACTACAATAATTTCTCATCGTTCTGGTGAAACAGAAGACACTTTTATTGCAGATTTAGCTGTTGCTCTTAACACAGGTCAAATTAAAACAGGTTCTGCTAGTAGAACCGATAGAATTGCTAAGTATAACCAACTACTTAGAATTGAAGAAGAATTAGGTAGTGGAGCTAAATACTTAGGTAAGAAAGCTTTTTATAACTTAGGTAACTCAAGATAAAGTTTCTTTCCAGAATAAAGCGGGCAAGGACAAGCCTTGCCCCTACATTAATTTCTAAAAATAATATTGGCAAAATAAATCTTGCTTCTACAGTAGATTTGTAAGTAATGAAAATACTTGATATAGGATGTGGTAAACATAAAACTCCTGGTGCAATTGGGCTTGATTTTAACTCTCGCACAGATGCAGATGTCATACATAATCTTAATAATTTTCCTTACCCTTTCCCAGATAATGAATTTGACTTAATAGTAGGTAACCAAGTAATCGAGCATGTTGATGATGTTTTAGCTGTAATGAGAGAACTTCACAGAATTGCTAAGCCAGGAGCAATAATTAGGCTAGATACTCCTCATTATACAGATGTTAGCTCATATCGTGATCCAACTCATAAACATCACCTAACTTGTGAATCCTTTATGTACTTTACAGAAAAACGCCCAGAATTTGAGTTTTATAGTGATGTGACAATGCGTACTAAAAAAATTTATGTTACTTTGCTAAAACTATGGCGGATTTTAGGGATTGAATTTTTGGTTAATTGTGGGAATAAATACCCTCAGTTAAGGTTCTTAAGACGGTTTTGGGAATCTTACCTTTGTTATGTTATAAGAGGTAAGAATCTATTTTTTGAATTTGAGGTAGTAAAATAACTATCTTTTAACACCGTAAGGAATAGCAATGAAAAAAACACCAATAGCATTAATTATCTTAGATGGTTGGGGATTTGAAACTCGTACAGAAGGCAATGCAATTTACTTAGCAAAAAAGCCTTATTGGGAACATATGTGGGAAACATATGCTCATTCCTTAATAGTTCCTTATGGTCAAAGAGTAGGGCTGCCCATAGGGCAAATGGGAAATAGTGAAGTTGGACATCTTAATATTGGTGCAGGCAGAATTATTCGTATGGATATTTCCCGCATTGACCATGCTATTGAAACAGGTGAGCTTTTTACTAACCCAGTTTTGAAAGCTGCAATAGAAAATGCACAACAAACTGGTGGAGCATTGCATTTAATGGGACTTATGTCTGATGGTGGAGTTCATAGCTTACAAGTTCACTTATATTCACTACTTCAAATGGCAAAAAATAATGGACTAAAGAAAGTATTTATCCATGCATTTACTGATGGTAGAGATACTGCACCAGATAGTGCACAACGTTATATAGCTGAGCTACTAGACAAGCTTAAAGAAATTGGGGTTGGTAAACTAGCTTCTATTTGTGGTCGCTACTATGCAATGGATAGAGACAAGCGTTGGGAGAGAGTTGAGCTAGCTTATAAAATGCTAGTTAATGGTGAAGGTAAACATTCATCAGAACCAGTTAGAGCGGTTCAAGAATCTTATCATGACGGCGTTACAGATGAATTTATTAAACCTATTGTAATTACAGAAGATGGGAAATCTGTTGCTACAATTGCAGATGGTGATAGTGTAATTTTCTTTAACTTTAGGGCAGATCGCGCTCGTGAAATTACTAGAGCTTTAACTGAAGTGGAATTTACTGGGTTTGAACGTGGTCAAGCTCCTAAGATCCATTATGTTTGTATGACTCAATATGATGCTACACTCCCATTACCAATAGCTTTCCCACCTCAACGAGTTAATAATATTTTAGTAGAAATATTCGCTGCTAATCACTTGCGTAATTTGCGAATTGCAGAAACAGAAAAATATGCTCATGTGACATTTTTCTTTAATGGTGGAGTAGAGCAAACATTTCCAAGTGAAAATAGAATTTTAATTCCATCTCCAAAAGTTGCTACTTATGACTTAAAGCCAGAAATGAGCGCCGTAGAAGTAACTAATGCACTTTGTCATGAAATTGATCATGGTTCAGCAGAGATCTTTATTGTGAATTTTGCTAATGCTGATATGGTAGGTCATACAGGTAGCCTAGATGCAGCTATTAAGGCTGTTGAAACTTTGGATAAATGCTTAGAGCGAATAATCAACACACTTCTCAGATTAGGTGGTAGAGCTATTATTACAGCAGATCATGGCAATGCTGAAAAAATGATAGATTATGATACTAAACAACCTTACACAGCACACACTATCACTAATCCAGTGCCTTTAATTATGGTAGATCCAGAATTTCATGGAAAACTTAGAGAAAATGGAGCGTTAGAAGATGTAGCCCCAACATTACTTGGAATGTTAGGCATTACTCCACCTTCAGAAATGACAGGGAGAGATTTACGCTCCCTAAATAAAGAATTATAAAATATTTAATCCAAAACGGAGATTACAGAAATGAAAGTTGGTATTGTTGGGTTTGCAGGTTCAGGAAAAACTACAGTATTTAATACATTGACCGGATTAAAGGCTGAGGTAGGCGGCTATGGCGGAAAAGAAAAAGCCAATATTGGTATTATTAAAGTTCCTGACTCCAGAATTGAAGAATTAGCTAGAATCTATAAACCAAAGAAAAAAGTCTATGCTGAAATGAACTTTGTTGATGTTGCAGGCCCACAAGGTGAAGCAGCTAAATCAGGTTCTCAACTTGATACTAAACTAGTTGCAGAAATGCGCGAAGCTGATGCATTAGTTCATGTAGTTCGTGGTTTTGAAAACCCTACAATTGAACAAGGTGTTGATTTACTTAGAGATATTAAAGGTTTTGAAACAGAACTAATTTTGGCAGACTTAATTCCTTTGGAAAATCGCTTAGCCAGAATGAAAAAAGAAAAAACTAATCCTCAGGAAAAAGAAGTTGTTGAACAATGTAAAGCTGCACTTGATGAAGAAAAACCCCTTCGCTCACTAGATTTTTCTCCTGATCAATGGCAATTGCTTGCAGGCTTTCGCTTTCTTACTCAAAAACCTATCATGCTTTTAGTTAACCTAGCTGAAGATCAAATTGGAAAAGCTCTTCCAGCAGAAGTTGAAAAATACGCGTCTGATAATGGATATAAATTAATAAGTATGTGTGGTAAGGCAGAAATGGAAATTTCAGAATTACCTCCAGAAGAGCAGGGAGATTTTTTAAGAGATTTAGGAATTGCTGAACCTGCTAGAGATAAATTTATTCGTGCTTCTTATGAATTACTAGATTTGATCAGCTTTTTAACTGCTGGTGAAGATGAGTGTCGTGCTTGGACTATTCGCCGAAACACTACCGCACACCGTGCCGCAGGTAAAATTCACTCAGATATTGAAAGAGGTTTTATTCGTGCTGAGGTGATTGCTTATCATGATTTTATTGCTGTTGGTAGTGAGGCCAAATGCCGTGAAACAGGTAAGTTGCGCCTAGAAGGCAAAGAATATGTTGTACAAGATGGTGATATTATTAACTTTAGATTTAATGTTTAATGTTAATTGACTAGAATTGAATGTTTTTTGAAAAGTTTTTTAATTAGAGACAGAAAAATGGGGCTACTAAAAGAAATCTTTGGGCCAAGTCGGGATGAAGTTTGGCGACAATTTAGTGATGAAGTAGGTGGAAAATTTACTGAAGGAACGCTTTTTAAAAATCCTACAGTAGAAGTTAGAGTAAGGCATTGGACATTATTTCTGGACATGTATACCATTGATGGAAAGATTTATTACACTAGAATGGTAGCCCCTTATTTAAACAAAGATGGATTTAAGTTTACTGTCTATGAAGCAAGTATCTTTAGTAATATAGCTAAGTTATTTGGTCTGCAAGATATTGAAGTAGGTAGTCCACAACTGCAACACTTAAAGCCTCTTTTTGGAATACAAAGCCATCTTGACGATAAAGAAATTGATATTGATTTTTCAGATTTTGATGAAAAATACATAATTCGTGGTAATGATGAAGCTAAGGTTAAAGCTTTATTTAAAGATTTAACCATACGTAAACTGATTCAAGCTAATCCTTACATACATTTTGAAATTGTAGGTAGAGATAAAATATATAAACCAAATACTCCTGAAAATTCAGACATGTTATGTTTTCAAGTGTTAGGAACTGTAAAAGATCTAAATCAGCTTAAGTCTATTTATGATCTTTTTGCTGAGACCCTAAACCATTTATGCCATCTAGGCTCAGCTTATGAAAATGATCCTAACCTTCCTTTGCCCCAAAATTTTCGCTCTGGACTATAAATCTAATCTCTCACAAAAGTCCAGAAAACAAGTTTTTTTAGTAATAAATTTTTAGAATCTCTTTCCTTTTATCTTTGTGTTAAAAGATAGGATTCTTTTTGGCTTTTTATCTAACTTAATTGTAAAATAGAGTGTTACTAGAAAATATCTTTAGGAAAAATCTGTAAAAAAGTTTAAAAAAGCAGGAAAAACTATGAAAAAAAGATACACATTATTGTTGGTGTTGGTTTTTTTGAGTTTGCTACCTATTGGTGTGTCTGCACAATCTGGTGGAGCAACAACAGCTAAAATTAGTGGAACAATTCGCGATGAGCAAATGTCAGTTGTTGGTGGGGCTTTAGTTAAAGTTAGAAATGTAGAAACTAACTTTACTCGTGAAACAATTTCAGCTGAAGATGGTTCTTATATAATTTCTCAAATGCCTCCAGGAACTTATGTTGTAACAGTTCAAGCAGATGGATTTGTCACTAAAAATAGCAATGTAGATTTATTATTAGGTAATACAGCACTATTTAATATTTCTCTAAATATAGGATCTACTAGTCAAGTAATTGAAGTAAAAGCAGATCAAGCTATTTCTAGTGAGATTACAGAAAGTAGTACAAATATTGCTCAACAAAGTATCGATAGTTTACCAATTAATCGCCGAGATTTTTTGGATTTTTCTCTTACTTCAGCTAGAGTCACAACTGATCGAGCTCCTGGACAAGGAGCATCAGCTACTTCTAAGCTTTCTTTTAACGGTCAAAGTGCTCGTGCCAATAACATTACCATTGATGGTCTAGACAATAATGATAATGGTTCAGGATCAGTACGTGCTACTTTTAGCCAAGATGCAATACAAGAATTCCAAGTTATTTCTGATAATTATTCGGCTGAATTTGGTCGTGCACTTGGTGGAATTGTTAATATTGTAACTCGTGGTGGTACAAATAGTTATAAGGGCAGCCTATTTTTCTTTACTCGTAATGATACTATTAGTGCTAGAGATTCTTTTACCTCCTTTAAGCCACCTTATCAACAATATCAATTTGGTGCAACTTTAGGTGGCCCAATTAAAAAAGATAAAGCTTTCTTTTTCCTCTCTTTTGAACGTCTTTCTATAAAACAAAATAATATTGTTACTATTAGTGATACTACTGTTAAAGCAGCACAAAACATTGGTCTACCATTGACTAATGGCCCAAGTCCTTTTTCTCAAGCAGCTTCTAATTTTCTTATTAGAACAGATTTTCGTTACAGTCCTAATAGTATATTTTACATAAGATATAATTATGGAGGTGCTTATAATGGGGCACTTGAGCCTTTTGGCGGCTTAATAGGACAGACCAACAGTGGACTCCAAAAATTAAGTGACAACTCTTTTGCAATCTCTAATACTTACGTAAATACAAAGCTAAATTTTACTAATGAAGCTAGGTTTCTTTTTGGGCCTCGTAATCAAGATGTATTGCCTGTAAATGAGGGGCCTCAAATTCGTCTAGTTGCACCTGAAGGATTAGTAACTTTTGGGCGTGGAACTTTTCTTCCTCAAACTAGAAACATGAAAACCTACCAATTTATTGATAATGTTTCATTTGTAAGAGGAAAACATCAGGTTAAGCTTGGGGTTGATTATACTTATATTAGCTTAAAAGACTTACTTCCAATTTTCCCTGGCGGTCTAGCACTATTTCAACCTATAGACTTTTCTGCTGCTACTGGAATACCTGGATTGCCTTCATTTAGCGGATTAGAAACCTTAGATCCTAGCCTACGTAGTCCACAACAAAATGCATTTTTAGCACTTGCTTCTGCTCAATTTCCTATATTCTTTCCTGGTTTTCCACGTAACATTCCATTAGCTAATCTTTCTTTACCAACAGCTTTTATTCAAGGTTTTGGTTCTGCTAGAGGACAACTAAACACCAAACTATTTTCTGCCTTTGCACAAGATGATATTCATGTAAAAAATAATTTGTTGATTAAAGCTGGGTTACGCTATGACTTATATAGAGTGAGTTCTGTTCCTAATAATAATGGAAACTTTAGCCCTCGTATTGCTTTTTCTTATAGCCCTAAAAATGTTTCTAACTTAAGAATTTATGGAGCTTATGGATTGTTTTTTGCTACACCACTAACAGGAACTTCCATTGGTATCTTGCTTAATAATACTAATAGACTGACTTTTCCTGCTGTACCTTTTCCTTTTGCTGTGCTTCCTTTTAGCCAACCAACTCACCATTATCCAGATGGCAATCAACTTCCTAGTGATTTTCCTTTTGATCCGAGTTTTAACTCTAGACTAATTAATCAGAAAGATTTACGTAATAGCTATGCACAGCATATAGATTTTAGTGCTAGTTATTTGCTAAACCCTAATACTTTAATTTCTGTGTCATATAATTTTATTAGAGGCGTAAAACTTTATGGTCCACGTAATATTAATCCTGTAGTACATCCAGTTCCAGGTAATCCAGTTGCTAGTGTTAAAACTGGTAGACCAAACCCAAATTTTGGAGATATATCAGAGTTTTCTTCTATTTTTGATAGCTATTTTCATGGCGGTACAATTTCTATCTCTCGCCGTTTAGCCAATAATTTTACATTTTTGGCTCATTACACTCTTTCAAAAAGTATTGATAATACAGTAGATTTTCGCCCAGATTTACAAGAAACAGTAGATTCTTTTAGGCTAGATTTAGAAAGAGGATTGTCTCTACAAGATGTTAGGCATAGATTTGTGTTTTCTGGTTTATGGAATTTAAATTACTCTCAAAATCCTTTGTTAAAAGGATATCAGCTTTCCACTATTATTTCTGCTGAATCAGGTCATCCGTTTAATTTGTTAGCTGGTGCTGATTTAAATCAAAGTGGTGATGCTCTTGCCCCAACAGATCGCCCATTAGTAGGAGGTGTAAGTATTGGTCGCAATACAGGTATTTTACCAGGTTTTACTAATGTTGATTTAAGATTAACTAGAACTGTTAGTATTAAAGAGAATGTAAAAGTTTATGGATTTGTGGAAGTCTTTAACCTCTTTAATCATACTAATATAAGTGAGGTAAATAGAATATTTCCAGCTGATAGCAATGGGAAATTTACCTTGCCTCCTCAAGATAATGGACGATACAAAGCTTTGCCTGAACGTTATAATAATTCATTTTCAGCTCGCCAACTGCAATTTGGTTTCCGCTTAACTTTTTAGTATTTTATCCCCAGGTTAGAAGCACCAAAAGCAAGCTTAACCTGGGGAATAAAAATTTTACTAATTTTGTGGAATTTTGCTATTTAGTGTATTTGCTTGAGCTTTTACATTACCAAAATGCTCAGGCCAGTTTCTTGTTGATAACTCAGAAATTACTTTTCTAGCTTCGTTCCATCGCTTTAGATATATTAAAGTTTCTGCTAAACCAATATAACCTGTTGGTTCTTTTGTCCTTACACGGATTACTTCTTGCCATTCTGCTAAAGCATCTTCCCAACGGTTTTGAGCTTCACGAATCTTAGCCAATGCTTGATGGCTTTCAGATTCATTAGGCATTACTTCTACCATATTAGTATAAGCTCGCTCAGCTTCTTCTTGTTTTTGAGCCTTAGCAAAACGATCTCCTAATTGTTGATATAGACCAAGATCATGACTAGTAAGTTTAGTAAATGCTAGCAATTGATTTATTGCTTGCTCAGCTTTACCTTGTCGATCATAAACTTCAATTAATAAACGTTGAGTTTCTGTATCATTTGGCTGATTTTCAATGGCCAAAACTAGTTGAGCTTCTGCTTTTTTATTTTGACCTTTGTTTTTGTAGACCTTACCTAAAGCCTTGCGTAAAATTGGATTCTCTAGACCAGACTTGTTAACTTCTGCTTCAAATCCACTAACATAACTGTCTAAATCTTTTGCATTATTTAATACTTCTTCAAGTTTTGTTAGTTCATACTCACGGTTACGTTTATCTTGTCCCCAACTGATGATTGCTCCTGATGCTGCGTCAACTGCTTCTTTAGTCATAGACAAACCGCTATAAGTTTCAGCTAAATTCCGATAATAACTGCTAAGTGTTCCATCTCCTACACCTCTGTTGGATGCAGTTTTTACAT
This sequence comes from Blastocatellia bacterium, assembly GCA_039812885.1. GTDB lineage: Bacteria > Acidobacteriota > Blastocatellia > Chloracidobacteriales > JADJPF01 > JADJPF01. The sequence goes on from JBDIBI010000001.1 coordinate 534,918, forward strand.
GCAATGCAACTGCTTCATTATAATAGGCAATTGCTTCACGGTAGAGGTGAGTTTCTAGACAAATACTACCCAATGTTGCAATTATATTTTCTTGCCATCGATTTTCTACATGAAAATATTTGTCTGCTTGAACTAATGCCATGCCTAACAAATCTCTTCTCTCTATATAGAAATAACCTCTCATCAACAAAACTCTAAACTCTAAACGTTCAGGTTTAAGAGCAACCATTTTGACTAATATAGGTACAGATTCTGAATATCGTTTTTGCTCTTGAAGATAATCACAAAGCTTATATTGACCTTCTATACCTAACAAATTCTTGCGGTGCATATTTAATAGTGCATCAATAGCATCTTGATGAAGTTTAAGTCCATTGTAAAGATACTCAGCAACATAAATAGCTGTTTCTTCTGATTGAGCATTTTCAAGCAGTACTTCTTGAGCTGTTCGAGAAAAATCAGCCTTTTTCTCTTCCCAAAAATAGCTATAACCTATGTAGTACATATTACGATTACGGCCATTGCGATTTTGTAAATCATTGCGCAATTCTTTTAGCACTATTTTTAGCAATCGTTTTTCAAGTTCTGGAGCTATTTGTCCTTTGATTTCAGTACGATATTGAGCTAGAGGTGATGAATGTTGTCCCCAAAAATCTTGGTTTTGTAGTCGTAACCAATTAGGCTCATTTTCAGCACGTACAACTAAAAACTCTAGTGCAGAAAGTGCTCCAGCAATATCATGCAATCTATAAGAAATTTGAGAAACCATACTTTGGCCATTGCGGTAATTATAAGTATCTAAAATCTTTGGCAATCGCTCAAAAGCAAAATTAATCAAATCTTGCTTAACTGTTGTATAGTGTAAATTATTGCTGTTATACAAAACTTCACAAAGTATTCTTATGTATTCATTAGCCTGGTTTTCATTAGTACGTTCTTCAAGCTCTTGTAACATACGTTTATAGAGTGCCTTATAAAATTCTTCACCAGTGCCAAATGATACTACTGCCTGACTATAAATTGCACTGGAGTACATTCTATAAAGTTGTTGTTTTAGAAAGTAAATTTGTTGTGTATTTGTAGCTGAGTTTATTTCTTTTAACCAAACATTTTCAGCTTCAATATAATTTTTTATAGCTTCCAAATAGCTACAATAGACTGAAAGTTGAGAATTAGCTGCTTGTGGAAGTATTCCATTATTTGCTTGACGATATTCAGATAATGCTTTACCAAGTGTGTTAATAGCTAGTTGTTGACGATTATTAACCCACAACCCACCAGCAAAGTGACTAGCAACAACCAATCTTGTATAGCTTCCAGTTATAGTTTTGCTATATAACTCTCCTAATTGCCGAATTTGTTCATTAGCTAATGTTTCAGGTTTTAGACTGCCTTGATTATGAAGAAATTGAGCCATCAACTCTATTTCTCCATCTGCCCACTCACCTTTGTAAGCCTCTTTTAAGGCTCTTAGGCTATTGCTAGCATGAAGTTCAATTCCATTAGCTTGTTCTGTAGCATGACGCTCAACCATAAATTCAAGTAGCCTTAAAGCTCGCTTATCAACAGAAGATTTTGCTTTTGTGTGTAAGAATTGTAACTGTTTTTCTAAACGATCAATAGTTGCTTCTTCTTGTACGAGATTAGTAATAGTACTAAATTGTTGTAACGTCGGATAAATTTTTTGTGCTGATTGTCCAATCATAGCTTCAGGAATACATTCAAGTAAGCGGAAGTCTTTTGTTGTTTGGTAAAAACTGGATATAGTGTAAAGGTAATTTGCTGGATATTGTGCTTTGCGTAGCAGTGCTACAAATTTAATGGGTACTTCTGCATCTAGTTCAGAAGGAATATCATTGCCTTGTCGTTGATATTTGTAAAGCTCTTGGTTAAGAGAATTATAAATTTCATGTTCATTAATAACTTCCCAAGATTTAATTTTGGCTTCATGTGCTTTCTCTGGAAGGTTTTCAACCGTATACCAATCAGCTAAAGTTCGATAGTCAGCAAAATAAAGCTCATCTTCTTTCTCTATTTGGTTAAAGACTTTTATTGCTTCAGCTATTTGGTTTCTCTCTGCCAAAATATAAGCATAGTTGCGCCCCCAACGTATTTTTGCAGATTCATTCTTTTCACCAAACCAATCTTTTAATGCTGCTTCAACATCATTTCCACGATCCAACGCAACTAAAAGTTGATATTTTGCTACTTTCCAATCTAACAATTGATTGTTCTCAGCTATAGCTTTGTTAAACACTGATAAAAGTTGCTCTATAGCTTCTTTTTCATTTTTTTGCACAGCTAAATAACTTAAAGTCGCTACTCCACGTGTTGCTAAGACATAATCTCTTAGTAAAATGCCTTTAGGAGTTTTGTTAGAGTTACTATTAATAATAGCTGAAAGTAGTGTTAGAGTGTCTATTCTTATTTTTTCTGGATTAGCTTTAAGTTTTACTTCTAAATATAATCGCTCAATTGTGAGCCAAGGTCTTAATTCAATAGGGTTAAATTCATGTTCTAGTCTAGTTAGTAGTTCTAAGGCAGCTTTTCGGGCTTCAATTTGTGCTTGTTCTGTTGCAACTTTAAGCTCTCGCCTTGTAGTTAGATTGACATTTGGAAGTGCTGCTATAATTGCATTGCTTCTAGCTTGTACTAACCAAGTGTTGAAGTTATGAAGTGCTACAACTAGTCTATCTAAATAAAAATCTATGGATTTTGGATCTTCACCTATGCTTGGATCAAAGTATGGTAGTAGCTGGAGAAGTTCATTTTGAGTGCTTGCAGACCATTTTTCACCTAGAAGGGCATAGAATAATGAGTAAGCTGCTATGGATTTTTTCTCTGGAGTGTTTGCTGCTATAAAGACTGCTCTGTAGTAATTTAATCTTAACTCACTACGCCCATAACTAATAATTACACTACCTAAAAGCTGTTTACCTTGTTCAGTTTTTTCTTTTTGCCAAGAAAGGAAAACATCATCAAGGATTTTCTGCCAACCATTTTCACCTTCAACTTCATCTGCAAAATAAGGTTTAATCCAAGAGAAATAGTGCTGGATTTGCTCAGGGGACATTTGCCTAACGTCATGTTGCAACTTTCTATAAAATTCAGTTTGTAATGCTCGGCCTTTGTCAGTATGAGTAAAGTTATAATTTTGTAAGATTTGACCAGAATAGTTATTGGCTATTAAATGGCTAGAAAAATAACGTGCTGTATCAGCTAAAATATCTAAATATTCAGGCTCAACACGTTGAGTATAAAAGTTATGGCCTTGTCCCAAAGCTTGTTGTATAGCGGCACTTAGCTTATTAGCTTCTATTTGTTCAAGTTTTTCTTTTCTATAAGTAGTTAGCCATTCTTTAATTAGTTTTGAGGCTTTAGCTTCTTGATTAAGAGATATTAAGGCAGAAAGATATTGATTAAAGGTATATTGATCAATTGTTCCAATTTTTTGTTTTTCCCAATCCTCAATGTATTTAACAAATTCTGCTAACCTGTAAGCATTTGATAAAATTTGCCCACCAGTTGATTTTAAGTATTGTAACTCATACTCTTCCCAAGGAGCGTTCTTAATACTAATGTCTGACAGGTATTTTACTGCTGCATCAATTTCCCCTCTGCTAGCTAGTGCATTTGCGTAGTTTACTTGAATGTAGTAGTTAAATGGATAATCTTGAGCCATTTTTTCTTGTTTAGCAAAAACTTCTTCAGGTCGATTCATCATTTGTAGCGCTTGAACAAGATTTTGATCCCATTGTTGCATTGCTTCTATAATGCTCTTTTGGCGTTCATAAACAGGTTTGAGGATGTTTAAGATTTCCATTCGCTCATTGCCTAAATTAAGGCTGTTGGTATAGTTAAGTAGCTGATTAGCAACACTATAATCAGCCTCACGAGGATGTTTAGTTAAGTCAGAAGAAAGCTTTAGTAGCAGATTTTTTAACTCTTCATTGTGTCGGTTAGCTTGCAAAACAGCTAGTTTAATTAAATTAAATCCTGGTTTTGAACCTACAATTTCAGCAACACCTGTTAACTGTAACTCTACTTTGTCCCACTGTTGAGACATAGCAAAATACTTTAGTAGTTTCCAATAATCTGTTAATTTAGCTTGCTGGTCTTTAACTTGTTGTTTTGCATCTTCAAGTGTTTGAGTTTCTTCGCCTAACAACACAGCCTCTTTTTTATGAGTTAGAGTTTTAGCTAATAGCTCACTAAACCGTTCTTTAGAAGGTGTTTGCAAAGACACTTTAATTTTACTAGTTATTTTACCTTCATATTGAGTGACTATTGTTTGCGGCCACCAAGCTCCATTAATTTCAATGAAATCCTGATAAAGGGTTTTTGACTGAAGTTTGTTTTTATTAAAGTTATCTTGCTCAACAAGTACTGATTTAGTAGTGTCAATTATTAATGTCATACCAAAATCAGGATTATTGTCATTGTAAAGTGAAATAGAGACTTTACCTGCTTCAAGTTTTTTAAGTTCTGCTTTATAAGAAGGGGCATAAATTTGGGTTGTGTCGCCAAAATACCAAGCAAATGGCTCAGACCAAGCTGTTTCATCACCTTTTAGAGCCGTACGACTACGACCTAAAAGCCAACCAACACTTAACACTCCGCGTTCATTATTGTTATACCAATCAATTGTGTAGTCATTGCCATCAGTATGCCATCCAATAGTAGCCCAATCGGCTTTGGATAAAAGGAATTCACCTTTAGAAATAGTAACTCGGTTGCGTTTGTCTGTATATTCAGACTCAAGCTTGATTTGGTAATAATTATCTGAATTGCTAATAAATTGCCGACGGTCAAGAGTTTTAAAGATATCTAGAATTTCATTTGACCAGTCTGTTTTAAAAGTCCTATTTTTAGCTGGAACAAGTGTTGGGAATAAATTGTCAAAATTATTGTTGTTATAATAGTAAGCCCGACTATCAACATTTCTAAAGTGTTTTGCTCCAACTTCAAGAGAACTTAAACGGTCAGCAACGGATGCTCCTGAAACACCTGAAGTGATAAGTTGCAAAGATGAAAAGTCACGTCTATTAACTGGAAGCTCTGCAATTTTTTTTGATTCAATGCTTGAGACTTTATTTTTTGTTAATTCAGCCGTTTTAGGAGCAGGTTTTTTAGCATCACTCTCAAAATCTGCATCACTAGTAGGTTCAGCCGGTTCTGTTGTGCTAAGAATTTCGTTTGTATAGTCTATTGGTTTGTCATCTGCTTCACTATCTTTTAGCGAGTTTGAAGCATTGGAACTATCACTTTTGCTAACAGGAGTACTCGCAGGTTGAAAATCATCTAAGCCTGTTGATTCAGTTCTTATAGACTCTTCTCTAGCACTGCCAAAACTACCTCTCGCACTTCGCATATCACTTATAACACCACCTACAACACCACCATCAAAGCCAAAAATATTTGTTGTAGGGTGAGTTTGATCTAGTAGTTGAGTTGTTAATGGTCGTTTTAGATCAAGTAGGCTTTCTAACACTTGACTTTGTAACTCAGTGCGATAGCGACGAGCTTTAATCATTTGTTTACGGGCTAGCTCAAAATTGGCATTGTCTCGCCCTGTAGCAAAAAATTCTTCACCATCGCGCATATGGAAACGCTTCTTTACATTAAAGCGCTCACGGTCAGCATCACTTTCTAAAACCAAAAAAGAAGTGTAAGGAGTAATAATTTGAAAATCTTCTGAGAGTGTAATTATTTTATCTTTAGTTTGTTGACTTGCTCCTTCAGCTAGCAAATGATCTAAGTGTTGACGTGCCCAAAGCCTAGGAATAAAGGAGTTTCCTTCATTTTCACTAGCTAATGTAAGTACTTGAGAATACTCTATTTGTTGACCATTGAGAACTCCAGAAACTACAACTTGGACTTTACCTTCAGTAGTTGCTGGATTATAGCGTCCAACAATAAACTGTTGTGTTCCTGCTGGTAAATTAGGCAAATTATCTGGATATACTGCTGCTATATCAGCACCAGTAAATTTGCATTTAAGGTCTTTAACCACTGGAGAAGAAATCTCTTTTAGTAGCTCAAAAGCTGTTTGTGCTGCATCTGTAGCCCCTACAAAGCGAACCGAGCCACCACCAAGACTAGCAATACTTTTTAGAACTGCTGATTCATATGAACTACCTGTTGCAACAGCATGAAAAGTTCCATTGCCTTGATAAAGATTTTTTAAGTGCTTGCTAAAAGCTACTGGATCAGAGTTTGAGCGAGTGATAATTCCATCTCCAACATAGATAACTTGTGTTTGTTTATCTAGCAGTTCCATTGTTAAGGAAAAAGCTTTATTGAGATCTGACCAACCTAGAGGAACACGTTTTTCTAAAAATTGTAGTGCTCGTTCTCTGTTTTCTGGAGTATTCACAACCGCTTGGTTAAAAGCTTGTTGAGTTGTTACATCACAAGTTACTAAATTAAAAGTATCTTGAGCCCCTAAAGAACTAAGAAGTGCTTCAATAAAGTTAATTTGCTTATCACGCTGTGAGCCAGCCATTGAGCCACTTGTATCAGCCATTATAAGAAAATTGGTTGGAGAACTATTAGGTAAAACACTAGGTTTAGCATTGTCTATTTCTTGAGGGGAGTTTACAAGCAACATAAAATAGCCATCATTTGCTCGCTTGTGGCTAACTAGCGTAATGTTGCTTTGTGTTGGTGCAGTTGTTATATCAAGCTCAAAATCTTGTTTAGGTGTATATTCAGAAGCATCAAACTCAACATGTGCAGCATTTGTAGTTGTATCAATACGACAGGAATGCGATGGAGACTCCACTTTAGCTAATGGTTCAATAGAACTAACTTTTACTTCTAGTTGTAGTTTTTTTAATGGATGAAGTCTAAGTAGCTCACTTTGAAGAGCATAGTTATAGCGATAAGTATTGCCTATTTTAGATAACACTTGAGTGTAAGATATTTTAATACGTTTTTCGCTAGTGATTGGAAAAACTCTTGCCTTAAAAATATTTCCACCAGTCCATTCTAAAAGACCAGGATCTCGACGTTCACGCAAGATTGTTTCGTAAATTTCACGGGCACGTTGTTTTTCAACAATTTCCGCTTGAACCATCTCATCACCAATCCACATAGCAAACCCAGAAATAGAAGCATCTTGAGGCAATGGAAAATAAAAAACACCTTCTAACGTTTGATTAGTAGTATTAATGAAGGATTCTTCTATTTCAGTACGTGCAATTTGGTCACGAATATCAACTGTTACTTTATGATAACCAATAGTGAGCGGTACATTGCGCCCATCAACATTAGCTAGAAGGGAACCTAGTGCTTCAGTAGATTTATCATTTTTATAACCAATTAACCAAGCTGGAGTGTTTGTTAATCTAGTAAGTTTATCATTGCGTGAGCGTAAGATTTGATTACCCGTTACATCAATACTTGCTTCTTTAAAACCATTAACTTTAACAGCAATTTTTTCAGGTGTAGTTACTTCGATTTCCCCATGTACTAACCTAACAATTGTTTGATTAGTAATTTCTATGAGCGTATCAGGGCCAAGAATAAGTTGTACGCCATTAAGCATATGTAATTTAATAGCATTTGCCCCTCTTGTGCCAGTCATTACAAGATCCCCAGTTTCTAAGCGCCTATTGGCTTCAGCTACTGACCATCTATCATTTAAAACTGGTTTTATTGAAGCTGTACCTTCACGATCTACTACCTTACCAATAAATCCACTTGATGATAACTCAAGTTTGTCTTGAGTAGCTTTGTTATCAGCAGTTATTGTCATATTTGTTATCCCTAATACTACTAGCCCAATAAAGGCCAGTATTCCACAATAATAAAAGGTTTTTTTTAAAAGTTTGTTTGCTAGCAAGTGAGTAACCCTCTAAGCAATATTTTTAATGGATTGGTTATATTTTATTAATAGACGGGGAAGCTAAGGTTTAGTTTCAAAATTTCTGCGTAAATTTAAGTTCCCCAAGTTACGCTCGTTAGTACTCGCTAAAACCTGAGGCCAATAGGGGTTGAGCATATTAAAAATTGAGTTATTTTAATATTTAAATTTGTTGCAAACAGAGTTGTAATAAAAATGGGTCTAATTTCCATAATAGCATCATATATTAGCCCGGGGTTTTAGCGAAGCGTAACCCCGGGTTCAAGGGGTTTTAGCGAAGCGTAACCCCGGGTTCAAGGGGTTTTAGCGAAGCGTAACCCCGGGTTCAAGGGGTTTTAGCGAAGCGTAACCCCGGGTTAGAGTTTAAGGAAGTACATTTATTGTAACGTGGGAGTTAAATTCACTAGAGTGGTAAACTTTTTGAGTTGCTTTTTGGAAATCAGATTCCTTAGCATTGTAGATATCAACAAATTTTTGAGGGTTACGATCCGCTAAAGGAAACCAAGAGCTTTGTACCTGAACCATTATTTTATGGCCTTTCAGAAAAGCATGGTTAATATCTGGCATAGTAAATTCTATTTTAGTAACTTTGCCAGGGATCATTGCTTTAGGTTCAGAAAAGCTTTCGCGGAATTTTCCTCTCATAGGTTCCCCTCTAACCAGCATTTGAAAGCCTCCCATTGGCATTGTAGGATCGTTAGGAGAAAAATCTGTTCTATCATCTGGATAAACATCAATAAGTTTTACTATCCAATCTGAATCTGTTCCAGTGGTGGAGACATACATTGTTACACTAACTGGGCCTACTGCAATAATATCTTTATCTAGTTTGTTACTTTGATAAACCAATACATCATTTCTACGGCTAGCAAAGCGTTGATCTTCACCCATGTAATCTCTAGTCATGCCAATTGAAGTGCCACTAATAAAAGGAACTGGTTTATTTGGATCACTTATATATTCATCAGAAGAGTCTTTATCTTTTTCTGTTGGTTCTTCAAAAGAAAGGCCACCATTGGGTTGTATATAGAGTGATTTACTAGTTATATTTTTTGGCGGCCAATGATCATAAGTCTTCCAAGTGTTAGAGCCTGTTTCAAACACATAAGCTTCTGGTAAATCAAGGTTGCCTTTGTCTTTTAAATAGAAATTAAAGAATGGTAATTCAATTTTTTCTCTATAAAAAAGAGAAGTTTTAGTTGCAAAACTAAGGTGTTTTAAAGTATCACCATCAGAACGTGCCCAACCACCATGAAACCATGGCCCCATTACAAGGATGTTGTTAATGTTAGGATTTTGTTTTTCTACGGATTTATAAGTGTTTAATGCTCCATAGAGATTTTCAGCATCAAACCATCCTCCTACTGTCATCACTGAAGCTTTAATGTTATGAAGCTTAGACAATAATTCATGTGATTTCCAATATTCATCATAAGTTCCATGCTTCATTATATCATTCCAAAATTCAACCTGATTATGTAAGTATTTTTCATTAGCATTTTTAAGAGATCCCATTTCAAGGAAAAACTTATATCCATCTGGGGTTCCGTGCTCAAAGCGTTTTGCTGATTGTGTTGTAAGTCCTTGTCTAGGTATGCCAAAAGATGAAAAGAAATTAAATGCATGAGGTAAAAAGAATATCCCATTATGATGGAAGTCATCTCCCTTAAACCAGTCTCCTATAGGTGCTTGAGGGGAAACTGCTTTTAGTGCAGGGTGAGAATCAATACTTCCAGCCGATGTATAAAACCCTGGATATGAAATTCCCCACATACCTACTCTACCATTATTGTTAGGAATATTTTTTATTAACCAATCTATTGTGTCATAAGTATCAGTACTTTCATCTATTACATTAGGAGAATCTTTTTTTTCTTGATGAGGTCGCATGTTCACAAATTCGCCTTCAGACATATATTTGCCACGCACATCTTGATAAACAAAAATATATCCTTCTTTAGCAAACTCTGCATTGGGGCCTAAATTTGTCCTAAAAGCATCAACTCCATATGGGTCAACACTATAAGGAGTGCGACTAAGCATTATTGGGTACTTTTGTGTGCTATCTTTAGGTAGATAAATTGAGGTAAATAATTTGACTCCATCACGCATAGTGATAGTAGTTTCCATTTTTGTATAGTTTGCTCGAATGTCAAAAGTATTTTGTGCTTTAGGTATTTGTATTGAGCAAAATAGCAACAAAAGCAGCAAAGATAAAATAGCTATTCGTCGCAAAAAATTTTTATGTATTTTCATGATGTTTCCTCATCTTATTATGGGTTAGAACTAGAGAACTAATGAAAAATTAAACTACAACAAGTAACAGCGCCTTCTGCCTTGATTATTTCAGAAATATTAATGGCTACAACATTTATGTGGTTAGCTAACAAAATAGATTTGGTTTTTGGGTAATTAGAAGGAAAAATAACTTGCTCCCCAATTAATAAACCATTAGCTGCTGAAGGTTCAGAAGAGTCTACTGTTATTATCTTACTTTTGCTAAATATTTGTGGGTCAACCCAATTAGGATTAAGCAATAAAGTGTTTTTTGAAACAAGGCTAACTGCTGATTTAAGATGTAGACAATTACTTACTTCAACTTCTGTTAAGCTATAACCTAGTGGTGAAAGTATCTGACTCACTTGTTGGAAAGCTTCTTTATTAGTTCTAGTAGAGATTCCAATATAGATTTGTTTATCTACCACTAAAACATCACCACCATCAATTGTTGCAGGTTCTTGGAGATAATAAAGCTGCCTATGTGTTTTTAGAGCGTTAGCTATAGACAGAGTTTCTTGCCTTCTAGATAAAGCTCCGGGGCGAGTGATTATAGCTAGCTCATCAAAGACTATAGCTGTATCTTCTACAAAGACAGAATCTGGTAAATGTTCTTCTGCGGGTAAGTGGTATAGCTCACAACCTAAACTAACAAGACATTTTTCATATTGTTTATGTTGCAAATTAGCTAGATCTAAATCTATTAAAGTTCTTTGTAAATGAGTCAGTTCACAATTGTTAATTGCTGGGCTTATTTCTCTAGTTATTGCTTTGAACACAGTTTTTAGTTCTCCATCTTTAATTTATCTTTTGGATTAGAGATAGGCAAAAAGACGAGCAGTTTAGCAATCTTGCCAAAGTAAAATTCTTTTATAACATATTGATTTAGAGAGACGAAATATATTAGCCTTGGCAAAACCTAAACTATTGTAGGAAGCACAAATGCAGATATCATTAAAGGAAGCTCAATTATTAGTTTTAGCTGTACAAAAGTTATTAGAACCTCCCACAAATAAAGCAACCAAGCAAAGTGTTTTAGATGCTATACGTTCAATGAGTGCTTTGCAAATTGATACAATAAATGTGGTTGCACGTAGTCCATATCTTGTACTTTGGAGTAGGTTAGGGGATTACCAAAATTCCTGGTTAGATGAGTTACTGGCTGAAGGAAAAATTTTTGAATATTGGTCTCATGAAGCTTGTTTCTTACCTATTGAAGATTATGGACTTTACCGTCATAGAATGATAGATCCAAATAGTTTAGGCTGGAAGTATTCTCATGAATGGATTACTTCTCATAAAGATCAAGTGGATAAAGTGCTACAAACCATTTATGAAAATGGGGCAGTGCGTTCTAGTGATTTTACTCGTAATGATGGAAAAAAAGGTGGTTGGTGGGAATGGAAACCAGAAAAACGCGCTTTAGAAATGTTATTTAGCTCAGGGCATTTAATGATAGCACGCCGTCATAATTTCCAACGTATCTATGATTTACAAACACGAGTGTTACCTTCTTGGACTGATGATCAGCTTTTAACTGTTGAAGAAACAAACAAAATACTAATCTTAAAGGCTGTAAAAGCTCTTGGTATAACAAAAGCTCGTTGGATAGCGGATTATTTCCGTATGAGCAAGCGAGAAACTGAATCTTTGGTTAAAACTTTAGCTCAAGAAGGTAAATTATTGTCTGTAAATGTAGAAGGTTGGCCAGAGCCAACTTATCTTCACCCAGATAACCAACAATTGCTTGAACAAGCTTCTTTAGGAGAGTTAAAGGCTACTTTAACTACATTGCTTTCACCTTTTGATCCATTAGTTTGGGATCGTTCAAGGGCACAGACAATGTTTGGGTTTGATTACCGTTTAGAGTGCTATACTCCAGCCCCAAAACGCCAATATGGTTATTTTACTCTCCCTATACTTCACAAAGGTACTTTGATAGGAAGATTGGATGCTAAAGCCCATCGCCAAAAAGGAGATTTTGAAATTAAAGCTATATATCTTGAGCCAAAGGTTAAACTAACAAAAGAAATGGTTTCTAGTGTGGCACTAGCACTAAAAGATTGTGCTAAGTGGCATAAAACGCCGAAAGTGCTTATAAATGAATCTCAACCAAAAGAATTTTCTAGTTTGCTTGAAAAAGCATTAACTTAATAACTTAATATATAAATGTAGAACTATGATAAGTAAAATTTTTACGATAGGTTATACTAGTACAACACCTGAAGAATTAATTACAATAGTTGATGAACTAGGGCTTAGACTAGTAGATATAAGAATAAGCCCTTATAGCCAAGATTATAAATGGAGACAAAAAAGCTTAGAACAATATTTTGGGGATAAATACTTATATATTAAAGAGTTTGGAAATGAAAACTATAAGATTGGCTCAATAAAAGTAAAAGATCCTGTAACAGGGCTTGCAAAAATTCAGAACGTTATTGAAAAACAACCCGTTTTGTTAATGTGTGCTTGTTATTTGCATGAAAAATGCCACCGCAGTGTAGTGGCAAATATTGTGGCTGAAAGGTTTAACCTAGAAATAGAACATCTTTATGGCAAAAGTAAGTCAAAAGCTTCTAAAAAAGATGATGATGAACCTCAGCAGCTTTCTTTGTTTTAGTTTAGGCTGATTTGGATGGTAGAACCTAGAATATAGTTGATATTACTATATTTTCTTTTTTTATCTGATAGTAGATTTAAAATCTGGACAACTTTCTTCATCCTGTCCTAAACTAAAGTGTTTAGAATGTGTTATTCTAAATTTGGTTATTGAAAAGTTAATAGGTTAAATTACTAGACTAATTATTTTAGTCTTTAACCATAAGGAGTGTTAGACTTGGGGATCTTATCATATATAATTCCATTCTTTGGATTAATTGATGCTGCTAAAAAACCAGGAATCTTGGATTCAGGCTTTTTATCTTACATACTTCCTTTCCTTTTTGTGCTTGGTGTATTGATTTTTGTTCATGAACTAGGGCATTTTGCTGTTGCTAAATTCTGTAAAGTTAAAGTAGAAACCTTTTCTCTAGGCTTTGGAAAACGCTTATTGGGCTTTAAGTGGGGTGATACAGATTATCGTATTAGTGCAATTCCCTTAGGTGGTTATGTGAAAATGAAAGGGGAAAACCTAGATGAAAAGCTTGAGTATTCTGGAGATGAGTTTTTAGCTAAGCCCAAGTGGCAGCGTTTTTTAATTTTATTGGCTGGCCCTTGGATGAACATTGTTGTTGCCATTGCAATTCCTACTATTTTGGCAATGTATTTTCACCAAGAGATTCGTTATTACTCAGACCCAGTAGTAGTAGGTAGTGTTGCTTTAGGTTCTGCTGCTGAAAAATCAGGATTGCAAGCTGGGGATCATATAATTAAATTTGATAATTTAGATAATCCTAACTGGCGACAACTAGAAATGAAGATTGCTAATAGCCCAGAAATTGAGCTTAAGGCTCTAGTTGAACGCAATGGACAACAAATACAAACAATTTTAACCCCAAAAGCAAATACTTTTGAAAATCAAAAGATTGGAGTTTCAGGTCTTTGGCCTCAACTTAAAGAAGAACCTGTTTATGTTGAAAATGTTGTAGATGGTAGTCCTGCTAAACAAGCTGGTCTACAAGCCAATGATAAAATAGTTAAGCTAAATGGAGAAACTGTAAAACATTTCAACTGGTTTTATGATTCGATACAAAACCAAGAAGGCAAAGAAATTAGCCTCACAGTTGAGCGTAATAGCCAATTAGTAGAACTAAAAATGAAACCTCGTCGTGAAGAAGAAGGTAGAATTAGAGTTGGTTTTACTCCTAACCAAGAATTTATAACTCCTGCTCCTACCACTACAAGCAAAAAATCTTTACCAGACGCCTTTAAAATGTCTTTGAACAAAAACTACGAAATTTTAGTTATGACTGGTGAAGCTCTATCTCAAATTTTTAGCGGCCATCGCAAAGCAGGTGATACTTTATCTGGCCCAATTCAAATTGCTGCAATTTCTGGAAAAGTTTATAAAACTGGTGGCATAGAATCTTTACTTAGTCTGATGGCTGTTCTTAGCTTGAATTTAGGCGTTTTTAACCTTTTCCCAATACCTGTTTTAGATGGTGGACATATCTTTATTTTATTGCTTGAAGCTTTGCTTGGATTAGGTGGCTATAAGCTTTCAATGACAATTAAAGAAAGAATGTTGCAAGTAGGTTTTGTAATGTTATTTTTATTAATGGGTTTTGTAATTATTAATGATGTTAGCAAAGTGTTTATTAAACCTAGAACTATAACTCCTAAACCAACAGCATCAGAAACTGCTCCTAGTTCTAATACAAACACGGCTGCTCCAAATACAACAAACTCAAACCAAAACACAAATCAAAATACAAATCAAAACTCAGCCCCAAGTACAAATAACCAAAATACAAACCAAAATACAAACCAAAACACAACTCCAACCAATACAACAACTACACCAAGTACTCCTTCTACAGAAAATACTAATAAGTAAAATAAGAGATTTTAGTTAAATCAGCTAGGCTATTTGAACTATGACAAATAGCCTAGTTTGGTCTATTTGTCTCTACTAGAAAAACTTAATTTAAACAAAGTTATAGACTAGCCTTTTATCACTCTAATTAGAAACATGTTTTTAGAGAGATTAGACATTTATTTAATCTATTTCATTTACTACAGTTTACTTACTGTGACTAGTAAAAAGCTTGGGAACAAATTTATAGTATTGGTTTGCACTTTAAATTATGTTCCCAAGTTAATTTATTAGGCAACAGCTTTACCACTGCGCTTTTTAGCAGGCTCTTGGGTATCTTCGGTTTCTGGTTGTACGTCAGAAATTTTTGGTAAAGGTTTAGTGGTTTCTTTAGGTGTTTCTGCACGATTTTTTGGTACTAATTGATAGCGCAACATCAATTCTTGCTTAGTTAAAAAAATATGTTTAGGTTTTCTACCAGAATCAGCAGCTTGTAGCACCTGTTCAAATGTCATAACTTCAGCTTTATCATCTTGATCAATCCAGACATATGTATCACTCATGTTTTTTAAAACCTCCAGTATATATTGAATAGTTAGTAGGGAATTAGGTGGTAAACTCCGATGAGATTGTATATATTCATCCACTGCTGCTTCTTGTTCAGCTTGGTGTTTTGAATAAAATTGTTGAAATTCTTTGCATTTACTTTTTAATGAGCAACAAAGGCTGCAAACAATAGTGTTTTTTATATGATTAAACACTGGACAATAGATTTTTAGACTGTCTTTTTTAGGAGTTTCTTTATTTGCTATTGTTGATCGATTGCTCATAATATTTCCTAGATTCTTTGTTTCTTTATAAGAAGTAAGGGTTTATTTGTGTTTTGGTATTTAATAAGATTTTCTCTGGTCGATAAATACCCGATATATTTGCGAAATATTAATATATACGTAATATAGCCTTAACTACTCCTTGAATTTCAAGTTGATTTGGTCGTAAAGTTAAAGGTCGCAAACGTTGGTTTGCAGGTTCAAGAATTATTTTGTATCCTTGACGAAAAAAACGTTTAACTGTAGCTGCTTTTTTTTCAACCAAGGCTACAATAGTTTGTCCTTGTTCAGCTTGGCGAGATTGTCTTATTACCAAAAGATCGCCATCTAAAATGCCATCTTCGATCATTGAATCTCCACAGGCTCGCAATGCATAACAGTTTCCTGTGGTAAATTCTGGTGGAACATAAACTGTTTCTGTTGTGTCATTGTTTACTTCTAATGGCTCACCAGCAGCAATTTTCCCATAAAATGGTATTGCTACCATTGTTGGTGGTTTTTCTATTTGAGTTTCTTCTAAATTGGGTAACCCAAGCATTGATGAAGGTTTTGTTTGAGTAGGTAGTTGAATCAAAGCGTTTTTTGTACCACGTTTAATTAAGCCAAGATTTTCTAAAGATTTTAAGTGTTCTGTTACAGTTGAGGTGGCACGTAAATTAAAATGACTAGCAATATCAAATACTGTTGGCGAATATCCTCTTAAATTAATAAAATCTCGCACAAAGTCATAGATCTCTCTTTGACGACGAGTGGGGGTAGTCATATATAATTGACCTCAACTAATAAAATATAATTAAAATGCGATAGATGACCGATTTATATTAAAAATAAACACAAAGATTGTCAAGCTTTTTTCGTCTCTTTTTCGTTTAAAAGAATAAAAAATATTAACTAGTTGGATGAAAGACCAGAAAAAGTTATTATCTTAAGGATCAAGTTAAATTAAGGAACTCTGGATGAGAGCAATAGACGTTGTTAGAATAATTTTGGTAGGAATATTGGCCGCAATAGTTTTTACTCCTCCTATCTTGATTGGTTGGATGGTACCAATGGCACATAGACGAAAAATCTTCTATTGGCCTTGGTGGCTTTTTGCTCGTGGAACTTGCGCTATTTGTCGTATAGATTTACATATTAAAGGTAACGAATATGTTAAGGGAGATCCTTATTTAGGTAGACTCTATATTTCTAATCATCAAAGTGCTCTAGATATTCCTTTGCTTGTTTCAGTCTTTCCACTACCTTTTTTAACTAAAAGAGAAAATTTGTTTTTTCCATTTATTGGTTTAGCTGGTCTTTTAGCTGGAAGTATTGCTTTTAATAGAGATAGCAATGCAGAAAGACGTAAAGTGATGGAAAAAATTGTAGACCGAGCAAAAAGACATACTGCTCTTTATATTTTTCCTGAAGGTACTCGTAGCAAGACAGGAGAATTACAGAAAAAAGTTTTTCCTGCTTTACTTAGAATGGCTTGGCGTGCAGGCTTAGAAGTTGTTCCAATTGCACTACATGGTTCTTATTTGGTTGTTGGGCATAAACCTTTTTTAGCTACTGGAAGATATCCTGTCTTTATGGAAATAGGTGAACCTATACCTGCAAGTAAATTTGATAGTGATAGAGCTTTTGCTGATCATTGTTGGCAACAAGTTATTAACCAACATAGCAATATACTTAGAGATTTTTCTCAGATAGAACCAATTGCATCTAAAAAAGTAATTAGTGCTGAATCTTAAATCCTTAATCTGTTACAGACTGATAATAAAGTTGACCACTTGGCAATTCTACTGCACATAATTGCCCTTCATGGCCTGCTCCACAATCAATTGCAATAATGTTGTTTCTACTCCAAGCTATCATCTGATCTTCTGGCATTAAAGCCTCTCCTAACATCTTACGTATTTTATTTGTAGGTGTATGCCCTATTACAATGGTTTTACCCATATATTTAGAGAAAAAATCTTTACCTCTATACCAAAGTGCATAGTTAGCTCTATCTGTTTTCCATTCTCCATCTTGACCAAGATACGCGCCTGCATGGACAAATCTTGCATGTTCATTTTCATAAGAAAAAGGTAGGTTTTCTAGATAAAGATATGTTTCTGATGGAAGATGTTCGGCAAAGAGCATCCAAGTCATATTTGGTTTAGTACAATAATTTAAGTAAGTAGCATCTCCTCCCATTGCCATCCAATAAGAAAAATCTTCAGCTTCATGACAACTCTTTATCATCATTTCTTCATGATTGCCTTTCAAAACAGTTACTTTAGAATAATCTTGTTGTAGTTGCATAACAAATTCTAGCACTTGTCTAGAATTTGGGCCACGATCTACTAAATCACCTAGAAAGACAAGTTCATCTTCTTTTAAGTTTATGGGTAGTTTAGCTAGGAGTTTAGTTAAAGTAGAAAATTGTCCATGTATATCGCCAACAGCAAAAGTTCTCATAAAAGTTTAAAAAAGATTCAGTAAAAATTTAACAAACTTAAAATTTTTATATTTGTTGCAAATAAACGCTTTTATTAGTCATTAAGTATGATAAAATTTCTATATATTTCTGCAATAGCTTTTTAAGTAAGATATATTAAATTGTTTATGGGCATTTTTATAGGTTTAATTGCAAGTTTGGTTGTTGCTACTTTACTAGTAGTATCACTAAAGATCTTGTTCCAGCAAAAGGCATTGCCTGGTATTGTGGAACAGCGTTTAGATATTGCTCTAGAAGTAGAGCTAATTGTAGATGCAATTGAACGTTTTGCCAACAATGAACGCCCCCGCTAATTATCACATTTTTTAAGAGTTAACACTATTTAGCTAATGCTAATGGACTTACATAAGCATACTGCTAGAAGCTAGCTAGCAGTGGTTGAGAGTAGTCTTTAAGTTTGTTAGACTTCTAAGCTTTATTATTCTTTACAGTTTTTTTCTATGAGGTTTTATGTTTTATGAGTAATACTGAGGCAACGCTCTTTGAAGCCTTCCTAAATCAATATGACAGTGAGGCTTGGTCAGAAACTATTACTAAACTGCTTCCTAAAATTCATGATGTTGATAAAAATGCTACACAAATATGGTTTCATTTCTTTCCTCTTGTTTTAGCAAAAGCACTAAAATCTGCAACAGATTTGACAGAATTAGTAAGAAAATTACAACTAAAAGGTAACTACTACTTAAAAGATCAAATAGATTCTTCTCACACTTTTCTTTATGGACACCGCTATTGGCCTGAAGTAAAGTCTGCTGTGGTTGAATTAGCTTTATCTAATAAAGCTCCTGCTAGTTTAGAATTAGCTACTCAAATCTGTGATGTTGCTAGCCAAATTGCTAAAAAATTATCAGTGCCAGAATCTTTGGTGATTGGAATTACTTCTGTAGCTTTTATGACTTTGCAACAAGTTGGAATAGCTGCTTTTAAAATGAATCCAGGAAAAGTTCTTATTGATAACAAAATAGCTAAAAAATCTCCAGAAGAGATTCTTCAAGTTCGTGCAAAAGATAACAGCCAAGGCTTAATAATGCAGTTTTTACGCACTATAGATAAGGTTTGGGATGTCACTTTTAATGAAAATGATCCTCAAGCTGTCTTTAAACTAATAGACGGTCAAGATATTGCAATGGCTGGAGCAAGCGATAAACGCGATCATAAAAGCCGTGATCCTCGCTGTGTAGAAGGCCCTGTTCCTGTAGAATGCCGTTCTGCTGCTTGTGGTACTTGTTGGGTTGGAATCTTAGGTGGTGCAGAAAAATTAGCTCCTGTTAGTGGTCGTGAGAAAAAACGTATTAGAGAATTTGGCTATATTAATACAAATGAATCTAACCCTGTTATTCGCTTAGCCTGTGTTAGCCCTGCTAATGGAGCACTCTCTATTGTTGTTCCTCCGTGGAATGGGGTACTAGGGCCTTATTTACGTAAGCTAAAAGAAATTGAGAAAGATTCCCAAAAAGAACCTAGCTACTAAAATATATACGTAGTTAATATAAAGTAGGTTACTATGAGCTCTAAATCATTATTAAAAGTAAATGCTAAGTTTGTAGTAACCATAGTGGTTGGTTTGTATTTTTTTTGGCGGCTTTTATTTCCTTATCAATGGTCTTTGCTAAGCGGAGTTGATTTACTTGTTCATGAGGCAGGGCATCCGTTATTTGGCATTTTCGGCGAGTTTATGAGTATCCTTGGTGGTACTTTAATGCAATTAATAATGCCTGCTTTATTTGTTGGGTATTTCTTTTTTCGTGACCAAAAATTTTCTGCTTCAATAGTTTTATTTTGGGTAGGGCATAACTTACTAAACATCTCAGTTTATGCTGCTGATGCAGTAGTTATGCAACTGCCCTTAGTTGGCAACGGTGATAGAATCCACGATTGGAACTATATGTTGTCAGAATTACAACTATTACATCAAACTGGGAAAATAGCTCTTTTGATACGTATTTCTAGCATTACTGTAACCATTACTGCTTTTATTCTTTCTCTAATTTTTTCTCAATCAGATGAGGAAATAGTACCAACTAATTTAGAATAATTACAAGAAATCTAAAGAGGGCAAAACTACTGCCCATCTTTAGTTATTTTGTTGTTGCTTTGTAATATTCCTATAATTCTTCTAAAGCAAAATACTTGTAGGATCAGTCCCCCAAGATTGTAGCACTTTCATATAGTTAGCTCGTTCAAAAATACTTGGGTCTTTAACATTAATTTGACTCATACTCCCTTGCATTTGTTTAACTGATTCATAATCATTTTCTTGCATCCAGTTAGTAATTTCATTAACTAACTCATTAATTCTACCTAATCCATGTTTTAGTAGTTCAGATGCTACCATTGTAACTTTTGCACCAGCCATCAAGCTCTTTAGCACATCTTCATAAGTGTGTACTCCCGTTGTAATGGCTAAATCTGCTGAAATACGCCCATAGAGGATTGCTACCCAGTGGAGTGGTAATCTTAACTCATTGGAATTACTTAAGACAAGACGAGGTACAACTTCCAGGTTTTCTAAATCAAAATCTGGCTGATAAAATCGATTAAATAATACTAAACCTTCTGCACCAGCCTTGGCTAAACGATAAGCCATATTAGCTGTTGCACTGAAAAAAGGATTTAGTTTGATAGCAACAGGAATTGATACATTAGCTTTTACATCTTGCAAAATGTCTAGGTAAAGTTGCTCAACATCTCCACTAGTCATCTCTAAATCAGTAGGGATGTAGTAAATATTTAGCTCTAACGCCTGTGCACCAGCTTCTTGAATGCTGCGAGCATAATCTACCCAACCACCTCTTGATATACCGTTAAGACTACCAATAATAGGGATATCAACAGCTTTTTTAGCTTGGGAAATCAGCTTTATATAGTCATCTGGCCCAATGTTGTACGTACTTAGATTTGGAAAATAACTAAGTGCTTCACCATAGCTTTCAGCTCCATAGTTAAGATAATTGTCTAAGCGTAAGCTCTCAAAAACAATCTGCTCTTCAAATAGAGAGTACATCACAATTGCTGGTGCCCCAGCATCTTCTAGACGCTTTATACTATCAAGGTTTCTTGATAGTGGTGAAGCAGAAGGTACAATAGGGTGCTTTAGATTTAGACCAAGATAAGTAGTTGTTAAGTTCATAAAATTTACTCCATAAAATACTAGTTGTATATTAGCCTAGGGTTTTAGCTTATATTAACCTGGGGGGGCTCCCCAGATTACAAGTGCTAGGAGCTAGTTTTTGCCATTTGTTCATATTTTCGCCATTTTTCCATAATTTCTTTTTGTGCTTCTGTCATCAGGTGTTCAGCCGCAGTTGGATTACTTTGAGCTAACATACTGTAGCGAGTTTCATTATAAGCATAACTCTTAAATGGTAGTTTTGGAGCTTTGCTGTCTAATTGAAATGGGTTTTTACCTTCTGTTTTTAACATAGGGTTATAGCGATAAAGAGGCCAATAACCTGTGTCAACAGCTAGTTTTTGTTGGTTTAATCCCTTAGAAATATCTATTCCATGTGCAATACAATGGCTATAAGCAATTATTAGTGAAGGCCCATTGTAGGCTTCTGCTTCTAAAAATGCTTTAACTGTCTGGCTGTCGCTTGCTCCCATTGCTACTTGAGCCACATAGACATTTCCATATCCCATTGCCATTAAACCTAAATCCTTTTTACCAGTAGCTTTACCACCAGCGGCAAACTTAGCTACTGCCCCTAATGGAGTGGCTTTTGAAGATTGTCCACCTGTGTTAGAGTAAACTTCTGTGTCTAGCACTAATAAGTTTACATTTCGCCCACTAGCTAAAACATGGTCTAATCCACCATAACCAATGTCATATGCCCAACCATCCCCACCAATGATCCAGACACTCTTCTTTACTAGCACATTTAATAAACTCAATAAATCACGAGCTATTGGCTCTTTATGAGCTTGCAAAATAGTTTTTAGTTCTTCAATACGCTTACGTTGCTCAGCTATGCCTGTATCTGAAGATTGATCAGCCTTGAGTATTGCGTCTGTTAACTCTAAGCCAATGACATCTTTAAGCTTGCCAACTAAATATTGAGCATACTCTAGCTGTTTATCTAATGTTAAACGCATTCCTAAACCAAACTCAGCATTATCTTCAAATAAAGAATTGCTCCAGGCTGGACCATAACCTTCTGGGTTTGTTGTCCAAGGTGTAGTAGGTAAATTTCCTCCATAAATACTAGAACATCCTGTAGCATTAGCAATTACAGTATGATCTCCAAAAAGTTGTGAAAGTAGTTTTAGATAAGGAGTTTCACCACAACCAGCACAAGCACCAGAAAACTCAAATAATGGTTGTAGAACTTGAATGTTTTTTACTGAATCAAACTTTAGACTGTTGATACGAGAAAATTCTGGCAACTTAAGGAAGTAATCCCAATTTTCTTTTTCTTGCTCAAGAACAGGTAAATAAGCTTCCATATTAAGGGCTTTACGACCAACACGGCTTTTATCTTTTACTGGACAAATTTCTACACATAAAGTACATCCTGTGCAATCTTCGCCTGATACTTGCAAACTGTATTTTTGGCCAGTCAATTCCCGGAAATTAGGTTCAGCAGATTTAAATGTGCTAGGCGCATTTTCTAGGTATTTTGAATCATAGATCTTTGTACGAATTACGGCATGTGGACAAACTAAAACACATTTACCACATTGAATACAAAGATCTGTGTCCCAGACTGGAATTTCTTGAGCTATGCTGCGTTTTTCCCATTGAGTTGTGCCTACTGGGTAAGTTCCATCTACTGGCATTGCACTAACTGGTAAGCAATCTCCTTTACCTGCAATAATTTGAGCTGTAACTGTACGAACAAAATCTGGAGCATTTTCTGGAACAGGTGGCAACATCTCAATATCACTATTAGCTTCTCTAGGGATTTCCACTTCATAAAGATGTGCTAAGGTTTCATCTACTGCTTGGAAGTTTTTCTTAACAACAGCTTCACCACGTTTACCATAAGTTTTTTCAATGGATTCTTTGATTTTGGCTATTGCTTCTTCACGAGGTAACACACCACTAATAGCAAAAAAGCAAGTTTGCATTACTGTATTAATTCTATTTCCCATTCCTGCTGCTTTAGCAACTGAATAGCCATCAATAACATAAAGTTTAAGGCTCTTCCTAAGTATTTCTTCTTGAACCATTTTAGGTATATATTGCCAAACTTCACTAGCACTGTAAGGGCTATTAAGCAAAACTGTTGCACCTTGAGCTGCATTTTCTAAAACGTTGTAACGCTTTAAGAAACCAAATTGATGAACTGCAACAAAGCTAGCATATTTAATTAAGTAAGTACTATGAATTGGACGTGGGCCAAATCTAAGGTGAGAAATAGTTCTAGCTCCTGATTTCTTGGAGTCATAGACAAAATAGCCTTGTGCATAAAACTGGGTTTCTTCACCAATAATTTTAATTGAGTTTTTGTTTGCTCCTACTGTACCATCTGCACCTAAACCCCAAAAAACCGCTCTAACTACATCATTATGTTCAATATCCAAGCTTTCATCATAATCAAGACTTGTATGAGTAACATCATCATTAATACCAATAGTAAAGTGATTTTTAGGCTTGTCTTTAGCAAGTTCTGCAAAAATACTAAGTATCATACTAGGAGTAAATTCTTTAGATGATAAACCATAACGACCACCAATTACTTTAGGAAAAGCTGCTAATGGTAAATTGCCATTAGAAAAAGCTTCACTAATTACAGTCATAATATCTTTATAGAGAGGTTCACCGGCTGCACCTGGTTCTTTAGTGCGGTCTAGTACAGCAATGGACTTAACAGTAGTTGGTAGAGTTTTTAAGAAATGTTCTGCTGACAAAGGACGATATAATCTAATTTTAATTAAACCTACCTTTTCACCTTTCTCTAAAAGGTAGTCTACAGCTTCTTGAACAGCTTCACAGCCTGATCCCATAAGGATTAGAACTCGTTCTGCATCCAACGCACCATAGTAATCAAATAGTTTGTATTGGCGGCCTGTTAAACTGGCAAATTTGTCCATTAGATTTTCTACAATGCTTGGTGTAGCTGTATAATATGGGTTCACAGTCTCTCGGCCTTGGAAAAACACATCTGGATTTTGAGCTGTTCCACGAATTACAGGATGATCTGGTGAAAGTGCACGGCTACGATGAGCATAGACAAAATCATTATTAATCATTTGCTCAATTGTTTGGTCAGGAATTAGTGATATTTTCATCACTTCATGTGAAGTGCGGAAGCCATCAAAAACATGTAGAAAAGGAATTCTGCTTTCTAATGTTGCTGCTTGTGCAATTAAAGCAAAGTCCATAACTTCTTGGACAGAGTTTGCAAAAAGCATTGCCCAACCAGTTGCCCTTGTAGCCATTACATCACTATGATCACCAAAGATAGATAATGCTTGTGAAGCTACTGAACGAGCAGCAATATGGAACACTGTACTAGTTAGCTCACCAGCAATTTTATACATATTAGGAATCATTAGTAAGAGTCCTTGACTAGATGTAAATGTGGTAGTAAGTGAACCAGTTTGCAAAGCTCCATGTACTGTACCTGCTGCACCACCCTCAGATTGCATTTCTTGAACTAGTGGTACTGCTCCCCAAATATTAGTAATACTTTGTGAAGACCATGCATCGGCAAATTCTCCCATTGGAGAAGAAGGAGTAATTGGATAAATAGCTATTACTTCATTAGTTTTGTGGGCAATATAAGCAGCAGCTTCATTAGCGTCTAAAGTGACTAGGTGTTCTTTCATATCAAGCCCCTTTTATGTAGGAATGATTTATTGCCGTGCTAAAATGCAATTTTATTGCCAACATTTTATTAAAGAGTAAGAAATAGGGTTTTCACCATTTACAGCCTATTATGACTAGTATTTTCACCTGTTATTGTGGGGATTAATTCGCAACATTGATGAGATTGGGGATTTTTCCATTTCCTGGGGTTGCGCAATCCTGTGGCTTGCTAAAACCCCAGGCTAATATGGGTTGACTTATAATCGCCAAACCCATATTAACCCTAGGTTTTAGCGAAGCGTAATATAGGGAGCATTGAAGCATAGCTTAGGGAGCAAATAATAATTAGTGTAAATTGGGAGCCATTTTTGCATCACTAAAAGGTGAAACTGATGGTGAGGTGCAATTATGTTAAACATAACGTCTTTAAAACCAGAAGCACTATATAAATACTGTGATCAAGAACAACTACCTTTTAATACAACTGCTGAACTAGAAGACTTAACGGATGTAATCGGCCAAACCAGAGCAATAGATGCTGTAAAATTTGGAGTAAGCATAAAACAAGATGGCTATCATCTTTTTGCTTTAGGCTCTTCAGCAATTGCCAAACACTCTGTTGTAAGGCAATTTGTAAAACAAAAGGCTATCACAGAGCCAACTCCTGTTGATTGGTGCTATATAAATAATTTTGAACAAGCAAATAAGCCTAGTTTGTTAAGACTTCCCGCAGGCCAAGGAACCCTTTTACGTAAAGACATAGAAAAGTTAGTAGAAGAGCTTTGTTCTGCTATTCCTGCTGCTTTTGAAAGCGATGAATATAGAACACGCAAAGCTGCTATTCATGAAAGCTTTAAGATGAACCAAGATAAAGCTCTTGAAGAGCTTAAACAACGAGCTAAAGAGCGTGGAATTGCTGTAATGCGAACTCATGATGGAGTAGTTTTTGCACCATTAAAAAAAGGCCAAGTAATGGATCCAGAAGAATATGAAAAACTCCCTCCAAAAGAACAAAAACATATTGAAAAACAAATGAAAATGTTTAGAAAAGAGTTTCGCCACCTTGTTCACCAAGCTCCACAATGGGAAAAAGAAGCTCGCGAAAAAGTAAAACAGTTAAATCAAGAAGTTACCACTTTTGCTGTAGGTCATTTAATTGATGAACTAAGAAAAAAATATATAAACCTTCTAGAAGTAGTCAATTACTTGGATGCTATGCAAAAAGATGTAATTGATAACTCTGCTATCTTTCTTAATGGCCAAGATGAATCAGAACAAGTATTTGCCCTTATTACACAACCTTCTGAACGTAAAAGCTCAATGCTACTAACTCGCTATCAGATAAATTTACTTGTAGATAATAATGAAACAAAAGGCGCACCTGTTATCTATGAAAATAACCCTACATATCATAACTTGGTTGGTAAAATTGAGCATGTAGCTCATATGGGTTCATTAGTAACAAACTTTGGATTGATTAGAGCTGGAGCTTTACACAAAGCCAATGGTGGTTACTTAATGCTAGATGCTTATAAATTACTTTTGCATCCATATGCTTGGGAAGGGCTTAAGCGAGCTTTACACTCAATGGAAGTTAGGATTGAGTCACTAGAGCAAATGTTGAGCTTAGCAAGTACCGTATCTTTAGAACCTCAACCTATACCACTTAACATAAAAGTAGTCTTAATTGGAGAAAGAATGCTCTATTACTTGCTCTATCAACTTGATCCAGAATTTAAAGAACTATTCAAAGTTGCAGTTGATTTTAATGAACAAATGGAACGTAACACAGATAGTACGCTTCTTTATGCAAAACTAATTGCTACATTAGGACGAAAAGAAAAACTTACTCCTTTTGATAGGGGAGCAGTTGCAAGAATAATTGAGCAAAGCGCTCGGATGGTTAGCGATTCTGAAAAACTCTCTACTCATATGAAATCAATTGTAGATTTGATGAGAGAAGCTGATTATTGGGCTAAAGAAGCTGGTCATACTATTGTTAGTGCTAGTGATATTGAGAAAGCAATTTGTACTAAGATAAATCGCTCTAGCCGTGTTCAAGAAATTCTACAAGAAGAAACCGAACGAGGAACTATTTTAATAGATACTAGAGGCGAAAAAGTAGGTCAAATTAATGGTCTTTCTGTAATGCAACTTGGAGATTTTGCTTTTGGACACCCAACTCGTATTACTGCTACTGTACGCTTAGGTAAAGGCGAAGTAATTGATATTGAAAGAGAAGTTAAACTAGGCGGCCCTATCCATTCTAAAGGTGTTCTAATCCTCTCTGCTTTTTTAGGTTCTCGTTATGCGTCTGATAAGCCATTGTCACTTTCTGCCAGTCTTGTTTTTGAGCAGTCTTATGGTGGGGTAGAAGGCGACAGTGCATCATCTGCTGAGCTTTATACATTACTATCTGCACTAGCCAATGTGCCTATTAAACAGTCTTTAGCTGTAACAGGTTCAGTTAATCAACATGGACAAGTGCAAGCAATTGGTGGGGCAAATGAAAAAATAGAAGGTTTTTTTGATATCTGTAGAACTAGAGGTTTAACAGGAGAGCAAGGAGTTTTAATACCTGCTTCTAATGTAAAACACTTAATGCTAAGGCAAGATGTTATAGATGCTGTAAAAGAAGGCAAGTTCCATATATATCCAGTTGAAACAATAGATCAAGGTATAGAGATTTTGACAGGAATACCTGCTGGAGAACGGGATGAAAATGGCAACTTTTCAGAAGGGACTATTAATCAAAAGGTTGAAGCAAGATTAATAGCTTTAGCTGAAAAACGTTCAATGCTAAGTGCAGCAACAAAAAAAGAGAATGAAGTATGAAAAGTAAAAATGGTGAATTTGAAATTAGACGTATTTTAGTAGCTTTGGATTCTTCTTCTTATAGTCTTGTTGCTCTTGAAGCTGCTGCAAAACTTGCTGTTAGAGTTGAAGCTGAGCTATTAGGTATTTTTGTTGAAGATATTAACTTATTAAGATTAGGAAAATTACCTTTTACTTACAAAATAAGCTTTTCTTCTGCTAAGGAAGAGCAAGTAGATAGTTCAACTATGGAACTAGATCTGAAAGTACAAGCTGAACAAGCTAGGCGAAGACTAATGACAACGGCTGAAGAAATGGGATTACAATGGTCTTTTCGCACTGTTAGAGGGGATGTTATAGCAGAAATTTTAAGCGCCGCCTTAGATGCAGATATTTTAAGTTTAGGTAGAGTTAGTTATCCATTAACTAGACAATTTAAACTTGGCTCAACTGCTTTGGCTGCAACTACAAAAGCTCCTCGCACTGTGTTACTAGCTCCAAAAACTACAATTAGCCAGCCTATAGTAGCGGTTTATGATGGAACTAAAAAATCTAAACAAGCCTTAAAAGCTGCAACACAAATGGCAAAAGCTTATAGTTGTAATCTCACTATAATAGTAGTGGCTACTTCAGAAGAACAAGCCTCAAACTTAAAACAAGAAATCAAAGATTTAGTTAAAAGTAAAACCTTAGAACCTCGCTATAGATTGCTCTCTAGCACAAAGGTTTCTAATTTAGTAAAAGCAATTCAAGAAGAATCCTGTGGTGCTTTGGTTTTAAGTAGTGAAAGCCCGCTGGCAAAGGATGAAACTTTTCAAAAATTACTTTATGAAATGGATTGTCTTTTACTACTAGTAAAATAACTACTTATTTTAATTAAGAGGAGGGTTAAAGAAAAATTGGTACAACCGTTAGTTAGGTGAATGAATTGTTTCTCTTAGGAGGTGATTTATGAACAAGAATAAACAATTTATTGCACTTCTTTTAGGTTTAGTTCTCTTTATGGTTTCTTTCTTATCTATAAATTGCGCTGTTGGACGGCCTGCTGTACCAAGAATGTATACACAAGTTGAAGTTAGTTTTGATACTTTTCATCAAGTTCTATCGCCTTATGGTCATTGGGTTATGGTAGGTGGTTATGGAACTTGTTGGCGACCTTCAGGAGTGTATGTTGGTTGGAGACCTTACTTTGATAATGGATATTGGGCATATACTGAATATGGCTGGACTTGGGTTTCTTTAGAACCTTGGGGAAATATTGCTTTCCATTATGGAAGTTGGGTTAGAGACTCATTTTATGGATGGATTTGGGTACCAGGTTATGTTTGGGCTCCTGCCTGGGTAACTTGGGTATATACAGACTTTTACATAGGGTGGGCTCCACTTCCTCCTCACTTTAGATTCCATCGCCATCATGGTTTTGAAGATCATCATCACAGACCACATTATGGAGATTGTGTCTTTGTAGCTGCTGATAGAATGACAGATAGAGAATTAGGTAGATATTCTGTACCAATGGAAAGAAACTTTGGGATAATGCAATCTGCACAAGTTGCTACTACAATTGGAGTTGTTAACAATCATGTAGTTAACCAAGGCCCAAGTACAGTTCAAATGGAAAGACTTAAACTCCATCGAACTCCTATTAGAGAGGCTTCTAATGAGATAGGGATTCGACCAAAACCAATACAGATCTTAGGTGATAATCCTGACATAGAACTTAGTCCAACTAAAGTTAACAATGAAGGTGCTAAACGTGTAATTAAAGACTTTGATCGAGAGCAACGCGCAGCTAAAGCAGATAGAGAACGTCAGCTTAATGTAGAACAAAATAAAGCAGATAGAATCAAAGTAAATCCAGAACCAAAACGCAGAATAGAAGAACCTGTACAAATTCAACCTCCTGCTAATGAAAATAAAGAACAACGCCGTATAGAACGTGACTCTCGCCGTCAACAAGAAGAACAAATGCGCCGTCAACAAGAAGAACAACTTCGTATAGAACGTGAAAATCGCCGTCAACAACAAGAACAACAACGCCGTCAACAAGAAGAACAAAAGAAGTTAGATAGAATGCAAAATCGACAAGATCAAAAACCATATAGAATAGAACAACCTGATCAACGTAAAAATCAACCACCTAATCAACAAAAAGAAACTCCCAAGAAACATGAGGGAGAGAAAAAAGAACATAGACAAGATGGAGGTAATCAAACAAACCAAAATCCTCATAGAAAAAGATTCTAATAAGAGTTTATCTTTTTCCTAAAATGTAAGTATCTTGCTTGTAAGTTTTTCAAATGAAAGAAATTGCAGGCAAGATACTGCATTTTAGGGTTTGTGAAATAATTGAAAAAGTGTCATAAACAAAAAAACTCATCAATTAGTAGCAAGTCTCTACCCACATAATTGGTTAATAAAAGTAAAAGTAGTGTATATTTAACAGAAAAATTTTGGCTAAATATCTAAGGCGCTGTATGTTTACAAAATTATTGTCAACCTTTGGAATTGGCTCGGCTAAAGTTGATACACAACTAGAATATTCAACTTATAAACCAGGTGATGAAGTTCGTGGAGAAACTTTTGTTGTTGGTGGGGAGCTTTCTCAAAAAATAGATGATATTTATATGACAGTTACTACTTTCTATCTGGAAAGACAATATAATCAACATAGGCATTATCATAGAGAATACCGCAAAGTTAATATAAATCTAGCTCACTTTAAAATAGCTCCAGAATTTACCATAACACCAAAGGAAAAACGCTCTTTTCCTTTTACTATCAAACTTCCAATTGATACACCTCTAACTTTAGGTGGGCATTCAGTTTGGATAAAAACAGGTCTTGATATTGATAATGCTATTGACCCTAAAGATACAGATGCAATTGATGTTTTTCCTTCGCCAATAATGGAAAAAGTATTTAACAGCTTGCAAACACTAGGTTTCACTCTGAAAACTTCTAAGTGTATGCGTAGCTATTCTTTATCCAACCATTATCCTTTTTCTCAGGAATTTGAATTTAAGGTTACTCCTTTGTCCCAGTACTATGGCAAAGTAAACGAGATTGGGCTATTTTTTATAGTTAAATCTACTGATGAAATAGAGGTAATTCTAGAAGTTGCTAAACATGAAGATGGATTAGGTGGGCTACTAAAAGATGCTTTTAACTTAAATGAGCATGAAATTAGGTTTTTAGCTACTTCTGTGGATCTAGAAAAATCTCCTGAACATTGTATTAACGCACTAATTAATATTATTAACAAAGCCATTAGCTAAATAGTTGATTTTATTTTGGATTAAATTTTCTATTAAACAAAGAAACTTTTGTTAAAAGTTCAACGTTAGCTTTTGTTGTTTATCACTTCCGCCATAACTATAAACGCATTCAATATTCCTAATTTAGAAGAAAGAGACAATGAAAAAATTTCTTTATCTACTCGTTCTAGTTTTAGTACTAGGTGTGTTTGCTAGTTCCACAATGGCTCAAGAACAAATACAACAAGCTAGAGAGCTGATTAAATCAGCACAACAATGCTATCAAGAAAAAAAATATTCTGAATATTTAGCAAATCTAGAAAAAGCTCTTAAGCTAAGACCTAATCACCCTGAGTTAATATATAAATGCGCTGGAGCTAATGCTTTGTTAGGCAATAAAAAAGAAGCAATTAATTATCTAAATAAATTTGCTGGATTTGGGTTAATTGCTAATCTTGCAGAAGATGGAGATTTTGCTTTAATAAAGGATAGTAATGAGTTTCAGGCTCTTATAAAAGATATAGAGCGTAATCGTTTGCCAAAAGGACAAGGTAAGGTAGTTGTTAAGCTTCCAGAAAAAGACTTAATTACAGAAGGTCTTGCTTATGATCCGCAAGAAGAAAAATTCTACATTGGAAGTGTTAGGAAAAGAAAAATAGTTACTGTTGATAAAAATGGTCAAACAACAGATTTTACTAGTAGCCAACAAGATGGGCTTTGGGGCGTGTTTGGTTTAAAGATAGATGCTAAACGCCGTATTCTTTGGGTTGCAAGTTCTGCTATTGCAGAAATGAATAACTTTGATAAAAAAGAAGAAAACTTAGCTGCTGTTTTTCAATACGATTTAAAGACTAAAAAGCTTATAAAAAAATATTCTCTGCCTTCAGATGGTAAAAGACACTTATTTGGAGATTTAACTATTAATTCTAAAGGAGATGTGTTTATTACAGATAGTTTTTCTCCTAATATTTATCAAATTTCTTTAGAAAAAGGTATGCTAGAAAACTTTGTTTCTGGTCCTTTTGCTTCATTGCAAGGAATAGCTTTTTCTGGTGATGAGAAACAGTTTTTCATTTCAGATTACTCACAAGGTATTTTTAGTATTGATGTAGCTACAAAAAATATTACCAAGTTAAATAGTCCTGATAGTGTTACTTTGCTTGGAATTGATGGTATTTATTTTTATCAAAACACTTTGTTAGCTATACAAAATGGAGTTAATCCACAACGAGTAATAAAGCTTTCTTTAAGTGATAATCTCAAAGAAATAAATGGTTTAGAGGTTTTAGAAGTTAGTAAAGCACTACTACCAGATCCTACACTAGGAGTTATTATTGGAAATGAGTTTTGTTTCCTTGCCAATGCTCAGTGGAATAACTTTGATAAAGTAGGTAACATTTTACCATTAGATAAATTTACTGAGCCAACTATTGTACAAACTAAACTTAAGTAAAAAAGTGTTTGTTTTAAGTGATAGAGTTTAATAAACCCTTAAAGGTTAACTCTTAACTTTTAAGGGTTTATGTAATGGGATTTGTACCTGAACTTTTGTTCCTTTAATACCATTACTAGTAATGGTGGCATTGCCACCTAAATTAAGCGCACGTTCATGAATGCCAAGTAGGCCAAGTGACTTGGTATCTGAGAGTTGTGTATTGTTTATACCTTTGCCATTATCCTTCACTTCTAAATAGATTGAATCATCTTTTTGTTGCAAACAAATTGCAACTTGAGAGGCTTTTGCATGACGTGCAATATTAGTCATTGCTTCTTGGAAGATGCGAAAAATCGCTGTGGTTTGCTCTGTTTCTAATGAAAGAGGTGTGTTAGGTCGTTTTAATCGACATTTGATTCCAGTGCGACTTTGGAACGCTTGCATTTGCCACTCGATTGCTGCAATTAACCCAAGATTGTCTAGTACTGAAGGTCTTAAATCAGCCGCCATCTTTTGAATTGATTGAATTATTGTATCAATTAGTTTAGACATCATGATAGTTTTATTAAGTAATGTCTGTTTATTGGCTGATAGATTATTTTGTAGCCAAGTAATATCAAGATTTAATGCGGTTAAAGCTTGCCCTAGTTCATCATGAAGTTCACGTGAGATATGTGTACGCTCTTCCTCACGGACTGTTTGCACACGTGCTAATAGATTACGTAATTGTTCTCTTGATGCTTTCAATTGTTCTTCTGCTTGCTGGCGTTCAAATATCTGTTCTTGTAAGGTTTGATTAGCTTGTGAAAGTTCCATTGTGCGTAGTTTTACACGTTTTTCCAACTCTTCATGTGCTAGTATTAATTCTGCTTCAGCCTGCTTGCGTGCAGTAATATCTTCAGATATACCTAACAAAAATTGTGGGGTTCCATTTTCATCAAGAATGGGTATCTTTTTTGTGTGAAGGATTCGCAGTCCTTGTTTAGTCTGTATTGGTTCTTCAGCAATATCAACTAATTTCTTTCCTTCTAGTACTTCTTTATCTTTTGAGGTAAAGAAATGAGCTTGTTCATATGGGAAAAAATCATAGTCACTTTTGCCTAATAGGTCTTTACGTTGATAGCCAGTTAATAACTCACTAGCTAAATTGATCCGCTCAAAACGCAAATTAATTGCATCTTTGACAAAGATCATATTGGGAATATTTTCAACAATCGAGTCAAGAAACCAATTAGTTTTCTTGAGTTCCTGCTCAATTTCTCTACGTTTGATACCTAGCGCTTCCAATTGAGCGTTACGCTTACTTAATTGCTCTAATTCTTCAATCAATTGCGCTTTAGTTTTGCGCTTATTAGCCATCATTTTACTAGTCTCCCCCTACGATGCTAGCAATATCAGATCTTGATGCTGAAAGCAAGAGCAATCATTATTCTTACTGAATTTCACTTAGAATACTCCGCTGTGTTAAAGCATTGCAAACTAGTAAAAGTAGAGGGTATTACTTATTAATTTAGAAAAATAAAAATTTTTATACTGTTTTAGAAAATCTTTTTTCTCCTGATTTTTTCAAATATTTATCAAAAGCCATTGAAATGTTACGAACAAAAATTCTTCCTAATGTGGATATTTCTATTTTTTCATCATGTAGTTTTAACAGCCCATCTTTTTCTAATTCTTTTAATGATAAAAGCTCATCAGAAAAATGCTCATCAAATTTAATTTGAAACTCTTGCTCAATTTCCGATTTAATCAAAGTTGAGTAACATAACAATTTCGTTATCACACTACGACGAAGTTTATCTTCATCAGAAAGGAAAAATCCTTTCATAGTCGGCCAAATTTTTTGGTCTATTGCAGCATAGTATTCTGGTAAAGTGTGGTAATTTTGGGTATAGACTTCTGATAGGTTACTAATTGCGCTCATGCCTATTCCATAGAGATCACAACCCGATTTAGTTGTATAACCTTGGAAATTACGATGTAAAGTTCTATTATCTTGAGCTTGGCATAACTCATCTTTATCTAGAGCAAAATGATCTAATCCAATATATCTATATCCAAAAGTTGTAAGTTGTTTAATAGCATAACTAAAAATAGCAAGTTTACTGTTATCGCTTGGTAGATATGGTTCTAAACTCTTTTGTTGGCGTTTCATCCAAGGCACATGTGCATAACTAAATAGTGCAATTCTATCAGGACAAAGAGCTAATATTTTTTCAAGAGTTACAGCAAAACTATCTAAGGTTTGATGTGGTAAACCATATATTAAATCAGTATTAATACTTTCAAACCCCAAGTTGCGGCAGAAAGTTAGTTGTTTTTCAATCATTTCAAATGATTGAATACGATGAACTGTTTGCTGAACTTTTTTATCAAAATCTTGTATGCCTAAACTAATACGATTAAACCCTAGTTGACGCAGTACTTGTAGTTGATCAAAAGTCGTTACTCTAGGGTCAATCTCAATGCTAATTTCAGCATCTTTTGCAATGGAAAAATGTTTTTTTATACAAGAAAATAACTCAGAAAGCTGTTCACTAGAGAGAAATGTTGGTGTTCCGCCTCCTAAGTGTATTTGTAAAATGGGTCTTGTAGCATCTATATGACTGGCAAGCCATTCTAGTTCCCATTTTATCCCATCTAAATAACGGGATGATACATCATGGTTTTTACTAATTACTTTTGTACAAGCACAATATAAACAGAGCGATTGACAAAAAGGAATATGAAAATATAGAGATAAAGGTCTTTGTTTGAGGTTGGATTTCTCAATAGCTAACTCAACATCTTTAACAGAAAAGCCTGTTTTCCATTCAGCAATTGTTGGGTAACTAGTGTAGCGAGGCCCTGATTGATTATATTTTTGTATAATCGAATAATCTATATTCAAAAC
This sequence comes from Blastocatellia bacterium, assembly GCA_039812885.1. Classification (GTDB taxonomy): domain Bacteria; phylum Acidobacteriota; class Blastocatellia; order Chloracidobacteriales; family JADJPF01; genus JADJPF01. The sequence continues at coordinate 570,004 of JBDIBI010000001.1, forward strand.
CTCATTGCCTATGCCAATTTCTATTGTTTCTTGTTGAACCATAATTTCCCCCACTAGTATTAAAATTCCTGTTTCTACATGCAAAGTAAGTACCACTAAGAGTAGATATACTTATCTTACTGTATAAACATAAGTTATAGTTTTAGCTTTTTTTAGGGAAAACTCTTGTGGGGAAATTTCCACTTTGGGGATTGAGTAAGTTTAGACTTGGGAGATTAATGTAAAAGGGCAGGTTGTCCCTGCCCCGATTCATTGAAGAGAAAGAGCATTTTACTTGCTCAATATTGATAGATTAAAACTCAGCGCCTAAAATTTGTTTAGCTGCGTTTCTTCCTGCTAATCCACTTATGCCACCACCTGGATGAGTTGCTGCGCCGCATAAGTAAAACCGCTCAATAGGTGTTTGATATTGTGCAAAACCTGGAATTGGCCTGAGGAAAAAGGCTTGTGCCAGTGTCATATCTCCACCATATAAGTGACCTTCAGTCAAATGAAACTGTGTTTCAAAATCTTGAGGTGTTAGCACTTGTTTATGTAAAACTAGTGATTCTAAATTAGGCATAAACTCACTTAATTGAGAAAGTGCTAGTTTGCAAATGCTTTGTCCATCAGCTTTAGCCTTGTAAGCAACATATTGTACCCAAATTGACATCACATGTTGCCCAGCAGGAGCTAGTGTTGGATCTGTCAAACTAGGAATAGTTACTTCTAAACAAGGTTTAGCAGAGACATTACCATATTTTGCACAGTCAAAAGCTTTTTCAATTGCTGTTACGCTTGGAGCAAGTACCAAAGTTCCTTGTAATGCTTCTTGGCTTAGTCCAGTGGTTGAAATATCAGGTAGCGCGCTTAGAGCCAAGTTAATACGGGCAACTGCACCATTATAACGAACATGTTGCAACTCACGGTTAAACTCTGGTTCAAGCTCAGGTGGAGCAATTAACTTTGTAAAACTGTATTGTGCATCATAGTCAGATACTACAAGTCCTGCTTCTAAGACTTCACCACTAGCTAACTCTACACCGGTTGCAGCACCATCTTTTATAACAACTTGTTTGACTTCTACACTAGAGCGAATTTCTGCTCCATAGCTTTGTGCTGCTGTGGCTAAAGCTTTGGCAATCGATCCAACCCCACCTTTGCTTGTAGTGCGGAAGTATCCATCATTGATGGCTAAGTGATGTAGAAGACTAAAAGTTGTACCAGTTGCAAATGGGCCTTGAGTTAAGCTGCGTATTGCAAGATTACCTAACAAGCCTTTTAACTCTGTGTTTTCAAACCATTCATTTAAGAGATCTCTGACTGGCATAACAAGTAGCCGCATCACCTCTGTCATTTCACGACGACCATAGCCACGCAATTGACCTACTAAAGAATCTAATTGTTCTTGATCACTAGTTGATGGATTATGGGCTTGAGGTGGAATGTTGTTATAAGCACTACGCAAAAGACTACTTGCTAGATCAAGCAATTGCATAAAATCGTTGTAGCGAGCAGCATCATTTGGAGCAAATTTTTCAATAGCTTCTCTAGCAGCTTGGCGATCTTTAGACAATGTAAAGCTTTGTCCATTAGGTAACAAGCTGCTTATGGTGTTGCGCTCAATTACTTCTAGAGAGTGTTTATCTAGTTCTAACTCTTTAACAACAACCTCATCAAGTTGACCACTCATCAAGCTAAGATCAGCTTGAAAGCCTTCAGCAAAGCTAGTTGTAGCTATTGCTCCTCCAATATTTGATGAATGTTCTAGCACTAAAACCTTTTGTTTAGCTTTTGCTAGATATGCCGCTAATGTTAGAGCATTGGGTGAAGAACCAAGAATTATAGTGTCATAGGCTGTCATTATGGGTGATCCTCCAGAATAGCTATTGCGGCGTTACGCCCTGGAGCGCCAGTTATACAACCACCTGGGTGAGTGCTACTGCCACACATATAAAAATTCTTAATAGGTGTTCTGTAGTTTGACCATTGTGGTGATGGGCGTAAAAAGAATATTTGCTGAAGTGCTAACTCTCCATGAAATATGTGTCCAGATGTTAATCCAAAGGTATTTTCAAGATCCCATGGAGTCATAATGTGTTTATGTAAAAGTATGTCTTTTAGATTAGGTACATGTTCTGCTAGTGTATCAACTACTACATCTAAAAATTGCGCTCTCTTTTGCTCATTCCAACCACCTTCTAGGTCAGATGAAGCATATTGCACATACATAGACATAATATGTTTTCCAGGGGGTGCCATTGCAGGATCAAGTAGGGAAGGAATTAACGCATCCATAAAAGGTTTACGCGCCCAACCACCATATTTAGCATCATCATAAGCACGCTCTAAGTAATCTACACTATCCACTATTTCAATTGAACCTCGAAGCAAGGCTTCTTTACCTTTAGGTAGTGAGCTAAATTGAGGTAGTCCATCTAAAGCAAGATTTACTTTACAAGCTGGACTGCTAATACGAAATCGTTTGATGTCGCCTAAGAACTCATCTGGCAAGTGTTTAGACTCAACTAGTTTAAGGAAAGTCCGTTTAGCATCAGCATTTGAGACAATAATATCTGCTGTATATTCATCACCATTTTCAAGTGCTACACCAGTTGCTACTCCATTTTTAACAATAACTTGTGCAACAGGTGAATTAACTTTAATTTCTGCCCCAGCTTCACGAGCTGCACTTGCTATAGCTTGACTTAAGCCGCCTGTTCCACCTTTAGCAAAACCCCAAGCTCGAAATACACCATCTATTTCACCTAGGTAATGATGCAATAATACATAACCTGTACCAGGTGAACGAGGCCCCATAAAAGTGCCTATAATACCGCTTGTAGACTTGCTACCTTTAAAAGGTACACATTCAAACCATTCATCTAGAAAATCACCTGCACTCATTGTCATTAGACGAGCTAAGAGATAAAAATCATCTTTTCTTAGCTGACCAAGAGTTCCTTTTACTTTTGCCATAGTCTCTAGGTCTTTTGCTGTGACTGAAGTTGGATCAGGTGGAATCAGATCAAGCAATGGACGCATAGCTAAAGCTAATCTTCTCATAGTGCGAGCATATTCATCATATGCTTCAGCATCTTTAAGAGAATGTCGAGCTAGTTCATGTTTTGTTGCATCATGATCAGGCCAATCAGCTATGTAATTGCCATTAAGCATTGGAACAAAAGTGCTTTCAAGTGGCATTATTTGCAGTCCATGACGTGCTAGTTCTAGTTCTTGAATTACTTCTGGACGTAGTAAGCTGATAAGGTAAGATGCAATTAGGTATTTAAACCCAGGATAAACTTCTTCTGTAACTGTAGCTCCACCAACAGTATGACGGCGCTCTAGCACCAGTACTCGCTTGCCAGCTTTGGCAAGATAGGCGGCATTGACAAGGCCATTGTGACCGCCACCAATTACAATGGCATCATAGTGGTTGTTCATAAGGTATCTTTCTTTCTCGCTGGGCTGAAAAATGGTAGTTTTGTCACTTTAGCTGTAAAAGGACGACGAAACCGATCTATGTGAAGATCGATTGTAACTTGGCTGCCAGGTGTGGCTAATTCAGGCTTAACATGTCCAAAAGCTATGTATTTCTTCAAAGTAGGCGACCAAGTCCCACAAGTAGCATAACCTATTTGGTTCCCATTAGCTGTTAATGGAACCATTGAACGCCAAGCCACAAATGGGTAGGGAACTGGTAAGCCAAGCATATGATGTTGACGCTCAAACTCAGCATGGTCAATCTCTAGACCTACTAGAGTAATTGATGAGCCATGAGTTTTTTCTTCTAACAGAGCTTTACGTCCAATGAAATTACCTTTATTCCAGCTTATTGCCCAGTTAAGTCCTAATTCAAGCGGTGTAGAGGTTTGAGCATCAATCATTGCTTTATTAGCTGGAGTGTAATCAATATCAAGCATAATAAGTCCAGCTTCAATACGAGCAACATCTAAAGCCCAAATACCTGCTGGTTGCATTGCAAAACTTCGTCCTGCTTCAATTAGTGCATCCCAAACTCTTTCAGCACTTTTAGAATCAGCACTTAACCATAACTCATAACCAAGATCCCCTGTATAACCAGTGCGAGAAATCATTACAGGAACATCAGCTATTGTTGTGTTGACAAAACGATAGTATTTAAGCTCACCAAGTGGTGCATCTGTCAGTGTCATCAATAGTTGACGGGATTTAGGCCCTTGAAGTGCAAGTGAGGCTACTTCTTCAGAAACGTCTTGGATTTCAACCTCCATACCAAGTGCATTATCTTGTAGCCATCTAAAGTTAGGTTCAGCCGAAGTTAAACGGTAAAAGTTTTCGTCTAAGTGTGCAATTGTACCATCATCAATAATCTTACCTGCTGAGTTACACCAAGGTGTATAAAGCATGCCTCCAATTGAGCATTTACTTACATCACGGGTTACTAAGCGGTTAAGAAAGCGTAGACTATCTTTGCCACTGATATGGTATTTGCACAAGGGTGAAACATCTATTAAAACGCAGGCATTGCGTAGCGCAAGATATTCGCGATCATGTGTCATCTCATAGGCACTAGCAACTGTGTAACCTGCCCAACGTCGCCACTGATCACCTTGCATCAGTGCTTTTGTGCGGGAATGAAAAGGGGTCTGCTTTAGCATGATACCTCTTAATTTTTTGAGATTAGGAAAATTGGGGTTTATATAAACTTCTTCTAAGCTATTGCAGCGCAGGCAGCTAATATACTACATAACTTTAAGATATCAATAAGGATTTACTCTTATAACAATGGCAAATCTATTTCTTGATAATGCTCTAAATCCTTTTGTAGAGCTTCGCGCTGCTCGTTTGTTAATGCTGTTTCTGCTTGTAATACTGGTAAATCTATACCAATTGCAATAGGTGCTTTGCCTTCAGTATTAAACTTAAGATACTGTACTGAGCTTAATTTTTCTTCTCCACGTTGGTTTTGGTCAAACTTGGCATAAATGCGGCTTTGATCTTCTAACTTTGCATAAATCTTTTCAGGGAGTTCTAACCATTCTCTTAGTTTTTTTTCTCTAACTGCTGGATCAGGAATTTCTATTAAAAGTGTAGCCCCTAACTCACCTTCATCACCTAACAAATCGTTATAGGTATTAATCTCATGCATTATGTTAGCTTCTTTTACTATACGCTCAGCACGCATCATTTCCTGTATTTGATAACAAACTGTTAGAGGGTTCTCAAATAGTAGAGTAAGGTTTTCTCCAATATGAATGCGTCTTAAGGCTTTAGCTTGAAGTACTACGTTTCTAAATTTTCCTCTAATTTCTTCATAAGTTTGATAATCTACAATATGACGACGCTCTACTAATTTCATAGATGTATCCTCTAAAAATAGTTCTATTTTTTCTTAAATCCGTTTTCTCTATAAGCTCTTGCAAGTATTGTCATAGGGTGCATTGGACTTACACCAGCATGTTGCTGAAATTGCAAAGATGCTAGAGGGCAATCTGTAGCCCAAATTTCAGTTTTAGCTTCTTTCATAGAATCAAAAGCTTTTTTGCCAATTCTTGCTGATGGTTCAAAGCCTTCTGTAGTCATTGCATAAGTTCCATTATGACCACAACATTCCATTGTAGTGGAAATGGTGATTCCTAACACTTTACGCAAAAGATCTCTTCCCTTAAAACCTACAGCTTGTGCTCTTAAATGACAAGGTGCATGATAAGAAATATTAACTCCGGGATTGCTAAGAGGTTTTGAATTAAACCGAGGCTCATTTCTAATTGACCAAAGAAATTCACTAGGATCCATTACAGCCGCAGCAAGTTTTTCCGCATCAGGTCGATCACTTGGATCTAACAATGTTGGATATTCTTTTCTCATCATCATTGAGCAAGTTGGATTAATTGCTAATACTTTAGCCCCTTTCTCTACAAAGGGCATTAATATTTTAAGATTAGCCTTAGCTTGTTTTTTTAATGATTCAAGATCTCCATGTTCCCAAGCTGGCATTCCACAACATTGAAGTCCTGCTGCACAACGTATATCTACGCTGTTTTTTTCCATTACTTCAATTGTATCTCGACCTATTTCAGGTTGATTATTTTGAACAAAGCAAGTTTGGAAAAGAACCGCTTCACCACCGGCTTCTGCTTTAATCTTTGAAGTACTTCTAGCCCATTTTTCAAAAGTGCTTGGGGCAAAATCAGGAAGTAGTTTATCTCTATGAATTCCTAAAAACTTTTCCATAAAGAGCCTATGCAGTCTAACCTTATTGGCAAAGTTAGCCAAACCAAAACTAGCACGAGCCATAGTTCCAGCTTTGTCAGGGTCTCCAAGAATTTTTTCTCGTAAACTATTACCTTCTTTGCGGGCTTTTTGAGCTTTGTAGCGATGTACTAGTTTAGGAAAATCCAGTTTAAACTCATGTTTATCGCGAATAGTGTATGGACATTGGACTTCACACAGTTTGCACTGGAAACAAGCATCCATAACAGCTTTTGTATCATCAGGAGTGAGTTTTTTTACATCTCCATCATATTTTTTATCTAGGAATGAAAAGAGTGTTGGAAAACTATCACAATACTTAAAACAAAGCCTACAACCATGACAAATTTCAAAAGTACGCTCAATTTCTTTGTCTAAGGCTTTAGCATCCCAATAAATTTTTTCACTGGGGTCGTAAGATAACCCATCAGTGGGTTTATAAGAAATGTTTTTGTCTTTGTCACTCATGGATTCTCCGGATGATTTATTGTTAAATAGAGAGTTTGTAGGGATAAAGCTTGTTTTGCTTGAGTCTTAACACAAAACAAATATAAGCTTTGTCCCTACAATAGATTACTTTAGTGTTTAACTTAGGAAACACTTTCTAGTAATTTAGAAAAGCGACCAGCATGAGATTTTTCAGCTTTAGCAAGGGTTTCAAACCAATCTGCGATTTCTGGGAAACCTTCTTCACGAGCATCTTTAGCCATTCCAGGATACATATCTGTATATTCATGAGTTTCGCCATGAACGGCTGATTGTAGATTTGTTACAGTGTCGCCAAATGGTAGGTCTGTTGCTGGATCGCCTACTCTTTTAAGGTAATCTAAGTGACCGTGAGCATGACCAGTTTCACCTTCAGCAGTATCTCTAAAGTTTCCAGCGATTTCTGGATAGCCTTCTACGTCAGCAATTTTTGCAAAATATAGATAGCGGCGGTTTGCCATTGATTCACCAGCAAAAGCGTCTTTTAAATGTTGATGAGTTTTAGTCCCTTTTAATTCAGCCATAAATTGTTTTCTCCTTTGTTGTGTATCTAAATACAGTAGGTATTATCTGAAATAAGCTTTGAAAGTCAAGGCAAGTAGTAATATAGAAACCGAGAATATAACAGCTTATTTTCTAAAGAAATGTATCTACCCACCAGATAATGTAGTTATATACTTTTACATAGAGTTTTTAAGTGATTAAGTATATTTCTGTGGTGTATAAAAGCCTAAGAAAAGTCCTACCACTATAAGGTAGACTTTTCCTATCTGAAATTACATTTAAACTTGAAGATAATTCAAGTAGTTTGACTAGTTATTACTAAGAGTTTGACTTATTTTATTTGTTTTATTTTGAGTGAGCTTCATCTTGATCTGCTCTAATAACCATTTCTTCTAGTGAAATACTAGTATCAAAATGTGTAGCAGTACCATTTGAACCAATTGGAGTTTTATCAAGAGGAGTTATTTCAGGAGAGCTAATAATATGAGGAGTGATTGTAATAACAAGATTTGCAGGACTATTGTTTTGTGTTGAAACAAAGAAATTACTAGAAATTGGAAAAGTGTTAGTTACAAGCTTAGTTTGATCATTTTTAATACTAATCATTTCTCTTACACGATGATGGTTTAGTTCAACATTTGGTGTGGCATTTGTTGCACCTGTTAGTTCTATATTAGTGTTCATTTGAACAGAATCTTCATAAATAACAGGAGATAGTTCCATATTTAACCCAATATCAACATATTGAAGTTGTTCTTCATAAGCTGAGCTGGACTTAGTGTTATCATTTTGCTCTGAAGTTTGCTCAGATTGCTTAGAATGCTCAACACTTGATGTAGAAGGGGTGTTTGAAACTTTTTTAGTTTTAGTTAGAGAGATAGGTACTCGCTTACCCATAGTAAAAGCTACAGGCTGGTTTTCAAAAGCATGAAGTTTAGTAGAACCAATTAATCTTGAAGAAGTATTGTTTTGCAATAAAGAAAGATCTTTTGATGAGATAGTTCCTGATAAATCACCTATTTGTGTGGTTAGTTGAGCATTGACTTCATAAAGATTTACATCTATTACAAACTTAGATTGTTGTTTATCTAGACGAGAAAGCAAAGATTCAATCAATTTTAAGTTTTCTTCTGAGTCTCTAACTACAAAAGCATTGAGTTGTTTAATAGGCACTAACTGCCTAGTTCCCAAGGTTTGTAGAATAGAGTTTTTAATATCCTCAAAGTTTGTATTTTTAAGATAAAAAACACGAACCATTAAATCTTCATAATGTTGTTTGTTGGCAAGAGCTTCTGTAAAAACTATTATGCTTCTTTTATCAATAACAGCATATCCTAGACGATTAGCTTTAAGAACCATATCTAAAGCATGAGGAGCTGTTACATTTTTTGCTGAAAAAGTTACCTTTTTGGTTTCTGCTAATTTTTCTATGGTATCTTCAAAAATAACATTTATTTGCTCAAAATCAGCGATATTGTGAATTACTGTTGCTAGAGGAGTCTCAGTCTCAAAAGTAAAATTATGAAGAGCAAATTTATGTTTTGTTGATGAGGTTGAGTTTTTTTGTTGAAGATTATTATTAGGTTGTTCAGCTAGAGTATTAGATGATAAGAAACAACAGCTAAGCACTAAAGAAAGTGCTATTTTTTTGTAAAAATGTCTATTCATGGGCATTAGCTCCTACAAAACTTATATTTTTAGATGAAAACAACTTCTTTCACGTCATTCATTTTCATTAGTTCCATATTGTTTCCTGAATATTTCCCAATTTATCAGCAATTCCCGGTTTAGAAGTGAAAATAAGGATATGTTAGTGAAATTACTGTAGGGGCAGCTCTTGTGGCTGCCCCCTACAATTACCCAAACAACATTACGGATCTATTTCTAAACCGGGAATTGCTGCTAATTTATAAGATTAATGATTTTAAGGAAGCAAAATAATGGAGATATATAAGAAAAAACTGATGTGTTAGTTGTGGAATAGTAAATTGAAAAGTAGGAACTAAAAGTAGGTAAGTTTTAATTAAAGATGATATATAAGATTTATCCTGCCCATCTTGAATAAGATTGGGCAGGAATAAACTTTTTTATCTTACACAGAGAGATTTTGAGCAATGCTTCTTTCAGCTTCTGATTGTGAGCGAGAGAGATTAGTTACAGTTTCATTTACACGGTTAAGTGATTGTTGAAGTTGTTGCAAGTTAAAAGTTAATAATTGAATTTTTTGATTTAACTCAGCAGTTGGCCCACCACCGCCACCTTTTGGTGCCTCTCCACCTTGAGGTGCTGGAGCAGTTGCTGGATTGCTTCCATCTGCACTAGGCATATCACCTAATTGAGGAGCATCAGTTGGTGTATCAAGTTGAGGAGCATCAGTTTGAGGAGCTTGAGGAGTATCAACTGGAGCATTACCTAAATCATTGCCTAAATCAGAAGAATCAGCTAGGGAATCTAGTTGAGAGGGATTAGCTTGGGCTTTTGTTTGTGGGGCATTAGCGGTATTAGCTAAACTATCAAGCTGAGCTTTTGCTTGAGAAATAGTATTTTGAACTAATTTTGAAGCATTTCCTCCAACTTTTTCTGCATCTGATTGTAAACTTTGCATTTGTTTCAGTAGATTTGAGAGTTGGTTAGTTAAACCTTGGTTTTCTGTTGGGCTAAGGTCTTTACTTGAGTTACTTAACTCGTTAAGTAATACTTTGACATTCTTTACAATATCACCTAATTTACCAAGTAGTTGTTCTAAAGCAGCTATATCTGAATCACTTAAATCTCCTATTGCGCCAGAACCACCTGTACCATCTGTTGCACTAGACCCGTCTGTTCCATTAGTTCCATTAGTAGGATTAGCAGGATTTGAACCATCAGTTCCATTGCTAGGATTAGCAGGATTTGAACCATCTGCACCAGAAGCTCCAGAACTACCACCACCGCTCATTGCAGCATCAAGTTGTTTAGCTGCATCTTCTAATTGTTTCATAGTTTTTTCTATGGCTTTTACCATCATTGAGCCAACAAATGCTAGTAATGCACCTAAAGACATTGGCGCATCACCTCCACTTACTTCACTAGCAGCTTGAGCCCCACCTGCCTGGCTTGCAGCAGCATTTTTACCACCTTTAGCCGTAGCAGCCTTTGATTTGCCACTTCCATCAGTAGCAAAGTTTTGATCAAAGGCATCTACACCAAATAATTGAGCTACAGTTTTTTCTTTGGGATCTTTAGGAGTTTTTAAAGCTGTTTGACTTTGAGGTTGAATGGATTTCCATAGATTATTGCTTGTATTATTTGAAGCAGGAGTAGATGGAATAGATGGGTTTTCTATGTTTACATTACTAGTTACTGTATCATTAGAGGAAGTTGGTTTAACTTGAGAAGCTAGAATTCTTGCTCCAATACCCATTTCGGCACTGCGCATAGCTGCACGTCCATCTTTAACAGTAATGTTAGTATTTTGAGATACTTTAGTGTTGCTTTCTGTATTTGATGTAACGTTAGTGTTGGTTGCAGATTTTGTTGGGGAGGCTTCGGTAGAAGTGGATTTCAAATCCTGGAAATTATTGGAACCATTTATCCGCATGGGTATTTCCTCGTTAGATTAAATTTAAAACTGATTGAAAATGAATGATTATTCATATTATCGAAATTTGCAATAACTAGTTGCTATATTTTTAATTATAATAGTAAGAAACCTAGAAAATAGATGTAATGTAAGATACTGATAGTATTATTTAGGCCAATAATGTAGGAGAATATACAATGTTAAATGCTAGTAGAAATAAGTATGATGGAATTTTAGTTAGTTCTAACAACTTACCTGAATCAGTTGATGAATTTAACAGATTGCTTGAAGAATCTTTATTTGAATGGAACAACCAAGCTATTAAGGTTGTTTGGCTTGAAGTTCCTTTAGAAAAGTCTGAATTTATTAAGGTTGCAACTACAAATGGTTTTGAGTTTCATCATTGTTCAACAACTAAATTAACTTTAACTAAACGTTTAGTGACAGATTCTCATATTCCTTTGGCTTGTACTCATACAATTGGAGTTGGGGGAGTAGTTATTTCTGAAAGGCGAGAAGTGTTAGTAGTGTTAGAACGTCAAGATCTAACTGAACGCCCAGGATATTACAAACTTCCAGGAGGAATGCTTGAACGGGGGGAACATTTTTCTCAAGGTGTAGTTCGTGAGGTTTATGAAGAAACAGGTATTAAAACTGAGTTTCAAGGGTTGCTAAGCCTTCGTCATCATCATCGAGGTCAATTTGGATCTTCAAATATTTATATGGTGTGTTTACTGAAGCCAATAACTTATGAAATTTCAATTGATGAAGTTGAGATAGGCAAAGCTATGTGGGTTTCGGTAGATGAATATCTTGCTAACAATGAAGTTGGGCAATATAACAAACGGGTTGTAAATGCTGCTTTACATTGTAGTGCGATGAAATCAGTAAAAATAGATGGATATATGAATCATCCTGATGAGTATGAAGTTTATTTACCAGAAGTTTTATGAGTTAAAATATTGATAGTTTTATTTGTTTAGTTTTTATTTGATAAGCATTTATAGTACTTTCTTGTTTTAATAATATCTGGTAAAGTTATAGCTTCTAAAATCTTAACAATAACTAAAAGTATCAAATATATAACTAGGTAAATTTTTAGACTAATAATTTACTCAGGTTTTATCGATATATATTTTAACTGTTACTTCAATTAGCTTGAAGGTCTTTTCTGCTATATAGCGATTTTGCTTATGTGAAGTGACGTAGTTTGTAATACTGTGTGGGAGTTATAATAAATGGCAAAATGGTTATTAGCTGATCCAAAAGCAGGAGTTCAAGAAATTATTTTATTAGCTAACCGGCATTGGCTTTTAGAATTAGTAATAAACAATGTAGGGTTAACTATGGTAGGTGTTCTATCTATAATTCCTGCTATTTATTTGGGTATGCCTACATTGCTAAGAGTAATTTATATTTGGGCAGCATTAACTCTTGTATTTTTTTCTTTAGCAAAAGTAATTCTATCTTTTTTAGCTAAAAGATATTTGGTTATTGAAGAAAAGCCATCTCCTAAAGTTTCAATAAGTTTTGTTTTGCAACGTATTGTGGCAATAACTGTGACGCTTGTTGTAATGGTTTCAAGCGGAATAATAGGAATGCGTTATTTTGGCAAAAGCTTAGTTTCACAGAGTTGTTTGGTTTGTCAGGTTTCAAAAGGGAATTATGGTGTTTCAGCTTGGTTAATTATGATAGGAGCAGATTTAGACAGACCTGATGAATTTGGTCAAACGCCTCTAATTCATTCTGTTAGTAGAAAGCAATATTGGTTAACAAAATTATTAATATTTTCTGGTGCAAATGTTGAGTTTAAGGATAAAGCCACAATTACTTCTCCTCTTGGTGTTGCAATTTATCAAGGAGATATTGAGCTAATTAAGTTTTTACTAGAGCACAAAGCTGATCCAAACAGAATTGCTACAGGCGTTTTGCCTTTAAGAATTGCTCTAAAAAACAAACGTATTGATATTGCTAAACTTCTTTTAGAATATGGTGCAGACCCAAATAAAAGAGATACTGTTGGTATGACACCACTACTTTATGAGAGTAGATGGGGAAATGTAAATACAGTAGATTTTCTTATTAGTAATAAGGCTGATGTAAATGTAGCTAGTAACAATAATGAGACTCCAGTTTACTATGCTGTTGCCAATGGGAAAAAAGATATTTTAATAAGTTTATTGGCAAATGGTGCTAAAGTTGGAGGCAATATTCCTACAGAAATAAAGAAGACAACCAATATAGAAACTCCTTTAATGGCTGCAACTCGGCTAAACAATGAAGAAATCAAACAAATTTTGATTGACAATGGAGCAAAATAAATAGGTGCAAAACAAGCTTAGTTATTTTAGTTATTTTTATATTTATTAATATTTATTTTTAATGTAGTTCTAAACACGAAGATGATCTGCTCGCCAATTTTTGATGGCTTTCTTTATTTCATCACTTGTTGTTAGATTTTTGGCTTTTATTTTTTGAATTAACTCAGGCAATTCTTCATCTGAAGCAAATCTAAGTGCAATAAGCTGGCTTGTGCTTAGTGCTTGTAGATGTTGTGCAAAGTCTTTTGGAAATAAGCGTTGGAATCGAAGCTGTTCTTCTAAACGAATGACTCTATCTTGAGCTTTTAGAGCATTTATACGTGTTAGAAAAACTGTAGCAACTAAAACTCCTGCTAGGACTAGATTTTCTACATTTTGCCATCCTCCTGCTTGACGAATAAGTACAACAAGAGTCCAAATAAAATGCAATATTACAACTGGCATAGCAAAGAAATGAAATAGCGGATGCCATCTAACATGGTTTTGATAGTTTTGTTCTTGATTTTCCATAAAAATCCTTTCTAATTGATTGATTTTCTATACTTTACTTTAAGTTTTGTTTAACGAGAAAGAGAATATTGTCTAGGAGTTTCTAAACTAGTTTCTTCTCCAGGGTTAGTAAAACGATTAAGTTCAAGTTGGTATTGTTTATCATAAAGCTGTTTGTAACGTCCACCAAGTGCAAGTAGTTCTTTATGGGTACCACGTTCAAGAATTTCTCCATTTTCTAAGACCAAGATTTGATCTGCTGTAACAATGGTAGAAAGTCTATGAGCAATGACAAAACTAGTTCTACCTTTACGAAGTGAACGTAGACCTGCTTGAATTAATGCTTCACTTTCACTGTCTAAACTAGAAGTCGCTTCATCTAAGATTAAAATACGAGGGTCAGCAAGAATTGCTCTTGCAATGGCTATTCGTTGGCGTTGTCCTCCAGAAAGCCTAACACCTCGCTCACCTACAATGGTGTCATACTTTTTATCAAAACCTTCTATAAACTCTGCACAATGAGCTATTTTACTAACAGTTTCAATTTCTTGTCGTGTTGCACCTGGTTTTGAAAAACTAATGTTTTCTGCAATTGTTCCATCAAATAAAAAGTTATCTTGTAGTACAACTCCTAAATAAGAACGATAATCCCTCATTTTTAAGCTAGATAGCTCTTTGTCATCAATAGTCAGACTTCCAGATTGTGGTTGATTAAAATTCATAATTAAACTAATTAAAGTACTTTTTCCAGCGCCGCTTGAACCAACAAGTGCAGTAGTTGAGCCAGCAGGAGCTTTAAACGAAATATTTTTAAGAACTAAAACTCCTGGCTCATAAGCAAAATTAACATCTTTAAATTCAACATCTCCTGAAATTGCATCTACCGCTAAGCGATTAGCATCTTGGTCTTTTTCTGTAGGTTTATTTAATATTTCTCTGATTCTATCAAGTCCAGCAAATGCTTCAGTTATTTGTGTTCCAATTGCTGCAATTTCAATAACTGGCATTGCCATTAGTCCAGTAAAAAAGATATACATAAAAAAATCACCTAAAGTCATTGAGCCACTTAATACAGAATTACCTCCAACTAAAATCATTATGACACCCATAACTCCTACTACAATGGATGAAAAAGAAGTTGTAGCAGATACTCCAGTCATTGATTTTGCAACATTGCGAAATAATCGGTGTGCCCCTTTAGCAAAAGTTAACGACTCTCTTTTTTCTGCTGTATAAGCTTTGATTATACGTACTCCCCCTAGAGATTCATTTAAGCGGCCTGTAATTTGAGCTGTAATTTCTCCACGTTCTCTAAAAAGTGGACGTAGTTGGCTAAAAGCATAGCCAAGCGCACCTCCAAGGCTAGCTAGCGCTAAAATAGTTAAAGAAGTGAGTTTCCAATTTAAATAAAAAAGAATTCCTAAAGCCAGAAAAGCAGTTAAAATACTACCAGTTAGTTGAACTAAACCTGTACCAACAAGGTTTCTAATTCCTTCTGCATCAGACATGATTCTAGAAACTAATTGCCCTGTTTGCGTGGTGTCAAAAAATTTTATTGGAAGTTCCATAACATGTTCTTGCACTCGCTTACGCATATCAGTTATTGCTCTTTGGGCAGCGACTCCAAGAAGTTGTGAAAGTGCAAAAGATGTTAGGGCTTGAATAATTGTTGCAACTCCAGCAAAGAAAGCTATTTTATTAAGCATGTTTACTTGATGTTTAACTATTACTTCATCAATTAGAAACTTTGAGGATGCAGGAAGAACAAGTCCCATAAAGCGATTGATTATCATTAAAAAGAACCCAACAGTTAAGCGCTTTCGATGAATCCAGAGTAGTTCTTTTGCTTCACGCCAGGCATTTGATGCAGTAAATTTCTTTTTCTCGCTCTTTTTCTCGTCTTTTTTCTCACTCATAAGGAAATCCTTTAAATTTTATTTAATCTAGTCAATATACAAACAATAAAGTAATTTAGTTGCTTTCATTTCCTAATACTAGTGTTAAGTAACTATGTAATAAACAATTTATTTGCAAAATAAAATAAGAGAATAAACTGCTAATTTATTCTCTTACGTCTGATATCTAGTGTTGTTAGATATAGAATTGAGAAAAGTATTGATTAATTGTAACCAAAAACTTCTACTTCAAATAAATGCAAATAATTACGGTCAGCTAATTGTAATCTAACAAAACGTGCTTCTTCATTACTAACATCAATATCTAATTTGTTCCAAACAGAACCATTATGGCTATAAACCTTTTTCCAGTTGTTACCATCTTGGGAGATAAACACTTGGATAAATTTAGCTCTTTCCGCAGAATTAATCCGATTATGTAGCCTGATTTTATTCAAAATAAAAGACTTTCCAAGATCTACTTGCCACCAAGGGTTATTTTCAATGTTAGTATGAAACATGTAACGAGGATCTTGATCTGGCTCAATTCTGCCATCTACTCCACAATTAGCTCCTTGATCTACACCTGTACCAAAATAAGTACTACTTTGTTTACAAGCTTTATGTAATGCTAGATTTACTAGTTGACCTTTAGGTTCGTTGTTTTGAGTAGTTGCTCCAGTTTGCCACTCATAGATGTACCAATATTCAAGCACTCCAACTACAGTTCCGCTTGAAAGCCCTGCAACTATCTTACCTCTAGTTATTGAACCAGCTTCTTGAGCCACTAATTTACCTACTTTTTTACCATCCCGATATGAAGCAATAATTCCACTTCCAGAACTTTGGTTATAGTCTACAATTGGAGAAATTAACACTCCATTACCAGCATTTCCTATAGATTCACAAGATATACTATATTCTTGTTTAGGCACTATTTCAGTAGGTGGTGGTGTCCAATGATAAGTAATTTTCCGATTAGTTGGATTACCTTGATAGAAATCTGTTCTAGTTAAATTGGATTCTCCACCAGAAAAGATATATCCATTATTTGGATTACTTCCAGAAGTAATCATTTGCCCTATTGGAAGTGTTTTTATTTTCTTCTCTTCTAAATAAATTTCTGTTGCTACTCTTTTCCAAACACCTTTTGCTTGAACAGGGTTTTGGGTGGGTAAATTTCTCTTACTTTCTATTGATGAAGAATTAGTAGGCTTATTTGAAGGTTCAGTAGCGGGATTAGGATTGTTAACAGGATTAGTATTAGTGCTAGCAACTATACTGACATTTGAGTCAAAAGTGAGAGAACTATGTAGCGAGGAACGTTGGGTAGGCAGTAGTACAGTGCTAAAACTGCCAGGAGCATTTACTGTATCTGACTCTGGAGTAAAGCCATTTGCCCAAACTATAATGATATAACTACCTGAAGCTACATTGATTGAGTAATTTCCTTTTGCATCTGTACGAGCTTTAGCTGCTATTACTCCCTTTGAACCTTTATTACTATGAATGATATCTTGGCCACTTTGACCAGATTCTAGCCAGATGTTATTTCCTACAATAACTGTAGCACCTGTTTTTACACCACTAATGTTACCGCTAATTGTGGCTTGTGCCATA
Organism: Blastocatellia bacterium; assembly: GCA_039812885.1. GTDB lineage: Bacteria > Acidobacteriota > Blastocatellia > Chloracidobacteriales > JADJPF01 > JADJPF01. The sequence goes on from JBDIBI010000001.1 coordinate 587,097, forward strand.
GCAATTGCGGGTATAAGCATTATTATTAGCCAACCTATAATTGCTAGAAAAAAAGGATCAATGTGTGAAAGGGAAATACGTTTCATAATTACCTCCTAAATTGCGGAAAGTTTCCCACAAATCAAGGCTAACCATAGGAAACTGCAAAAGTTATGCCATATGTTTATGCTCTATATTGATTGATTCTATTAGGAGTTAACGTAGGGGTTAATATGTATGGTATATCTAAACTAACTGGAAGAATTTTAATATATGTAAAATACTTAAGGTATAACAACCTGCCATTATATCATCCATTACTACCCCAAAACCATTAGCAACCTTGCGGTCAAAGTAGCTTGCAGGCCAAGGTTTTAAGATATCAAAAAGGCGAAATAGACCAAAGCCAAGTATTAAAGATGTCCAGCTTAAAGAAATAGCAGTCATACTTACTAAAAAGCCTGCAATTTCATCGATAACAATTTGTCCTGCATCAACTTGTCCAAAGTGTTTACCGGTGCGATGAGCTGCTAGTGAGCCTAAAGCTATAACAGCTAGTGTAATAACTAGATAGGTGATTAAAGAGATTTTGAAATAAGTAGTTAAGGCTATATAAATTGGAACTGCAACAAGAGTTCCTGCTGTGCCTGGGGCAACAGGTGAATAACCACTTCCAAAACCGGTAGCGAAAATAACTGCTATCCAATCTAGCAGGCTTGTAGCAGGAATTATGTTTATAGGTTTTTTAGCAGCCAACTAATAACTACTCCAAATTTTTATCAAGTAATATTAAAAATATTTAGTTCTGTCCAGCGCTAATAACTACTTTTGATTTACGTAGTATTTGGTTTTGATATAAATAGCCACGGGATTTAACTAACAAAATAGTTCCTCTAGCAGAGGATGAAAGCCTTTGTTCTACAACTTCATGCTGATCTGGGCGATAAAGTTCTCCAATAGTTGGTGAAATCCAGTCATATCCAATTAGCAGAAGAAATTTTTGGAATTCCTCTGCCAAAGCCTCTTGTTCTTGGGACTCTAATTGAGCATTAACTGGTAAAATTATTAGCTCCATCCAATTTATTCTTTCATAAGGTAGACGGGCAAAATCTAAAAGTCCTGCTAGCATATTGTCATTTATTAAATAAGCAGGTAGAGATAAGCGAAATTGCCCAGCTAAATCTTTATCTAATGCCATTAGGGTTTTTATATTGGTTTTTAAGTCTAAAATGTTAGGAATACGTTCAGTCAATAAGCTATGCCAACTATGAAGTGTTATGCCAGCATTGATTTGTTCTAACATTTCTGAACGTAAGTTTTCTAACTCAGCCCAAAGAGTGTTAAATTCTTTGTCCTCTTTCTCTATGTTTTCTTGGACTTTTTTTTCTAGTTCTGAAAACCTATTTTGGAGTTTTATTAAGCTATTAGGATCAAAGGCTTGATTAGACATATGCTTAAAACCCTCTAATTGTTTTTTAGCTTCTTGTAGCTGTTGTTTAGTGGAACGCCAAGTTGCTATTAATCCAATAATGATGCTGGTAAGTACTAATGTAGAAACAAGAAATAGATTCATTTTTTAACCAGCACCTAAAATAGGAACAATTTCCTTAATTTCTTGGTTTTGTGAACACATAATTACTTCTATACCAGCACATTCAGGTAAAAGTCGAAAAGACACTTCAATATCCTGGCCGCTCAAAGACTCACAAATAATCCTATAGTCTTTCATCTTAGGGTTATCCATTACTTTAGGATTGGCTTCATGTCCAAAATAATAGTAAAGACGAAAGTAATTTTTTCCTGTAGGTAGTGATAAATGCCGTTTTTGTATTGATTGAGCATAAGTTTCATTTATGCCTCGCTCAAAAATTGGGTCAAATTGATAGCCTGGAGCTAGTAAACCTATCCTACAAGGTAAAGTGTGGTTTACTTGATCAATAGGGAATGGTAAAGCTTCTGGAGCAACTGCATAGAGAAGTGCTCCTTTAGTAACACCAAATTTTATATTTTCTGTGTCTAATAGGACTTTTTCTTTGTTACCATCAAAGAAAGCTTCTGCAAGAATTTCTGTTACTAATGGTAAACGAGATGAATTTCCACCTAATAAAATCCAATCTAACCGTTTTGCTGCAATTAATTTACGTTCATATAGTGCTGTTACCATATCTATCAAAACAGTGGTAAGTTTCTCTATTTGTGGCTTAAGCAATAATTCTATATCTTTGCGAGATAGCTTTGTTCTAAAAGTTTGGTTTCCAGTGCTGCTAGTTAAATTTTGGTCTATTTCTTGATCAAAAATTGTTTCGTCTTTTTGGAAAGAACGCTTTATAAATTCTGCAAAAGTAGCTAGATGACGATAATTTTCTCTAGGAATATCAGAAATATCACTTAGTAGATCATCTGGACTATTAGGGAAAACAAAAGTGGCTCTTTCAGTAGGAGGGACTAATTGCTCATAAATAAAACGAGCTAACTCAAAAGTAAGTAATTCTCCTCCTAAATCAACTCCACTAACATCCAAGAGATGAAATTGAGGTTTAGTATTTGAGGTTGCAGGTTGGATTTGAAATATTGCTAAATCAGTTGTTCCACCGCCAAAATCAAATACAGCAAACACTCCAGCTTGTGCAAAAACTTCTTTATGTAAATAAGCATAATGAATTGCTAAAGCTACAGGCTCACTTATTGGAACAATCACTTCTTCTAAACCTACTGACTTAAATGCTGTTGCTAGACGCTCTCGCTGTGCTTTGCCAAATGTAACAGGGAATGTTACTACTGCTTTGCTTGGGGCAATTCCATTACGCAATTTTACAGCTTCTAAAAGAGAATGAGCATAAATACTTATTAGCTCATCTACTGTTTTAGTATGAGCTTTGCCATGAATTATATCTAAATAAGTTTGTGGTTTAGGTTCATAAGAACGAGATAAAAGCGGTTTAAATGCCCAGGCTGTTGATTTAATAGCTCGTTGACCACTAAAGCGTTTGGTATAAGCATTCATTCCACATTCATAAATATGATTGCTTTCATCTACAAATTGAATGCAGGTGGGACTTTCTGAAGGATTAGGGTTAAAATTTGCTTCATCAACAGTCAATGTGCGAATAGCATTTCCTTCAATCATTGCAGCACAACTATTACTAGTTCCAAAATCAATTGCAATCCAATCATTGTAATCTTTGGGTTCCATAAACTCAAATGGCAGTTGAATTGGTTGAGGCCGCTTTATATCACAAATTAATTGTGGGTCAAAATAGCTTAGTTCAAGCTGTACATATTCCCGACTAGCTTTAGTAATTTGATTTGAATCTACTTCTAAATTTATTAGACAGTTTTCATTAGGGTTTAATTGAGTAATAGTGTCTGGTACAAGTTTTAGCCAGCTTGGAGCACCTTTAAAAGAAATTCTTTGAGCTACTCCTTTGCCTTGATTAGTAATACTATCAAAAACATTTTTTAAGTGTAATATATTACGAAAAATACCAGAACCTAAAATAATTGCTTGTTCTCCAATATTATAGCGTTCAATTTGATCTATAAGATTAGGTACTTCAACTTGCTGAAGCTTAAGTAAGAAACGTCTACTACCTAGTTCTTGAAAACCAATGTTTAAGATGACATCTTTATTGGCTTGGCTATTAATAGATAATTGATAAGGAGTTGTATTAGTTATAGTTATGTTATTACCAAGTAGTTCCTGAGAAGCTAGAGTTATAGAACTAATAATTAAAGGAGATTCGCTATTAGTTTCAATTTGACAAGAAAATTTTGGCTGACTAATAGGTAGTTTTAAATAGAAACCATCAGAAAGAGTTCTAACACTAGAAACATCAGGAAACGTAAGTTGAATTTGAGGAGGTTCTTTTAGCTGAATAGGTATTTCTAAGGGTTTGTCATGGTAGCGAAAGCGCAAACGTCCACTGCGTCGGCCAAATTGGTTTTTTTCTGAAACTTGTAAATTTACTTGTAAGGATTCATTTTTGCCTAAAATAATGGTTTTTTTAGGCTCAACTGTTGCGTCTATATCTATTATTTCCAAAGAATCAATTTTAATTGGAATTAGCCCATCATTGACTATATTAAAACTCTTTGTAAAAGACCCACTATCACTGATATATACGATTAGTTCCTTAGGTACTGAAACGTTAGTAATACTTTTACCACAGCCAGAACAGTAGCTATCTGTTTGGGATAAAATATCCCATTCACAATCTGGACAATTGATTACATCTCCAATAACAAGGTGACGGCCACTGCTAGAAACTTCTGTAAATATTTCTTTAGGTAAATCTTGACTTTGATTATGGGGAAAATTGGATATTTCATTATTATCAAAATCTGGATCTAGAGAAATATCATCATCATCATCTTTTGCAGGTTCATTTTTTTTAGGAGTTTCAAATTGTTCTTTTGCTATAAAAACATATTCTGGCAGGGGTTGGTTTTTTACAACCTCTGTTTTAGGAATATTTTCAGCTGGTTTAGGCGGGTGTTTTATAGATGGAATTTGTTGCTCAACAGGAGCCATTACTTTATCTACTAATGATTGTAACTCACCCCAATTGCTTTTTATTAGAGGGGTTTCAGGTAATGGTCTAGTAACATAAGCTGAAGGTGGTGGAACTTGATTTGCTGATTTTTCTAGGTTATCTGTTGGTGGTACATTTTCTTCTTTGTTCTGGTTAGTGTTTTGATTTGTTATTTTGGGACTTTCTGTATTAGAGGTAACTTCACTTTTGTTTAGCTTAACTGCTGCTACTATTTCTGTTGGTGGTACATAATCATCTAAAACAGGTTTAGCTGTTGGAATAGGGTTAATTTGAGCAACAGGAATATTAGGTTTATTTATTAACTCTTGTGGAATAGTAGGAACAGTTGCCACTGGATTTTTAGATATATTATCAGGTGTTTTACCAGTAGGATTTAAAATTATAGAATGTTTATTAGGTGGTGTTGTTTGAGGTAAAATGCTAGATTGTTGAGCTCGATTGATAGAATTAGATGCAGGGCTTGGAATTATAGGTTTTGCAATTGGTTGAACTTCAGAAGGTGGTAATAAATGCTTAAGGCTTGTAGGTAAAGGTAAATCCTGATTGTGTTGGGCATTACGAAGATAATCAATAACTAATTCTGCTACGGCTCTTTGGGCAGGGTTTTTGCTTTCATTTTTTCGGCCTTGGTAGAAGCGAAAAGTCCGAAAATGGGCTTGTCTGATTTGGTCGTCTGAAGCATTTTCATCAGTAATCCCAATTAAGAGCCAATAATCTTTCATAAATCTTATATATTAGTAAAACAGTAATAGACAATAACAGCTTGTAATACAACTCCAACTATATAAAGCATCCCAACTAGCATTTTTACACCACCAGAAGGTTCTTTAGCTGAATTACTCATAAATGGGTTTCCTCCAGAAATTATTTTCCATTCTACCATAATGTTTTATGGGCTTAGTAAAAAATTCCGGACTAAGTCTATGGTTTTTAGGACAATGTAGACGTAGTTTTTAGTTTTTATATAAAAAGGAAAACTCTACTATCAAGAGCTACTCTTAGCTCTTTTTTTTCTTTTATTTAGACATTAATATTATCTTTATAGTCTATTTAGCAATTTGCTTTAGAGCATCAAATAGCTCTTCTTTGGTTCTTCTAAAGATAGGTAATGTTTCGACGTGTTTGTAACGAATAACGCCTTCTTTGTCTATAATAAAAACTGCTCGGTTAGTTACCTTAATTAATCCACCGAACATCATAACTCCATAAGATTTACACATTGAAAGGTCTTTATCTTCAAGTAATGGAAAAGGAAAATTATATTTTTCTGCAAAATCTTTATGTGCATCCATTTTATTAGTGCTAACACCAAGAATTGTTGCATCAAATTGTTGAAACCTTCCCCAACCATCGCGGTAATCACAAAGTTGTTTGGTACAAGTTGGAGTATCATCCCCTGGATAAAATACCAATACCACATGGGTCTTGCCTTTATACTGACTTAAGGCATAAGTTTTCCCATCATTAGCAGGCAAAGAAAAATCAGGTGCTTTATCACCAACATTTGGCATAATAGATTTCCTTTCATTACTTGTATTGTCTAACAAGAATAAGTTAGGTTATGTGCTGCTATTGTAGTTCTAAATAATTGACTCTAAACTATATTAACTCAACAATAAGTTACTTAGCTACTTTTTCTTCACTGTTACTTCGTTCTGTAGAAAGTAAATCATTTAATTTATCTAATGGCAAATGCCAATTGGGGCCTTCTTTTAAGCACATTTGGCCTTCACTAATCTTAATATTGGGATTAAGAATAAAAAGAACATTACGTTCTTTTACTATACTAGATAGCTTTGTTAATGATACCATTGCTGCTTGGTAGGATTTATCTTGTAAATCAGCAAGCAGATTGCGTACATGTTCTTCTGTATCAAAGACTGGCATAAGTTCAACTAATTGCTGGTTTGATATAGTAGACATTGTCCAAATGCTTTTAGCTGGACCAGTGGTGACTAAATATAAAGGAGCCTCTTGAGTCGCTTGTTCAGGCGTAGGATTATATTTTTTTCTAGGTTCTCTTTGTGCAAGTGCCATAATTATCAACAAAATAACGTAATAGTTATTAAAAGGATTCTGTATTTTTCAAGATAAAAGCTTACTTTTGCTTAAAAGGTGGCTTATTATAACAAAGGACAGATCAAATCACTAGATGATTAAGCACTTTTTTTGTATAAGTTAGCTTACGATCCCTAATCTTTTAGAGTAACTATTTTACTTAGATATTTTATGAAGTAAAGAAAAGTTTTACTAAATTTCAAAATTTTGCTTTAATAGTTTTATCTAACCAATAGTATTTATATATTTAATAGTGATTTTTGATTAAAAATTTATGGCAAATTCAGATAACAATCTAATTGCAAAATTCTCTGCTGCGGCTAATAGCCAAAATCCATCGCAGCTTCAGCCATCAGCACCTAATCAACTAAATTACCAAACTCAACAACAAAATGGTCAAACAAATAACCTAAATCAACCCAGCAATAACCCTTTAGACATACCCAAAATTTGCTTTAATCATAACCAAGAAGAGGGTAAGTATTTTTGCGCTATTTGCTTTAATTGGCGTTGTCCTCAGTGTGTAAAAGTTTATGGAGGTGTGGCAGTTTGTCCAGATTCTGATTCTTTTTGCTTGACAATTGAAAAAATTCAAGAACAACTTCAAACAAAAATTAAAAAAAATATTACTTATAAATCTACATTAATTAACGCTGGGACTTTTCCCTTTAGAAACTACTTAGGTACTTTAGCTAGTGTTTTAATGGTATGGGGAATAGCTAGTTTTATTCAAGTAATGACACATCTTGCAGATTCACCTTCTATTAAGAAGATATTTTTGGGTTCAATGGTAGATTTTTCTGCATGTTTTATTTGTTTTTTACTCTTATCTAGTATTGCCACTCAATATTTAATTAATCGTGTACAAGGTAAAGAAACTTTAAAGTTTGTTAACTTTACGGAAAGTAAGGACTTTAGTGAGCCTATTCTTTTATGGGTATGTGCTGCTAGTGTTAGTTTATTTCCTATTACAGTTCATTTAGGTTATAGCTCTTTTCAGATGGCTATAGTTAGTATTGCTACAAATATTCCAATCAAAAGTGGCCCTGTAAGTCTAAAATTTTACGTAATAGCATTTATATTAAGTCTTTGGGCAGTTATTTGCTATCCAATTTCATTAGCAAGTGCTGGACTACAAAGATCTTTGCTTTCTACAATTAACCTTATAAATCTTTATTCTGTTTGGCAAAACTTTAAAGAATGGTTATTTCCAGCAATAGGTGTTTTTTATCTTTTACATGCAATTTGTTTTGCTTTGATGTTTTTTCTTTGGAACTCTAGTTATGGATTAGGCATTGCGTCATGTGCTTTTACTTTAACCACAATAAGCTCATTTATGATTATTGGAGCAGCTATAGAATATGGCGCAGAAAAACATCATGAACAAGAACAACGGGAAAGGGAATTAGAAAAGGAATTTAAACAACAACAAGAACAACAACAAAATCAGCCAGAAGCCTAATAATGATAACCTTCCTAAAGAAATATTCTTATGTTAGTTGGATAATCCAACTAAATATCTTTTTATTATTGCCTAATAGAGTTTTTCACTGCTACCCTATATTTACTTGTTGATAAAGAAAGGGCTAGCTATGCTTAGAGATAAGGTTGTTTTCCGTACACGTATAGAAGCATCAGCAGAAGAAGTCTTTAATTGGCATGCTCAAGAAGGCGCATTTGAACGGCTTACTCCTGCTTGGGAAAAAGTAAAATTACTAGAACGAACAGGAGGTATTAAAAACGGGGCAATTACAAAACTGCATGTTTATATGGGACCATTTAAAAAGCTTTGGGTCGCTCGTCATCTTAATTATATAGAAGGACGGCAATTTGCTGATATTCAAGAACAAGGCCCATTTGCTTATTGGCTACATACTCATCAAATGTCATCTATAAGTGATAATGCAAGTTATTTAGAAGATCATATAGATTATGAATTGCCTTTAGGTTGGTTGGGAAAAATAGTTGCAGGCTCTATGGTACGCAACAAGTTAGATAAAATGTTTGCTTATAGGCATTTTATTACAAATTATGATATTTCTACTCATCAGATATATCGCAATTTCTTTCCAAGAGGTGGTATGAAAGTAGCTATTACAGGGGCAAGTGGATTAATAGGATCAGCTTTAACACCTTTTCTTAAAACAGGTGGTCATCAAGTTTATCGTTTAGTAAGAACTCAAGCAGATGATAAAAAAGGAGAAATCTTTTGGCAGCCCTCAGCTAAAACTCTAAATCCTAAAGCTTTAGAGGGTATGGATGCAGTTATTCATTTGGCTGGTGAAAATATTGCTTCTGGTCGTTGGACTGATAATAAAAAGGCTAGTATTCGTGATAGTAGAATAGCTACAACTAAGTTTCTAGCTGAAGTTCTAGCTAAATTAGATAATCCCCCAAGTGTTTTTGTAACAGCTTCAGCTATTGGATACTATGGTAATAGAGGCTCAGAGATTTTAAGAGAAGAAAGTTCAGTAGGCACAGGCTTTCTTCCTGAAGTTTGTAAAGAATGGGAAGCTGCTACTCAAGTTGCTACAGAAAGAGGTATTAGAGTAGTTCATCTACGTATAGGCATTGTTTTAACTCCACAAGGTGGAGCATTAGCTAAAATGCTTTTACCTTTTCAGTTAGGCATAGGGGGGCGTTTTGGTAGCGGTGAACAATATATGAGTTGGATTGCAATAGATGATGTTATTGGAGCAATCTACCATGTAATTGCTAATGAGCAAATAACAGGAGCTGTAAATGTAGTATCACCTAACCCTGTAACTAATGCAGAGTTTACTAAAACATTAGGAAAAGTACTTTTTAGGCCAACTATTTTCCCAATGCCAAGCTTTGCTGCAAAACTAGTGCTAGGTGAGATGGCAGATGATTTATTACTTTCTAGTGCTCGTGTTCATCCAGGTCAATTAATGGCTACTAGCTATAATTTCCGTCATTCAGATTTAGAGGGAGCGCTACGCCATTTGTTAGGCAAATAGTGAAACTTTTAATTGAGGTAAAATTAAATGAAAAGAAAAGTCTTGCTACTACTAATATTTTTGCTATTTGTGTTTATGGATTTATCAAGTATTGATTCTAAAAATAATTTTAGTAGCAATAAAACTGTTAGTGCTGCAAATAAAAACCTTATTGGTACTAAAGCATTAGACTGGGAAGTTTCAGATTGGCTTAATTCACCTCCAGTAAAGTTAAAAGACTTATCAGGTAAAGTAGTATTAGTACGGTGGTGGACGGCTGGTTGTCCTTTTTGTGTAGCTACTGCACCAGCACTACAAGAGTTTTATCAAGAATTTAAGCCACATGGTTTAGAGGTAATAGGCTTTTATCATCATAAGTCTGATGAACCGTTAAAAAAAGAAGAAGTTTATAGCTATGCTAAAAACTTAGGCTTTAACTTTCCAATTGCTATTGATTACCATTGGCAAACGCTAAAGGCTTGGTGGTTGAATACTGGAGATAGAGATTGGACTAGTGTTTCATTTTTAATAGACCGCAAAGGTATCATTCGCCATATTCATCCTGGAGGCAAGTATGTTAAAGGTGATGCAGATTATCAATTGATGAGAAAAAAAATAAATGAGCTTTTAGCTGAATAACTTCTGTAGCCTTTATATAAGATTTAAGGATATAGGTTAAAAAATAAATAGCTAAATTATAGCCGAGGGTGCAAACTCTCGGTTTAATTATTAGAAAGGTAATTATTATCATTGGATTCAAATAACGGAGTAATTAAAGTAGTTTCTAATGTAGTTAATGAAGAAGAATCTAAAGATCTTGGTTTTGGGTCTGTTGTTAGCCAAGAAAGCCGTCAACGTTTGCTCAACCAAGATGGTAGTTTTAATGTTAGGCGTAAGGGCTTACATTTCTGGTCATCTTTAAGCTTTTATCATTCTTTAATTACTATATCTTGGACAAAATTTCTAAGTCTAGTAGTTACATCTTATTTTTTATTTAATCTTGTTTTTGCTTTTGCTTACTTGCTTTGTGGAAAGTATGGACTTAGTGGTTTAGCAGATAAATCCCTATTAGGACGCTTTATTCAAGAGTTTTTCTTTAGTGTCCAAACATTTTCTACTATTGGTTATGGTTATATTAGCCCTATTAATTTTGCTGCTAATATGGTAGTAGTAATCGAATCCTTAGTAGGTTTACTATGGGTAGCAATGGCAACCGGTTTATTATTTGCAAGGTTTTCACGCCCAACAGCAAAAATTATTTTTAGTAAAGTTGCTATTATTGCTCCTTATCGTGGCATAACTGCATTTGAATTTCGCATTATTAATGGTCTAAAGAGCCAACTTATTGATTTAGAAGCTAAAGTTCTTTTTAGCCAAAAAGAACAGGTTGGTAATAATAAATTACGTCGTTTTTATGGTTTGCCTTTGGAAAGGAACAAAGTAGTTTTTTTCCCTTTAAGTTGGACAATAGTTCATCCTATAGATGAAAATAGCCCACTCTATGGTTATGATGCTAAGAAATTAGAAGAAGTTGAAGCAGAGTTCTTAATTCTATTAACTGGTATTGATGAAACTTTTTCCCAAACTGTACATACTAGATCCTCTTATAAAGCAAGTGAAATTATTTGGAATGTTAAGTTTGTAAATATGTTTAATCGACATAATGATGATGAATTGACTATTGATATTAAAAAATTGCATGACATTGAAAAAGTTTCCTAATAAAACTAAGTTGTTATAGTGAATTTACTAGGGAAAAAACATTGAAGGACTTTATAGATCAAGACAATCAAAATTTTGTAGATACAAATCGCTTTAAAATTCAAAAGCAATTAGGTTCTGGCGGTTTTGGTATAGTCTATAAAGCTTATGATTGTGAACGAGATAGCATAGTTGCGCTAAAGTATCTACATGAAATCGATGCTGAAAACCTATATCTGTTTAAACAAGAATTTCGCTCAATTGCTGATATTGTTCATCCTAACATTGTAACTCTTTACGAGTTAATGTTTGATGGACATAAATGGTTTTTTACTATGGAGTTAGTTGAAGGAACTAACTTTTTAGAATACATACAAATACTAGATAGTACAAAAGATTACACTAAGACTCCATCTTGTAATCAAACTCAACTAAGTCAGGCTGAGACAGTGAGATTTAGTGAAGTTATAGAAGAAAATTTAATAGAAGATAATGCCATACCACTTTTGAGCAAAGGAGAACTTACAGGCTTATCAATAGACATTAACAAATTAGTAAATATGCTAAAACAGTTAGCAGAAGCTATTAATGTTATTCATGAAGCAAATAAACTCCATCGTGATATAAAGCCTTCAAATGTACTAGTTACAAAAGAAGGACGTGTAGTATTACTAGATTTTGGGCTTGTAGTAGATATTTCTTATGGATCACAACGTAGTGCACGTATTGTAGGCACACCGCCTTATATGTCTCCAGAACAAAGCATTGGACAATCCATATCCAAAGCAAGTGATTGGTATAGTGTAGGGGTTATGCTTTACCAAGTACTTACAGGAAGACTTCCTTTTATTGGAAATTGGCAAAATGTAGCTAGAGAGAAACAAAAAACAGAACCTTTACCCCCTAGTGAGGTGGTTGATAATATTCCAAAAGAGCTTGATGAGCTTTGTCAAGATCTCTTAAGACGTGATCCTAAAAAACGCCCTTCAGGAAAAGAAATAGTTCGTCGGTTAAATCTTATACTACCTAATACTTCTACTTCTGTAAATGATTCAACAATAATGGTTTCTCCTGAAAATAAGCTTTTGTTAGTTGGTAGACAAAAGCAATTAGCTGTACTTAAAGAGGCTTTCGAAAGTGTAAAAAATGGTCAAGCCACTTCAGTTTATATTTCTGGACAATCAGGAATGGGGAAAAGTACCTTAATTCGCCATTTTTTGGATGAGGTTAAACATGTTAGTTCAGATGTACTTATATTATCTAGTCGCTGTTATGAACAAGAAACTGTTCCTTATAAAGCCCTTGATGGAATTATAGATAGTCTAAGTAAATATTTAAGACGATTACCTTTATTTGAAGCAGAAAGTCTTTTACCTCGTAATATTCAAGCCTTAGCCAGAATTTTTCCTGTATTAAATCAAGTAGAGGCTGTGTCAAAGGCACAGCAAAGAGATTTTGATATACTGGATTCACAAGAAATTCGTAGACGTGCTTTTGCTGCACTAAGAAATTTACTTTCTCGCATTGCCATTAAAAAAACACTTATTATTTTTATAGATGATCTTCAGTGGGGAGATCTTGATAGTGAATTATTATTAAGAGAGATTTTATCTCCTCCTGATCCACCAGATTTTTTGCTTATTGGTAGTTATCGTAGTGAAGAGATTGAAAGTAGTAAGTTTTTACAGGCTTTTCGTTCTTTCCAAAAAAATAATAAACTTTCTATGAAGGAAATAATTATTGACGAACTTTCCTTTGAAGAAGCAAGTGAACTGGCAAAAGAATTGTTTGGCGAACAATATCATCTTTCTACAACACAAGCAGAAGAAATTGCTAGGGAATCTGGCGGAAATCCATTTTTTATCAATGAGTTAGTTCAATATTCAAAGTCTAAAAAAGGAACTTTAGATGTCAATTTAGAGAACCTTGTTCAAGCACGAGTCTCTTTATTACCAAAAGAAGCTCGTTCTTTGTTAGAAGTTATTGCTATTGCTGGACAACCATTAGAGAGAAACATTGCTAAAAGTGCCACATTTCTAGATATGGATGAGAATAAAATAGTTGCACTACTAAAAGCCAGTTATATGATTAAGATCAGTAATTTAGGTGAAAAAACTATGATTGAAACCTATCATGATCGTATTCGTAAAGGCATAGTTAGCTATTTATCTTCAGAAGAAATTAGAACTTACCATGAGTCTTTAGCCTTGGCACTAGAGACTTTTAATATTACTGATCTTGAAAGACTAATAACTCATTTTCAGGGAGCAGGTAATAGTGAGAAAGCCCATAAATATATAGTTTTAGCCGCAGATAAAGCCTATCAAATGCTTGCTTTTGATCGTGCAGCACAGCTATATAAATTAGCTCTGGAAATAAATACCTTAGAGGCTAAATATAAGCAAACTTTACTGGTTAAATTAGCTAATTCTTTAGCTAATGCTAGTTATAGCAAACAAGCCGCAGAAGTCTATCTTTCTGCTGCTAGAGATGTGTCCGATAATGAAATTATAGAGTTACAAAAACGTGCTGCTCAACAATTTCTCATTAGTGGTTATATTGATGAAGGGCTTGTTGTATTAAATAAAATTTTAAGCAAAGTGGGAATGAAATTACCTAAAAGCTCTTTTACAGCTTTGGTTTTAATATTTTTTTTACGTATACAGCTTTTTTTACAAGGATTAAACTTTAATGTGCGTGAAAAAAGCCAAATACCTGAAAAAGAACTTCTTTATGTTGATATTTGTCGAGTAGTTGCTGCTGGGCTATTTATGGTAGACAATATAAAAGGTGCTTATTTTCAGACAAGACATATGTTGTATTCTTTAAAGATGGGAGAAAAGTTTGAAATAGCCTGGGCTTTGAGTGCAGAACATCTCTATTTAGCCACTTCTAGAAGACGTAATAATAAACTTATAAAAGAAATTGGGGAAAAAGCAACAATTTTAGCTAAAGAAGTTAACTCTGCTTATATGATGGCATGTGTTATAGGAAGTAGAGGAACTGTTGCACTTCTTCAAGGTAAATGGCAACAATCTTATAAGTTACATTTACAGAGTGAAGAAATTTTTCGTACGCAATGTACTGGTGTTACTTGGGAACTAAATACGCTTCATATATATTCACTTCGCTGTTTATTTTACTTAGGCAAATTCAATGAATTATTTAGTAGACTGCCTGTGCTGCTTAAAGAAGCTAAAGAACAAAATAATCTCTATGCTGAGTCTTTGTTACGCTTAAGAAGTTCTCACTTTTTCTCTTTAGTAATGGATAATTCAACTGAAGCAGCTTATGAATTGGAGCAATCTATAAATAAATGGTCTCAACAAGGCTTTCATTATCAACATTTTCTGTATTTTTATGGACAAATAGAAACTTATCTATACAATAGTGATGGTCAAAAAGCTTGGCATGAAACTAAAACAAACCTATGGCCTAAACTAAAAAAATCTTTTTTTTTACGTACACAACTTATTTTTATTGAATCAATATACCTTCAAGCCCGTGCTGCTCTTGCCGCAGCGATTACTTTGGATAAACCAAGTAAGTTACTATCCATTGTTAGAAAAAATATAGAAAAGATGAAAAAAGAGAAAATACTTTGGGGCAATGCACTTGCACAACTTGTAGAAGCTGGACTTGCTACAGTTTTAGGAAATAAGAAAAAAGCTATTTCTTTATTGGCTTCAGCAGAAATAGAGTTTGCCACTGCTGATATGGCATTCTATGAAATGGTTACAAAATACCGCCGAGGTCAGTTAATTGGAGAGCAAGAAGGAGAACTGCTAGTTGACACAGCTAAGTTTTCTATAATAAGTCAAGGAGTTAAAAATATAGAATGTTTACTAAATATGTTTGCTCCTGGAAAATGGCTAAGCTAGCTAACTTAGCCAAAAGATTTTACCTTTTCAATTTCTAGTAATTTATGGCTTCTATCAATAACAAACAGTTACTATTGAGCGTCAATAGCAACTGTTTCTTCTTGGTTACGTCTTCTATTTATTAAGTAGTTGGCTAAATAAGCTAAAGCTAAAGCTCCAATAAAGCCTAATAGAAGTTTTGGTCCATACTTAGTAATTAAATCTTTTGCTGCTTCACCAAAGTAAAATGCTAAAAATCCTAATATTGCAAAGCGCAAAGTTTTACCAATAAAAAGCCCTAAAATAAAGCGTTCTAGCTTAAAGTTAAAAACTCCAGCACAAAGGATAAATGGTTTAAAAGGAAAAGGTGGAGGAAGAATTGCTGTTACTAAAATTGCTAGAGCATCATAACGACCTAAAAGACTCTCAATTTTATTTTTTCTCTCTTCACTAACTTTTCTAAGAACACGCTCTCCTCCTTTTTTAGCTAGAAAGAAAAGTATTGTACAACCTATGGTTGAACCAATAGCAGCAGATAAGACTAATTCTATAATTGTAAAAGGGAATTGATAGTTATCTACAGAAAGTTTTATTAGTAAAAGATCTGGGCCACTAGGCACAGGAATAAGAGCTGAATCTAAAAATGAAAGTGCAAATAGTCCTAATGCTCCAAATGATGCTAACCAAATGGCAAAAGTACCAAGTGTTTGCATTATTTTAGACTTCCATAAAAACATAGCAGGTGAGTAAGTTAAATTACTGAATTTCATACAATTAGTCCTAAAAATATTTAAAATTAAATTTATTCAGATAAAGTTGTTTTGGGAAAATAAAATTGCAAAATTTGAGAAAAATTATAGCCTTGACGAGCTTGTTCTGTAGCTCCAGATAGGCATAAACCTAGATTATGTCCAAATCCTTTTCCTTGAAATATTATTTTGTTGCCCATTAGTTTTATACTGTAAACATTACTTAGTACAATATTCCAGCCCAACTTTTGTCCGATTAAATGACGAAATTGGGAAACAGGAATTTTAGTTTGGTGGTTATGTTCTTTTACTAAGAGCGAAGTAACAAAGCCTCTATTATTATAAATCGGTATTAGCTGGGCATCTAAGCTAGGATTAAAGCTTAATAATGGCTCAAGTGCTTTCCAGATTTCTCTAGTACTAATAGAACGTTCCCACTTATAAAACTTATCATTTCTACAATAACTACATTTAACAGAGGGAAATAAATAAGGGCTATATTGTTTTCCTGTCCAAACCTCTGTTGGTAAAGCAGTTAAACCTCCACAACAAGCTGTAAAATATCCTGGTACTGGATGACCTTGATAAGTTAGCTCTAAGCCTGTAGTTTCTAAAACTGCTTGCTTAATAATATCCTGATGTTGGTTTTTAGCTAAGCCATCTTCACCGAAATAAAGTAGACAATGTGTATTATCACAAAAATCATAGCCATCTTTGTTATGTCGGCTTTTTTCTGAGTAAACATAACTACGCACACATATGGATAAAACTTTAAATATCTCTAACGCTTGCTTTGAGTCTAAACTACTATCTAGAGACAATTCTGAAGCTGTAATAATTTTAACTGCTTCTTCTTGATCAATGGATAAAGTACTTTGTATTAAGCTATTTAATGATTGAAATGTTACTTGTGCAGGAATTTGGCGAGTCAAACGGTTAGCAACGTTAAGTTCTAAAGAACTATTTCCAGATAAAGAGAGCTGTTTAGCTATCCATTGGCTTTTAAGCTTGCCTTTGGAGTTTCTTAAATAACAAGCCAAGTTATTTCCACTAATAACTAGAGTTAGGCTTTGGCCTGAACTAATTAAACTTGGGTAAGAGAAGTAAGTAGGAGTACTACTATTGATAGTATTCATCCTAATTACTTCTTCTCCAATTACTTTGATATCAATAGTTTTAGGTTTAAGTAGGTTAAAAAGTCCTATTTTTAATTTGTTTTCTGTTGCTAGAGTTGTAGAAACAGAAATTAACAACAAAAAAATAACTTGAAAAATTTTATAACACTTTAAAAACACTTTTATTTAACCACACTTAAGACTAGTTTACATAGTCTTGACTAGAACCAGATAATTCTTTTTGAGCTGCTTGTAGCAAGCGGCGCATCTCATCATAAATTGTTCCAGAAGGAGAACCTTCTAATGCAATTTCTAACAGATTTTTAGCCTCAGTATGTTTCTTAGCCTGACAAAAAGCAAGTGCTAAATTATATGCTGGTCTAGGTTCTCCAGCAGGTGCTAGTTTACAAGCTTGTGAAAACTGATGAATTGCAGCTGGAACATCTCCTTTTTTTAATAAAAGAAGTCCAAGATTATTATAGGGCGGAAAAACATTTTTATTTAACCGGATTGCTGTTTTGTATTTTTCTTGAGCCTTATCTGCTAGTCCAGCTACATCATAAAATTCGCCTAAACAATATTGTACTTCCCAAGAGTTAGGGTTTCTTCTAGCAGCATTTGAAAGTATTTGTTCAGCTCTTTGGAAATTACCTCCAGTTATGTAGATTTTACTTAATTGTAAATAATCATCCAATGTGCCTCTTTGAGCTGTTATTTGTTCCCAAATATTAGCAGCAGACTTGAAATCGCCTTTTAACATATAATAGTTGGTAAGCATTTCTACTGCGGTAAAGGATGAAGGAACATTTTTAATGCATTCTTGTAAAATTTTAATAGCTTGGTCAATTTGGTTACCTTGTTGATAAAGCCTAGCAAGTGCTAAATAAGCTCGCTCATATCTAGGATTAAGTTTAAGTGCTTCTAATACTTCATATATAGCGCTTTCAACTCTCATTTGATAAGCTAAAGTTTGGGCTAACTCATAGTGTAAATGAAAGTTTTTAGGTTCAAGTTTTAATCCTTTTTGTAGGTTTTCTTCTGATCCACTTAAATCACCAAGTTCTCTTAATGTTGCTCCAAGATTGGTAATAGCCATTACTAAATCAGGCTTTATGGCTAGAGCTTTGTTGTAATATTCAGATGCTTCTTTGAAGTTTCCTTTTTGAGATAAGCTTATGCCCTTGAAGGTTAGAAGTTCTGCATTTTCTTGGGTTAGGGTTAAACCTTGTTCTAAAACTTTATCATACTCTTCCCATTTTTGTGTTAAAGCTAAAAAACGGGTTAATTCTACTAGTGCTTCTACCGAAGTATTATCTAGCTCAACAGCTTCTTTTAACTGTTTTTCTGCCTCAGCTACTTTATTTTCTCCTAGTAGGGATTTTGCTGCATTAATTTTTTCTTGTACGCTACTCATTTTTTATTACCTTGAAGAAATTTGTTTGCTTTGAGTAAGTTTAACATACTCTAAAGCTGTGTTTATCTGAAATAGTCTACTTTGAGGTTGCTAGTCTAACAAGATGACTATTATCATGACAATAGCTTGTTACAAAATAGAAAATAGGAAAAATAAATATGGTAAATATACCTATCCTCTCTAAAGGTGCTAAGCACTTTAGGTTAATGGCTTTAAGAATGTTGATTATTTTATGTCTATTTCTTACTTTTAGTGCTTGTTCACAATCAACAGATGTTAACAAAGCAAAACCTGAAGAAAAAGCTAAAGTAGTTGATGCTCCAACACCAGTTAAACCTAAAATGGGAGAGGTATCTGTTACACTTCCTAAAGGATGGATATCTGTTCCACAATCACAACAAAAAGATGCAGAAGTACTTTCCTTTATTCGCAGAGCAGATCAAAAACTTTGGGCAAATCCTGGCCCTATAGGTACTGGTAATTTACCAGAAATGAGTCTAACTGTTACACTAAGAGATGCTAAAGCTAGTCGTTCAGATCTTGACCCACAAAAATTGGGTAATGGTTTGGTAAAACAAAAGGTTTTTACTCAGCTAGTAAAAGCAGAAGAAATTAAAGTTGCTAATTTAACAGCTACTATAGTAGTTGGTGATTCTCCTGAACGAGGACGCACCAGCATTGTTATGCTTCCACATAATGGATTTTTATATAAATGGACTCTAGATGGAACAAGAGAAGCAGATATGGATGTAGCTGCTGATTTTGATAGTTTCCTCAATTCAGCGCAAATTGGAAAAACTAATTAGGTGAAATACATAGAGCATCATTGCTCTTTAACGGGAAAGGATTTTTATGAAGGCTAAAACAGTTGCAGTAATCGTTACAATTATCGCGCTTATATTTACTGGGCTAATGCTAATATCTAGTATACAATACGCACAAGAAGGTACTGTACAGATATTTACTCAATGGGGTGCTATTAAGCATGTTTATACAGCTTCTGATGGATGGTTTACTACAATGTTACCAGGCCAACATGCTTATGAAGTTAATATTAAATCATTTACAGAAACTACCACTCCAAAAGTAACTTCTAAAGATAATGCTGCTTTACAAGTACCTATTAGTGTAACAGCTTCTACTGAACCTGGTAAGGCAATGGATTATGTGCGTAAATTTGGTTTTGATGAAGCAGAACGACATAAACGACGCAATGAAATTCTACATGGTATTGTACAAACTGAAGCAAGAAATGCTTTTGCTACATATAATGCCTACGATATTTATGCTAATCAAGAAGCTATACAAAAAAGAATTGTAGAATCACTTAGACCAATACTTGACAGTCAATTGTTGCTTAAAATGGAAAGTGTTCAAATTGGAAATCCAGAATTTCTAGATAATCGTATTGAACAAGCTGCAAGTGCTGTAGTGGCTAATGAAAAACAAAAACAAGCTGAAGAAGCACGTCTTCAAGCTGCTGAAGTGTCTGCAAAAACTAAACAAATCGAAGCTCAAACCTATTCTAATCCAGCACTACTTGAAATTAAAAAATTAGAGCTTCAACTTGAAATAGAAAAAGCTCGTGCAGATGGTATTAAAGGTCATAACGGTCCATTAACTTTAGTTATTGGGGATGGTAAAACAGGTCTTCAATTGCAAACTCCAACTAGATAGTTAAATTCTTGGGACAGATAATAGGTAATGTTGCCAATTTATCTGTCCTGGAATTCTTAGCCAAATTGCTAGAGTCCTCTTTTTATTAGGTTTTGGTTCTTCATTATTAAAAATAGCTTGAAATATTTCTTTAATTGGATATTGAAAAACTTGAAAAATTATTAACTTTTTAGTTTCTCCTAATTCCAATCTCATTGCTTCATAAACAGCTAGTTCACGACACCAAGCTGGAATACTTACAGCTTGCTCATTAAGAAATTTTGCAAAAGCAATAGCATCATCACGATGCTTTTTTACTCCTGAAGGTATATAACTTTTAGCAAACTCAAGAAAATATTCATTAAATTTGGCTTTTAAGCTTTTTTCTGTTGTAGGTAAAATTTCTTGAACTTCTCCCATTCTTTTATAATGAAGTGAGTTAGCAAACTCTCTTAAGTGAAAAGCTGAGAGCTTAGAAAGTTGTTCGCTATCAAGCGGGTTTAATCCTAGATCAATAGCTGTTTGCTGAGGGTTATCTAAGAATTTTTGTCGCAATTCAACATTAGTGTAAAGTTGTGCTAAAGTTCGTTGAACTTCAATTAAACCCATGACAAAACCTCTTGAGCTTTCTTAGTTTTGGAATCAATAATTTTTCTAGCTTGAGTTAATTCTTGTACAAGCTCATTAAATTGAGGGAAATTTTCATCACGTTCTAAAATTGCCCCTTTTAAATTTGTGTGCTCAACAACTGTCTGCATAAGTTCCCAAACCTCTTTATGAGTCGGATAAGCATGACTATCTATTAAAAGACCATGTTGCCAATGACCTCCTACAAAATGTAGTTGTACCACTTTATCTAATGGGATTTGGCTTAAAAATTTATCTATACTGTAATGATGATTTACAGAGTTAATATAAAGATTTGTAATGTCTAGCAATAATCCACAATCAGTACGCTCTAAAATTTCAGACAGAAACTCAGCTTCATTCATTTCTGAGCCAGGTATTTCAAGCATATAAGTAATATTTTCTAAAATTAGAGGTATAGTAATGTATTCACGTATCTGTTCTATGTTTTGTACAACTACCTCAATAGCTTCTTGAGTAAAAGGCAAAGGAGAAAGATGCCCAATATCAATTCCTCCAGCTTGAGTAAAAGAAATATGCTCACTCCACCAAGGCGGATTTAAATTATTGATTAAATTAGCTAATTTTTTAAGATAGTCTTTGGATAGCCCTTCTGCACTACCCAAAGACAGGTTTATTCCATGAGGGACTAATGTGAAATGTTCTTTTAGCAAAGCTAGTTCATTTTCTTTATAAGCAGAAGCATCAATATAGTGATCAGAGATTATTTCAAGGAAATCTACTTTATCTTGATTAAGAAATAACTCGCTAGTGAATTGCTGTCTATATCCTATTCCAACACCTAGAAATGGTAAGTTGTTTATATTATTTGCTTTGCTATTCATAAGTATAAAGCCTCTTGTTCATCAACAAATTTCTAAGTTTAATTAACTTCCACCACCACAACCACCACAACCGCCACCGCCACAACCACCACCACTGCCACAACCACCGCCACTACCACAACCACCGCCACCACAACTACCACCATAACTACTTGTAGAAGCTGAGCGATGGAACATTTGTTCAAAACTACTAAAAGATGTTCCTGCTAGTATGCTTACGCCAAAAACAGCCATTGCCATAGGTGCATGATTTGGATTATAACGTGAAGAACTTACATTTAATACATCATTGAAAATCTGTTTTAACCCTTCCAAATAAGCTTTTCCACGTTTGCTCAAGGGGCTAGGCTTAACAAAACGAATTAATGCTGCTATTGAAATTGCTGATAAAATGAACAAAAACCCTACATTATGTCGTCCATGGTTAAGAGCATTTACAGTTTTATAACCAGCCAAAAGTATTAGAAATAAGACTCCTGCTGTACCAATACCCCATGCTGCTTGTACTACTTCTTTAGGAGTTAACAATTTTTCAACTTCTAAACGTTTTTGATAAGTCTCAGAATAAGGGGCTATTGCTGAAGATAGTGTTCCAGAGAATAACTCTGTTGGTTTAACTCCGTTGTAACAATGAGAAAATACTTGTTTTTCTATTGGAGAAAGCAAACTTGGATCAGGATGAGCGGCAATTTTCTCAATAGAATCTACTGCTATTCTTAAATAACCTTGATTTATCAAGCTGAATAATGCAAGCCTAATTACTTCGTTTTCTTTTCCTCTTAAGTAAGCAATTTCATACATATCAGGATTTTGAGGTATTTTTAGTGCAGGTAGTTGATCTGTTTTATCTTCTTGCTTCACTAAAATATAACAAATAACAATTGTGGCAAGAGCCACTAAAAGGTAAACAAATAAAAATTCTGGCCCTCTCATATTAGCTATTGGATTATTAGTTAACCAATCCATAAAACACCTCATTTTGTTTTATTTTTACAAAATTATTTTTTGCGTAACTACTTAGTTACATTATATTTAGCTTCCAAATTTCTTGTCTCCATTATTTGTGTTTCTAGTATCCCAAACAAGTAAAAAAGATGTAACATTAATTTTAAGATTTTGTTACGTTCTTGCAAATCAACAATATACAAATAGCCCTTGGACACTTAAAAAGCAAAGCGTCTATAATGGACTATGTATTTTGTTCTTAAGGTAAATTTTCACTAGACTAATTGCAATAAATACTCAAGTTTAAGTTCGCATTGTTGATCAAAGGCAATATAATAAAGGTACAAAACACAATGCCAATATGTATAAAATTTTAAACAGGATTTGAAAGCTTAATATGTTTCTTGCTACAAAAGTTGGTAAAGCTAAATGCTTTCTAGCATTGCTTATCTTAGCCTCTTCTTTGAATTGTAAAAGTGATTACGCTGCTATGCTTAAGCAGCCAACACCTAGTGATAATAAAAATCCTATCAAAAAAGTAAAGCTTATAAGTGTTAAACAGGAATCTATAGAAGAGACAATTCCTGTAACTGGAACACTTAGCGTTTATGATCAAACAATTGTAAGTGTAAAAGTGCCAGGACGTATTAAAGAAATTAATATTGATTTAGGAACAGTAGTTAAAAAAGGTCAGCTAATTGCACAGATAGACCCACAAGATTATAAATTACGTCTTGAACAATCCCAAGCTGCTTTAGCCCAAGCTCGCGCTCGATTAGGCTTAAACCCTGAAGGTATAGAAGAACCAACAGATCCAACACAAATTAGTTTAGTTCGAGAAGCAAAGGCTTTGGTTGAAGATGCAAAAGTTAAAAAAGATCGTGTGACAGCTTTGCTTAAACAAGGAATTATTTCTCAATCTGATTATGATAGTGCAGAGACTTCTTATAAAGTAGCTATAAGTAAGTATGAAGACGCAGTAGAAGAATTTAATAATCGTCGTGCATTGCTTGTTCAACGCCGTTCAGAAGTTGAAATTGCTCGCCAACAATTGGCTGATACTTCTATTTATGCTCCTTTTGATGGTGTAGTTCAGGAAAAACGAACTAGTCTTGGGGAGTTTTTATCAGCAAGTGCCCCTATTGCAACAATTGTGCGTATTGATCCTTTAAGGTTACGAGCTGAAGTTCCAGAACGTAATGCTGGCCGAATAAAAATTGGGCAGAAAATTAAAGTTGCTGTAGAAGGAGATTCTAACACTTATTCAGGCCAAATTATGAGACTTAGCCCAGCACTCACAGAACAAAATCGTATGCTATTAGTTGAAGCTGAAATTAGCAATAATGGGACTTTACGCCCTGGCTCTTTTGCAAAAGCTGAAATAGTTGTAAACCCAAATTATCCTGTTAATGCTATACCTAAAACGGCTGTGGTAACTTTTGCTGGCATTGAGAAAGTAATTACTGTTTCAGATGGTAAGGCTTTGGAAAAAACTATTACTACAGGACAAAACATCAAAGACCAAGTAGAGGTTCTTTCAGGTTTGAAGGCTGGAGATGAAGTAGTTGCTGAACCTGGAAACTTACAATCAGGTCAAGCCGTTGAAGTTACTAAATAAAAATGCGATTTTCAAACAGAAATCTGGCTCAAAATAGCTTGTTCCCAGGAAATAGTTTAGCCAATGTGTTTGAATTCCCAGGTTTTCGCCTACTTTTGGCAAGCTTGACCTGGGCTAATATGGGTTGAGCTAATATTATTTTGGTCGATTTCAAAAAACAAATTCGTTTTAAACATAGTACTATTAAAAATGGATCAACTCTATATTCGCCAAACCCATATTAGCCCAGGGTTTTAGCGAGCAATACGAGCGAAACCCTGGGTTTAGGAAAAGTTATGCAAAAATTAGCAGAAGTATGTATCAAACGCCCAGTATTTGCTGCAATGATAATTTTAGCTCTTGTTGTAGTTGGTGCAGCTAGCTATTTCCGTTTAGGTGTAGACCGTTTTCCTTCAGTCGACTTACCAACAGTTACTGTACGTACTACTTTACCTGGTGCTTCTCCTGAAGAAATTGAAACACAAGTATCTCAGCGAATAGAAGAAGTAGTAAACACAGTTGAAGGCATTAATGAAATGCGTTCAGTTTCTGCTTCAGGTATATCTTTTGTGTTAGTCACTTTTAATCTAACCCGTGATATAGATACGGCTGCTCAGGATGTAAGGGATAGAATTTCTAGTGTACTAAAAGATTTACCTGATAATGTTGACCCGCCAATAGTCTCAAAGTTTAGTAATGATTCTTCACCTGTTTTAACAATTGCATTGTCAGGTAATCGTTCTATTCGTGAACTAACAGAAGTTGCTGATAAATTGGTTAAAGTAAAGCTTGAGCGCTCGGCTGGTGTAGGAGAAGTCCAGATAATTGGAGGACTAGAACGAGCAATAAATGTTTGGGTAGATGCAGAAAAACTTGCTGCTTATAAAATCCCAATTACTACTGTACGCACAGCTATTGCAAACCAAAATGCAGACGTTCCTGGTGGAAATGTAACTACCAATATTAAGGAACAAACCTTAAGAACTATGGGACGTATTACTGATCCAAAAGCCTTTAATGAGCTAGTAATAACTAACATAAACGGCATGCCAATAAAAGTAAAAGACATTGGTTATGCAGAAGATGGAACAAAGGAACAACGTTCAGTTTCTAGGTTAAATGGCACTCCTACTGTGACTTTAGAAGTACGTCGTCAATCCGGAGCAAACACCATTGCTGTGATTGAAGCAGCTAAAGCTAATTTAGAAAAAATTAAGGGACAACTACCTTCAGATGTGAAGATGGAAATCATTAGAGACCAATCTCGATACATATATGCTGCTTTAGATGAAATTAACTTACACTTAGTCTTGGGAAGTATTTTGGCTTGTTTAGTGGTGCTAGCTTTTATGAGAAGCTGGCGCTCCACAATTATTGCTGGTGTTGCTATTCCTGCCTCGGTTGTTTCTGCTTTTGGAATGATGTGGGCATTAAATTTTACCCTTAATAGTGTAACAATGTTAGCACTAGTTCTGATGGTGGGAATTGTTATAGATGATGCTATTGTAGTGCTAGAAAATATTTTTAGATTTGTTGAAGAAAAGAAAATGCTTCCATTTGAAGCAGCAAAAGAAGCTACAGCAGAAATTGGTTTGGCTGTAATGGCTACCACTTTTAGCTTGGTTGTAATTTTTGTTCCTGTATCGTTTATGTCCAGTATTTCAGGACGATTCCTCTATCAATTTGGTATTACTGCTGCCGTATCTGTATTAGTTAGTTTATTGATTTCCTTTACTTTAACTCCAATGATGAGTGCTAGGTTGTTAAGTGAAAAAGATGCTCATAAAGCTGGGGATCATACAGTAGCAAACTCTCGTAAGGGGTTTTATGGGATGCTTGATTATATTTATTCAGCAGTATTACGTTTTGCTATGAGACATCGTTTTATTGTAGCTGTTATAGCCATTGCAGTTATAGCCTCATCTGTTCCTTTATATAGACTAGTTAAACAAGAATATATTCCAACTGATGTGGATGAAGCAGAATTTGATGTAAATATTAGTGCTCCTGAAGGTATTAGTCTTGGCTCACTAAACCAAATTATGCTTTCTGTAGAAAAAGAATTGCAAACTACCCCAGGAGTTACTCTAGTGCTTTCCTCTACTGGAGGAGGTTTTTTAGGAAGTGTAAATCAAGGTAGTGCTTATGTTCGCATTGAACCACATGAGAAAAGAGTTTTCTCAATTGATAGACT
The DNA here is from genome assembly GCA_039812885.1 of Blastocatellia bacterium. Classification (GTDB taxonomy): domain Bacteria; phylum Acidobacteriota; class Blastocatellia; order Chloracidobacteriales; family JADJPF01; genus JADJPF01. The sequence continues at coordinate 613,350 of JBDIBI010000001.1, forward strand.
TTGGCAAGGCTTATTAAAAGGTGACCCAATGGCTGCATTTCGTGGAAATTACTCTCAACGAGATGTTATGCAAGAGGTAAGAAAAAGATTAAAAAAATATCCCAGTATACGTCCTTCTGTTCGTAATGCTCCATCTTTTAACATTGGTGGAGGTAACTTTGAAATAGACTTTGTTATTCGTGGCCCAGAACTTGAAGCTTTAGCTGGCTATGCTGAAAAACTTAGAAAAAAATCAGAGGAACTTGGTGGAATTGTTGATGCTGACACTACATTGAAGTTAGATAAGCCAGAGCTAAGAGTGGAAATTGATAGAGAAAGAGCAGCAGACCTTGGTGTAGATGTAAAAGATATTGCTAATGCTCTAAGAATTATGGTTGGAGGAGATCCAAAAGTCTCACGCTTTAGAGATACATCTATAAATTATGAATATGATATAGAACTTCGTCTTGCTGATGGAGATAGAAATAATTCTAAAGATATTGCTCAACTTTATGTTCCTAATCGTAAGGGTGAGCTTATGTTATTAAGTAATTTTGTAAAACTTGTTCCTGCTAAAACTGCTTCTAGAATAGATCGCTTAGATAGACAACGTCAGGTAAGTTTACGTGCTGCAACTGCTCCAGGATATGCTTTAGCTGATAGACTTGAAGCTTTGCGAGGTGCTGTTGCAGAAATGAATTTGCCTTTAGGTTATACAACAGCTATTTCTGGTCGAGGCAGGGAATTAGAAAGAACTTTTACAGAATTTCTTTGGGCATTTTTACTTTCTGTGATCTTTATGTATATGATTTTGGCTTCACAGTTTGAAAGCCTGATTCATCCATTTACCATATTGCTCTCTTTGCCTCTTTCAGTACCATTTGCGCTACTCTCACTATGGTATACCGGTAATACACTTAATCTATATTCTGCGTTAGGTATACTAGTGTTATTTGGGGTAGTAAAGAAAAACTCAATCTTGCAAATTGATCATATGAATAATTTACGAAGTGCTGGTATGGAACGCTTAGCAGCCATTATGCAAGGCAATCAAGATCGCTTACGACCAATTTTAATGACTACTTTGGCTTTAGTTGCAGGAATGTTACCTCTTGCAAGCGGTTCTGGGCCAGGTTCTGAAGAGCGTCGAGCTATAGCTGTTGTGGTAATCGGGGGACAAACTCTATCTTTGTTTTTAACCTTAATTGTTACTCCAGTTGTTTATTCTATTTTGGATGATATTGGTATAGGATTAAAAAGGCTGTTGTCTAAACCTAAGCCTAATGCTATTCAAGAAGTAGCAGAAGAATCTGTAAGTTAATTTAATTAGTTATCTTAGAGAGATGAAATAATAGGTGTGAGGATTGTTTGATGAAAAAGAAAGTTTTTTCCTTATTTTTACTAATTTCTTTAGCTTTTGCTATGAAAGTAACTTATTTTTCTGCTACAACAAATATAGTAGAAGAAAAGACTAAAACTTTTTCCTATGAGGTTTATGATCAAGTAACTCGCACTTATGTTAATGAACGTGGTCAAGTTGATTATAAAGGACTTAAAGCCAATTTATCTACCTTACGCACTTTTATTGATCTACTTGCAAAATTTAGTCCTGAAAATAATCCAGAACTTTTTGCTAGTCAGGAAGAAAAAAAACGCTACTATTTAACAGCTTATAATGCTTTAGTCTTATATTTTGCTGCTGATGCTTATCCTGATAAACATGTACTTTGGAGCAAATTAGGTTACTTCAAAAATAAAGATATTGTTTTAGGCGGTCGCAAAATTTCCTTAAATCATTTAGAACACGAAATTATTAGAAAACAGTTTTTAGATCCACGTATCCACTTTTATATTAATTGTGGTGCTAATAGCTGTCCTCCTGTTAGAAAAGGGGTTATAGCCCAAGATAAAACAGAGGAAGAATTAGAAGATGCTGCTAGAAAATTTATCAATAATCCTAATAATGTTAAATTTGATGCTGCTAATCACACTCTCTACCTTTCAAAAATTTTTGATTGGTTTGAAGAAGATTTTACTAACTATCTAAAGGTTAAACGTGGTTTGGAAAAACCTCATATCTCTCAATATATTGCACTTTATCTTAATGAAGCTGATAGCAAAGCCCTTTCTGCTATTCCAATTAATGATTTAAAAATTAAACATCTAAATTATGATAAAGATCTTAATGAACAATAATTACTAATTAATTTTAATACTTAAAATACTAAAATTTATTTTCTTGACTCTTTTGTTTTCTTATTTTATTATTTGGTTGGTTAACCAACTTATATTAAAAAATAGTAAAGGATAATAAATGAGACCTTCAAACACACAACAAAGACGACAACAAATTATTGAAGCATTAGTTATTGTTATGGCACAAAAAGGTTATGAGAAAGCCTCAATTGCTGATGTTGCTCAACAAGCAGGACTTACTCAAGGTCTCATTCATTATCATTTTAACAACAAACAAGAAATTCTTTTGGCTGTATTAGAAGACTTAATAAATCAACATAAAGTTAGGCTTGAAGAGAAGTTAGAAGGAAAAAAAGATCCTTTAAGCCAACTTGAAACATTTATAGATTTTCACCTTAAGTTAGATAACAGTGCTGATCCTAATATGCTTAACTGTTGGATTATGTTGAGTGGAGAGGTTTTACGCCAAGAAAAAGTCCGTGAAAGTTATCAACAAGCTGTTAATTCAATAGTTGAAAGGCTTAAAAGTATTCTTAAACAAGGTGTTGTTGAAAAGGTATTTTCTTGCCAAGAAGATATAGTTGCTAGTGCAATTATGGCTGCGATACAAGGGTATTTTGTTTTAGCTGCAACTGCTCCAATGCTTATTCCAAAAGGCTCGGCTGCAAGTTCAGTTAGAAAAATGGCTCTAGCTCTTGTTAGGTAAATAAATCCACTGGGGTTTTTCTACTTCAAAGAGCAAATAATTAAGGAGAGTTAGTATGCATTATGTAGGCGTTTTTCTATTTTTTTTATTTTTTGTTTTTCTATTTTTAACTTACTTAATTTTGAAAAAAAGCTTAATTTGCCTTCATGAAAGGGAGTATGGCTTGGTTTTAAGGCAAGGTCTTGCAACAAAAAAAATCTTAGGCCCTGGAGGCTATCATTTTATATTGCCTTTTATTGAAAGGGTTTCACGCTATCCTAGTGGGGAACTTACTTATATGGTTGTAGAAAATAAACTCTATGACACTGTAGTAAAGGCAAAAGCAAAAGAATCTTTCTTTATAGGACATTCTTTAGATATAACTACGTCTGATAATATTACTGCATGTTTACTTTTTACAATACGTTTTCGTATTAATAAAGCTAGCCTTGCCTCAATTCATGAAAGGTTTGGAGCTAGTAGCATAGAAGGGTTAATCAGAGATGAAAGCCGACATATTATTAGAAATACACTAAAAGCAAAAGGTTATGGTGTATATGATTTGTTAGGAACATTTATTACACAGGTAGAATCTGATATAGCTGAACGGTTAAAAGAGAGATTAGCAGAAAATGGTTTTGAGATGACTCATTTTGGTTTACGAGAGCCTGACTTAGGCGAATTAGGTAAAAAACTTCAAGAGCAAATGCAGGCTAGAGAGCAAACTAAATTGGAACAAGAAAACTTTAAGCGCCAAGAGGAAATAGCTAAAAGAAAAAGAGCAAAAGCTGAAAATAATGCAGAGATTTTGCATTATAAACGTATCAAAGCAGCACAAACTGATTTAGAAGTAGAGCTAATTAAATCAGAAAAGGAACTTACTGAGGCTAAAAGTCAGGCTGAAATTGCAAGAATAGAAAAAGAACAAGAATTTGAAAATATAGTCAAACAAGCACAAGCACAAGCAGAAGCTAACCTTATTATTTCTTCTAGTTTAACTAATGAAATTGAGAAATGGCATAAAATACAAGCTCAAATCCAATTTATCCATCAATGGGATGGTAAAATGCCTTTGTTGTCTGGTCAAAATATAGCTACATTTTTGGAGCTAAACCCATTTGAAAAGACAAATATAGTTTAAGGCTCAAGTGCTGCCTCAAAAATATCTATATCTTTTAATAAATGAACAGAGCTTTTTATATATTCGTGAGCGGGTGGAGATTGTGTAACACCTATACCTGCTTCTAAAAGCCTGGTGTTATCAAAGACTTGACCCAATTCCATAAATTTAATATAAGGGTCAAGACCACCCATTAATATTCTTAGCTCACTGGTATTTTCCATTATGCTATTCCAATAGTCTAAATATTCAGCATAGTCATGTAGTTTACTATCTTTACTTAGCCTTTTTCTTGCCCACATTTTCATATCTCTTAGCATATCATGGCCAACAAAGTTGAATTTAGGCAAGCCTGGGAAAGCATCTTCAATGGTTTGACACAACTTAGCAGATGTAGTTGCTGCCTTTTCACCAGCGGAGATGTGATAAACCATATGTTTTCTATCTGCAAATAACAGTTTTGTTATTGCATCAGACACATAATCTACAGGCACCATATCTAAAAGTAATTGTCCATTGCCGGGAACTAATCTAAGGAAATTTACAGTAGCAAGAGTCCACATAATCACATATGAGCGTGGAATCCAAGGTCGACTGTCACCTAGTATAATAGAAGGGCGAACAATCAATATTTTTTCTTTAGGCAAATGTTTGCTTATTTCTATTTCCCCTAGCATTTTTGTGTAGGTATATTTAACAAGATGTTCAGCATTTGGATTAGGGGATTCATCTTCTTTAATCAATCTATTTTTAGCTTGTTGTCCACAAATAGTTGCAGTACCAACATATACAAATGTTTCTAGATTTTTTAAATGATCTACCCACTTAAGTATTCTTTGTAACCCATAAACATTAACTTCTTTAACTATTTTGTTATAAATAGGAGAAAAGGATGTGTTAGCGGCTGAATGGACAATGTAATTTACATCTTCAAGTAATGGGTTTTTACAGAGATTTTCTGTTAGATCTTCTTGTGTCAAATCTCCTTGAATAGGGATAATTCTGTTAGCATCAAATTTATCATTATGGAAATCAAACACTTTCTTTAAACGTTGAATTGCTTCATCTTCTGAGTTAGAACGAATAAGACAATATATTTTACCAACGTCACTTCTCTTAGAGAAATCAACTAGTAATTCACCACCTAAAAAACCTGTTACTCCTGTAAGAAAAATATTTTTCATCATTCCTCAATCAAAAAGTTCTAAACCTAGAATACCTAAAATTATCAATGTAATTGACACTATTTTAGTTACAGATACAGGTTCTTTAAAAAATATGATTCCTATAATAGCAATTAAAGCTGTACCAAGACTTGCCCATATTGCATAAGCTATACTGACCTCAAATTTTTCAAGAACTAGTACAAGTAACCCTAAACTTAAACCATAAAAAACAAACACAAGCACTGATGGCCATAACTTTGTAAAGCCTTCAGCATATTTCATGCATACAGTACCTAGCACCTCAAAAAGTATTCCTAAAGCTAAGTAAATCCAATGTAGTTTCATTTATATCCCTATGTTTAAGCCAAATAGAGTTTACTAGTTTAATAGCCAAATGTTCTAAGGATTACTACTTTACATAGCTAAAGACTGCTGCTAGAAATCTTCTAAACTGCTAGAAATGTTTTTATTAGTACAAACAACACTTGTGATTTTTTGATGAATTTTGAAATTAGATTCACTAACCCCACATAATGTTGGAAATAGCTAAAATAATTATTTTAATAAATAGCTGTTTTCTATTTTTGTACAGAATCCTTAAACTTATGTATCACTAATAATTTTCTAAACAATAAAATATTTAGGCAAAAACTTAGCTTCTCTTAATATCTAAATTCTTTTAAACCTATCTGATAATTGTTTAGAAAGCCTATAAATCTTAAAGCTAAATCCTTGTTTTTGCGATATTTCTTATTGATTTTTGAAAAATTCAACCAACCATTATACAGTTTAATGCTTTATCTTGCAATGTATTAGGGTATTAGAATATATATATAAGAAGTTTTATATTAAAGAAAATATGTAGGTATTGTGGTATTTATTTTATTTTTAATTAAATGCAAAAAAGTTTTTGCAAGTGATGACTAAGTTTTTGTATTGTTGCAGCATAAATAAAATTATGTCGTTTTCATTTAGTAGGTAGAGTTAAAAACTCTTTATTTGTCATTTTCTATGAAAGCAAAGTAAAATAACTTGTGTAAATAAAAATTTTGATATTGCTAAATTTTAGTATAGTTAATGTACCTTATGAAAGAAGTCTTATTAGTTTGTGATGGATGTAGCTTAGATAACGCTAATTATCAAGCAGGAGAAAGTCGTGCAGCAGCAGCAGCAGTTTTGGAATTTAAAGGTGTACGGAAAATTTTTGGTGAATATTTAGGTAAAGCTAGTAATCAGCAAGCAGAAATAGTTGCTGCCTCTTTAGGGCTAGAACAATTGCAAGAACCTTGTCAGGTAACAGTTGTATCTGATTCACAATACGTTGTCAAAACAATGTTAGGTGAATTTCGTAAGAAAACAAATTTTGAGTTTTGGGAAAGACTTAGCAAAGCTTCTCAAAGGCATAAAGTGACTTGGACTTGGACACGTGGACATGCTGGGCATTTTTTACAAGAGTGTTGTGATCGTGCAGCAAAAGCTATTGCTATGACAGGGAAAGTAGACCAACAGGAACTAAATAAAATTTTGCAAACAAAGTAATTCCTAAAATTTTTCTAATTTTGCAAAAATCTGCAAAATATTGGGGAACCAAATTACCACTGATGCGATTTTAACTCCAAAGACTACTTTCAATTTATAAATAAAATCTTGGAGGCCAATAATGTATAAAAGAGCTGCTTTGGTGCTTGTTTTAGGCGTAGCTGTATTCTACAGCGCTGCGTTAACCAAAATGTTTCTCTCTCAAAAAACACAACCCTCAGTTGTAACTAATCCTGTGGTTGAACCTGTGCCTCCACCTATTAACTCATCTGTTCCTCGTATAGATGTTGTCTTTGCCATTGATAGCACTAGTAGTATGGGGGATGAAATAGAAATAGTAAAAAACAATATCAGAAGTATTATTAGTGAAATTTCTCAGGGACAACCAGCTCCTGATGTTCGCTATGGGATAGTTACTTATAGAGATCGTTATGATGAATATGTAACCAAATCTTGGCCTTTTACACGAGATGTACAAGAAATTTCTCGTGCTTTATCTTCAATTGTTGCTTCAGGTGGTGGAGACAAACCAGAAGATGTGGCAAGCGGCTTACAAGTTACTTTGCATGACATGGCTTGGGATCCTCAAGCTAAAAGTAAGATAGTTTTTCTAATTGGAGATGCTGGCCCACATAGCTATCCAGATGGTTATCGTTGGGAAGATGAAATAAAGTTTGCACAAAGAAACAATATTTCTATAAATACAATTGCTTGTAGTGGTATTTGGCCAGCAGAAGAGCAAACTTTTAGTACAATGGCTTCTAGTACTAATGGTCAATTTTCACACCTTACTTATAAACAAGAAGTTGCTAAAGCCGATGGTACTCATGCTGTTGTAATAGAAGAAGCTGGTCGTAGCTATGAATTATCTAAAGATGCGGCTGATAAAGGTTGGGAAAGAGGCGCAGATGAATTGATAGCTCGTAATGAGGCAAAAGAAATCGCTGCTCCGCCTCCTAGTTATAGCGGATCTTATGGTGGGTCTTTAGGTTATAGTACTAGTGTGGATGCTAAAGCTAAAGTAAGCGGGGCTACACCTAGTGATGAACTCACAAGTAGTGCAGAAGATGATGTAGAAAGTGGTGTAGTAGGTGGTGTAGTGGGTGGTGTAGCAGGTGGTGTTAGTTCTGGAAAAGTAGCTAATCTTACTGTACCTTCTTCCAAACCTAGTGAATCAATTGCAAAGAAAGAAACAGAAAGCACTAGAGCTTTAGCAAAAGATTCTTCTGCTGCTAAAAGAGTTGATATTGATGCTTCTATGGCTAGACCTGGAGTTGCAGCCAACATGCCTATACAAAGTGTTGGTAGTAAAACTAATAACTTAAACTCTGTTCTAGCTGGTCAAATTAAACAAGCCGCTCGTCAACAAGGAGCTGTTTATGGAACAACTATTACCCCTGCTTTTGATTTCAAAGGAACAAGCTCTGGTGTAACTACTGCAAGAAAACTATTTATCGATACTAAATCCCAACTTCAAAATTTACTTGGTTCTAGCTCAAGTGTTGATATAAATAAAATTGATTTTAATAACCAAGTTGTTATAGCAGTATTCTTAGGGCAAGTTACTAATGGCACTACAGTATCAATCAGTAAGATCTCTCTGAGTGGAAATGAACTTGTAGTTACGCTTAATCAACAAGTTGGTACATCTTCAAGTACAACTACACCATTCCATCTTGTTGTTATTCCTCGTCAAATTGGTACAACAAAGCTAGATGCAAAAAATATCTTTGTTAAGTTTGAATAATCTCTAAAATACTTGCAAAAATTTTCAAATAAAACTAATCCCCAGGCATAAACACCTGGGGATTGCTTTTTAGGATGAACCAGTTTTGTTAAAGGGTGTTTTATTGTACACTGACCTATTTGCTACATTATCTATTTTTGGAGTAAATAATTTATTATGTCTCAAAAAGGTTTCACATTGTGGTTCACTGGTTTATCTGGAGCTGGTAAAACCACACTTGCACATATTGTTGAAGCAGAATTAAAACGTCGTAATCTAAAAGTTGAAATTCTAGATGGCGATGTAGTACGAACTAACTTAAGCAAAGGCTTAGGTTTTTCCAAAGAAGATCGTGATACAAACATCCGCCGAATTGGGTTTGTTTGCCACTTGCTTTCTCGCAATGGTGTGGCTGCAATCAGTGCTGCAATTTCTCCCTATCGTGAAATACGTGATGAAGTAAGAAAAACAATAGGCGATTTTGTAGAAGTTTATGTTCATTGCCCATTAGAAGTGTGTGTCCAACGCGATGTAAAAGGGCTTTATGCTAAAGCTATAGCTGGAGAAATTCCTGCTTTTACAGGTGTTTCTGATCCTTATGAACCACCTCTTAATCCAGAAGTTTCTGTAGATAGCTCTACTGAAACCCCTGAACAAAGTGCAGGAAAAATTTTACGTAAGCTAGAAGAATTAGGTTATATTCCTAGACCTGATCAAGAAGTTTATTCAGAAGAGGAAGAAGAAGAAGTTAAACGTCGTTTAGAAGAATTAGGTTATTTCTAAAGCTACATTAGCCTGATTTAGAAGAATTAGGTTGTTTCTAAAGTTATATTAGCCTGATTTAGAAGAATTAGGTTGTTTCTAAAGTTATATTAGCCTGGGGTTTTAGCGAGCGCTAGCGAGCGCAACCCCAGGATCGGAGTATTAAAAAATGGGTATTTTGGATAGGTTAAGATCGCTAGGAAAATCACAACCAGAAGTAAAAGAAAAGAAAGTAGTTCTAATAGGCTTAGATGGAACACCTTATACTTTACTAAAGCAGTTTTGTGCTGATGGCACAATGCCTAATTTAGCTAAAATAGCTGCTTCAGCAAGTCTTAAGCAAATGGATGTTTCAATTCCAGAGGTTTCTTCTACTTCTTGGACTTGCTTTTATACAGGTATGAATCCTGCTCAACATGGAATTTTTGGTTTTTTAGACTTACAACCTAATAGTTACAAAATTTATTTCCCTAATTCCAAAAGTGTTAAAGTTCCTGCACTCTGGGATGTGTTAGGCAATTATGGAAAACGCTCAGTTGTTATCAATGTCCCAGAAACCTATCCTGCCAAACCATTGAATGGAGCTTTGATTTCTGGTTTTGTTGCAACTGACTTGAAAAAAGCTACTTATCCACCAGAATTAGTTCCCACACTTATGGAACTCCAATATAGACTAGATCCTGATGCTCAAAAAGCTCGTGAATCTAAAGATGTTTTCTTAGAAGATATCTATGATGTTTTTGAAAAACGCCGTAAAACGATTTTACAACTTTTTGATAGAGAAAAATGGTCGCTCTTCATTGGTACAATTACTGAAACAGATCGCTTACATCATTTTATGTGGGATGCATTAGTAGATAAAAATCACCCTTATCATAATGGTTTTTTAGATTTCTATCGCCGTGTTGATAAACTAATTGGTGAAGTCTATGATCGGTTAGATAGTAATACTACATTTATGATGTGCTCTGACCATGGTTTTACCAGTATTGAACAACAAGTTTACTTAAATTATTGGTTAAAGCAGAATGGTTATTTAAATTTCACTTCTGAACAGCCAAAGTCTATTGAAGAAATTGGGCCTGGTAGTCGTGCATTTGCTCTTGATCCTACACGTATTTATATCAATCTAAAAGGGAAGTACCCACAAGGTACAGTTGAACCTGGTGCAGAGTATGAAAAACTTCGTGCTGAAATTGCTGCTGGGCTTCGTGAAATCTCTCACAATGGTAAAACTGCTATTAAAAAAGTGTTTATGAAGGAAGAAGTTTTCAAAGGTGCATTAATGGAACAAGCTCCTGATTTAATAGTACTTTCCAACTATGGTTTTGATATGAAAGGCTCAACCAATAAACAAGTTTTAATGGATAGAGAAATCTTTACTGGAATGCATACTCAAGACGATGCACATTTTTTAATTAGCCGTAAAGATATTAAAGATAAAAAACCTAATATTTGTGATATTGCTCCTACAATTATGAAAGAACTAGGTGTTGCCATCCCTAGTGAAATCACAGGAGAAGCATTATTTTAATATATTAGCCTAGGATTTTGGTTTTAATTAATATATTAGCCTGGAGTTTTAGCAAGCCGAAGGCTTGCGCAACCCCAGGGAGGGATAAGATGAGTAAAGCAGCCGTAATAGGTCTAGATGGTGCAACATTTGAAGTTATAGACTTATTGATAGAACAAGGAAAACTACCGAATTTAAAACGCCTTATAGAAGAAGGTACTATAGGGTTTTTACGTTCATCTGTAACACCAAATAGCTTTCCTGGCTGGACTTCTGCTGCTACTGGAACAAGTGAAGGCCGTCATGGAATTTTCATGCCTTTAGTTCGCAGAGAAGATAATTTTACTCTTAAAGCAATGACCACACTTGACATTAAAGCAAAACCCATTTGGGAATTGCTTTCTGAGCGTGGTCGCCAAGTAGGTGTAATAAACGATCCTTGCTCATTTCCTGCTTTGAAAGTCAATGGCTACTTAGTTTGTGGAATGCTTTGGCCTGGAGGCGATCATCCTTATACTTTTCCTGAAGAGTTAGCAAAAGAAATTGAAACAGTTGTTCCTGGCTATGTTGTAGATGTTAATTTACATGCAAAAGGTAAAGAACAAATAGCAGAAGAGCTTTTAAGCTCTATTGATAAGCGTTTAGCCGCATCTCGCTATCTTCTTAAAAAATATCCAAGCGATTTATTTTGGACTGTTTTTACTGAATCAGACCGTGCTCAACATCGTCTCTGGGCAGCAATGGATACTGAACACCCTAAACACTCAGAGCAACCTGCAAGCTTACATACTACAATTTTTGATATTTATGAAAAATTAGATAGAGCTGTAGGTGTTTTGCTTAGTGACTTAGAGCCAGACACAACAGTTTTTGTAGTTTCTGATCATGGTTTTGGCCCATTTTATTCAGCTTTTGATATTCCTCGCTGGTTATTAGATCAAGGTTATATTGTTGAACGAGGTGAGAAAGCCAAGCTGAAAACAGCACTTCGTCGTATTGGTGTACTAGATGAAGTTGCAAGTGTTTACCGTGCAATACGTAAGCCATTTCAAAAGGAAATAGGTTATGGAGTTGCAAAATTAAAATCTCAAGAGTCTGATACACAAAATTATTTTGATAAATTAGATTGGTCTAAAACAAGGGCTTATTATACTTTAGATGGAGGTATTCGCCTTAATCTAAAGGGGCGTGAGCCTTATGGAATAGTTGAGCCAGGTCAAGAAGCAGAGAAATTAAAGCAAGAAATAAAAAATAAACTAGTTGGACATAAATTTCCAAATGGAGAACTAGTCTTCCGCTATATTCTCACCCAAGAAGAAGCTTTTGATGGCCCTTATAAACACTTTGCTCCAGATATAATCCTAGCAATAAATTATGGTGCTTATAAAGGTGATTTGAGTAGCGATAAATACTTAACACCTTCTAATCATAATACTGGAGAACATACTCCAGATGGAATTTTTATTGCTTGGGGAAAAAATATTCGTCAAGGAGAGCAAATCTCTGGGGCAAACTTAAAAGATGTAACCCCAACGGTACTTTTTCATCTAAATGAACCACTTACACCAGAAATGGATGGAAAAGTCTTACAAGAAATTTTTACCCCTGAATTTCTCGCTACTAGGCAAATAAAAAGGGAAGGCACTTCTTACAAAGATCCTTCGCAAATTCAACAAGATGAAGTTTTTGCAAATGAAGGTATAGAAGATAAATTACGTAGTCTTGGCTATATGCAGTAATTGGATTTAGTAAAGGAATGATTTATGGATTTAGCTAATTGGTTACCTTCTCTAGTAATGGGACTACTTTTTACCACAATTGGAATCTTAAAAATTTATGGTTTGGTTTATGGCATTGAAGGTGGAGGAAGAAAACCTTTAAAACAACGTATGTGTGGTACCTGACCAGATTGGAAAAGCCCTATTTTATGGCTAGGATTCCCTTTGTTACTTTTAGCTATTGGACTTTATAATATCTGGGAGTTAATAAGATATTTAAGTCAATCTCACTAGAAAAACTTTTACCTTTTTAGGAAGTTAAATGAATAAGTTGTTTGTCCTAAAAAAAATAACTGTTGCCATTGTTATTGTTGTATTGTTTGTATTTAATCCACTCAACTCTGATGGTCAAATCAAACCAACCAATCTACTCAAAATTTCTCTAATTACTTCGACTATTAGTTATGATGAAAAAGAACAACAATATAAAAAAGAAATTGAAACAGCTTTGCAAAAATATAGCGAATTTGTGCGTAAGGTAGATGGTGATGCTATTGCGGATATGTTTACTGAAGATGGTGAAATCGCTAATCCTGGTGCAAGTATAAAAGGTAGAGAAGAAATTCGCAAGTTTTTGAACTCATTTAAAAATGTGACTGTTGAATTAAATGTCAACACTACAGAATCCATTACTATAGATGGTGAAACTGCTGTGCAAACAGGTACTTATAAGCAAAGAGCTAAGCTAGCAGATGGCAAAGTTGTAGAAGTAGAAGGACATTTTAAAGCTGAATGGATTCACCAAGAAAATAAATGGTTACTTACTCGTATAGGTACTAAACAATAGATATTATTATTAGTGTTTGCATCTGATAAGTTGCTTTTGAGGTTTTAGAGAATTTAGGAAAGAGTAGAAGTTTTTGACGAATTGTTTTTGTTTTGACGGTTTAAGATTTGGCCTAAAGAAATAAAAAGAAGCCCTAGCAATAAACCATAAATAGAAACATTTTGCTGACATTCACTAAGTAATCCTAAATCTATAACAATAGATGGTAATAAAACAAAATTAGTTATATTTATGAGTAACCATAAAATAATTATCCTACTTAGCACAGAGAAAATAAAAAATTTAAGTACTTGGTTAACTTCTTTTTTAGCATTCCACTCAAGTGTTGTATGATCAGCAAGTTGCTCGTTTTCTAGTGGTGTTTCCTCAAAATAGTCAAAATAATTTTTGTGTAAATAATGTAAAGAACTTAAAAGTATAAAACTCCAAATAAAAGTGATTATTAAAGTTAGTATTGAAGGCAATTTTAGATAAGCGTTTATCAGTAGGCAGCAACCTGGTACTAGTAAAAAAATTAAACTCAATCCAAATAATAAAACTATGTAAATTAATATTTTAGCTGCCAATTCAATTATTTTATTCAAATTATATCCTTGTTTATTCTTGTTAAACCAAACGCTTTATAATACGTAAGTTTTGATTCTATCATAAACTCTTTATAACCACAGATATAGCATAACCTTACGGTAAATTACTATGATCAGTTATTTATAATATGTAGCAATTTTTATCTTCTTTGGACTATAAATTTTTAGTTTTTGTTATGCATATTTACCTGTAACTATCACTTAGTAAGTTTTGATTATTCAATACAAAAATTAGAAAATTATTTGCTTCTTTTTGACAGAATCATTCTGCCATTTATAGATTCAATTTCTTAGTAATAACTGATTATTTAGGACACTTCATCGATTATTTAGGACACTTCATCGATTAACTATTTCTGTTGCCAGCTAATTTTTTTATATTTAATCATTCAAACTTAATCAGTTTGTTTCTTAGTAGTTTAAGTAAAAAAGAGAGTTGCTCAATCTTTTTCTCAATAAAAGATGATTTTTATATAGAGGTTATATCATAATGTATTTTACTTAATAATGTGTAAATGGAACTTACAAACAAATCACTAAAATTTAACAATAATATAGGAGACTGATGGTCAATGAGACAACTTTATAAATTCTTACTACTATCCGTAATATCAAGAATATCAAGCTGGATCAGGAGAAATTCTAGTCACAACACAAAATTAAACAATAATAAACCTAGTTTTTTTCACAAAGATAAAAATAAACTAATTATTCGCTTTATCTGTTTAATAATGCCTTTTATTATTGTCTGGCCTTTATATTTTTTAAGTTCTAGTGCAAATGACTTATCCAAATCAAACAGTGCTGACTTAGAAATTAACCCTCTTGCTATTACCGCTTGTTCTGGTATTAATTTTCCTAACATAAGCCCAGCTTTTGCTACTGGTGTTGGTCCTACCTCAGTAGCGATGGGAGACTTAGATGGTGATGGTAAGCTTGATTTGGCTATCGCTAATGCTGGTGACAACACAGTATCAGTACTAAGAAACACAAGTACTAGTGGCAATGCTAGTTTTGCTACTCAACTTACTTTTGCTACTGGCGTTGCTCCTCGATCAATAGCAATAGGAGACTTAGATGGTGATGGTAAGCCTGATTTAGCTATTGTTAATGTTGGTGATGGTACGAATCCAAGCACAGTATCAGTACTAAGAAATACTAGTACTAGTGGAAGTGTTAATTTTGCAACTCAACTTACTTTCTCTGTTGGTGTTTTTCCTAGCTCAATAGCGATAGGAGACTTAGATGGTGATGGTAAGCTTGATTTAGCTATTGCTAATACTGGTGATTTTATTAATCCAAGCACAGTATCAGTATTAAGAAATACTAGTACTAGTGGAAGTATTAATTTTGCAACTCAACTTACTTTTGCTACTGGTGTTGCTCCTAGCTCAGTAGCAATAGGAGACTTAGATGGTGATGGTAAGCCTGATTTAGCTATTGCTAATGTTGAAGAGGGTAATGGTAATGGTGGTGGACATCCAGGCACAGTATCAGTACTAAGAAACACTAGTACTAGTGGAAGTGTTAATTTTGCAACTCAACTTACTTTTGCTATTGGTGTTGAACCTTCTTCAGTAGCAATAGGAGACTTAGATGGTGATGGTAAGCCTGATTTAGCTGTTGCTAATAATAGTGACAGTACAGTATCAGTACTAGAAAACACAAGTACTAGTGGAAGTGTTAATTTTGCAACTCAACTTACTTTCTCTACTGGCCTTGGTCCTCAATCAGTAGCAATAAAAGACTTAGATGGTGATGGTAAGCCTGATTTAGCTACTGCTAATTTTGGTTTTATTTTCGATCCAAGCTCAGTATCAGTACTAAGAAACACAAGTTCAATTGGTAATATTAATTTTGCTACTAAACATAATTTTGCTGCTCGAGCTATTCCTCAATCAGTAGCAATAGGAGACTTAGATGGTGATGGTAAGCCTGATTTAGCTACTGCTAATTCTGCTGACAACACAGTATCAGTACTAAGAAACACAAGCTCAATTGGTAATATTAGTTATGCTACTCAACTTAGTTTTTCTACTGGTAGTGTCCCTCAATCAGTAGCAATAGGAGATTTAGATGGTGATGGTAAACCTGATTTAGCTATTGCTAATCAAGGTGACAGTACAGTATCAGTACTAAGAAACACAAGTACTAGTGGTAGTGTCAATTTTGCAACTCAACTTAGTTTCTCTACTGGCGTTGGGTCTTTTTCAGTAGCAATGGGAGACATAGATGGAGATGGTAAGCCTGATTTGGCTATTGCTAATTCTGGTGACGACACAGTATCAGTACTAAGAAACACAAGTACTAGTGGTAATGTTAATTTTGCTACTCAACTTACTTTCTCTGTTGGTAGTAGTCCTCAATCAGTAGTAATAGGAGACATTGATGGTGATGGTAAGCCTGATTTAGCTATCGCTAATTCTAGTGACAACACAGTATCAGTACTAAGAAACACAAGTACTAGTGTTAATATTAATTTTGCTACTCAACTTACTTTCTCTGTTGGTAGTAGTCCTCAATCAGTAGTAATAGGAGACTTAGATGGTGATGGTAAGCTTGATTTAGCCATTGCTAATTCTGGTGATTTTACGAATCCAAGCACAGTATCAGTACTAAGAAACACAAGTACTAGTGGTAATGTTAATTTTGCAACTCAACTTACTTTTGCTACTGGTGTTGCTCCTAGCTCAGTAGCAATAGGAGACTTAGATGGTGATGGTAAGCCTGATTTGGCTATTGCTAATAGTTTTAACAACACAACATCAGTACTAAGAAACACAAGTACTAGTGGAAGTATTAATTTTGCAACTCAACTTACTTTCTCTAGCTTTGGGTCTTTTTCAGTAGCAATAGGAGACCTAGATGGTGATGGTAAACCTGATTTAGCTACTGCTGATAGTTTTAACAACACAACATCAGTACTAAGAAACACAAGTTCAAGTGGTAATATTAATTTTGCTACTGCACTTCCTTTCTCCACTGGCATTGGTCCTACCTCAGTAGCAATAGGAGACTTAGATGGTGATGGTAAGCCAGATTTAGCTATTTCTAATTTTGGTGGTTTAATGGCTCCAGGGACAGTATCAGTGCTAGCAAATACATGTATGCCAAGCCAAGCAAGCACAACAACAACAGTAAGTTCATCAGCAAATCCATCAGTGTTTGGACAAACAGTAACATTTACAGCAACTGTTTCATCAACAACTTCGGGAACACCTACTGGAACTGTTCAATTTAAGGATGGTTCTACAAACTTAGGTAAAGGTGTTCCTTTAGTAAATGGACAAGCTCAACTTCTTATAAGTAGCCTTTCTGTAGGAAGCCATTCTATAACTGCTGTATATAGTGGAGATACTAACTTTACTACTAGTACTTCTGCCGCTTTAACTCAAGTTGTTAACAAAGCTAATACCTCAACATCACTAACAGCAAGTCCAACTCAAATAGTACTTGGACAAATGGTTACATTTACATCGACAGTTTCTGCTAACTCTCCTGGAGCAGGAACACCTACTGGTACTGTTACATTTAAGGATGGTACTACTACCTTAGGCTCTCCAAGTTTAGTAAATGGACAAGCTACTTTAACTGCGGCTATTACTAATGTAGGAACTCGCACTATTACAGCCACTTACAGTGGAGACACTAACTTTAATTCCAGTACTTCAACTAGTAGTATTATCTTGTTTGTATCAACATTAGAGCATAATACTATCTATGTTGCAGATACGCTAAACAACCGTATTCAACGCTCTACTGACCAAGGAATAAGCTGGAAAACAATAGGAAATGGTGCTGGAGTTGCTGCTGGACAATTTAATGCTCCTAAGGGTGTAACTTCAAACTTTGCAGACACTATCGTCTTTGTAGCAGATACAGCAAACAATCGTATTCAACGCTCTACTGATGGAGGCGTAACTTGGGCTGTAATCGCAACAGGAGGAACAGCCACTAATCAAGTAAATCAACCTGCTTCAGTTGCTTACGATGAAATAAGCAATAAACTCTATGTAGCAGATACAGCAAATAATAGAATATTGTTGGTAACAAATCCAACAAGCATAAGCCCAATATTTACAATATTTGCAGGGGCAAGTGCAGGAACTGCTGTTGGTAAAGTTAACCAGCCCAATTCAATTGCAATAGATTTAAATGGAAAAGTATATGTAGCAGACACAGCAAACAATCGTATTCAAGTAAATAGCAATAGTCTAAACACAGGTTGGACTCTTCTAGCAACAGCAGGGCCAGCCATAGGACAGGTAAACATGCCTAAAGGATTGCATGTAGATAACAGTGGAAGAATTTGGGTAGCAGATGCCTCCAACAACCGTATTCAAGTAAACATAAACGGAGTGTGGTCAGTATTTATGAACTCTGGAACAGTCGTAGGAACAGTAAATCACTCTGAAGGTGTAGTTGTAAATTTATCAGGAACTGTATTTATTGCTGATACAGGCAATAATCGCATTCAGAAAAAGCCTGCTGCTGGTGGTACAGCTACAATAGTTGGTCAACCTGGCTTAAATGTTGGTCAATTTAATCAACCTTCTGGTATTAGATAAGTTTTGTGCATTTCAGTCTCCTTACATTTAGTGATGTAAGGATTTTACGGAGCAGCTTTCGAGCTGCTCTTTTTTTTACAGAGCAATAGCAACTATAAGTTGTTGCTTTAATTTGTTTTTCGCTAAACTGTTTTAAT
This sequence comes from Blastocatellia bacterium, assembly GCA_039812885.1. Taxonomy (GTDB): domain Bacteria; phylum Acidobacteriota; class Blastocatellia; order Chloracidobacteriales; family JADJPF01; genus JADJPF01. The sequence goes on from JBDIBI010000001.1 coordinate 631,893, forward strand.
ATGTTCAGTAACACTATTACCACATTAAAATATATTTTGTTGTCTTTAGTTGCTTTATTGGTGAGCAGTAATTGTGTTTGGGCTATTGATGAGAATTTAAGATTTGAGCGATTAGATCAGGAAAAAGGTTTATCAAATAACAGTGTACATTGTATTTTTCAAGATAAAACAGGTTTTATTTGGATTGCTACTGAATATGGTGTGAATCGTTATGATGGTTATAAATTCAAAACTTATTTCCATGATGACAAAGATCCTAACAGTCTTTGTGACAATAATACTTTAACTGTTTATCAAGATAAGCTGGGAGTTATTTGGGTTGGAACATATAATGGTTTTAGTATTTACAATCCTATAACAGATAGTTTTCTTGATAGTAATAATACTGCACTAAAGGATTTTAATAAAGATCTAGGGCATGTATACCAAATTTATGAAGATTCTGCTCAAAGGCTTTGGTTTGCTACAGAAACGCAGATTGGCTATTACCAAAGAAATTCTAATATTTGGAAAAAGTATCACTTAATAGATAAAGAAAAGACCTTAGCTATATATTCAATGGTTGAGCTTAATAAGGAACATTTATTATTGGCTACTTCTAATGGAGTTTGGCTTTTTAATAAGTCAAGCGGAGCTTTTTCTCGTTCTAAAGGTCTAGGAGACAAAGACTTAGAAAACGAAGAAGTTTTTGTTTTAATAAAAACTCCCCAAAATATTTGGGCTGGTTCTGAAGTAGGAATTTATCAAGTAGTTGAAAAAAGTTTAGATGATTATCAACTTGTTAATTTTTTTGAAGTAAACGATGTAAGAACAATGTTTTTACAAGACAAAGCTTTGTGGATTGGAACATATAATGACGGCTTAAAATACCTAGATCTGTCAAGTTTGTCGCTCAACAACTATGCCTATGATCCAATCAATTCTCAAACTTTAATAGGTAATAGTGTTAGTACAATATTTTGTGATAACAGAAACGTGTTTTGGTTTGGAGATGCTATTTCAGGCATTAGCAAGCTTTCATTTTATGCTAACAAATTTCAAGTTTATAAGAATATTCCTTACAACCAAAACTCTTTGAGTAATAACTATGTGCGAGGTATTTGGCAAGATGAAGATGGCACTTTATGGGTAGCATCACAATTTGGTGGTTTAAATAAATTTGATCGACAAAATAACGTTGTTAAGCATTATTACTTTAATGAATCTATAAATGGCACTGACAATAATACTTTTTGGAATGTTTATAGAGATAAACAAGGTATTTTATGGGTTGGAGGCTCAGGAAAAACTGGGTTACAAAAATTCAATGAAAAAACAGAAAATTTTATAGATATCACTAACTTTCCTAAATTACGAGAGGTTTATCTTATTCGTGAAGATAGAAGAAATTTTCTTTGGGTAGCTACTTCAAGAGGGTTATGTGTTCTTTCTCCTGACCGCAAGTCAATAAAATACTATTTTTCTGAAATTGGGTTGAGCGATAAATATAGCAGGGGGGAAGTTAGTTCTTTATTTGAAGATAAAGACGGGATTATTTGGATTGGAACTGAAGAAGGATTAGCCACTTTTGACTATAAAACAGAAACTTTTACTATACAGACTGGCAAAATACCTAATTATAAGTTTGGTACTTTTGTCACCCACATTTTACAAGATAAAGATGGCAATATTTGGCTAACTACTAAAGGACAAGGTATTTATAGGTTAGATACAAAAACCTTTTTGTTCACTCATCAACTTACAACCAATAATGGCTTAGCACATAATAACACTTATGCAATTTTTCAAGATGCAGAAGGTTATTTTTGGATAAGTACAGATAATGGAATTAATAAATATGATTTTAAGGCAAATAAATTCACACTTTTTGGAATAAAAGATGGTTTGCAAGGTTTAGAATTTAATCGATTTGCTTGGTTTAGAAACCCCAAAACAGGAGAAATATTTTTTGGTGGGACAAAAGGCTTTAACAGCTTTTTTCCTGAACAGATTAAAACCAATAACTTTTCCCCTCAAGTAGAAATTACTAGATTTACAATAAATGGCAGAAATACTCCTCTTGCCGCACAAACCAAAATTGAACTTCCTTATAACCAAAACTTTATTACTTTTGAAATAACAGCACTGGATTTTAATTCTCCTGAAAGAAATCTTTACACCTATCAACTATCAGGTTTAGGAGAGGACTGGAGTCAGATTAGTAATCGCCGTGAAGCTGTTTATACAAATCTTTCTCCAGGTAAGTACATTTTTAAGGCTAAAGCTAGTAATAATCATGGTGTTTGGTGTGAGAAAGAAATTTTTTTAGAATTTACTATTCTTCCGCCTTGGTGGAAAACTTGGTGGGCTTATTTTGCTTATGTGTTTTCCATAATAGGTGTTATATATATAGTATTTTCATTTAGATTAAAACAACAGACTATAGAAGCACAACTAAGAGAAACTGAACTTTTAGCTAAAACAACACAAATGGAAAAAGTATTAATAGAAATAACTGCTCAAAATACTCTTAGTAAAGCAAAGTTAGTAGAAAGTGATTTAAGGATGCAAATACTTAAATATCAACTAAATCCACACTTTCTCTTTAATGCCTTCAGTTCTGTTAGAATATTGATAAAAACAAATTCTGCAATGGCCGTAACAGTAGTAGAAAATCTTTGTGATTACATGCGGTATCTTTTATCTAATCGGCAAGTTTTGGAAGTCCCATTAAATGAAGAGTTAGAAGCAGTAAAAAGCTATTTGGCAATAGAACAAATCAGATTTCAAAATAAACTAGAAATTCATTTGTCTTGTGATGCTAAAGTAAAAGACTTGATTATTCCTGCTTTTATTTTGCAACCCTTGGCAGAAAATTCTATTAAATATGGAATGAAAACCAGCCCTAAACCGCTAAAAATTGAGATTTGTGCTAAATTAGTAGATAACTATTTATTTTTATCAGTTTCTAATACTGGAATATTAAAAAATGAGCAAATCAATAAGCCTAAATCTAAAGATGGTTTAGGGGTGAGTTTGAATATAATCGAAGAGCGGTTGAAACGATTGTATAAAAACGATGATATTTTTACACTTAAACAAGAAGATCTTTGGGTAAAAGCTGTAATTAAAATACCTATAAAACAAAACCTTAATCAAACTTCTTCCAATCTAAGCATAAGCGCTTCTTAATATCTTTAGTTAGATTGCGACTCACATTGAGAGGGTGAGAAATATTTTTCATATAAACTAAGTATTTTTTTTGCTGAGGTTGTTCTAATCTTTCTATAAAATTTATGTTTATGATTGTGCTTCGATGTATACGAATAAATTGGTCTTGAGGTAAAAGTTCTTCCCATTTAGAAATAAGTTTTAATACTAAGGGTTTTTCTCCTGTATTCATATACAGTCGAGTATAATCACCTTCTGCTATGATATAAATTAAATTACTTAATGAAATAACCTGGATGTCATTGCCTATTTTAATAGAAACTTGTTGATTGTAAGCTAATGTACTTATTTCTTTAGTATTTTCATATTCAGAGATCTTGAGCCATTTTTCTTTAAATTTTGAAATAGTTTTTGCTAAGCGTTCTGTTTTAACTGGCTTCACCAAATAATCAAAAGCATCCACTTCAAAAGCATCCACTGCATATTCACTAAATGCAGTAACAAACACAACAGCAAAAAACACTTCAATTTCATCAAATAGCCTAAAACTTGTTTCTTCTACCAAATTAACATCTAAAAATACTATGTCTGGTTTGTGAAAATTAATAGCTTCAACAGCTTCAATAATAGTTTCTACTTCTGCTGCAATTTCTATTTCAGGAAAGTTATGTAATTGATAAATTAGGTCTTGGCGTGCTAGTGGTTCATCATCTAGTACTACAGCAATATATTTATCCATAAAATTAGCCGTTAACAAGTTGAATCAAAAGAAATAAGCCTTTTTTAAAGAGAAAAGAAGTTTTACCAAAATAGGTAATTAATTAAATATATTAAGTATGTTTTAGTTCTATGAAATAAACGAAATTCTGTGCTTAACTTTTACATTTTCTTAGATGAAATGTAAATAGTTAAGCACAGTTACTCTTTGAGAGTTGTTTAAGATTTTAGGCTAGCTTGTTAGCTGCTTCTACCATCATATTTCCAATTTTTAAATTAAATGGGCAAGCAGCTTCAGCTTGGCGGTAATCTGTACGCAAGATAGCAGCACGAGCTTCTGGTGGGAGTTTAGAGAAAAGTTGTTTAGCCATATGAGGATCTTGATAGTTGTTATTGTACATTAAGTAACGTAATGTATCTCCAATTCTTACAGGAGTTTCAACATGAGGAGAGCAAATATGATCACAACCATGGCAGACTAAATGGTTAGTAGCTTTAGCATATTCATCTAAGAGTTGGCGTTCAGCTTGGCTAATTTGGTTTTGTAGAGATGCTGTAGCATTTTCTTGGACAATTTGCAGTGAAGGCATATTAGAAACTATTGTATCAATACGACCATCAGCCCAAACTGCTTTTAATGTGGATTGAGCTTGATTAAATCCTTTTTGTGTAAAGGTATCAGCCTTTTCTTGGAAAGAGACTCTACCACCTTGAGTCTTCATTGCAACTAAACCAATGTTGGCTTTTTTAGCTTTATCAATTGCTCGGTTTAGTGCATCGCTGTTTACTGAACGGAAGTTATAGCGAAACATAATTAAATCCACAAAACCACCTTCAGCTGCATTTTCTATTGCTTGAGGTAGGATGCCAGCATGACAGGAAAATCCAAAGAAATTAATTTTCTTTTCTTTTTTTAGTTTTTCAGCCATTTCTTTCCATTCTTTGCTCTTAGGCCAATCAACACATTCTTTTGGATATTCTCCATCACCTAATTGATGGATGTAGTAAGCATCTAAGTAATCAGTCCGCAAATTAGATAAACGTTCATTAATGCCTGTAACCATATCACTAGGTTGTTTAGGATGATATTTGGAGACAATAAAAGCTTCTTTACGTTTACCTAATTTCTCTAAAGTTTTTCCTAAGACAACTTCACTTTGACCATTTAAATAACAATCTGCTACATCAAAGTAGTTAATCCCTAGCTCAAAAGCACGAGCCACCATTAAGGTATTTAATTCATACAATCCACCATGTGAAAGTATTGGTACAGTTATACCTGTTTTTCCTAGTGTTGCAGTAGGTACTTTTTTTCCTGCTAAGTTATTGGCTGGTTCTGTTGCAGGTACTGCGGCAGATGAGGCTTTTGCCGGTTCACTAACTTCTATAGAACCACTACCATTACAACCTAATGCTCCTGCTGCACCTAATAAAACAGACTGTTTTAAGAAATTCCTTCTACTACAATTACTCATAAGATGGCTCGCTCCTTAAAGATTTTGATTTTTAATGACCACTCTTTTTATTTAAATCTTCTACCCAAGCAACTAAGTCAAAGTCTTGGTGTGGTGATAATGATTTTTGGATAGATAGATTTTCTAGTTTAGCAGACTTTTCTTTAGATTGTGAGAAATTTGTTGGAACAATTGGAACTGGTAAAGCTTTAGGAATTTCTACTTTCTTAGTTCCACAACTACCACTAGTTCCACAGCTATTAGTAGTCTTACTGCTACAACCACAACCACCTCCACAACCACCACTTTGAATAGCTGCACCAAGGTTGATTATCATTTGGCTTAAGCTTTTTCGTTTAGGTAGATTGACAGCTTGGTCATTATGTAAAAGTTTTGGAGTTTGATTTAGTTTAACTTGAATGTTTGTGTTTTTAGCTGAAGTACCGCAACTACCACTACTACAACCACCACTACTACAAGATTTTTTAGCTTCAGTTTTTTGACTAGTTTGTGGTTTAGCTAAAAGGGCTGCTCCAGATAGTAGTGATGGGTGAAGTTCTACTTTTTCTTCTCCATCTTTTAAGTATAAAGCAGCATTTTTATCTTTGTCATTAAGAAGTAATCTTCGGTCGGAATGGTTGCGAAAACGAGTTTCTCCAACTGCTGTAACATAAACTGCTCGTTCATCTAAGACAGGACATTCTTTTTCACAAATACCACAACCAATACAACGTTCTGGAATAATAAAAGGCTTGTTTAAAGTTACTTTAACACCATCTACACGAGTAATAACTTCATCATAAGTTTCAATTGCTTTTGGAGATACTGGACAAACTTCCTGACAAACTACACAAGGAGTTTCCATTCCCCAAGGCAAGCAACGACCACGATCATAAAAGGCTGTCCCAACTTTTACTGGGCCTTGATCCTTAAATTTACCTAAGCCAAGTTTTTCTTCAATAGAAATTTGTTGAATTGCACCAGTAGGACAAACATGCCCACAAAGCGTGCAATTTAGCTCACAATAACCTAAACGCATGTCCATAATAGGTGTCCATAAACCTTCTACACCACTTTGAAATAGAGCAGGTTGTAACACATTAGTTGGACATACACGAATACACTGATCACATTTAATACAACGTTTAAGAAACTCTGATTCTTCTACAGATGCAGGTGGTCGAATTACTGCTCTGTCAAAGGTTTTGTTGCTAGTTTTACCACTCAATCTAGTAAAAGGAATAAAGAGCATTGCTGTTAGACCGGCAAAAACAGCACGTCTTACAGGCACTTCAGGGAGTTTTACTCCTGTTTCTTCTCTAGGTAAAAACTTAAAACTTAGTGCGTCGTGTGGACAATCTTCAATACAATTAAAACAAACAAAGCATTCACTTTTTCTAAGTAATGTATGTGGGTCACTTGCTCCTTCGCAACTCTTTAAGCACAAATCACAATCAGTACATTTTTTAGGATCTCTATCAATTCGCCAAAGAGAGAAGTTTGATAAAACTCCTAATGTTGCACCTAAAGGACAAAGCACTCTACAAAAAAAACGAGGAATTACTAAATTCATCCCTACTAGACCAAGTATAAAAAAGCCTGTTAGCCAAGCTGCATGATGTTCTTTGGCCTGAACATAAATTCCGCCAAATGGCATATTTGCAGCAGGAAGTATTGCTGTAGTAAATGATCTAAATAGTAAACAAATTGGATCTAATATTCCTATTTGCAAACTGCCAAAAACAGCAGCAACAATACAAAAGATTAAAAAATAATACTTAAATTGATATAGTGGACGATAACGATTAGAAGTTATTTTTTCTTGTACATTACGAGTGTTAAAAAGCCATCCTACAAATTGATGCATAATTCCATAAGGGCAAATCCAATTACAAAAGAAACGTCCTAAAATCATAGTAGGAACTAGCAGAACTAATGACCAAATAAGCCCTTTATAGATAGTATGTGTAGTTATGCCTGTAGCAATAGACACTAAGGGATCAACTTCTAGAAATAGCGAGACAGGGTAGCCTTTTAAGTAAGTAAACTCAGTTATAAAACAGAAAAATAGAAAAAGGCTAAAAAAGAAGATTTGCACTAGAATACGGACAGTAGTGATTCTCATAGAGGTTATTCCTATGTATTTAGCAATAGCTACTTAGTTGATTTACTAGATAATAGCTAAATAGTGATTTCACGGAAAATCTGTTGTTTCCAAAAACGATTACCTGCACCTCTTTCGTGGGCATATTGCAAGTAGGTAAGTTTTTCTGGATCACGACCTAGTAAGGTATATCCATAAGCGTCTACTGATACAGGATCAGTACCAGCAATAACAGTATTTCCAGGGACAACATCACTCATTCGGCCACCTGTTGGGCCATTGCTCATTAAAATCCTAGTAGCATCTAAAATCACAAGAGTAGGTTTCATCATCAAAGATAAATCATAAACGATGTTATGAATATCTTGGTGGAAACGATTTCGCCTACCGCCTAAGAGGCCATACCAATTCTTGATGGTCATAGATGCATAACATAGATTATGGTCTTTTAGTGGAGCTACACCAATTACTTTGTTAGCTTTAATAAAAGGTTTATAGAAGAAAGGCCAAGGTTTTTTTATTGCATAACTTGGCTTTTTGGGATCTGTTGTAATGGTAAGATCTTCAAAGGAATGTGATTCTGGTAAATAAAGTTTAGCTCCAGCTTTTAGCGTTGCATCTCTAATACCTGTTTTGTAAAAAGCTCCTTCAGGTGAATTTATAGGATTATCAGCTACTCTTACTTCTTTAGCTCCAGCTTCATAACAATATTTTATTACTGCATAAAGAACTTCTGGATTAGTAGTTGCTCCTAGTATTGGAGCCCGATCAAAGGCAACATTAGGCTTAATAACTACTATGTCCCCTTTTTTAATAAAATGTTCAAAGCCTCCTAATTCGCCTACTGCAGCCTTTATTAACTGCATTGCATTTTCTCCATGTGCAATAGCAAATTTAGGTGCACTAGTAGGAGACTCAACTGTAAAGTTAGGCAATACTAATTGAGGAGGGCCATGCAAACCAGCGTCACCTTGCCGATCCCAAAGTGCTGATAGACCAATAGCAGAACCAGTTGCAGCTACTCCAGTTGTTGCTAATGTTCGAAGCATTTGACGACGGCTAATCTTGCTAGATTGTTCTTTAACAGAGAGGGGGTCTGCTTCATTATTTTGTTGTTTACTCATAGTAAAAATACTCCCTATCAGTTTTACCTGATTAATTTTTTGTTGCTAGCTAAAAGCGGATGAAGTTGTAATGAGGATTTTAGACTTTTTTTTTAACAAGGGAAAACTTTTTCTTTATCAGTAAGGTAGTTTTGGATAAGTTTTCCCTAAAATTAGCAGTTTTTATTAGAGTTTAGCTATTTATTCTTCTTCATCAGGATATTTAGGTTTATTAATAAGTGCTGGTTGAAGACACTTGCCATAAACTAAACGTTCTTTAGCACGTCTAATACGATAAGCCTTTACTAAAGCTCCTTCTTCGCCATACTTGTCTATTGAAACACGAGTGCGTGCCATTTTGTTAGGTTCAGGACACCAAGTGATTTCATACATATTTCTGTAACGAATTTCTCCACTTTTAGTGATACTTTTTTCTCTTTTACGATGTAGGCCAATAATACCTGTAGTGCTGTTATAAGTTCTTGTTACCACAACTCTATCTGTACGAGGTTTGCCAAGTTCTTTTTCTGCTTTATTACGAAATTGTAGCGCTTTCTGAAATGATTTTTCCATTCCACCATATTTACCATCACTAAAAAATCTTACTTTTCTTTCTGCATTAAAAAAAACTCTAACATACCAGCCAAAAGTACGGGATTTAGGACTATCTACACGGCTTATTCCCTTATATTTAACAGGATAGTTTTCTGTAGGTTTTCTAGATCTAGTTTGAGGCACTTCTACATAAGCAACAGAAGGATCATTAATGTCTTTTTTAGTATTTTCTAAAATAATAGCAGCAGCTTTTTGAAAAGGTTTTGGTTTATTTTTTGTGCTAGATGTAGGAGCTTTTTCAGCAGCTTTTGATTTAGTTTCTACAGCAGGAGCAACAGCTTTTTTAGTCTTAGCTGTAGTTGTTGTATCAGCTTTTTTGGTGTTTTTAACTTCTTTAGTTACAGTTTTTGGTGTTGCTTTTGAAACCTTTTCTGTTGTTTTGGTGGAAGCTGCTTTCTTGGTAGGTTTTGTTTTGGTTTCTGCTACAGGAGCAGCCTTTGATTTAGTTTCTACAACAGGTACAGCAGCTTTTGACTTAGTTTTGGCTGTAGGGCTAGCTGCTTTGGCTGTTTTGGGTTTTGCCTCTTTAACAGGAGCAACTGTTTTAGCCGCTTTTGATTTAGCTTCTGCAATAGGACTAGCTTTAGCAGCTTTTGGCTTCGCTTCTGTAACAGGAGTCACTTGAGTAGCTTTTGTCTTACTTTCTACAACAAGATTGGTACTTTTCTTAGTAGCTTTTGGAGTACTTTTTGCAACCGTGTTGGAAGGTTTGTTGGTGTTTTTAGATTTGTTAGTCATAGGACAAATTATTTTCCTTGTCTTTGATTTTTATTTTCGTGTTTAGATTTATTAATATTGTATTTTAGAAGTGTTGTATCTAATATCCTAACGATAGGTTGTAGTTTTGTTAAGAAAAATCTTCCCTTACAATAATATTCTTAGCGTGAACTACTTAATCAGGTTGATATGGTTTATAACTAACTATTGTTTTGCTCCTATACTAGTAAGTAATTTTACAATTTCTGGAGTATTGGATTGAGTTGCTCTAATTAGTGCAGTACGCCCATTTTTATCTCTTAAATTTACATTAGGATTTGCTTTTAAGATTAACTTAACAAGACTAATATCTGTAGAATCAACAGCTTGCATTAAAGCAGTGCTATCAAACTTATCTTTAATATTAATATCTGTTTTGGGTGTTAATAGAAGTTTGGCTGCTTGATTATTTCCACCACTAATGGCATACATTAGAGCTGTTTTTCCAGTGCGATCTTGCATATTAATATCAGCTTGGGCAGCGATCAAAAGTTTAATAGATTCATTACTTCCATTTATTGCTGCAACCATTAAAGGCGTTCTACCACTATCATCCTGAGCATTAATATTGGCTTTAGCTTTGATAAGAATTTTGACCACTTCGCTTTGGTTTGAGTCTGCTGCAAATATTAGTGGGGTATAACCAGTGTCATTTTTAGCATCTGGATTAGCTCCAGATGTTAAAGCTTCTTTAGCTAGTTTTGCATCTCCTAAATAAGCAGCATCAAACAAAGCTTGATCCACTAAACGAATTTGAACTTTTCCTTTGGGAGTATTGTTATTTTGAGCTAAAACCAGTTGTTGATTAATTAATAAAGTAATAATGAGTAATAGTAAAACTGTAAGTTTTGAATTGATAAACATAATTTGTATAGTATTTAAACTATGGAAATAATTTTCAGCAGAGGAAGAGCAAATAATAACTCAATTTTATAAGTAAAGAAATTATTTTCTGAATAGTTGTTTTAGAAAAAGAACTTGTGGGTTTATTAAAGATGAATGCTTTTGTTATGCAAAACAATAAAAGTACCACTAAGCTTGTGCTTAGTGGTAAAAAGATAAAGATATTATCGTTGGAAAATCTTACTAGCTAATTGAGCTAAAACTGTTTGTGTTGCTGTATCTAACTTAGGATTATTGTCAGGAGAACCAATTTCTTTATTAGCTTGACGAATGGTTGCAACTGCTTTACTAGCAGCAGGATCCTGTTCTAAATATTTACTTATACTTGCATTGGTGTTTTTACCAGTAGCAAAGTCAAATAAAGCTTCATTACTTGGAGCATTGCGAGAGGTAGCAGAGTTAGATGTTTCGCTTATACGATAACCTTTAGCTGGTTTTGAAGATAAAGGTGATTCCGTTGGAGGTTGAACAGAAGCGGCATTAAAGGCTTTCTTTATTGCCCCATCTATAACAGGCGACTCTGCTGGTGGTTGTGCTGCATTGACATTTTGACCTTGAAAATTGCCACTACGGTTTATTTGTTGATCAAGTTTTTGCTCTTGATTAAATTGTGGCAAGTTTATGCCAGAACCACTATTAATTTTAAAGTCAGACATAAGCCTCTCCTTGTTTGGGTTTGCTCTTTTTAATAATTAATACCAAAATAAATAAAAACTTCATAAAGTTTTTCCAGATTAAATATTTTCCAAAATAAAAACAGCACAAGAATGTTTCTTGTGCTGTTAGAAACGCTTTTCGCTAAAAAACTTTATAATGCTGCTGCACCACTTACAACTTCGATAATTTCTCTTGTAATTGCAGCTTGACGAACTCGGTTCATACCTAATGTGAGTTTATTGATTACCTCAGTAGCATTCTTACTTGCTGAATCCATTGCACTCATTCTAGCACCATTTTCAGCTGCTACAGAGTCTAGCAGGGCAGTAAAAATCTGGGTCTCAACATAGTGAGGTAAGATACGACTTAGAATATCTCCTGGAGGTTGTTCAAAAATATATTCTGTCGCAGTATCAGATTGTTTTGCGCTCTCGCCTTGGTTAAGAGAAGCTAGAGGAAGTAATTGGTTAAAAATTTGATTTTGTTGAATTGCAGACTTAAATTCATTATACAGAATAAAAATTTTATCTGGTTTCTTTCCACTAGCATTTTCTTCAGTAAATAGCTTAATTACTTCTTCGCCTATTTCTGCTGCTTGTGGGTACGTAATAGTTTTAGACACTAAGCCAATATATTCATTAATGATATTTAATCCACGACGGCGAACAAAATCACGCGCTTTACGACCTATAACAAGAAAGTCTATTTTTTTATTGGCGTTGTCTTTTGTAAACTGTAGAGCCGCTTTTAATAAATTGGTATTAAAAGCTCCACATAAGCCTTTATCTGAAGTAATTAGAATTACTAGGTAATGATCATCGCCGCGAGTTTCTAAAAGAGGATGCTGATATTCACCTGCACGAGAAGCTAAGTTGCCTAACATTTCGCGTAACTTCATTGAATAAGGTCTTGCGGCAATAATGCGCCCTTGAGCACGTGCTAGCTTAGAAGCTGAAACCAACTTCATCGCCTTAGTAATTTGGCGCATGTTTTTAACTGAGCGAATACGTCGTCTAATTCCTTGTAAATTAGGCATAATGTTCCTAGAAAAGGCTAGATGGTTAATAACAACCATCTAGCAGAATTAAAATTTTGATTAAATTTTTACTTATGCTCCAGCCTTGGCTATTTTGCCACCTTCAGAAGCGTATTTTTGCTTAAACTCTTTAATAGCGTTAGCCATTTCAGATTTAACTTCATCTGTTAAATCTTTCTTTTCTTTGATCTTGCTTAGCAAGCTACCTTTAGAGTTCTCTAAAAATGAGAGTAAAGATTTTTCAAACTTACGAATTTCGCTAACTGGAATATCATCTAAATAACCATCTTTAGCAGTACCAGCCCAGATTAGGAAAACTTGTTTCTCTACTTCTAATGGCTGATATTGATCTTGTTTTAATAGTTCAGTTAAGCGTTGACCACGAGCAAGTTGTTGTTGTGTAGCTTTATCTAAATCTGAACCAAATTGAGCAAACGCAGCTAACTCACGAAATTGAGCTAAGTCTAAACGTAATGTACCTGCTACTTGCTTCATCGCTTTGATTTGAGCTGAACCACCTACACGTGATACTGATAAACCTACGTTAATAGCAGGACGTACACCAGCATTGAAAAGGTCTGTTTCTAAGAAGATTTGACCATCTGTAATTGAAATTACGTTAGTTGGTACATAAGCAGAAATGTCGCCTGCTTGAGTTTCAATAATTGGTAATGCTGTTAAAGACCCGCCACCATTAGCATCAGAAAGCTTAGCCGCACGTTCTAATAAACGTGAGTGAAGATAAAATACGTCTCCAGGGAAAGCTTCACGTCCAGGTGGACGGCGCAAGAGAAGGGAAATTTCACGATAAGCTGCTGCGTGTTTGGAAAGGTCATCATAAATGCAAAGCACATGTCGCTTGGTATCACGGAAATACTCACCAATTGCACAACCTGCATAAGGTGCTAAGTATTGCATCGCTGCTGGTTCAGATGCAGAAGCAGAAACTACTATTGTATAGTCCATTGCTCCATATTGTTTAAGCTTTTCTACTACTTGAGTCACAGTAGATTTTTTCTGACCAACTGCAACATAAATACAAATTAAATCTTTTCCTTTAGAATTAATTATAGTGTCAATTGCTACGGCAGTTTTACCTGTTTGACGATCGCCAATGATAAGTTCCCGTTGACCACGACCAATAGGAACCATAGCATCAATGGATTTTAGACCGGTTTGCATAGGTTCTTTTACTGGTTTACGATCTACAATACCAGGGGCAATACGTTCAATAGGGTTAAAGCCTGTAGTTGCAATTGGGCCACGACCATCTTCTGGTTGACCTAGTGCATTTACCACACGGCCTAACATAGCTTCACCTACTGGAACTGACATGATGCGTTTGGTACGTTTAACAACATCACCTTCTTTTACTTTGTAGTAGTCACCAAAAAGCACCGCACCAACTTTATCTTCTTCTAAATTAAGTGCAATACCAGCAACACTATTAGGTAATTCTAATAGCTCACCCGCCATTACTTTTTCTAGTCCATGAATTTCTGCAATACCATCGCCGATTTTAACAATTGTTCCTACTTCTGTAACTGTTACACCAGCTTGATAACCTTCTATTTGTTGGCGGATAATTTTACTTATTTCATCTGCTTTGATTGTTTCCATAAACTGCCTTTCCTTTATTTCACCCTACACCTGACTTATCAAAGTAAGTGCTGTAAATTGATGGCTAAGGTTTTATTCTTGACTAAGTCTTAAACGCAATTGTTCTAAATGAGTGCGAATTGAACCATCATAAATTTGACTGCCTATTTGAGTTACCACTCCACCTATTATGTTGGCATCTGTAGCAAAGTTTAAACGAACTTCTTTGCCTGTAACTTTGTGTAATTGTGCTTTGAGCAAGTCTTGTTGTTGTTGGCTTATAGGTGAAGCTGTTGTAACTTTCGCAGTTACAATATTTAGACGATCATTTAGAATACGAGAGAATGCTTCATTAATTTCTGGTAAATATTGTAAACGGTAGTTTTGCAATAATACTTGTAAAAAGTTGGAAGTAGTAGCACTAGGTGAAGTACGAGAAATTAAAGCATCTAATAGCTTTTTATGTTGTTGCAAAGAAACTGTTGGATTTGAAAAAACCTCTTTTAGTTCAGGACTTTGCTCAAACATACTTGCAAAAGCAGCTATTTCAGCTTTTACTTCAGCATGATTTTGTTTAGATAAAACTACGTCAGCTAATGCTCGACCATAACGGTTTGCAATAGTAGAAACGCTCATTGATTATCTTACTCCTTCTAACTCTTTAGCAAAATCATTGACTAGGCGAGCATTATCTTCTTCTTTTAACTCTTTACGAATGATAACTTCAGCCATTTCAACAGCTTTTTCAGCTGCAAATTTCTTTAATTCTAATTGAGCTGCTTTAGTAGCACCCTCAATTTCTCTACTAGCTACTAGACGCAATCTTTCTGCTTCTTCTTCAGTTTGCTTAAGTAATCGGCTATATTCGGCTTGAGCTTCTTTTTCTGCTGCAGCACGAATTTCATTAGTTTCTTCTTGCAAACGGTCAAACCGTGCTTGTAAGTCACGCAATTTTTTTTCGGATTCTTCTTTTTCTGCTTTTGCTCTCTTTAGTTCTGATTGAATAGAAGTACGACGATCTAACATTGCTTGGGCAAAAGGCTTGCGTACAAGCAAAAACATTACAATCAAGAAAATAAATAAATTTATGGTTCTCCACACCTCTAGTGGAATACCATATGCTCCTTCAGCTGAAAATAAAGCAAAAAATGTGGTTATTTGGGCTTGCCAATAAAGAATAGCCGTAAACATTAGTTAATAGCTCCTTCTAAAGGGCGTTTGAGCAAGTTTTTAGCAATAGATTGTGCTATTTGCAAGGACTCAACTTCTAATTTAGATTTAGTTTGAGTGCTAGCAGTAGCTATTTCATTCTTGCTAGATTCAATTTTTTCCGAGATTTCTTTCTTTACTTCTGAGAGTTTCTTGTTACGTTCTTCTAAAACAGCTTTACGTTTTTCTTCCAGCATTTTATAGCTTTCTACACGAGCAGCACGAATTTTTTCTTCATAATTTGCCAGTTGCTTATCATAATCATGACTAACTTTTTTGGCTTCAGTTGTTGCTCCTGTAGTAAGACGCTCTCTTTCTTCTAAAACTTTAACTACAGGTTGAAAAATAAGAGCATCTAAAACATACACTAAGATAATAAACGTAAAGAAAACAACTATTAAAGAAAAATCAGCAGAAAGTAAACTTTCTTCTAGAAAAGTCAACAATAGGGTAGGCATTACTGCTAGCATCCTTATAAATGTTGAAATCACTACAAAATTTAGTAGTTTAATTAAGCAAGCGAAAGTATCATAGGATCTTTTGAAGTGTCAAGACTTTAAGCCAGGAACAACACTCTCAACACAGGTGTTAAAGCGCTTAAGCACTTGTTTTGCCTTTTTATAGCTCTACTACTAATTGTATATAAACATCAGTCAAAACTATTACCTTAATGATTACAAACTGGCTACAATAGAGAGGACAAATTAAGTATTTAATTTTAGAAAGTATTAAAATTATGACTCAGAAAAAGAAACTTAGTATAGAAAAACCAGCTTTGCCACAACAAGAAAAAATAGAACTATCTTCACGTCTTCCAGAGAGATTAATTGCTTTACTTCAAGATTTACAGCAAGCAATTAACTATCGTAAATATAATGAAGCAGAACGTATAGGGCATGAATTATTAGATGTTTCACCATCTGAAGAAGTAGATTGTTTTATTCATGAAATTATTACTAGTGCTACGACAATAATAGATGCAGAGGACGAAATAAAATATCAATTTAGTGATTTACAAACAGCTCTAAAAAATACAAGCGAAGAAGATCTATCTCTTATAGAAGAGCATGAAAGTGATGGATTATAGTAGGTTAGAATTGCTAAATAATAATCTTACCAGCTAGTTGTATTCTAAATCCTGGGGTAAGGCTGGTTTTACTAGCTAAAACCCCAGGAGACTAGGTTAGTCATTTATTGTAGGACACATTTGTAAAAATGTTTGTTGTGAATCAATCGGAGTTTCACTTGGGCTAGGATGTAAACGTTCATAACTTCCATCTGATAAAAGGCGACGTGCTCCAATATTATCCATTAAGGCTATTTCTAATATTTCATTTTTTAATCTTTGTTTGAGTTTTTCATCTTCAACAGGGAAGATTAACTCAATTCGCCGATCCATATTTCGTTGCATCCAATCTGCACTACCAAGAAAAATTTCTTCTTGGCCTCCATTGGCAAAATAGAAAATACGACTATGTTCTAAAAACCTTCCAATAATACTTGTAACACGAATATTTTCTGAAAGACCCACAATCCCAGGTCTTAAGCAACAAACACCACGGATAATTAAGTTTATGGAAATTCCAGCTTGAGATGCTTCATACAAAGTACGAATTATTTTAGTGTCAGTTAAGCTATTTAGTTTTGCAATAATACGACTAGGTCGGCCTGCTTTATGATGTTCTATTTCTCGTTCAATTAAGCCTATTACTCGTTCACGTAAATGAAGTGGAGCTACAAGAAGCTTGCGGTAATTTCGCTGACGAGAATAACCTGTAAGGAAATTAAAAAGCTCAGAAACATCTGCTCCGATCTCAGGATTACAAGTAAGCATCCCAATATCAGTATAAACTTTGGCTGTAGTAGGATTGTAATTCCCAGTGCTTAAGTGAACATACCGACGGATAGTTCCTTCTTCTTGGCGAACAACTAAAGCCACTTTGCAATGTGTTTTAACTCCAAGTAAACCATACACTACGTGAACACCAGAACGTTCCATTTTTCTTGCCCAAATTATGTTGTTTTCTTCATCAAATCGGGCTTTAAGCTCAACAATAACTGCTACTTGTTTTCCTGTTTCACTTGCAGCTATTAGTGCAGAAACAATCGGAGAATCTCCACTTGTTCTATAAAGAGTTTGCTTAATTGCTAATACTTTAGGGTCAACCGCAGCAGCTTGTATAAAATCTACAGTTGGAGAAAAAGAGTCATAAGGATGATGTAGTATGATATCTTGTCTACGTATAATATCAAAGATATTTTCTTCATTTGCCAGAGCTGGCGGAATTGCAGGGGTAAAACCTCTGTCTTTTAATTGTGGATAATCTAGCTTATAAAGTGCCATAAAATCTGGTACATGCAAAGGGCCATTTACAGTAAATACATCAATTTCTTCTAGGTCAATTTCTCTACGTAAATAATTGGCCATTACAGCAGGCATAGTAGTATCAACTTCTAGACGAACGCAAGAGCCAAAACGACGTTGGCGAAGTTGTTGTTCTACAGTTTTAAGTAGATCGTCTGCTTCATCTTCTTCTATTTCGATTTCAGCATTTCTAGTTGTCCGGAAAGGATGGCAAGCAATCACATTCATTTCTGGGAAGAGGGAAGAGATATTGGCTGCAATAACTTGTTCTAATAAAACAAACTTATGTCCTGTAGGTGTTGTTACAGGTATTAGACGAGGAATTACTGGAGGAACTTTAATACGAGCAAATCTTGGGGGCATTTCTTCATCATCTGGCCCAACTACAAATACTGCTAAGTTTAGACTTAGGTTAGAAATGTAGGGAAAAGGGTGAGATGGATCTACTGCCAAAGGTGTTAAAACTGGAAAAATATGTTCATGGTAATAAGTATCAACTTCTGAACGTTCGCCAGAAGAGAGTTGATTATATTGGAAAATTCTAATACCAGCTTGCTCTAGATCTGGAAATATTTGTTCTCGCAAACAAGACATTTGTAAATCTATCAAAGGACGTAATTTTTTAGATATTTCTTGCAATTGTTCATGTGGGCTCATTCCATCAGGTGAAACTATAGGAACTTCAGCTTCCATTTGCTGTTGTAAGCCAGAAACCCGAATCATAAAAAATTCATCTAGGTTGGTTGAGAAAATTGCTAGAAACTTAAGTCTTTCTAGTAAAGGGCGACGACGATCTAGAGCTTCTTCCAATACTCTACGGTTAAATTCAATCCAACTAAGCTCGCGGTTAAAAAATAGATTTTTTTCTAATAGAAGAGTACCTGTTTTTGTTTTGTTTGGGGTAGGAACAGGTAAAGCTGTGGTGGAAATTTCTTGCGTCGCCATAATGTACTCCTTAAATAGACCTAATGATAGATGATTAAGTGACTATGCTTTATTTTGAGGTGGTTCTAATAGTAATTGACGATCTGTCCATTCACCTTCAACAGTGCTAACTTCTCCTAACCAGCGAGGACGAGATTCAACATTTGAATGGAAAGAAATTCGTATTTGTCCAGCAAATAGATCTAGGATAGATTCTTTAATTGCTGACCAAGGTACAGTAACATCAACACTTTCTGGAATGGCTAAAACTAAGCCTTCTGTAGTGCGGAAACGGAACATACATAATACTCTTCCTTCAGGGCTTCTTAATGGTACACCATCAAGATCAATGCGCATTCTTTGCATAGTAAATTCCTTTTCTTTTGGAAAACCCTAGCTAAAAGCAGGGTAAAACCTTGGCTAAAATTCATCAGGGCGAGTGTGTAACTTATGGCGTTGAATAGCTCGCCAAAAAGTGCGTTCACTCATTCCTAAAGCATTAGCTGCCAATTTCTTACTCCATTGACAAGCAGCTAGTGCTTGAGTAAGCAGTTGGCGTTCAAAATCCAACATTGCTTCTTCATAGTTAGGTATATCTTCTATGGAAATAGTTTTATTACTTAATTGCTTAGTCTCTTTAGTTTTGCTAGGAGGTTGGTTTAGTGCTGCAAATTTTTCTAAATCAAAGTCCTCACAAATCATTGCAGCATTAATGATTTTAGTATTTGCTGCACGAGCATTACCAATGCTACGACGGATATCATTTTCTAGGACACGAATATTTCCAGGGTAATCTTTTTGTAAGAGAAATTGTTGCGCACTATTATCTAGCTGGTATTTTACTCCATCTCCATAACGATTTAGAAATTCTTCAGCCAAGGGTAAAATTTCTTCTCTACGGCGATTTAGCGGAGGAATACGCAATCGCCAAACAGAGAGCCGATCTAGTAAATCATCACGGAAATTACCTGCTTGAGCCATTTCATCTAAATCCCGGTTAGTAGCTGCTATGATACGTGCATTGGTAAAAAGCTCAGTTGTTCCACCAACACGGCGAAATTGTCTCATCTGTAATACACGAAGTAGTTTAGTTTGTGCTGATAAGGTAAGTTCACCTATTTCATCTAAAAATAAAGTTCCATTTTGAGCTAATTCAAATAACCCACGTTTTTGATTATTTGCACCAGTGAAAGCTCCTTTTTCATAACCAAAAAGCTCGCTTTCTACTAATTGATCAGGTAATGCACCACAATTAATTGCAAGCATTGGGCCTTCGTTTCTAGGGCTCAACATATGAATAGATTGAGCTAGCATTTCTTTTCCGCAACCACGAGGGCCTAAAATTAAAACAGGATCTCGATCTGCTGCAGAAATTGCATCTAGTTTTAACCTAATAGCCTTCATTGAGGCAGAGATAAATAAACATTCTCCTATACGATTATAGCTTTCTTTTGAATGTGTTTTGTTTGAAAGATTTAGAGATGCAGTTTCGGCTAGTTTCTTTTGAATATCATTAGCATGAGTTTTAGCTGCTCCAGCTTCACGACTTCGTCCAAGGGTTTTAAGTTCTTCTGCTGCTTCATTAGCTAACTTATGTGCTTGAGTTAGTTCAACATCACAATGAGAAAGTTCTAACTTAATTAATGCAGAAAAGTAGTGATTGGCTTCTTCGTTTTTAAATATATCTAAAGCATTTTGAAGATTCTCAACACGTTTTTCTGAATGTTTTGGTGAAAAACGTCCTAAACAACCAAACAGGTAAGAAGCAAATCCATGTAAGTAAGGATCATCACAACCTTCTAAAGCATTGGTAATTGTTCTTGCTGCACGATCATGAATTCCTCTTTCAATATCTACTCGTGCATCTAAGAGTTCTACTAAAACTGCTAAACATTGGCGATCTTGACGATCTTCATAGGCATAACGTCTAGCTCGTGAAATAGAGTAATTTAACGAATCATCATCACCTAAATCTAAAAATAAATTAGATAATGCAATATGCGCCCAACATTTATTAATGCCTACTAACTGACTAGCAGCTTGATTAAGCAATTGTTTAGCTTTTAAGCTATCTTCTTGCCAGGTTGCTTTTATTCCATTGAGTAGTAGTTTTTCTGAATCTGTTAAAGCATGTTGGCGAATAACATTTTCAGCAAAGTCTAAATATCCTTGGTGTAAGGCTTCTAGCAGTAGCCAAGGTGCTGTGCGTTCGCGAACTTTTCCTTTAGGAGTAGTAGTTTGCGGGGCTATGTTGTCAGTACTATGACTAGAAGTATTACTGTTATTAGAAGTAATGGTTTCTCGTTTTAATTTCTTGGCAATATCTTGCATTCTCATAATTTGTATTTCCCACAAACTATTGCTAATGAATCTTTTATAGACAGAACTAGTAACATAAATTAAATCTTGGTGTCAACAAATTAAATTATTGCTAAATTTAAGTAAAATAATTATGGTTAATCTTTTGTAGATCAGAAAACGACATTGATTCTACCACTTGACTAGTACTTTCATCAATAACCACATCTTATGACTAAAAAGTAATATTTACGACTAGTAAAGTTCTTAACGTGTAATCATTGGACTTAAATTAAGTAATAGATATTAATTAGTGTTAAAACAAAGACAGATTTAGTGGTATTTTAAGATCAGTTTGGGAGAAGAATATAAGGCTTTTAGAAAAAAATCTAAGCAGATAAGTTCTTAATACTAAGTTGCTAAATACTTCCAAAAGTGTGACTTTTGTGCTAAAGTAGAGTAGTTAATTAACAAAAAGCTATCCTTTTACTTGAAAAGAATTTGAATAAAAATTTTTGTATTGATAAGGTTTAGAGTAAGAAATTGATAGGAATTTGTCAGGGTAGCAAGGCAAGCTGCCCAAAATTTTTTAGGAGGCCTTATGCAACGATACTTGATTGCCCTGCTGTTTCTATTGGTGGTATTTTGCCAACCTACTTGGGCACAAAAAGACTTTTCTTTAAGTCTATCCCCTTCTAACCAAACGGTAAATGCAGGACGTCAAACTACTTTTACTGTTACATCTCAAGCAATCAATGGGTTTAAAAAGCCGATTTCTTTAAATGTGATGACTTCACCTACAACTCCAGATGTTACCACAAGTATAAGTAATGCTACTATTTCCCCTGGAGGAACTGCTACAATTACTGTAAGCACTAATGCATTAGCCAACACTCAGAATGTTGCAATTATTGTAGTTGGAACAGGAAAAAACAAAACTCGAAGTGTTAGTGGAAATTTAACAGTTAATGCTCCTCAATTTGCTTTAAGTGTATCTCCTTCAAATGCAACTATTTTACAAGGAGATCCTGCAACTTTCATTGTAAGCACTCAAGGAGATCCAGATTTTGCTCGTCCAGTTTCTTTGACTGTTGTTACTACTCCTAATATTCCTGCACAACTTTCCAAGTCAACACTTTCTGCTCCTTCTGACAGCACCACACTTCAATTTCAAAGTGCAAGTGTTCCAGTTGGTAACTATACAGCATTGATTACCGCTACTGCTGGACAAACACAAAGAACTGCTACAGTGTCTTTATCAGTTATGCCTAGACCTGGTGGTGGTACACCTATGGCTAAAGTTGAAGTCGTTCCAGGTTCAGTTATCTTGCGTGCTAACACACAAAGTAAACTCCTAGTTTCAGGTTTAGTCAGAAATAATGGCAATGCTGATGCTGTATTTGTAAGAATTACACTATCTGTATTCACTACTGGTAACAATACTCCTGTTGAAACAGATAGCACTTTTATAAATGGTTTTTCAGGAATAACTTCTACAGGAGTATTTACTCAAACAACTCTTCCACAAAATAGAACAGCTAGCTTTAAGAACCTATTTGACTTACCGTTCCTTTCAGATACTCAAAGAGTAGATGTTAAGATAGATTTTATGACTGATACAATTACTCCGCCAAAAGCTAATTTAGTTGTTGATAAGTTAACTAGAACTCTTAACAATTTAGGTGGATCTGATTTTTCAATCACTGTTCGTAATACTGGTACTGTAGCTGCTCGTGCTCCTCAAGTGGTTATTGAAAGTTTGAATCGTGTAGATCAATGTTTTGATGTAACATTTGCTGGTAGTGGAAATTTGTCAGATATTTTACCTGCTGGTCAAATTCGAATTTTTACTGTTACTAACAATGAAACTCAATTTGATCTAACTAGAGTAAATACCCAACATGCTATTTGGGTAGATGGAACTACTGCAACAACATTAACAGAATCAACTGATGGACTTTCTGATCTACAACTACAACATAAGCTTTATGAAATCGGAGAAATGCAACGCCTAGCTCATTTATTTATGTTGAAACTAGCTAATGAATAGTTTTATAAGCAGTAACTCACTTTAGGTGGGTTACTGCTCTTCACGGTTTATTTAACTTTTACTCACGTTTTGGGAGAAGTTAATTATGTCAAGCCGATTGCTTTTACTTTTACTAGCAATTTCCCTTTTTTCTATAAGTATTTTTTCTCAAACTATCACTGCTACTATCAAAGGAACTGTTAAGGATGATTTTGGTAGGCCAGTGGTTTCTGCTGTTGTAACTGTCAAAGACGAATCACAACAAGTTGTATCTACTGCAAAGACTGATCAAGACGGTCATTATGAAGTTACAGACCTTCCTATAGGCAATTACAATTTAACTGTAGAATGTGATGGTCTCAAATCAGAAGCCAAGACAGATATTAAACTTGCTGTTGCCTCAGAAAACATTTCTGATCTAAGAATGCAAGCAAATTTAGAAGCTAAAGCTATAAAGAAAATAGGTGCTACTTATCCAGAAGCAGCTAAAGCTACAATGCAACAAGGTAGGGTTATTGTTGGAGTTCTAGTTAAACCTGATGGTACAGTTGATAAGGTACTTTTCTTGGCAGGTAATACTATTTTTAAATCTGCAGCTTTAGATGCAGCCCAAAAATGGCAATTTCAGAAAAGTATTAATGGTTATTCAGGACGTATTGCTTTTGGATTTAAATTAATTAATTAGTTACTGTTATGGAGTTTAATTTAATAGGTAGCTCTATAGTAAATGTTGAACCTTGATTATAAACACTTTGCAAAGATATATTTCCTTCCATTAACTGACACAAGCGTTTTGTTATAGAAAGCCCAACACCTAAACCACTGTAATGGCGAGTAGAAGAGTTATCAACTCTTCCAAATTCTTCAAAAATTAACTCAGCATGTTCTAATTTTATTCCTATTCCTGTATCAGATACGCTAACAGAAAAGCGATCATTTCCAACAGGTTTAGCTTCTATAGTAATTTTACCTTGTTGAGTAAATTTTGCTGCATTAGAGAGTAATGCTGATAAGATTTGATTTAGCCTAGTTTGATCTAGATAAATAGTTGGTAAGTCAGGTGAAATAGAATAGCTTATTTCTATAGGTTTATCTTTTGTCAAATGCTTGGTAAATAACACTAAGGCATCAATAGAGCTTTTTAGAGAAAAAGGCTGAGGTGATAAAGTTATAACTCCAGCTAAAAGTGCAGAAAGATCTAATATTTCATTGATTAAACGAAGCATATCTTGGCCACTTTGATAAATAATGTCAAACCATTGTCTATGTCGGTCAGTAAGTTGGTCTGACTTGTTATTCATAAGTAATTCAGCAAAACCAATTATTGCACAAAGTGGTGTTCGCAATTCATGAGTAGCACAATTAAGGAATTCCGTTCTTAGTCGAGCATTTTCTTGAGATTTATGGTAAAGAAACTCAAGTTCTTCATTTTGTTTTCTTAGGTTTTCATAAAGACGAGTGTGTTCAATAGCAATAGTTGCGTTATTAGCAAAAAACTGCACAACTTGTAAATCTTCTTCATTAAAAGCATATGTGGTAGAGAGATTGTCAAAAGAAATTACTCCAATTGCTTTATCTTTTACACATAAAGGAACTTCTATCATTGATTTGATGGGAGCAATTTCTTTTTGTCCAGGGAAGAAAAGGGTTCTAGAATCAGTGAAAAAATCATCAATGATAACAGCTTGACGAGTCTTAAATGTCCAGCCTGCAATTCCTTCTTCTAAGCCTAGCCTTAAACCTAACACTTCTTGTCCATAGTTATAAACAGCTTTGATAACTAATTTATTATCGGTTTCGTCATAAAGAAACAAGGATCCTGCGTCAGCCGAAGGCAACAATTCTATTGCAGATTTAATTAAAGCAGGCAACAGTTCATCTAGTTCTAAAGCTTCAGTTAGCCAATTAGAAACTTTTAGAAAACTGGAAATGTCTAAAGATTTAGTCATAAAGTGTTAGTTTAAGAGTATATACTATATAAAAGGAGTTTTTATCACAAAATGCAGAAGGCTGTCCACATACTTTAAAAAGAAAAATCATTATTCGTGTAAAAACTTTACAGTGCGTTAAACAAAACACATTTAACTCTTAGAACTATAAAAACTAACCTACTAGATTAACTTATAGGTTAGTTAATATATTCTTCATGGCTATGAATTACAGCTTCTTTATCTTCTCCAGGGCCGTAAAACAAAGGCTCTCCACAATCTGGACAAGTATCTTTAGGCAATAAACCTTCTACAAATACAACTTCAGCTTCTAACTCTGTTGCAATAGCCATAATTGCACTAGCTACATCTTCGGGATCATCCATTTCATCATCTATTTCCCAAACATAGCGAAAGAATGCAGGTTGTGCTGGATCTCCATAAGCAGCTATTCGTAGTTGCTCTACAGTATCATTTTCCCCATGTTGAGATATGTAAAGAGAAGGACTAAAAAGCTCATCTTCAGAATTTTCTGAAGTAAGTTGTACTATTGCATTATGTAACTCTATTTGTAATGGTAACATACGGCCTAAAGACATACTAACTTGTGGAACATCCCATAACTCTATTGCTACAGGGTTAACAAAGAGTCCTGTAGATAAATCAATATCATGCTCTTTAAATTCCTTTACAATACATTCTTCTAACTTTTTCCAAGCTTTTTCTCTCTTTTCTAATGCTTTTTCGTTTTCTTCCTCGTCTGCATGCTCAAAAAGCTGTTCTTCTATTTCTAAGGAATCTTCATCTGCTGCTATAACAACACCACACAATACTCTCATTACTAAACAAAATTGATTTAAAGCCTCTATGTTCTGATTACGAGAGCTTACAGAAGGTCTTTTATAATCTTCAGTTAATGGAGGTAATTTGGTAATTGTTTGAGTTGTATAGTCACAATAGTTTTCCAGATATTTTACTACTGAAGATTCTTCTATCCATTCATTGTGATCTATATGATATAGATGTTCATCAAGTAGGAGAGTAGGACGATCATCTAACTGTAATGCTTTACGTAATATCTTATCTCTTGATAATTTTTCAACACTTTTGGGTAAAGTAGTTGGGATGTTTGAAAGTTTTTCCTCAGGTATTGGGAGTAAAAGTAATATGGCAAAAGGTATTAACTCGAATTCTTGCATTTTAACTTTACCTTTAGCATTTTTAATTGGCAAACTAGCAGGAAGACGATAGCCTATATCTTTCAAAATAAAATCTAAAGCAAAAAGACCAGCAGAAGGAAGTTCTTCTTTAACCATCATTTCGCGAATTAATTTTTCTGCTTTTTCTTCAACCATCCATTCAACTAAATCCCAAAGCTCTGTAGGAAGATCTTCTTCTGTATCCTCAATTTTCAAAGTTAATTCACGGATACGATCAAGGGTTTTTTCTACTAAATCTTTTTTGCCAGATTTTTTAGGAGTTGGAAATTTAGCTATATTACTTTTAACAGCTTTGGTTGTTGGCTCTGATTTAGATAGTTTTTGATGTTGTTGTTGAATCCAATTTTCTACTGATAGGTTTCCAGGTTCCTTAGACATTTCTAGGCTTTTAACTAACTCTGCTGGACGCAGTTTTAGTTCTTTAGCCATACTGATAAGCTCATCAGATAGTTGGCAAAGTTGTTGTACTTCTTCCCAAGTATATTTTTTATTTTTTGTCGTCATTATGTATATCTCCTTAGATGAGTCTGCTTATTGCTAACCATCTGAATTGTGAATAAAGCTAAAAGCAAAGTATAAACTTTGATGGTATCTCATAAGTAGGTAGGTTATGCAAGATTATTTAGCTGTTATCAGGAAGAGAAATAACAGGGCAAAATTGGGGTTACTTTTCTAACAAAATATATATAATAGATGTCTAGAAGCAATTTCTTCAAATTGTTCTTCATTATATAAAACTCTTTGTAAACAATTCTAATAATAGCAGATGTCAAAAGCCATTTTGGCACTAGACTATTTAGGGAGAAGACAAAATTGGATAAGTTACTTGCACTTTACAGGAGTTCTCTTGGAAAAAAATATATCATGGCCGTTACTGGACTAATGGGTTTTGGGTTTGTGGTCATGCATATGTTAGGCAACTTACAAATATATCAAGGCCAAAATGCTGATGGAATATACGCATTAGATGTGTATGCAAAAAACCTCAGATCTCTTGGGCCATTACTTTATGTTGCTCGTTTAGGTTTATTAGGAGCTGTAATTGTTCATATTATAACTGCTATTCAATTAACTGGAATGAGCCATAAAAGCCGCCCTGTGCGCTACCATAAATGGGTTCCAAGTGGTTCAGATTATGCCTCTCGCACAATGAGAGTTAGCGGCCCAATACTTTTGCTCTTTATTATTTATCATCTTTTGGACTTTACTTTTGGAAAAGTAAATCCAAATTTTCTAGAAGGACAAGTTCACCATAATGTGATTGCTAGCTTTAGCAATCCAATTATTTCCCTTTTTTATATTGTGGCAATGCTTTCACTTGGACTTCATATGTATCATGGTATTTGGAGTTTGTTTCAATCTCTTGGAGCAAATAATTCTAAATATAATGATTTAATTCATAATTTTGCTGTTTTATCTACAGCTGTAGTAGTAATTGGAGATATCTCTATTCCTGTTAGTGTATTAATTGGGATTGTAAAATAATATGCAACTAGATGCCAAAATACCTTCTGGACCAATCGAGAAAAAGTGGGATAAACACCGCTTTGATATGAAATTAGTTAATCCTGCCAATAAACGTAAATACAACGTTATTGTAGTAGGTTCAGGATTAGCTGGAGCCTCAGCTGCTGCTTCAATGGCAGAGCTAGGCTATAATGTTAAATGCTTTTGTTATCAAGATAGCCCTAGACGTGCTCATAGCATTGCTGCTCAAGGTGGTATAAATGCTGCTAAAAATTACCAAAATGATGGTGATAGTATTTATCGGCTATTTTACGACACTGTTAAGGGTGGCGACTTTCGTGCACGTGAAGCCAATGTCTATAGACTTGCACAAATAAGCGTAAATATCATTGATCAATGTACTGCTCAAGGTGTTCCTTTTGCACGTGAGTATAGTGGATTATTGGCAAATCGCTCATTTGGTGGGGCTCAAGTTTCTCGTACCTTTTATGCTCGTGGACAAACGGGACAACAGCTTTTACTAGGAGCTTATCAGGCACTTGCTAGGCAAATTCATTTAGGTAAAGTGCAAATGTTTCCTCGCACTGAAATGCTTGATTTAGTGCTCATTGATGGTAAAGCTCGGGGGATTATTGCTCGTAATCTTGTTACAGGGAAAATAGAATCTTTTATTGCTGATGCAGTAGTTTTAGGTA
The DNA here is from genome assembly GCA_039812885.1 of Blastocatellia bacterium. Taxonomy (GTDB): domain Bacteria; phylum Acidobacteriota; class Blastocatellia; order Chloracidobacteriales; family JADJPF01; genus JADJPF01. Next base: position 660,122 of record JBDIBI010000001.1, read on the forward strand.
CAGGTGGTTATGGTAATGTGTTTTACCTGTCTACTAATGCAAAAAACTCTAATGCTACAGCAATTTGGCGGGCACATAAGCGTGGTGCTGGTTTTGCCAACCCTTGTTATACACAGATTCACCCTACTTGTATTCCTGTTAGTGGAGACTATCAATCTAAACTTACATTAATGAGCGAATCCTTGCGTAATGATGGTCGTATTTGGGTTCCTAAACAAAAAGGGGATAGACGTCCAGCTCAAGATATTCCTGAAGAAGATCGAGATTACTATCTAGAAAGAAAATATCCTAGCTTTGGTAACTTAGTTCCTCGTGATGTGGCTTCTCGCGCAGCTAAAGATGTTTGCGATGATGGCCGAGGTGTTGGCGAAACAGGCTTGGGTGTTTATCTAGACTTTGGTTCAGCCATTAAAAGAGTTGGTGAAGAAGTTATTAGAGAGAAATACGGCAATCTCTTTGATATGTATCAACGTATCACTGATGAAAACCCATATAAACAACCAATGCGTATTTACCCAGCAGTACACTACACTATGGGTGGCTTATGGGTAGATTATAACTTGATGAGTACAATACCAGGATTGTTTGTAATTGGTGAAGCTAATTTCTCTGATCATGGTGCAAATCGTCTTGGTGCTAGTGCTTTAATGCAAGGTTTGGCCGATGGTTATTTTGTTATTCCTTATACTATTGGGAACTACTTTGCTAACACTACATTAGAAAAAACTGATCTTAATAACCCTAATTTTAGGCAAGTTGAAGCAGAAGTTTCAGCTAGAATCAATAGATTGCTTTCAATTAGAGGTAAGCGAACCGTTGATTCTATTCATCGTGAACTAGGTAAATTGGTTTGGGATAAGTGTGGAATGGCTCGACATGCTGATGGGTTAAGAGAAGCTTTAGAGAAAATCCCACAAATTAAAGAAGAGTTTTGGAATAATGTTACTGTGCTTGGTAGTGGAGAGGAATTTAACCAATCTCTAGAAAAAGCTGGTCGAGTAGCAGATTTCTTAGAACTAGCAGAACTAATGTTTATGGATGCGCTAGAACGTGAAGAGTCTTGTGGTGGTCATTTCCGCAAGGAATACCAAACTCCAGAAGGTGAAGCAATGCGTAATGATGAAAAGTTTAGCCATGCTGCTGTTTGGGAATATCAAGGCGAAGGTCAAAAGCCTATTCGTCACAAAGAAGAACTAACATTTGAATATGTACATCTAGCACAACGGAGTTATAAATAATGAATCTAGTGCTATACGTTTGGCGACAAAAAAATGCGCAAACTTCAGGACAAATGGTGCGCTACGATGCAAAAAATATTAGTCCAGATATGTCTTTTCTGGAAATGTTGGATGTTATTAATGAAGGTCTGATTGCTAAAGGTGAAGATCCTATTGCCTTTGATCATGATTGTAGAGAAGGTATTTGTGGTTCTTGTGGCTTGATGATTAATGGTCAAGCTCATGGGCCAAAGAAAGCTACCACTACTTGTCAGCTTCATATGCGCTCATTTAAGGATGGAGATACAATTTATATTGAACCTTGGCGAGCAAAAGCTTTCCCAATAATTAAAGACTTAGTAGTTGATCGTGGTGCTTTTGATCGTATTATTCAAGCAGGTGGTTATATCTCAGTTTCTACAGGTAATGCTCAAGATGCTAATGCTTTGCCTGTACCTAAAAGCGCTGCAGATCAAGCAATGGATGCTGCTGCTTGTATTGGTTGTGGGGCTTGTGTAGCTTCTTGTCCTAATGGTTCAGCTATGCTATTTACTTCCGCTAAGATATCTCACCTAGGGTTACTTCCTCAAGGTCAACCAGAACGTAAAGAACGTGTGTTAAATATGGTTGCTACAATGGATAAAGAACAGTTTGGCAGTTGCACTAACCATCGTGAATGTGAAGCTGTTTGCCCTAAGGAAATTAATGTAGACTTTATTGCTAGAATGAATAGAGATTATCTTTGGGCAACTTTAACTTACCAAAAGCCTAGCTCTAAAGGCGGCGGTGAATAACAAGATTGTAGTTTAAATAAGAAAGGGTAGGAATTGTCCTACCCTTTCTTATTTAAAAATAGAGTAGCTTTCATACTCTGTTTATTTTATTAAGTAAAGGCTAAAACCTCAGTAAATAAGATAGTTTAGCTAAAAACTGTCTATCTGTTTGACTCACTCCCATCCCTCTAAATGAAAGCAACTCGTTATAGCCAATTAAAATGAATGTGCTAGCATTAGGACTATAAGTAAAGCTAAAGTTGTTGTTAGAATCACGAGAAATAGAATTGTAGTTAGAAGTAAATGCAACTCCAATATTTCTTGTAAACTGTTGGCTTATACGTCCAGTGTAAAAGGTGTTTGTGATAATCCCATTTCTTTTGGATGAAATTTGAAGGCGAGTTACCCCAAATCCTAGATTTAGCTTTTGATTAGGCTTTACATTTACATTAGAACCATAGGTTAAAAATCTAGTATTACCAAGAAAAGATACAGAATCCTGAAAAGATACTCCACTAGTAGCACTAAAAATTTTAGAGAATGTTGTTGTACTAGAGAGCGCAACATCTTTAGAATCAAAGCTTATAGAGCCAAAATTACTACGAAAGTAATTTGCACTAATCCCTGTAGAAGTATTATTCTTTAAGTTTAAAATAGTACCTAAAAAATAGTTTTGGTTTCTAATATCTCCATTAGAATCAAAAGATGCACTTGCTCCAGAATTTAATATTAAACTTCTAAGTTTTGCATCAGAATTTTCTGGAAGTAGAAGCGCTGTGTTAAACCTACCTGTAATTGTACGTCCACTTGGTTGAAAAAAGCCTAACGATGAACTATAGCCATTTGTAGTATCTTGATAATTAACACCATAACCTAGCCGTTTGCTGCTGTAGGAAAAATCTACAAGGCTACTATGTCCACTAAAAAACTTACCATCGAGATCTTTTGTCAGTGTTTCAACAAATTGAAGCCTAGCAATATAGTTTTTTCCAAGTAATAGCTTAGCATCAAAACTGCCTACACGATTAAAAGAACCTGCAAATTCTCTATCTGTAAGAGTAAAACCTACATTTGAGCCAGTTAGAAAATCTCGTTTTAGGCGCAAAGCTGTAAAAAGGGGTCTATCAGTTCTTTTAGATGCTTCGTTATTAGGATAAAAAAATGCTTCAGATGTTTCTCGATCAAGTGCAGTAAAGGCACCAATAGAATACTTGCCTATCTTTCCAGTAAGTTTAGCTGTAAAGATAGGTGAAGAGATTTGTGAGGTGTCTATTATATTTAAAGGTGTTCTAAATATGTCTGCACCTTCAACAAAGAAAGGTCGATTTTCAAAGTTAAGTAGCGTGGAAATAGTATTTATATTTATGTCTGGAGAGGGAGATATACTTTGTAACCCAGATGTTTGATTGAAACTAATTAAATTCCCTTTAAGTATAGGCAATTGAGCTATAGTTGTTAAATTCGTGTTATTCAGGTTAGGGAAAGTTTTTTGACTAATAACACTTAGATTGTTATTAAGGAAAGCTCTTTGGCGGTTATCACCTATATCAATAATAACATTTGCAACACTAGAAGGTTGGAATAGGGAACTTGAATTAAATAAATTATAGTCTGGTTTACTAGCTATATCTAACGTAAGATTAGAAGTAATTAAATACTTAAATGATACACCTGTACGAGTTTCAACAGGGCGATTGAGAAATTGATTTGGGCTAATACGGCTTCCTTCTTCTAAAAAACTAGCTGTAGGGATTATTTCAAACAGGTTCTTTTTAGAGATGCCATCTAAGCCTTCTATATGACCTTCTTGTGCTAGATAAGAGTTTGTCCCTTTAATTAAAGGAACCCAAGAATCTTCTCTATTGTTTTCTTGATATTTACGACCAAGATGTAAACCCCAAGTACCTTCTTTATAGCGTAGAGATCTAAAAGGTATAGCAACTTCTACTATGTATCCATCTCCTGTTAGCCTACCTCTTGAAGTAAGCAAAGTATCAAAGCCAAGATCTGTTCCTGAATTTTCAGAAATAACAGCATCTGCTTGAATTCCAAGAGGGTTAAAATAAAACTGGTAAGCTTGTTGTTGATCATTGAAAGTGTCAAGGGTTAAAAACACATAGTCATCTTGAAAAATATCATCTCTTCTAGTTAAATTTGCTCGTATGCTATTGGGTTTAGTTGATTTACAGTAAAAGGCTACATAGAGATTTTCTGAATCATACATTAAGTAAACAGTAGTTTGATCACTTGGGCGGCTACGGTCTCCCGGATTAACTTGAACAAAGTCAGTAATTTTTGCAGCTTGCCCCCATTCTTCATCTGTAAGCGATGCATCAATTTTAGGCGCTTGAGATGTTTTAGGAATTTGAAAATTTAAAGGACTAGTAGATTGCTGAGCGGAAACTTCTTGAGCAAAACACACTAATCCCAGAACTAACCAAAATGCTTGGAAAGCTTTATTCATAGACTAAATCCTTATTTTTTAATTCTATTTTTTATCATTGGCGGTTTGCTTTTTTTATCACGAAGAACCTAGTAAAAAGTTTCATAAAGATTTTACCTAGTTACCAGAAATAGCAGTTGTCAATTTTCTAGTCTTGCTAAAAATTAAAGGAGAAGTTATCAGAAATAACTTCTCCTTATAAAAAATAGAGATAAGCTTAATTCACAAATTTTTCATAGTGGTCAAAAAATAAAACTTTTTATTAGCACTATAATTAACAGAAGCTAGATTAAAAAAAGAACTTAACTCCAACTTGAAATTGGCGTGGAGCAAATGCTGCTCGGTAGCGGTCTTTTGTGGTAACAAACCGGCTACCATCTTTATTTGGTAAATTGAAATTACCATTAGAATCAGGAGAAAAAATTGGGTTAACGTCACTAATATTAACTCGATTAAATAAGTTAAAAGCTTCTATTTGAAATTGAACTTTATATTTTTCATTTACAGAGATTTGACGACTTAATCTTAAGTCAACATTAGCAAAACCTGGAGAAAGACCACTATTGCGAGCAATGCTTGTACTACCATCTAAAGGACGGTCTCCAGGAGGATTATCCCCATTCATATTTAAGTCTACACCTGCAAGTAAATTATAAGGTCGTCCTGACTCTAAGTTAGCAATACCTGAAAGTTGAAAGTCTTTCAGAAATATGTTTTTTGTATAACTTAGATCCCAAATTCCAGAAAAAACAAAGCGGCTACGGACATCTTGTAATGATAGGCCACGTTCTCCTCTTGGATTTGTAGGATCATTGGATTGTTGGAGTTCATTTCTAATATCAATAAAATTATCTATTGACTTAGCAAAAGTATAACTACTTAGAAAACCAAAACGTTGGCTTAATTTACGATTAAGTGAAACAGTAAATCCATTGTAGTAACTATCATAGGCATTTGTAAATTCAAAAATATCTCCACGGGTTGGGTCTATTCTTCCTGTAATAGCACTTGTAGTTGGATCACCAGGAATAGGTCTAACTATAGGGTTAACATTACGTTGAGATAATACCTTTATACCTCTTACATAGGCATAGCTTAGAGAAAGTACCATATTATTGCCAATAAAATAATCTACTCCTATATTGGCTTGTTGAGAATAGCTAGCTCGTGGGTTACGTTGGTTAGTAAATTCTAAGCTAAGTTGTGGAATTAAAGTTATGTTAGATGGTAAGGTTTCTCCAATGGGTAATCTCTTGTTTGGTAGTGCATAAAAAGGTATTGAAAGAGGGAATTGGAAAGAAAGTATTCTTAAAGCTTTTGTCATGGATTCATTAGCAACAAAAGCAGGGCCATAAATACTAGGAGCAAAAAATAGCCCATAACCTCCATGAATGCTCATGTTTTTTAGCTTATTAGGTCGATAAGAAAAAGCTACACGAGGAGCAATATTACCATTATTGGGATCTAATACATCAATACGGCTGATATCATAGCGAACACCTAGTTTTATCAATAAATTGTTTCTTAGTTTGATATCGTCCTGTAAAAAGGCGGCAAAAGTGTTTCTAGTAACACTAGTGCTAGGCCCAGTCGTTTTTGTAAATCCTTGAGCAAATGCAGCAGGTAATCCAAGTTTATCTAGAGGAAGTAATGGAAAACCTGTTATTTGCTTAGGTAGGATAGTTGATAAATTTACTAAAAATGCTAATTGTTCTGGGGTTCTCAGTGAAGGATCAAATGCTTGTAAACCAGTAAAAGAAGGTCCACCTAAAGGACTTAAATTTAATGGTTGGAAAAATGCAAAACCACCAGAGAAAATAGGCACAACTCCAGAACTAATTGCATCATTAGAATAATCTACACCAAATTTAATTTGTTGACGGCCTCTAGTTAAACTAACATTATTAACTATTTGGTAGAGTTCTTGTAGTCTTGGTTGAGGTAGTAAAGTTCCTGTTCCAAATACAATTAAACCTTCTGGAGCAACAATATTAACTTGTGGCCCATTAGGATCTATTGGAGTGATTGTTTGATCTCTGCGGCTATAAAGAAACCGTGTTTCATTAACTAAATTTAGCCCACTATTGATATAAACATTATTTACACCAATAGCATCATCATTTAATGATAAACGACCAGCATTAGTATCTGCTACTCGCGAGCCAGCTATCAAGTCTCCAAATGGTTCTCCTGCTCCATTAAAAGTTCGACCATGGTTATAGCGCAAATAAAGATTGTCGTTTTTAGCTACTTGGAAATCTGTTCTAGCTAAAAAGGTAGAAGTTCCAAGACCAAAAGCAATAGGCCCATTGCGAATAGGAAATCCTTGGTTATTAATTGAACGAATAGTGCTGTCAGAAATACCAACTATGCTGTTTTGTTTTACAGAAAGTCTTTCAAAAGATAAAAAATAAAAAGCTTTATTTTTCTTAATTGCTCCACCTAAAGTTGCTCCAAACTGATATTGGTTAAATTCAGGTTTAACTAATGCAAAGGCATTTCTTGCCGCAAGGTTTTCATTTCGATTAAGAAAGAATAAAGAACTATGTAGATCATTGCTACCACTACGAGTAACAATATTTATTACTCCGCCTAAGGCTTTTCCAAATTCAGCACTATAACTATCAGAAACTACTTGAAACTCTTGAACAGCTTCTTGGCTAAATGTTGAACGTACTGCACCTGGCCCAGCATCATTATTATCTAAACCATCTATTGTAATAGAGTTATTACGTGCAGGTAAGCCATTAAATGAAAGGCCAGAACTAGCCGCTACACCTTGTTGCGGAGTACGATCTTGGGTAACTCTAGGAGAAGTGAGAGAAAAATCTAGGAAATTTCGTCTGTTAATTGGTAATGATTCAATCCTACTTCGATCATTATTTGAACTGCTAGCAGTTTTATTTTCATCAATAATACTAGTTGCAATAACTTCTACTATGTCTTGTTGTGCTTCTACTGTCAAAATGAAATTACAGTAAGCAGTTGTTCCTAAAGTAATATTAAATTTTCCTGAACGTTTACTAAAACCTTGAGCATAAGCAGAAATCTCATAATTGCCAGGAGGAAGTTCATTTATTAAAAATAGACCTCTATCGTTTGTTTGTATTTCTCTAGTTTGATTAGTTTGTAAGTTTACTGCTGTTATAGACGCTTTAACAATTGCTCCGCCTTCTTCATCTGTAACAATACCACTAACATTAGCGGTTGTTGCACCACTTTGAGCAAAAATTGGTTCTGGATTCTTAAAAATAAAAAAACAAAATGATAAAGCTAGTAGAAAAAAGAGCTGTTGGTGTTTGTTTTGCCACATATGTTTTCTCCTCACATCTTATTTTTCAAACATAAGATTTTGTGAAAATTTAGACCCCTTACCTAACTAAGACCATAAGGTATGTAATACATAAGATATAGTAATGCTATTTTATGTGTAATAATTGCTTAAGCAATCAAATAGTAGTGTTATTAGGTGTGAATTTTGGGAACTACAACTTTCTCAAACAACAAATCTGCCTTTCAAGGCTTAATTTTTAATTAGTTAAGCTTTCTAATAAACAAACTTCATTATTAAAAGTTAGTAGCTAGAGAACAAGAAGCACGTAAGTATTAACTATTCCCTGATCTTAGTATGATTGTAGTACTATGTTTACTCTACTATATAAGTTATATACTTTCTATATTAACTTGTAGCTTTATTTCTATTTTTTCCGAGTTTAAGTTTATAGTGGCTGAATTTTACTGATAATGGCAATTTTAAGTATTTAAGTATGAGTTTATTAAGTATTTTGTGGGGTTAAAGCTTTCTAATATTTTTAAAATATGAAGTAGGTTTTGAAAATAAAACAAAAAAGGCACAGAATAAATTTTGTGCCTTTTTAGTAGGTAGGTAAATTTTTAGGAACTATAAAATTGAGATTTTGAAATTAATTTAGTAACTTTAAACTTTTTACTTATTCAAGTTATTACTCAAGATTAGAGTTACCACTAATTAATTTTTGAAGTGCCTTAGCAGCAGCTTCAAATTGAGGTCTGGCTACTTCCCAATCCATTTGACTTGGAGTTTCTTCAACCTCTTGCGCTATAGTAGTTGGCTTTGGTACTTGAGGGTCAGCCATTGCTATTGGAAGTAAATCTACAGTTGGAAAACTCTTTTTATAGAACTTATTAATCTCATCAATAAATAGATTAGCTAATACTGCATTAGCGGTAATACTTAAGTGTATACCATCGAAACTAGCTACACCTCCAAAATATTTATTGGTTAGAGTTAGATTTCCAATAGGGAAACCTTTGCTAGATGCGGACATAGCTAAAAATTTATTTACGTCAATTACTAGGAAGCCTTCACGTTTTCCTATTTTTTGGATACCTTTATTGAACTTTTTAACGGTTTTAGAGATTTGTTTGGCCATTTTAGCACGCAAAATTTGGTCTTCTGGTATTGGACCATTGCTACGACCAAAAACTATATCAATTAAAGAACTAAATGCTCGCAAAGTAACAAAATCTTCTGGATTAATACCTGTTTTTTGAACAAATGAGTCTTTTGGAATAGGAATAAATGCCATCAAATCTTTTCCAGAGATAAACGCTGCTACATTCACAACATCAGGCACAGTAACTAAAATCATTTGTGCTCCAGTAGCCTTAGTGCGTCTTACTATTTCTTCATAATCGCTTAAAAATTTATCAGGAGATGTTAAAAGTGAAAGGTTGGAATTAAAGGCAGCACCTAAAGCATCATTTCCACCTATCAGAAGAATTGCTAGAGTGGGTTTACTTGCTTCAACAAATTCTAGTTGGCTACGTTTTACAGGGGGATTATCAGAAAGCCAAGGAACCCCTAAAGAAGAAAACACAGCAGCATCAGGATTGCTTAAATCAGGTCTAGCATTAATTATATCTGTAACTTTTGCTCCACCAATAGCAAAGTTATTTACTCTAACACTAGGATCAACTCGTCCTGCTGTTTTAGGTTCTGGAGGTAGAGTCAAATTTAGAAAAGTATTAGCACTAAGTGGTTTAATAGGCTGTTTAGGATCTTTAAGAGAAAATCTACTACCAAATCCACCTGGTTCAGCAATAATACCTTGTCTAAGTTGAAATCCAATTTGTTTACTTAAAATGCTTAAATAGTTTTGAGATTGTGCATCTGCATGTAACACCCCATCATGATAAGAATGGGAGAGACTATCACCCATTACTACCACAGAGGAAAAATCAACATCTTTAGGTGATTGTTGAGCAGCTTCAGCTATATTACTTAATCCAATAGTGAAAAATAGAAATAACAAAATAATTTGTATTTGTAAAAAAGTTCTTCTTGTCATGAAATCTCCTAAATTTAATTAAATAGAGGGATTGATATTTTAGCACAAGCTCAATTGGGTAGCTATTTTTTTAGAGGGTTGTATTTATTTGATAGGTTAGTTTTAATTAGATTATTTTTACTCAGGATAAAAATGCTTAATCATTTCTAGTAACTTCTTAAAATTGATTGGTTTAGAAATATAATCGTTCATACCTGCTTGCAAGCAGCGTTCTTTGTCTCCTTGCATTGCAAGTGCTGTTAACGCAATGATTGGAATATCTTTTAGTTCGTCTCTAACACGAATAAGACGAGTAGCTTCTAGTCCATCCATGCCAGGCATTTGAATATCCATTAAAATTAGATCTGGTTTTTCTTCTACAGCTAGTTCAAGAGCTTGTTTGCCATTTCTAGCAACAAGAAGCTGGTAATTATTACTTAAGAGATAATCGTAAATAATATCTAAGTTAAATTGATTGTCTTCAGCAATTAGGATTTTAATGTTTCTTTTTATAGGTTTTATTTCTAAAGACTGTTCAGCTTTAGTGTTTTGATACCCTATTTTACACAATGCAAAAAGCAAGCTTTCTCGTGTTACAGGTTTTAGCAAGTGAGCAGAAGCTCCTAAAGATTTGCTTTTGGGTTCTTCATCTAAAACGGAAACAACTAGTATAGGAAATTTTTCTGTTTTTTCATTAGCTTTGAGTTCTTTTAGTATATCCCAACCTGTCATTGCTAAAGAATCGGAAAGTAGAATATCTAAGATAATTAAATTTGGTTGCATTTCTAATATTTTTTCTAAAACATTTGAACCATCAGAAATTTCCACAGTTGAGGTACCTAAATCAATTAAGTAACGAGCTAATTGATTAGCTGTTGAAACAGAATCTTCAATTATCAAGGTTTTTTCTATTAGTGTAGGTTTAGATCTTTCAATTTGTTTGGTTTGAGATTTTACAGGTTTGTTTAGTTGATGCCAGGGCAGGGAAATAGTAAAACGGCTACCTTTACCTAATTCACTTTCTAGTTTTACCCCTCCACTATGAAGTTCAGCAATACCTTTTACTAGAGAAAGTCCTAGACCTGTTCCAACATTTTCTCTGGCTAAAGAACTGTCAAGTTGTGTAAATGGAACAAATAACTTTTCTAGGTGCTCAGGAGCAATACCTATACCTGTATCCCAAACTACAAAATTAATAATTTGATTTTCTTCATCACCTAAAATTTCTAAACCAATTGAGCCATCTTTAGGAGTAAATTTAATGGCATTAGAAAGCAAATTTACAATTGCTTGTTTTAATCGTCTAGAATCAGCTTTAAGATTTTGTACGTTGTTACTTATTTTAGATGTAACACTAATATTTTTTTGATGAGCCAATTGTTTTACTAGTCTTATACAAGCTTCTGCTAAAGCTTCTACTTCAATGTCACTTAGGTCTAACTCAAATTTACCAGCATTAATCTTAGAAACATCCAAGATATCGTTAATTAAGGACAAAAGATGTTGACCACTTTCTTCAACTGTTTTTATTGATTTAAGTTGTTTGTCATTGAGTGAACCATAAATACCTTCTTTTAAGATTTCAGACATACCTAAAATAGCATTAAGTGGAGTTCTAAGTTCATGACTCATACTAGCTAGAAATTCATCTTTTAAACGGTTTGCTTTTATTAGTTCAGAATTAACGGCACTAAGATCAGCTGTTCTTTCCTTAACCCGTCTTGCTAAAAGTTCTCGCTCATCTTCTAAAACTTTTAACATTTGTTTACGCTCAGTAACATCTGTAGCAATAATAAGTTCTGCTTTTTGATTACTAAAATCAACAGGATGAGAAACAATTTCTACCCAAATAATAGAACCATCTTTTTTGCGATGTTTCCAAACTTTGAAACTCATATGTGATATTGATTCTATAGTTTCAAAATTGTCTTCCAAGCCTTTGATGTCAGTTATTTTCATTGAAAGAAATTCTTCTTCTGAATAACCATAATGTGTTGTTGCTGCTCGATTTACAGCCAAGATTTTTAATGTATCTGTATTATAAACCCACATTGCTTGGGGGCTTATTTCAAAGAGAAGTCGGTATTTTTCCTCGCTTTCTCTAAGAGCTTTTTTAGCTTGTGCATTTTGTATTGCAATAGCTACTTTGCTTGTGACAAGAGAAAGTAAGTGGATATCTTCTATAGTAAAAAAGCGTTTCTCTTTTGTTTTTACAGAGAGAACTCCTAAAACACTATTACTAGATACTATGGGAACATTTATTGTTGAAAATAAATTAGCTTCTGTAAATTCTTTAGGTATATAAAAGCGATTTTGTTCTAAGACATCAGAAATACATAGAGGTTTTTTGTTTAAAAAACTGTAACCAATAGCTGTTTCTTGGTTAATCGGTAAGGTCAAGTTGTTAAATGCAGGAGTGTTTGAGCCAATAAAATTTTGTAAGATAATAAATTTATTTTCTGCATCAGGAAGAAAAATACCACAAAAGTCTGCTTTCAAAAGCTCTCTAGCTGTTTCTACTGTTTTTGAAATAATTTCATCAATATCAAAAGTAGCAAGTAAATATTGTGAAAATGAAAGTAAAACAGCTTGTTCTTCAATACGTTGAGATCTAGTTAATTCATAAAGCCTTGTATTTTCAATAGCTATAGCAATTTGGTTACTAATATTTTGTACTAACTCAACATCAGCTTGTTTAAACTCTCTTTGCTCATCCAAGCAAAAAAGTATTGCACCAATAAGCCTATTCTTGACCTTTAGAGGTACACACACAAAGAAGTTTATATCTAAGGCTTTTTTTATTTCTACACTATCCTCTTTGGCTAAAACTTCAATAGGAACGGCTTTTAATTCAAGAGGTTCTTGAATTGTTTGACTAAGCTTTAATATAGTTTCTATTTGTTGTTTCTGTGTAAATTCCTTAGGTAAACTCTTATGAGCTTTTAACTGAAGTTCGTTATGCTCAATTAAAAATACTCCAATTATATCAATATCTAGAATTTCTACTAATTTATCCAGAACTTCATTAAGGATTTTATCTGAATTTAGTGACTGATTAACAATACTACCTATATTATTAAGAGTAGATAAATATAGATTGGTTTCTTCTAGTTCTTTTTCTCTAGTTTTTAATTTACCATTAATTTGTACTGCTTGTTCATAGGTTGATATAAGAAGATCCAAAATTTGTTGACGCTCAGAAGTAATAAAATGTCGGCTACCTGCAAATTCTATTTCTACACCAATTTGCAACCTATCTCGTTTGCGGAGTTCTCTGTTTGTTAATATATAATCAATTCGTGCAAGTAGATAATCTTCTTCATAAGGCTTGGTTATAAAATTATCTGCTCCACACTCAAGCCCACGAAGTATATCAGAAGTATCAGACAAAGAAGTAAGTAATATTATTGGAGTGTCTTTAAGTTTTTCATCTGATTTAGCTGCTTTGCAAAACTCATAACCATTCATTTCTGGCATCATAACATCACTAATTACTAAGAGTGGAGAATGTTTATTCATTAGCTCAAGACCTGCTTTACCAGTATGAGCTAGTATGCACTCATACCCATATTCTTCAAGACAGTAAATAAGTTTTTGAGCTTGAGTTAAACTGTCTTCAACAATAAGAATTTTTTGATTCTTTTTAGAATCTTTATTATACATAAATATGCTCCTAGCCATTTTATATCTCTCTATACTAATATACCTAAGAAAATGTCTGTTTTTTATTAGTTAAATTTTTTAAAAAATCTGCTATTTGTTTTGGAGAAAGAATATATTGAGCCCCACCTAAATTAATTGCTTCTTTTGGCATTCCAAATACCACACAAGTTTCTTCATCTTGAGCAATTGTAATAGCTCCACTTTCTTTTAATAGCTTAAGTTCTGCTGCTCCATCTTTACCCATACCTGAAAGTAAAATACCTATTGAATGTTTACCATAAGTCTCTGCTATTGACCGGAAACAGTGGGAAACAGATGGACAATGACCATTTTCTAAAGAACTTGAACTTAAAATTACTTTTCCTCCAATTCCTATTTTTATTTGATAATTATCTGGTGCAAGATAAATATGCTTAGGTAAAATAACTTCTCCTTGTGATGCAACCTTAACTGTTAGTCGGCAGCTTTGGTCTAGCCATTCTGCAAAACTTTGGATAAAACTAGATGCCATATGTTGTACAACAACTATTGGAATAGGGAAGTCTGCTGGTAAGGCGCTTAAAATAGTTTCTAGTATGATTGGGCCTCCTGTTGAAGCCCCTATAGCAACAATCTGAATATCTTCTGATGGTTTTTGTACAGAAGGTAATCTGTCTTCTGTAAATATTTTGGGGGTTGTTCTAGGCCAACGTCTTACAACTTTTACTTCAGACATAAGCTTTACTGCTTGTAGAAATTCGTAAGTTGTTATTTGGTGTTTTTCATGTCCAATACCTGTTGGGCGTGAAACAGCCATAAGTGCACCAGCTTCTAAAGCCTGGAAAGTGATCATTGTTTCATCTGTTTCATAGCTGCCACTTACAATAACTATTGGAGTTGGACAATTTTGCATAATTTTACGTGTTGCTTCAAAACCATTCATCTTTGGCATATGTATATCCATAGTTATTACATCTGGTTTATAGCGAGCTACAGCTTCAATTGCTGCCTCACCGTTAGTTGCAGTCGCTATAACTTTCATTCCAGGTTCAGCATTAACTATATATACTAGGAATTCCAAAACACTTGGAGAATCTTCTACAACCAAGACTTTGATCATTTTAGTTTCCATTCGTAAGATTAAATATTTGTCCAAACATCTCAAATTAGTCGTTGTACAACTTCTAGTAAATTACTTTGATCAAAACTACTTTTAACTATATAAGCGTTAGCTCCAACATCTATACCACGTTCTTTATCTTCTCTTTTTTCTAGTGCTGTTACTAAAATAATAGGTAAATTTGAAAGCTTTTTATCTGCACGTATTTTAGATGCAAGATCTAATCCACTCATTCTTGGCATATCAATATCTGATATTACTAAATCAAAAGCTTCGGTTTTTAATATGGTAAGAGCATCAAGCCCATCGACAGCAGTTTGGACTTTATAACCTGCTGATTCTAAGATATTTTTCACTAGAGTTCTTGCTGTTATAGAGTCTTCAGCAATCAAAATACTCTTTCTTTTTACTTCCTCTTTCTGGATTGCAATAGAAGGTTTGGTGCTTAAAGCTGCAAATTTTATTGCAGATTTAATTAAATCAGATGTATTAATAATCGGAACAACTCTACCTGTTCCTAAAATTGTTGCTCCAATAATATTACGGATTCGTTTTAGTTGTTTTCCTAGGCTTTTAACTAAAACTTCTTGCTCACTTAAAACTTCATCTACTTCAAAAGCTACACACTTCTCAGCTATTTTAAGAACTACAACAAGTATAAATTTAGAATCTGAACCTTCGGGATCTTTCCTTTTTAGTTCTAATATATCACTTAGCCTAACAAAAGAAATCACTTGTCTTTGAAGCTGAATTGTTTCTTTGTTTTCAATTGTTTTGATATTTTCTTTATTAATTCTTGTGACTCTTTCCACATTCATAACTGGAATAACAAAGAGATGCTCTTGTAGTCTAATAATTAATCCATGAAATGTGGTAAGTGTTATTGGAAGAAGTAGATGAAAAGTTGTTCCAATATCTTTATTGCTTTTTACAGAAATTGTGCCACCTAGTTTTTCTATTTTTTCACTTACTATAGCAAGTCCTAAACCTCTACCAGAAATATCAGTTATGATAGGGCTTGTGGACACTCCTGAATAAAAAATAAAATTTAATATTTCTGAATCGCTAAGTTTCTCTATGTCTTCTTGAGTGCTAAGCCCTAACTTTAGAACAGTTTGTTTTAATTTTTTAAGATCAACTCCTGCTCCATCATCTGAAATAATAAGTTCAACACTGCTACTGTTATTTTGTATTATAGAAATACTAACTTTAGCACAAGAGGGTTTTTTCTTAAGTTCTCGCTCACTTGAACTTTCAATTCCATGGTCAATGGAATTTCTGATCAAATGTATAAGAGGGTCTTTTATTTCTTCTAATATACGTCTATCAATTTCTATATCTGCTTGAGAAACTATAAGTTCTACATTTTTGCCTTGATCATGTGAAAGCTCTCGAACTATCTTTGGAAAAATTTCTAAAAGTGATGAGATAGGTAACATAACTATCTTCTTCATATCACTTAATAAGCTATCTACCATCCCACCAACTAAACGACGGTCAGTTTCAGCAGCTTTTGATATTTTAGTGATTTTACTTTCTAGTGATTTTACATAATTGTTAGACCATTCTAAAAAATCTAGAATTCTTGGATTATTGGAATGTTTGTTAAGCTTTGATTTATTTTCTGTTAATTGCTGATTCTTTTGTAGTTCTGGTTGAATTATATTCCACTGCTTTTTCCATTGATTTAACTGTAATTCCAGTTCTTTTAAATCAATAGCTCGTTGTTCTGTTATTAGTTTTACGGATAATAATTCTTCTGTTTTAAGTAAAATTGCATCTAATTTTCTGGTAGATAACCTTACTGTATCTATCTTGTAATTTTTTTCGATAATAAAAGGTTTTTCTATAGGTTCAATATTCTGAATACTTTCACTATCTGTTTTTTGTTCAATATTTTGGTTGTCATTATTATTTTTAATATTTTCAACAATTTCAGCTTCTTTTACAACTTGAACAACTGGCATGCTTACTTTGAAAACATTCTCAAGCTGCCTAACTATGGAAGATACTTTAGATTTTTTACTAGAATATGATTCATCACCAATATTAGAAGTAATGCTGTCCAAAATTTCTATAGCTTTATGAGAAGAATTAATTAAGGTTTCTGATAAAGGTAGTTGTTGACGTTTTAGAGCTACAAAAACACTTTCTAAAGATTGGCAAATAGATTCAATTTCAGACATGTTTACTGAGCGAGCTGCTCCTTTTAAACTGTGGGCTTCCCGCAAAATTATCTCAATAAGATTTACTTGGCTCTCAATATTTGATTCCTTCTCTAACTTAATAAGACTTAAGGACATAACATTTGTATGCTCTTGTGCTTCAAGTTTAAATGTTAAGAGAAGTTTTTTTAAAAAATCATCTTTACTGTTCACTGTGTTTCCTCAAACATATTTTCAATTGTTGAACACTATTGACTTTTCTTAAATTATGTTAATTGTTTTCTATTACTAACCTAAGAAATTGCCCTAGGTTATTTAGATTATGTGCTGTTTCTTCAGCTTGTTTTATACCAACCATATTTTGTGAAGTTGCTTGTCTGATGTTATCCATTGCTAGGACAATTTGATCCATACCAACTAATTGTTGTTGACTAGAGGCGGCGATCTGTGTAGCTGCTTGAGAAGATTCAGTAATACTTTCACTTAGCTGGCTAATTGCTTCTCCTGTATCAACTGAAAGCTTCACCCCTTGTTCTACCACTTTTGTTCCACGTTCTGTAGCCATAACAGCTTTGTTCATAGCTTTTTGAACATCACCTAAGATACTTCTAACTTGAGTTGTAGCTTGTTTTGATTGTTCAGCAAGACTTTTAACTTCTTGGGCAACAACAGCAAAACCTCTGCCTTGCTCTCCTGCCTTTGCTGCTTCAATTGCAGCATTAACAGCAAGAAGATTGGATTGTTCTGCTAAGTCATTTACTGTTGCAATTATTTCTCCTATTGCTTGGTTTTGCTCACTTAGGTTTACAATATGTTCTGCAATTGATTGCATTTGTTCTTTAATTTGTCCCATTCCTTCTATAGTTTCTTTAACTATGGTCTTACCTTTTTGAGATACCTGTGTAGATTTTTGTGCACTTTCTAAAACATACTTAGCTTTTTGTGATGTCATATAAGCCGTTTGCTTAACCTCTTCTACTGTAGCAGAAGTTTCACTTATAGCTGTTGTCGTTTCCATAGCACTTGCTGCTACTTGTGTTGTAGTTGAAACAATTTGAGAGGATGAAGAAGATAACTGATTAACACTTTCTCGTAGCTGCTGAGTTATTGATTTAGTTAGTAAAAAAGCTATTATGAATCCACTAATCAATGCAAATAAAGGGATTAGCACCATTATGGCTGAGATAAAGTTTATATTATTTGAGACTTGTTCTTGAGCTTGATCAAGTTTTTGGTTTTGTTTTTTAGTAAAAGTCTCTACTTTCTCAAAAAGTTGTAATCGAAGAGGACGAACTTTTTCTGCTTCTTTAAGGATTTCTTGACTCTTATTTTGGCGGCGAAGTTCAATAACTGATTTTTGTAGATCGATTAGCTTATCTTGGAAAGTAGCAATTTCTTCAAGTTCTTTTTGCTCTTGGCTAGAAGAAGTTAACCCATTCATTTCCTCTAAATCTTTTTTGGCTTCTTTAATACCTTCTTTCCAAGCTTCAAGGATATTTTCCTCTCCATATAGCAAAAAACCTCTATAACTATCTGTTATTTTTAAAATATCTACTCTAAGTTCTGTTGCAATTAGTACTAGGTGTTGATTTACATTTATAAATCCTAAGTATGAATTTCTGGTTATTCTAAGAGTGTATAAACTAGTACTGGAAATGAATAAAATAAAAAGAAGCATTAAACCATAACCTACTGATATTTTTTTACCTATGGTCATAAACTACCTTTCTTTTCTATACTTTATATTGGTTAGTTAATTGTTTAAGTTTTTGACCTAATTCATGTAGATTTTTTGCTGCTATTTCTGTTTGTTTAGTTGCTGCAAGGTTTTGACTACTAGCTTGTTTAATATTTCCCATTGCTAAAGCTATTTGATCCATTCCTATAGATTGTTGTTGGCTAGAAGTTGCAATTTGCATTGCTGCTTGGGAAGCCGCTGTAATATTTTCTGTTAAAGCTTTTATGGCTTCTCCGGCATCAGCAGATTGTTTTAACCCCATTTCTACAACTCTGCTTCCTTGCTCTGTAGACATAACCGCCGCAGATGTAGCTTTTTGAATATCGCTTAAGATGCTTCTAACTTGAGTTGTAGCTTGTTTTGATTGTTCAGCAAGACTCTTAACTTCTTGGGCAACAACAGCAAAACCTCTACCTTGCTCTCCTGCCTTTGCTGCTTCAATTGCAGCATTAACAGCAAGAAGATTGGATTGTTCTGCTAAGTCATTTACCGTTGTAATTATTTCTCCTATTGCTTGAGATTGTTCACTTAGCTTAACTATACTCCTAACAATATTATTCATTTGCTCTTGAATATGATGCATTCCTTCTATAGATTGACTAACAGCTTTTTTCCCATCAATTGATACTTGAACCACCTTTTGAGCATTTTCAGATACATATTTTGCTTTTTGAGCCGTAAGCCCTGAAGTTTGCTTTACTTCCTCAATGGTTGAAGACGTTTGAGTAATTGCACTAGCTGTCTCTGCTGTGCTTGAAGCTGTTTGGGTTATTGTTGCTAAAATCTCAGTAGCAGCAGAAGCTAAAATGTTTGTGCTTTCAGTGATTTCTAAGGTTAATTGCTTAAGACTATCTATCATTGTTGAAACAGTAGAAGTTAATGTTCCAACTTCATCTAATCTGTTAATTTTATCTATTTTTACAGTTAGATCTTTAGAGGCAAGATGTTCTGCTATAAGTGAAACTGCTTTTAATGGGTTAGCAATAATGTGATTTAGTAATAATACTATTAATGAAGCTATAAAAACTGAAGCAACCCCAATGCTAATCAAGATTTTGACTGTACTATTTAATTTTTCTTCAGATAGTGAAACTGCTAGTTTAGCTTTATCTTTTTTGTCTTTTGCCAGTTCTAGAAGAATTGCTCTTATCTTTTCAAATCTCTCCTCTTGTATATTGCTAACTAGTTGTTTTGCTTCATCTATTTTACCTTCATAAATTAAAGAAATTTGTGCCTCTCTGGTTTGGCGAAAACTGTTTAGGATTGTTTTCATCTCTGTCATTTTGGCTATCAGGTTAGGCTCATTTTGGATCTCATCAAAAATTTTTTGGGTAGTTTCATCAATCTGACTAATACGATTTTTTATATCTTGTTCAAGCTTTTCTTGCTCAGATCTTTTAGTCGATATTAGCATTTCTAACATCTTAGCTCTTTGACGATTTAAATCTGCTCTAAGCTCTACTAAATCCAACGCTACAGTAAAATCTTTTTCATATAATGTTTTTTGTGATTCTTGTATTGCTGTCATGCTTGTATATGAAATAAAAATTACACTTATTAACAACAAAATTAGTATCCCTGTACTAACTAGTAATTTACTTTTGGTTGTGAGATTAAGAAACCATTGCATAGTATTTACCTTTATGGGCAATCTTGTAAACTTAACTTTCTATTTGTTCTTGCACAATAATCTTTTCATCAAAAAGTATCTTTTTTATATCAAGAATTACAGAACGTTCTTTAGTAATTCCTTTTAAGTATTCGGCATGAACACCTGTTAATGTAGAAAGTGGAGGTTGAATATCTTTAAGCGCAATAGTCTGCACTCCAACAATTGCGTCTGCTAAAATGCCTAACTCCATGTCCTCACTGTGAACAATTATGACTTTGTTAAGGTCAGTAAGCCCTTTTTCAGGAAGGTTAAAAAATTTCTTAATGTCTATTACTGAGCAAATTTTTCCTCTTACATTTATAATTCCAAGTACAAAGTTTGGGGTACAAGGTAATGGAGTTATTTCTTTTAGTGGATAGACTTCACTGATAAAGTTCAACTCAATACAATATTTCTCATAAGCTAGAATAAATTCCATAAGTTGTAGGTGTTCTATAGGTTGTTGAGTTAATTTTGATTCTTGTGCAATAGCTTTAGCTCTGGCTTTGAGAATTTTCTTTTTTTCTTCAATTGTTGGAATAAAGTTTTTTTCAATAGAGTTTTGAGTTTTTTCTAGCTGTTTATAAACTTCTTCCCACTGAATATTATTTTTGGACTCTTTGATAGACATAACTCTTTCCTACTATTTAACAGACATTGATTTAATGATTTCTATTAATCGACCTGCGGTTATTCCTTCTGAGTAAGGTAAGGTTTCTTCTTGTTTATAAGTACGTAAAAGGGAAAGTGCATTTTCAAAATGTTTATTTGATTCTTTGTAATTTGCTTGTTGCAAATAAAGAGTTGCTAAAGAAAAATGGGCAAGAATAAAGTTAGGGTCAACATATATAGCCTTTTTAAGTGAGTTAATAGCTTCTTGGGTTTTATTTTGTTCTTGAAGAATGCTAGATAACAAATAATAACAACTTGCATCTAACTTATTCATAACAATTGCTTTTTGGCACGCTTGCAAAGCTTTATCATAGTTGCCTTGATTAGTATAAGCTTTTGCTAAAAGTATAAGAGCTTCTATATTATTATTATCTAAGAAAAGACACTTTAGGAGTATATCTATTGCTGCTTCATATAAACCCTGTTTATAGAACTTTATTGCTTTTATGTAGTATATTTCTTTTGTAAATCTGCTAGTTTCATCATTATTTTCTTTAAATGATTCAGATTCTTGTATATCTAAATTCTCAATAGTAACAGGGGTAATAGATTCTATTTCATTAACAGTACTTATGGGAGAAGTTTCTAGCTTAGAAGTTATGTGAGGTAGATTAGGTAGAAAAAATTTTTCTGTCTCTTGATAAATTGAGTTAGCTTTTTTATATAAAATTGCTCCTGAATGATTAACAGTTGTAAAACTTGAAAACATACTACTTGAAAGTTCGCTTGGACTAACAATTAACCAACCCCCATCTCTAAGAAATAAATAAAAATATTTGATAACTTCTTGCATTTGCTCTTGTGTAAAATACATTAGGACATTTCGACATAAAATTATATCTATAGTATTATACTTTATTATTGGTAAAGTAGATATATCAACTAAATTTGAAGCAGAAAATTTTACAAATGATTTAATTTTGTCTGAGAGCTTAAAACGGCCTTCCTTATTTTTTTCAAAATATTTTTCTTTGATCCAAAAAGGTGTATTTCTAAATGACCAATTACTGTAAATACCTTCAGATGCTTTATTTAAAAAGTCTGGATTGATATCTGTAGCTATAATAGAAACATCACTAGCAACAATATTATTAACCATTTCAGTGAGTAATATAGCTAGTGAGTAAGGTTCTTCTCCACTACAACAGCCAGCACTCCAAATTGTTAAAGTCTTACCTATTTTTTTGCAGTAATTAATTAATTCTGGAAAGACTAAAAGTTTAAGAGCATCAAAAGTAGCTTGTTCTCTAAAGAAATAAGTTTCTCCAACTGTAAAATGACAAGCTAGAATTTCAAGTTGATTTTTATCTAGCTCAGATGACATAAACCACTCAATACAAGAGTCTATATTGAGAAAATTAAGTTCTTTTGCTAGAGAATTAAGTTCACGTTCTAAGTCACAGAATCGTTCTTTAGGGAAATGTAGCCCCATTTGTTTAGCAATAAATTTGCTAAAAGACTGAAGTTTCAATTCTGAGACAGTAGTGTTCATCTATTTATAGCCTCGTCAAGCAACTTTTCTTCATCAATTGAAAGGAATTTATTTAGATCATGAATAAGAACTATCTTTTCTCCAATTTTGGCTATACCTTCAACATATTCCATGGAGGGAAGAATTTCTTTACTTTCAATAAGTTGTTCTTCTGAATACTCAATAACATTGTTAACAGTATCTACAACAAGTGCAACTAATCGTTTTGAGGTACGTGCAATAATCATTTGATGGCTAAGCTCTAAATCTTTTTTTTCTATAGAAAAGCGTTTGCGAATATCAACTACAGGAATAATTTGCCCATAAACATTAATAACACCAAGAATTATTTCTGGCATTTTAGGTAAAAGTGTGATTTCAACAGCACGAATAATTCTTTCTACACAAGAAAGATAAAGAGCATAGGACTGATCTTCGATAGTAAACACAACTAGTTGATACATATTTTTTATACTTCTTGTCTTTAGTAAGGGCTAAAGTGTATTTTAGAAGGTATGTTTAACTAGATTGTACACTAATCGCAACTTAACTTACTATATATAAATTAGGCAATACATTAAAGGATTATTAAATAGTAGGATGAAAATCTTATTAATATGGAGTTTGTAGCTAGTCTTTATAATGGAGTTTGATTTGGAGAAATAAACAAGATTGCGCCTTAATAATAAACAAACCTACCATAGCTTATCGGAAACTATGGTAGGTTTGTAAAATCAACTAATAAAAAATAATACTATTATGATGTTTGAGGAAGTAGTAAAATTGCGTCTTTACTATCTTTCAAGTGGGATTGATTAGGCATAGTGTAAAGAGCAAGACATCGACGACACCGATAAAGCCCTTCTTTAGCAGAGACTTGCTTTTTTAGATTTTCAGGTGCAGTTTGGTATTCTTTTAAGTGTCCAGCACACATTTTCCCTTTTTCATCTTTTACAATACAGTTGGCAATAGCTTTATCTAGTTTAGTAATATTCATTAGATTAAATCGCCTCCTACTTGTCTTAGTAGTTTTCTTAGTAATGTTACTGGCAAACCAACAACATTTAAATAGTTGCCGGAAATTTCTTCTACAAATATAGAACCATATCCTTGTATTGCATAAGCTCCAGCTTTGTCAAATGGTTCATTTGTTGCAATATACCAATCAATCTCACTATTGCTTAATGGACTAAATTTAACACGAGTTTGACAAACTTCTACTACTTTTTCTTGGCTGCTGGTGTTGATTACTGCTATTGCTGTTAACACTTCATGCCAATTGCCTGATAAAAGTTCTAACATTCTACGAGCATCATCAGCACAAGCTGGTTTACCTAAGATATGTTCCTTATATACTACTGTAGTGTCAGCTCCTATTACAAAACTATCAGGGCATTTTGATGCTATGTCTTGAGCTTTATGTTCTGCTACACGAGCTACATAGCTTATAGCAGGTTCATTAGGTAATATATCTTCACTAATTTGACTAGGGATTATTTTAAGTTCTTTACTAAATAATCCTAGTATTTCTTGACGACGAGGCGAAGCAGAAGCTAAAACAATATTAGGACTAATCATAGAGTTACTGTACTACTTCTATTTCAACTGCTTCAGAAGGGGAACTTTCGTTTCCTGTTATATCTATAGCAGTTATAAAGTAAAAGTAAGTTTTTCCAACTTGTGCGCGTTCATCACGAAAAGTTGTAGTTGTGATTGGTGCTGGAGTAAGTTTCATCCATTGACTAGAAGGAGTATTTTTATTTTCAGCACGATAGACTAGATAGCCTTTTAAGTCTTTCTCTTTATTAGCAGGCCAAAATAGACTTGAAATACCTGCTGCTGCTGCTCCTGTTACATTTGTTGGAGCAAGAGGTGGAAAAGTATCTTTAGCTTTTACTGAGACTTCCATTGAGTCAGGGCTTTCAATAGTTCCTTCTTTGCCAGGAGAAACGCTTCTAACTATATATATATAATTGTTGCCAAATCTAAATTGCTTATCTTCAAAGCTATTATTAGTTAGCAAATTAGCATTAATTGGTTTATCAGGAAAATCTAGTTGGTCTTTGGTACGTCGGTAAATATTGTAACCAACAGCCCTTGCTGGCTGAGATTCGTCTAAATTACTTGTTGGTGGAGTCCAGGAAAGCTTTATAGCTTCTTGAGTAAGTTCACTAGTAAGAGTTTCTGGAGCTTTAGCAACAGCTGTTATTGGTTCTAGTAGTGCGTAATTAGAAAGTGGAAGTGATGCACCAGAAAAGTTTATATATCGGATAGCATAACGATAACGTAGTTGTGAGGATAAACCACCTTCTGGTAATTTATCTGTAAAAACTAATGTGTTAGCTTCTGCTGTAGTAATATCCTTAAGGCTAATTGTTCCAACTATTTGAGCTTCATTTAAGAATTGTTCTTCAGGTAGTCTTGCTGGAGTATCAGCCTTTTCATCACGTCTTAGAATTTCAGCACGAGCAATTTTGGAGTTATCTATAGCTACTACACTAGGTTTAGGCCAAGTGATAACTAAAGCTGTGCCTCTTTGACGCACTTGTAAAACTTCTGGAACTAAAGCTTTATACTTTATTGGTGGTAGTGGTGGCCCAACACGACCACAACCTATTAAAGCAGCGCTAAAAGCAAATATTAGCGCCCAACAAAAACTATGAATAACAACTTTTTTATAGTATGTAACGGCTAAGGTCTTCATTTTGAACTATACTTGCTAGCATTTTTTTGACGTATTCTTGATTTATAACTTGGTTTTTTTCTGTTAAGTCTGAGCCTTCAAAAGAGATTTCATCTAATAATTTTTCCATTACTGTATGAAGTCTACGCGCTCCAATATCTTCTGTAGATTTGTTTACTGAATAAGCAAAATCTGCAATAGATTCAATTGCATCAGGCGTAAACTCTAAGGAAATTCCTTCTGTGCCTAGTAATGCAGTATATTGCTTAATCAAAGAATTTTTAGGCTCAGTTAAAATTCTTTTGAAGTCGTCTTTTGTTAAAGGATCAAGGTTAACACGAATAGGGAAGCGTCCTTGCAATTCTGGAATTAAATCAGATGGTTTAGAAACATGAAATGCTCCAGCAGCAATAAATAAAACGTGATCAGTTCTTAACATACCGTATTTTGTATTAACTGTAGTTCCTTCAATAATAGGTAGTAAGTCACGCTGAACACCTTCGCGAGACACATCTGGCCCATGAGAACCTTCACGACCAGCAATCTTATCTATTTCATCTAGAAAAACAATACCAGAATTTTCAACTCGTTCTAGAGCAATACGTGAAACTTGTTCCATATCTACAAGCTTTTGCTCTTCCTCAGAAATTAAATACTCCATTGCTTCTTCTACTGTCATCTTGCGTTTTTTAGTTCGATTACCAGGAAATAGACTAGGTAACATATCCTTAAGATTTATATCCATTTCCTCAATACCTTGTGGAGTAATAATTTCTATTCCATTGGGGATGCCTCGCTCTTTGACTTCAATTTCAATCATTCGACTATTTAAGCGACCTTCGCGGAGTTGTTGGCGAAGTTTGTCTCTAGTACGTTGAAATTGATCAGATACCGGTTCGGCTGAGTCAGTAGGTTTATTTGGAGGGAGCAAAATATCTAAAATTTGTTCTTCAGCATTAAACTCAGCTTTATCACTAATTTCTTCAATTTTTTCTTCTCTTACTAAATCAATTGCAATTTCCACTAAATCCCGAATAATAGATTCTACATCGCGACCAACATAACCAACTTCTGTAAATTTTGAAGCTTCAACTTTGACAAAAGGTGAACCAGAAAGACGAGCTAATCGACGAGCTATTTCTGTTTTTCCAACACCAGTTGAGCCAATCATAATGATATTTTTAGGGATTACATCTTGTGCAAGGTCAGGTGGAAGTTTTTGACGACGAATACGATTACGTAGAGCAATGGCTACTGCACGTTTTGCTGCTGTTTGCCCAACTACATGCTTATCAAGTTCTGCAACAGTTTGTTTTGGAGTTAGTTGGTCTAAATTAAGTTGTGGTTCAACATCCCCAGAAAGATAAATGACCATGTTTCCTCATTGAAGTTCTTCAATTACTAGATTACTGTTTGTGTAAATACAAATATTTGCTGCGATTTTCATTGATTCTGATGCTATTTCACGTGGTGGAAGATTAGAATGTAGTGATAAAGCTCTGGCAGCAGCTAAAGCAAATGGCCCACCTGAACCTATTGCCATTATTCCATCATCTGGCTCAATTAAATCTCCTGTGCCAGAAATTATCAAAGATGTTTTTTCATCTGCCACTAAAAGTAATGCTTCTAAATGACGTAAATATTTATCTGTGCGCCAATCTTTAGCTAACTCTACTGCTGCCCGACTAAGTTGACCATGATATTGTTCTAATTTTGACTCAAAGCGTGCAAAAAGCGAAAAAGCATCAGCAGTTGAACCAGCAAATCCAACTAAAACTTTGTCATTGTAAAGCCTACGAACTTTGCGAGCATTAGCTTTCATCACAGTATTACCTAAGGTAACTTGTCCATCAGCAGCCATAACTACATTATTTCCATTACGTACAGATAAGACTGTTGTAGAGCGAATTTTAGGCTTATTTGGTTTTTTAATCACGAGATTACCTACTTGTATGAAGTATTAACTATCAGCATCAATTGTTAAAATGTTATCTAATTCGCTATAAGGCTCACTACTAAGAAGTTCATAAAGTGATGGAGCTAGAGCTTTTGAAACATTACCTGTAGGTAGCAATACAACCTTAACTTTTAATTTTTGGCCTTTTCGTCTTAAAGTCAGAATATCACCTATTTTAATTTCACGACCTGCTTTAGCTGGTACATCATTAATTAACACTGCACCAGCTTTGCAAATCTCTGCTGCTACTGTACGACGAACTACTAGCCTACTTAGTTTTAGAAATAAATCTAATCTCATTTATTTTGTCTCAAGCTTAATTTGAAACTTGGCTCTTATAGTTTTCTGCAACACGAATATAGGCTTTTTCTTTTAGCTTCTTGAAATATTCCTTAAATTGTGAATTAGCTTTATCAAGTGCTATTTGTTCTGTTATATAAGCTTCTACTTCAGTAAACTCTCTTGAGCCAGCTTTCTTATACTCGTTAACACGGATTATTTGGAATCCTTTATCATTGCGGATTGGGTCTGATACATCGCCTGGATTCATTTTTTCAACAAGCTTACGCAAAGATTCAATTAATTCATTATCTTTAAACGTTCCTAAGTCTCCACCTTTAGCTGTTGAGCTACGGGCAGGATCAGAATAAAGCTTATTTAATTCATTAAATGCTTTACCAGCACGAGCATCTGCTACTATTTGTTTTGCTAGGGCTAAGGCTTCTGCCTCAGAACGGTTAGCCAATGGAACGAAAATCTCGCTTAGTTTTACTTCGCCTGGTACTTGGAAAATCTCGCTATGTGTTTGATACCAAAGACGTTTTTCATCTGGAGTTACTTTTTCATAAATTGGATTAACCACTTCACGGAAAAGAATAATTCGGCGTTGAGCATCAGTGCGGAAAGATCTTCTAAGTTCTTCAGCATCAATATTTTGTTGAGATAAATATTCTTGAAACTCTGTTAGCTTCATGTTAGCTTGTTGAGCTAGTGCAATAAAAGATTTGTTAACTTCAGCTTCTACATCAATAGATAGCTCTGTTGCACGTTGTGAAATTAGCTTATCTTCAATAAGAATTTCTAAAATATTGCTCTCATTGTTCTTAAACTCTTCTTCAACTTTTGTTTTATCGTTGTTATACTTAAGAAGTAGTTCTTGTTTATAGCCATCTTTGGCTTTTATAAGAGCTGAACGGGTAATAATATCTGTATTAACACGGGCAACAGTTTCATCCACTAATTGTGGCTCTTGGGCAAAAATTGGTAAAGTAAATAAAGCAATTAATATTATGGCAAACCAAATACGATTAAATTTCATAAATTAAACTCCATCAAAAAAACAAATTGAGTGGATTTTGCGGGCTACTTAATTTGTAACCTGTTAGTTTAAGTTGGCTTTGCAAATTTACGCAAGAGATTTTCGACTATTTGGAAAAGCTCTTGGTCTTCAAGATTTTCAGCTAACTTAACTCTTAGTACGCCATTAGGCGAAAAACTTGCATCTTTAGTTACTGAAACAAACTCTATAAGCTTGTTTGCATCTACACGAGCATTTTCTTTTAACTTAATATTTACATGCTTACCTTCTCGATCAATTGAAACAACTCCTATGCTATTAGCAAAAGATCTTAGTCGTGCAAAAAGAAATAGATTTTCTACTGCTTCAGGTAAACGTCCATAACGGTCAGCAAGCTCTTCTGCAATACCACGTAGCTCATTTTCCTTAGCAGAAGAAATTCGCTTATAAGTACGTAAGCGTTGACCCATATCAGAAATATAATCTTCTGGAATTCTGATATCTATGCCTAGATTAATATTAGTAACATTATCATCGTCAATTGGTTCACCACGAAGTTCATGAACTGTGCGTTCTAACATTTGACAGTAAAGATCAAAACCAATCGCATCAATATGGCCTGATTGTTGGCCGCCAAGTAAATTTCCTGCTCCACGAAGTTCTAAATCTAGTGCTGCAATACGGAATCCTGAACCTAAATCAGAGAACTCACGAATAGCTGCTAAACGCCTTCTTGCAATAGGAGTTAGAGCTTGCTCAGATGGAACTAGTAAATAAGCGTAAGCACGACGATTAGACCGGCCAACTCTACCACGTAGTTGATAAAGCTGTGAAAGCCCATAATGATCAGCATGATCTATAATAATAGTATTTGCTAATGGAATATCTATTCCATTTTCAATAATAGTAGTTGCTACTAAAACATCTGCTTCATGTTGGATAAATCTCATCATTACATCTTCAAGCTCTGTTTCTGGCAACTGCCCATGTCCAACAGCAATCCGGGCTTCTGGAACAAGTTTCTTTATCAAATCTCCAATTGCATAAATAGTTTCAACTCGGTTATGAACAAAAAAGATTTGTCCATTACGTTGCAACTCCATTTCTATAGCATTACGTATTACACCTTCGTTGAATTGCACTACGTGAGTTTGTACAGCTAACCGATCTGAAGGAGGGGTTTCAATTACAGACATGTCTCTAAGGCCAGCTAAAGACATATTTAAGGTTCTTGGAATAGGTGTTGCTGACATAGTCAAAACATCTACACGACGGCGTAATTGCTTAAGTTTTTCCTTATGAGCTACACCAAAACGCTGTTCTTCGTCTATAATAACTAACCCTAAGGATTTAAACTGTATATCTTTAGAAAGTAATCTATGTGTACCAATAATAATATCAACTTTGCCTTCTGCAAGGCGTTGAACAGTTTCTTTTTGTTGTTTGGCAGTGCGAAAGCGGGAGAGTAAATCAGTTGTTATAGGGAATGAAGCAAATCTTTGTTGAAAAGTTTTATAGTGCTGATAAGCCAAAACAGTTGTTGGTGCAAGTACTGCAATTTGTTTACCATCAGCAATAGCCTTAAATGCTGCTCTCATTGCAACTTCTGTTTTACCAAAACCTACATCACCACAAAGCAGCCTATCCATAGGGCAATCAGAGTGCATATCAGTTTTTATATCTTCTACCGCAGATTCTTGATCAGGTGTAAGTTGGTACTCAAAAGCTTCTTCAAATTCTTGTTGCCAAGGGCTATCTTCAGTAAAAGGATCTCTACGAACAAGTTTACGCTCAGCATAAAGTTTTAATAACTCTTCTGCCATATCACGCATTGCTTTTTTAACGCGGGACTTGGTCTTTTGCCAGCCTATTCCACCTAACTTGTCTAGAGAAGGTTTTGTAGCTGTTTCAGAGCTAGAAAACTTTTGCACTAAATCCAAACGCTCTACAGGTACATAAAGCTTTGTTCCTTCAGCATAAGTCAATAACATAAATTCGCGCTTAACTGTTGGACTAACTTGCATTTGCTGTAAACCTTGAAACTGACCTATTCCATGGTCTACGTGAACTACAAAATCTCCAGGTTTTAAATCACGAAAGTCTGATAAAAAGCTTTTAATACCACGTTTACGTTTTTGTTGGACAGGGCGCATGTCCAAGCTAGCTGCTTCATCAAAGATATCTGTTTCAACTAAAAAATGAAGTTTAGCGTCTGGTAATTCACAGCCATTAGAAAGTTTCCCAATAGTTACTAAGATATTTGAAAGATTAGCTGTGATTGAGTGGTTAAGTTCTGGACGTAGTTCAGCTTGAATAGAGTAGTCTCTTAGAATTTCTACAATACGTTCAGCAACTCCAAGGCTGGGCATGACCAAAATAGATGCTTCACCAGCCAAGTGCCATTTGTTTAAATTATGGGCTAGATCTGGAATACGTCCATGATAGCGTTGATTTGCTTGAGAGCGAATCCGATGTTCTGCTATACAAGTTTCAATAGGAAATAGAAAAAAGGTATTAGGTTGTTTTTGGTCAGTATCAAACTGTGAATCTACTTGTGCAGCTTCAATGCCTAACAAACGCAATTCCAATCGCTGTCTATGATCAAGACGTGCCCTTAAGCCTTCAACCGTCATAAAAAGTTTTTCTGGTGGTAGAGCTAAGCTTCCAGAGTCATTTACCAAGTTATAACGGTTTTGTAGTTGAAGGAAAAATTTATCTAACTCTTGTCCAACTTCACTTGGTTCATCGATTATAACTAAAGGATTGCGTAAATAATCAAATAGAGAAGATTCTAGAGGATTAGCTATAGGGAGTAAAAATTCCCAGCCTTCAAAACTTTGACCACTTTCTGCTGTTAGGGTTAACTCATTTAACTCTTTTTGGTATTGAGGTTCTTTCCAATAATTTTTAGCCACAGAAACAAATTTACGTAAATCATCTGTACCAGCAGATTGTGTACGCATTGGTACTAAACGGCAAGCTACTAAATTGTCTTTTGAACGTTGTGTTTCTATATCAAAAGTGCGAATAGATTCAATTGTATCTCCAAAAAATTCTATTCTTAGAGGTTCATTATAGTTTGGTGAAAAAACGTCTAAAATCCCACCACGAAGACTATAACTGCCTACAGTACTTAGCGGATCTTCGCGTAAATATCCAGTAGCAGAGAGCATATCTACAATTAGATCCGGAGGGCAATCTTCACCAACTTTAAGTTGAATACTTAGATTTAGCATCTGCTTAGGGCTTGGAGTTCTTTCAATTAAAGCTCTAGCAGGTGTAAGTAAAAGCTCTCCTCCACCTCTAGCTAAAGTATCTAGGGCAAAAGCTCGTTTTTGCTCTACTTCTGCGTGTGGAGAAAGTCCTTGATAAGGGTCAACTTCTGCTGCTGGTAAGGTTAGAACAGCGTCAGTTTTAATTACTTGATGGTGAGAATCTTCTGGAGCAGATCTTAGGATCTGATGAAAATACTTCAAGTTACGTTCTAAGTCTTCTAGTTCTTTGTTAGTTCTTACAATTGTGACAACAGGTCTAGAGAGTTCTTTATTTAGTGCTGCTATTAACAAAGCTTTAGCTGAACCAGATAGACCACTAACAGCTAATGTACCTCGGTTGGCTTGTAGGTCTTTTACTAATCTACGAAAGCTGGTACTAGTTAGAAAATTAGCTAATGGGCTTGTTGTTGCTACTTTGCTAGTCATCTTTCTATATGCCTATTTAGAATACGAGTAATAATATCTGTAGTAGAAGCTCCTGCTAAATAGGGTAGGGACAAGACTTTACCACCGGCTTCTTCTACTTCTTTACGTCCCACAATGTTATCTAATGACCAATCGCCACCTTTAACAAGTACATCTGGCAAAATTGCAGAAATAATTTTATGTGGAGTTTCTTCATCAAAAATAGTTACATAACTAACCATTTCTAATGCTGCAATTATAATAGCGCGTTCTTGTTCTGAGAGAATTGGACGTAGTGGGCCTTTTATTCGTTGGATAGACTTATCACTATTAATTGCAACTACCAGTAAATCGCCTAAATTGCGGGCTTCTCTTAAATAACCAATATGGCCAGGATGGATCAGATCAAAACAGCCGTTGGTAAAAACTACCTTTTGGCTCTTTGTTTTGGCCTGTTGACGTGCTTGTAAAAGTTGGTCTAAAGAAAGAATTTTTTCCATAAGAAAACAGTAAATCTACAACTTTCCTTAATTATCGGCAAGTATCTTATGCTTTTTGCGTCTATAGCTAGGTGCTAAAACTTAAAATTTTTATAAAAGGTAAAGATATGCGCAAAATATTATTTATTATAGCTTTAATCTGTTTTTTTAGTCTTCCTATTCAAGCAAAAGAACCTTGGAATTTAGATGGACATTTTCGCCGTGCTATTGTTGTTGACAATGGTTTATCGGCCTTAAGAAAAGCTCCTAGTTTAACTTCAACTTGTCTAAAACGGTTGAAAATGGGTAGAGTTTTATATGTTATTTCTACTTATAAAAATCAAAATGGAATTAAGTATTATTTTGTGGCTGTAACTAGACGTACAAGAGGTTTTATTGATGCAGATGCTCTTGTTAGCCCATCACAAAAGGCAGATGATCAACATTTAGTACAATTAATTGATAGGGCAGAAGGAACAGATAAAATAATGCTATCAGAAATTTTAATAAAGTATTTTCCTAGCTCAGAATTTTGTCCAATTGCTTTATTGGCCGAGGCTTCAGCCTCAGAAAAAATTGCTAGTGAGCTTTCACACCGAATATCACGTCATTTACCACAACAGCTTAATACAAAGGTTGAGCTAGAACGCTACTTATTAAACTATTCAGGATTAGATAAGTATAGTCGCTTAGGTATACATTTTATATTTGATAAAGAAAAACAATCCTATTTTTATGATGGAAAAGCATATAAAAGAATACTTACTCAATATAAGAAGTCTCAAGCTGCAATGATCGCCAAAGAAAAGTTAGAAGAGCTTTCTTCTTTAACTAGTAAAGAGGTCTTAAAAGATTAAAAGTTGTAAAGTTGTTGTTAAGAACGGTTTTAAAACTTGTTGGTCATCAACAATTACAGGTATACTTAGAGGAATTTTTTACTATTTAGTTATAATCACCGTATAATGAAATTTTCTATAAACTCCAGTTTGGCGGATTCATAATGCTTGCTAATGACAGTATTTTATATAACAGATACAAGATCGTGAAATTATTGGCTACAGGTGGAATGGGTGCAGTTTATGAAGCACAAGATACACGTTTAGGTAATACTTTAGTAGCTGTAAAAGAGACATTTTTTGCTGATAAAAAGATGAGTGCTGCTTTTGAAAGTGAAGCCATCCTACTTGCTAAATTGCGTCACCCAGGATTGCCCAGAGTAATGGATCATTTTTCTGAAGGCGAAGGGCAATTTTTAGTAATGGAGTTTATTGAAGGAACAGATTTAGCTGAATTATTAAAAGTCCATGATGGCAAAATAGATCCTGATGAAATTTATGATTGGATGGCACAAGTTTTAAGCACTCTCAATTATTTACACTCTTTTGATCCACCAATTATTCATCGTGATATTAAGCCTGCTAATATAAAACTGACTCCTCAAGGACAAGCCATTCTCCTAGATTTTGGTCTAGCTAAAAACCAAGAAAATAGCTCAATACCAGGCTATACCATGCATTATGCTGCTCCTGAACAAATGACTGGGGCAGGAACAGATGCAAGAAGTGATTTATATTCTTTAGCTGCAACGATTTACCACTTACTTAGTGGAGAACCTCCTCAAAATACAATGATGCGGGTAGTGGCTTTAAATGATAAGAAAAAAGATCCATTAAAACCTGTAAGTGAATTAAATACAGAAGTTCCAGAAGAAGTTGCCCAGGTTTTACAAAAGGCAATGGCTTTAGATAAAGCTGAAAGGTTTAACACTGCGTTTGAAATGTATCAAGCTTTGGCTAAAGCTGTACCTGTAGCAGAAAAACAATTTACTGAAGCTAAAGTTTCAACTCAGCCTAGAGCTGCTGCTGTGACAGGTAAATTTTTCGCCGCACCTACAGAAGTCCAAGGTCAAAAGAAACTTAATACTGATCCTGGTGCTAATAAAGTAAATCTTGAAATAAAACACAATACTAATCCTGGTGTAGATAAATCTAATACAAATCCTAAAACTAACCCAGGTACCACTAGTAAAGCAAATACAGATCCTAAGATAGATACTGATTCCAAAGCTAATACTAACCCAAATGTTGATTTAGATAAAAATGTAAGCAAAGTTTCAGAAACTTCTGTAAGTGTTCAAGCCTCTGAGTCAGCCAAACCTTCTAGCTCATTTGGAACAATAGCTGTTGTACTAGTTTTGATACTAGTCATTGCAGGTGGAGTTGGTTACAAAATGCTTTCTAGTGATAAGCAAGAACCCAAGCCAGATACTAATCAATCTAAAACTACTCCTACCCCTAAAGAAACACCTGTTCAAGAAACAAAAGCTATAGAGTTTTTTATGGAAACAGATAATGGAAAACAACTTACGGGTGCTAAACCGTTTTTCTTAGGAAAAGACCAAAGATTTCGTTTCCATTTTTCTCCTAGAGAAAGAGGCTACCTTTATATCATTGCTCCTAGCGAAAATGATTTTGCAACTATGTTAACTAAACAACCTATTGCTGAAACAGGTGTGGAAACTAATTTGATTGAAGCTGGACAAAGCCTTACTTTCCCAGCTAAAGGATGGTTGAGAACTTTAGGCACAGGTTATTATTGGACAGTGATTTTTTCTGATAAACCTTTAGAAAAACCTAAATTTTTAGCTGCACAAGCTGGAAAACAGCTAACTGAAGCTGAGCAAAAAGAATTAGAGGAAATGGTAGAAGGATTTTTTAAAGAGTATGGTAAAGAACCTAATGTAATTAGTACTGGTTCAGAAGATAAACCTAGTCGTTCCGTTATGATAGCAGATGAAAAAATTAAAAAAGGTTTTTTCATATTTAAACTATTAACAGAGTAGTATAGGAATTTTACTGTTATGAATAAAATTAAAATTACAAAACATATTTCTTTAGCCCCTAAACAGATACTTAAAATTGCTTTTGCAGCAACATTAATTTTTAATACACCTATAATTGAGCCCTTGGTATATGCACAAAAAGGTGGTGTTGTTTTTGAATCAGAAACTAAGAAAACTCCAGATCCAAAGGCTACTAAGCCTGCTCCACCTCGCCCAAAAAGAGATAAAAATAAAATAAAAACAGATAACACTACAGAAGTAGTTGAAACAGAAATGATTCCGCCTGTTGAGAACTTGCCTGTAAAAAATAAACGATATGCATTAGTTATTGGTATAGATAAATATGATAACCAAGAAATTATCAAGCTTGATGGGGCTGTTAATGATGCTCGCACTTTAGCAGCAGCTTTACAAGTTTATGCAAATTTTCCTGGAGAACAAGTTACTATACTTAGTCCAGATCAATCAGCAGATTATAAACCAACTAGACAAAATATCATCAAATGGATTACTCGCTTAAGTAAATCTGCGGGTAAAGATGGTTTATTGTTTATATCTTTTTCTGGGCATGCTGTAGAAATTAATAAAGAAGCTTTTCTTTTAGCTTCAGACTCTGAAATTTCAGATAGTGTTACTGCTATGGGGCAATCTGGAATAAAAATAGATTCCATTAAAGATATTGTTCAGGAAAATGGCACTTCACAAATTATGTTGGTTTTGGATGCTTGCCGTAATGACCCAAGAAAAAGTAGCAAAACTGATAATTTGCTTTCAGAGTCATATTTCAAAGGATTTGACTTCTATAGTAAAGAAAAAGGTGTAACGGCTTCTGCTACTCTCTATGCTACTTCTCCAGGGGGACGTTCCTACGAAGATACAGAAAAGAAACAGGGTTATTTTACTACTGCTTTGATTGAAGGACTAAGAGGTAAAGCTGCTAATCAAAGAGGAGAAATAACTCTTGATAGCTTAGAAACTTATGTTCAAGATCGAGTAATTAATTTAACTGAAGGAAAAAATGTTTCTCAAGTTCCACAATTTAGATATAAAGGTTATACAGATAATGTGGTTCTTTCCTACCTACCTAATAGTAGCATTGCTGCTAGGGATGCTACTTCAAGTGCTGACTTATTAACAGTAGCTAAAACTGCTTTTGAAAGTAAAGATTACTCCAAAGCAACTGAAGT
Organism: Blastocatellia bacterium; assembly: GCA_039812885.1. Taxonomy (GTDB): domain Bacteria; phylum Acidobacteriota; class Blastocatellia; order Chloracidobacteriales; family JADJPF01; genus JADJPF01. The sequence goes on from JBDIBI010000001.1 coordinate 696,448, forward strand.
TTATAAAACTATTCTTTTAGTTAATCCTGAACCCGAAGCTTATTTAAATCTAGGTCAAATTTACTTAGAACAAAGTAAATTTGAAGATTCACTAAAGTTGTTTTCAGAACTTGTTAAGCTAGAGCCTGAAAATGCTAATGCGTTTTACTTTATGGGTAAAGCTTATTCACAACTAAATAATGATAAAGATGCTATTGAATCTTGGAAAAACGCAACTAACTTAAAAGATAAACTTTCTCAAGGTTACTTAGCAGACACTTTTCTTAATTTAGGTTCTACTTATCTAAAAATAGGCAATTATCAAGATTCAATGTCAGCTCTACAACAAGCAACTACTGTAAAGGCTGACTATCCAGAAAATGTTTATTATCAATTGGCAGAAGCTTCTCGATTAGCTGGTAGCTATAAAGATGCTATAACTGCTTATAATAAAGCCATTAGCTTGCCAGGTGCTACTTATGGTATAGGGCTTTGTTATGTAGCTTTAGGTGCTGAAGGAAAAACTCAAGCTAAACAGTATTTAGAACAAGCAAAAACTGCGGCTAAAGCTTCTTTCAAGCAAGGCGAGGACTTCCGAAAAGCTAGCAATCTTCAAGCTGCAACAGATGCTTATCTTCAAGCCATTAAAATTTATCCAGAAGATGAAGCTAGCTATCTTCAGTTAGGTTATTGTTATCTTCAATTAGGGAATAAAGAATCTGCACGCAAACAATATGATGCTTTAGTTAAGATTAAAAGCAATAAGGCAACAGAATTGCTTAAAGAATTAAATAAAGCAAAATAACTTCTAAGGATTAGAAAAGAAGATTTACAAGCTGAATTAATTTTTAACTTGTAAATCTTTTCTTTTTATCCAAAAAGAAACATTAGGCTTAATTACTAGTACATCAATAGGTCCACCTACAGTTTGATGCCTAATCTGAAACCTCATTGAATCAATTGTGCTTTGAATTGCAAAAACTGCAAAATCTATAGCATCTTGCAAAGTAAAGAAATTCCAAGGTATGTCACAATTTGGTATTTTATGGATATTATTTTCGCTATCAGTAAAAGAAACTTCATCTATTAACCGTCTAAGTACATCAGTTTCTCCTGCCCAAACTGCTCCATATTTATCAGGAAAAACTCTAATAATTTCTTTAGGTTTTAATGCTACTCTCCAGACTTGTTGTTCTTGGTTTTTGTAACCTGCTACAAAAAAATAAAAATCTGGGATATAGTCCTTTTTTAGAAAATAATTTAATAATAATTTAGGAATTTGTGATACTGAGACTTTTTTTTTCAGTAATACTTCGTCAATAAAAGATTCTACTGCTCCATTGATTAAAAGCCCTTCTCTATCATTTTGACCGCAAACAGAAATTCCCACATTGTTAGGTGCAAGAAACGTTTTGTAAACAGAATCTGTAATAGCAACAGCTAAACGGGAATTTTCTGTTTCACTTATTTTTTCTGAATTATAGAGAGTTAACCGGCTATCACTAGCCATTACAATACCTTCTTGAACAAATACTGTTACAACTAATGACATTTGTGCTCCTAACTAATTTCATTCAAAAGGATTTTAGAATAATTTCCACCATTTTTTACTGGATTTTTTCTCAGTATTTTCTACTGTTGGCTCAGCAGATTTAGAAGATGTTGCCGCTGGTTGAGGCGCAACTGTTGGAGGTAATAATCTCTTTTTCTTTGCAGGTTGCCAACCATATTTCTTAATTATGGATTTAACTTTTGATTTTAAAACACGTCCTTTTTCTGGATTTACCATATAAACAAAGTTGGCAAATCCTTGGACTGAAGCAATTACATCCTTAGAGTGTCCCCAGTGTTTGTTGGTTGGGCCATCTTTTTCAATTTGAAATAGTACTGCACGGAATTTCTTAAGTGTTTTCTTACATACACTAAGTTTTTTGTTAACTACAACTCCAGTTACTTCTTGTTGTCTACCTTTGCGAAGCACACGAGTTTTTTGTGTATTAACTTCTAATCCTTCATGTTTAACAGTATCATGTACTAAACCTAAAATATTGCAGACATTACGACAAGATTCTCCTTTAGCAGAAAAAGTTAGGTCATCTGCATAACGGGTATAGGTAAACCCTAATTCTGTTGCAGCTTTAGTTAAACGTTTATCTAAACGACGGCACAAAATATTTGTAAGTGCTGGACTTGTAGGAGCACCTTGTGGTAAATGACGTATGCTAGTAGCAATATAGTAAGTTATATCATCTAAGCTAACTTGCTCAACTTCAGGTTCTGTACAAATTAGACCGAAAATTGTTGAGGCTGCTTCTGAATAGCCAAGAGATTTAAATAATCCTTTAATTCTGCGGTAGGAAATTGATGGAAAAAAATCCTTTAAGTCAACATTAACAATTACTTCTGCACCAAGATGAGGTTCTGCATTAGTAACAATTGAGTGTTTAGAACAAAAACCATGTGCAGCCGAATTTATTTGCACTTTTTCTAGAATGTTCTTCAAAATCCAATGTTGAGCGGTTTTTAGACGAGGCATTGGAGCAGAAATAGTTCGTTCTCCACCTGTTTTTTTAGGAATTTTGAAGCGTACATAGTGAGTTGTTTTAGAGGTTTTACGAGAGAATGCTAAGAAACGTAATTGTCCTATGCTAATTCCCATTGCAGAAGCTATTTCAGAAGCATTTGAGTATTTAGGTAAATTATAACTTGCTAGTCTTTCGGAATCAGATTCGCGGTTATTAAGTCCAGTAGAAACACCTTCTCCTAAATAGATGATGTCTTGTTTCTTTTTATTTTGCCAGGAAGCCGCACGATCTAACCTCTCTTTTTCGCGACGCTCTTTAGTTTCCTTACGTTTACGCATAGATTCTTCCATTCTACGCTTACGTAATTCTTTGAGCATTTTTTCTTCATTATGTAAGTTACGATTTTGCTTGTAGAGTTCTTGGAGTTCGCGGTTAATTTCGCCTCGACGACGAATTTCATCAGCTGGATCTTCCGGCATTTCTCCTTGTGCAGGCCAAAAGCCTAAGCGAATCATTTCTTCTAAAATAAACTCTTCTCTAGAAGTTTGACGAATACGATCATAAAGTTCTTGGCGGGTTCTAGGGCGTTGTGGCTCTGACATAGAAGTATCTCCAAAAATTAGCAGTGATTTTTTTGTACAAAAACTTAAACCTTCGACAATGACTAAAGATTAGACTAACTTCAGGGATGACGATCCACCATCCAACTTACAAGGAAAATTTTTGGCTTTGTACAAAATCTATTAAATTATTTGAAGTTATAGCTACTTTACTTAAAGTAAATGACCTTCGAAAAGTACTATGGACTAGACTCGCTCAACTCGAGGCCGAATCGCATATCCAGGTGGATTTAGAATTACAAATTCCAAACAGAAATCCACTTGGATATGCAGATTCGGCAAAAGTGAAGAGCAGACTAGTGATGCATGACTAGTCTAACTTCAGGAATGGCGATCCACCATTCAGATTGCAAGGAAAAGCACTCCACTTTTGAATAAAGTAGCTAGAAAGTAAAAAATTATTCTTAAAAGCTCTGTATAAAAATGAAACCTTCGAAAAGTTCTAAAGACTAGACTCGCTCAACTCGAGGCCGTAGCGCCTCTACCGTCGGTTTTTGAATCACAGATTCCAAACAGAAAAGCGACGGTAGAGGCAGCTACGGCAAAAGTGAAGAGCAGGCTAGTGATGCATGTCTAGACTAACTTCAAGAATGGCGATCCACCATTCAGATTGCAAGGAAACATACTTCACTTTCACACAAAGCTTTTTTAGAATAAAACGTAAAGTTTGATTATTTCGCATAACAAACTATTAAAGCGAAACCTTCGAAAAGTTCTAAAGACTAGACTCGCTCAACTCGAGGCCGTAGCGCCTCTACCGTCGGTTTTTGAATCACAGATTCCAAACAGAAAAGCGACGGTAGAGGCAGCTACGGCAAAAGTGAAGAGCAGGCTAGTGATGCATGTCTAGACTAACCTCAAGAGTGCCGATCCATCACTCAGATTGCAAGATAATCGGCTCGTTGTTATGCGAAATAATCAAACTTACTTATTAAATTAGCAAAGAACAAAATCTTGAAACGCCAAAATTAAAGCTTTAAAAACTCCTAATGGCGCTGACGGCTGTGAAACATACGTAATGCTAGAATATGCTCACAAGGGCCTTTGAAAAGCTTATTTTGTGAGTGCCAATAACATTCACAATTTGCTCTAACAATTCTTTGATCCTTATCTATGGCAACCATTGTATTATAGTTTTTCTTTTTATCCGTAATATTCCCTAGTACATTTATTGCTCCTGTAGCATCTTGTTCTACTACATTTACCTTTACTGCATTTTGGGTAAGGAAATTAGTTGCACTTTCTTCACGAGGATTAGCAAATCGGAGCTTATCCATAGGCAATGGTTCTCGGCTTAGCTCACGCACTCGATAAACATTTTTATTTAAATCATAAATTGCCCGACCAGCTTGAGTATAAGCCCCTAGTGCGCCTAAAACTAAACTTCGGTCAAGACCAAGACGCAAGGCTAGGGAATCGGTTTTTTCCACCCAAGTTTCTTTAAGAGCATTAAAAACACGTTGCTTAGTATAATCATCTACATTAGCACGAGGTGCCATTAAGTCAAAATTACCTGCTGTTGCCCAATCATTAGCAGTCCAACCTGACATACCAAGAGTAAAAGACATATCACCTAAATCAGCTACATAAAACGAGGGTAATCCTGTTCCAAGTAAGTGAACTGTAAATTTTTTAGCAACGGGTAGAAGTCTTTCTAAAATTAAAAGTCTACGTCTACCCCAAACACGAATATTTACAGGTAAATCTCCTTGGTAAATGGAACGTGAGCAAGTTACTTCTATTTCCCAAGGCTCAAAAGTTAGTTTAACAGGTTCACCTGGTTTAAGTTGGTAACGAAGGCTTCTAGGCCCAAGGTTTTCCTTATGTCTACGTAAAACAAAACAAATATTATAAACATCCATTGGATGCAAGGTAAAAGATGTGGAAGGTAAAGACATTGCAGAACTTACTTGTAAGAAACCTCTCACCCAACTATCTGGAAGGTCAATTTTAACCTCTTTATAGTCATCTTCACCTTGAGTTTTAACTTGAAATCCTGAGGGCTCAACTTCAAACCGTGTAGTCTTATAACTTCGAATTTTTTGAAATTCATTATAAAGTGCAGCAGAATAATCTATGTTAGTAGTGCCGCAGGAAAACTCATTAATATTTTTGAATACTTCATAGCTTGTTCCTAAACGGCCATAAGTAGACTCATCTTGGCTAAAGCATTCAAAGAACACTTCATCAGGATGGACTGTAATTACAGGATCAAGCACAAACCAAACATCTCGTTCTTTTTCGTAAAGATAGTTAAATAGGCTTTGCCGAGCATTATAAAAGGGCGTAAAGCGTTTATTATGGTTTTGATGTATAGAGGTTAATTCTGTTTGTAAAGCTTTAATTTTGTCAGAAACTTCTTTGCGTTCAGCGGCTAGTAAGCCTAAATCTACTTTATCTCGTTCTTTAGCCCATTCCTTATAAGCAGTTTTATCTTTTGGCTTAAAGCGTAAGTCAGAAATTACTACATCATGAAGAGCACTAATAGCTTCACGAAATTCAATATTTTTTCTCAGTTCACCAATAAAATAAGTTGGTTCGCGTTTAGTATCAGGAGAAAAAGACATTTTAGTCTGATTAGAACTACTAGATACTTCAGAATTACCTTTGTATGAGTAATTAAATTCCACGGCGAACCTCCAGAGATTTAACTTGAATTGGTAAACTTACCTGTGGATAGGTTTGGTGAATCTTAAGCATAGATTCTAGGCTACGAGCCTTGTCTTCAATAGACATAGTTAAGGATTGTCTGGTAAGAATTTCTGCAACAACTTGTGCTGAAGATTGATGTTTTTGTGCTTCTTGTTCTAGGAAATTAAATACTCGCTCTTTAGCTACACGAGCTTTGTTAATTGCTGTAAGCACAGTAATAAAATATGGTGCTAGTTCTTTTAAGCGCTCAGGATTATTGACTGCATAATCCTCCAAATAGTTAGTTACAAATAGTTGCATATTGTGTGAAGGATGTTCACTAAGCTTCATTAGATAATCTGGGCCTGAATCACTAGTAAAGTATTTTAAGATTAAATCTCGACCAAATTTTTGAACATCTCTGCGAGTACTGTCACAAATACTTACTAAAATCACAGGGGTTAAGTGTTCTTCATTAAAAGATTCTTGGAATATATTAAACCAATTTTGTCTTTCTTCATCCCATTTACAATCAAGAAAACGAACTGCCATTGCCATTTCTTCAGAATTATTTTTAAATCGTGCAACATCATGTTTGAAAAGTACTTGAGCTGCTACTCTAACAGCATGAATTTCATTGTTAGATAGTTTTATAAGTTCTTCTGTAGTGTAATGGTTTGCCCATTGAGGATTAGCTTGAATTAGCACTCCAGCCATTTCTTGGGCTACAGGTGCAGTGGACTTAGTTAATTGTAAAGCTAAATTCCAGCTTACACCTTGTAAGGCTGCTTTGAGTTCATTACCTAGTAAACTTACTAGGTATGAATGTAACTTAGGAAATGTTTCTGGTTGTAATAAATTATCAATCAAAGTTAATCCTAATTTTTGCCCAAAGCTAGGTTCTAAACTAGCTAAACGACCAATAATTGGCCGCACTGAGGCTCTAATATCTGCTAAAGAATGAACACATAACGATAGTAATAAGCTTTCTTTTGCTAATAATGATTTATTAGGTAACTGACCTAGTAGCTTGACACCAATTGCTCTCATTGGTTCAAAAGGCGAATTCATCAAAGAATAAATAATATCTTGAGGTAAATTAGCTGCTTTAACTTGGTGATTTAATAATATGTTACCTCCAAGTTCTTGCACTTCTAAAACTGGATGAGCAAGGAGTTTAAGCACAAGATTTAAATCTATTGAGACTAGTAAGTAAGCGAAATTCTTAAAGATTGTATCTGCAATATCTTTAATTTCTTCAGATAGGTTGTTATCACCTGGAGTAAATTTAAAGGTAAGTAAGTAATCCAGTAATTTAGAAAGTAATTGACTAGCTACATGATCAGGAAATACACAAGAACGCAAAAAGTTACGAGCAAAATTACGAGTTTCTATTTGAGAACTAACTATTAAAGAAACTATGAAAGCTGTGTCATTTAAGAAATGATGGCGACCTTCACTAATCCAAGTATGTGCTTGAGTACGTGCAAGTTGAAATGTAGAATTAGCCAAAGCTATTAACAGTTCTTTGTCAGGATTAGAAGGATTGTAACGGCGTTTAGCTAAATCAAAACCTAGTTGTGCTGTTACTTCATAAGGTCTACTTAGAAGAATCATTAAAGCTTCTATGTCAAGATCTTCACAAAAACTAGCACAATTGCGCATAGCTTTGGCTGCAAAATGATGTACTGGACGACAATTGCTTTCTGCTAATAAATGAAGTAGTCCCATTGGAATACTTTCCCAAAGTCTAGGAAAAGCTTCTTCTCTAAAGTTTGGCTCTGGATCCCCAGGTTTATAAGGGGAGCGACAACGCCAATTATTACCAGCGGGAGAAATCATATAACGAGTGCTATTTTCATAGAGAATATGATTGAAAGCTATGTAATTTGAATAAGTATCATAATAAGTATAAGTATATTTTCTTGTCTTCCAATCATAACTACTACTTTGGCGAGAACTACCAGCATCTTTATCAGAGTAGGGAAGTAATACACCTACTGCCATCTTTACATAATCAAGATTATTTAACTGCGCCATTCGTTTTAGTGTACGCCAAACACGTCTACGGAAATAAGTGCGAGTATTACTGCTATAAGCTATTTTAGAGTCTTTGGTGTTTATAGAGCTTTTATTTACACTGATATACTGCCCATTAACTTCTATATAAACTGATCTACTATATTTACTACTAGCAAACATTTCTTTTTCTTTTTCAAAGCGATAAGCAATAAGACCAAAAACTTCTGCATCTCGGCGATACTCAGCCATTTTGAAAATATGGCGCAAGCGTTGGAAATAATTAGGTCTTAAAGGGGCTGTACGTAAAATTTCTAGCAATGCTGGTCTGACATTTTCGTTATCTATTAAGTAAATTATATCTAGTACTTCATAGCGAGAATAGTCATTGGCTTTAAGGTAATTTTTTAAAAGTTGAGTAAATTTTTCTGATGAACCATTACGAGCAGAATCTCTTAAATCTACAGGTAATCGTTCGATCATATCAGTACGAAACTCTTTTTGAGTTTCTTCATCAGAAAGTTTAAGTAGAGCTTCTGCTGCAATCCGCCTAACAGAATCAGTGGTTGAATCGCTATAAAGACGACCTAAAGATGAAACAGCTGATTCATCTCCACACCAGCCTAATGCCCAAGCAATACAGTAATCCCTTAGTGTATTTCCATTACCTATTAAATTTAACAAAATTGGAGTAGCTTCACGAATTTGAAGTTCTCCTGCACGCCAAATTACTCTTTCTATCGGCCAAGCGTGTTTCCCTTTACGGCCAGAGGCAGTTTGAAAACTAGCTAGATGGTTTAAGATGGCTTGTTTACGGGGATCACCTACAGTAGGAGTAGCTACTGGTGTAATTGGAGTAGCTCTTTGTACAGGAGCAACAGGTGCAGTTGGAACAGTTTCACTATAACCTTTTTTAACTTTCTCATTAACAAGTTCAGAAAAAGTTCTTTGAGCTTCAGTTAATGGAACAGCACTAGGAGTTTTAGAGCCTTCTTTTAAGTTAGCTCCTCGACGACCATAGCGAAAATTAACTAAATATCGTCCTGGGCTAACTTCACAAAGGTCAACTTCATAAACTTTGTCTGAACTGCCTTCACGGTAATAGAGTACTGTTTGTCGAATTAATTTCATAATTAGCTACTCAACTTTCTGATATTACCAAAAGCTCTGTAAAACTCTCCATTTTTAGCTTGTCTAATTTCGTCTACCACATAACGTGCACCTGCTTCACGAATTCCTTTAGGGAATTGGCAATGCCAACTTGAGTTATAACCTGGAGAAACCACTTTAACTCTTAAGCTACCACCCTCTTTGTAACATTCTACAATTACACCACTACTTTGATCTGAAGTAGTTTCTAAAGTAGTAGCAGAAGTTTCTGCCACAGCAGGAGCTGTGGTTGTAACAGTTTTAGGCAAAGTACCTGTTTGAGCAGCAGCAATTGCTGTTTCACTCACATCTACACAGGCTAGCCAGCCTTGATTAGTGACAATGTAGAGTTTTTCTTGATAATACTGCATAGATTGAGGTGCACCACAGTTTGTGAGTAGTTTCCACAGCCTTGTTCCATCTTGACTAAAACAGTAAATAGAGTTTAGGTCACCTGCAAAAACATATTTACCGTTTTCAGCAGTAGCACAAGAGTAAATAGTCCTATCACATTGATAAGTTTGTAATACTTCACCACGTTTACTGAAAGCATGAATTTTGCCAGTGTTTGTGCAAGCATAAACGGTAGATTCTTCTTGCCACCCAAAGAATACAGCTCCTTTTGTTGGGCGTTCCCAGATAAATTTACCATCTTCCCAGTCATACATTGTTACACCCTTGCTATGACCATGATAAATTCCTATTTCATCACACCTTACCATCCAAGCACAATCGCCACTACTTTTCTTTGTCCATTGTGATTCGTCTTCATGATTTATAGTGGTAACATTTCCATTAGCATCAGAAACTGCCAAAACAGCATCCCAAATGTCAATCCAATAAATGTCTACATCTTCAGCTATTTCGTAAGCAATTCTTGGGGTCTTTCCGCTTAAATCATAAACGTTTCCATCATCACAACCTGCATAAAGCCAATCATTATCAGCAACAATACATTTAACACCTTCTGGAAGCTTGAACTTAGCCTGCACTTCACCATTATGATTTAAAGCATAAATTTTGCCATCTTCATTACCTACCCAACACAAAGAATTACTAATGAATATACCTAGGGCACTAGACTGAGTATTAAAAGTCCACAATACAGGTGCAGATTTTTCTATTCTTGGCGAAGTAGAGGTTGAAGATGAGGAAGTTGAAGAACTCCTTCTTCTACCAGTTGTCGCAGGTGTAGTGGTTGTGTCATCTTCAATAACTCTACGAGAAACAGCACGTTTCTTGCGAACACCTTGGATTGCGTGTTCATAACCCTTTTTGAGTTTTTCATTGATTTTCTTTTGAGCTTCAGCACGGGCTTTGTCTTCAGTGGCTAGCGTAGTAGTTTGACTTTGTCCAGCATCACCAATTCGACCATAACGGACTGTAAACTGATTCCCATTTAATACTAACTCATAAAATTTATGAGACTTTCCATCTGAAAACTCTAAATAGGTTTTTTCTTCAGCCATAGTGCTCCTGTTAAGAAAGACTAGTAATTTTGATAGTACTTTTGGAAAAAAGTTTATATCACTAAGGCGAATCAAAGTATAGTGAAATATAAGCGAAGAGTCAAGGAATTTTTTCCAAGATTATTTAATAAGCTCAAGAGCTGCATCTGCTAGACCAATTACAACTTGCCCAAAATCTTTGAAGCGTTCATCCTTAGTTTGTCCACAAGCGTAGCGATAGTAGATTTGTTGTAGTACTACAGCTAGTTTGAAAATAGCAAAAGCTTCATAAAAGGCAATATTAGAAAGGTCTCGACCAGTTTTTTCTGCATAAAGATCAATTAGTTCTTTTCTTCTTGCCCAGCCTTCTTCAGAGGTAATAGGGCTAATGGATTCTCGTCTTGCTACTTTATCGCTACTTTCAGCCCAATAACCTAAGAATATTCCTAAATCAACTAATGGGTCTCCAACTGTACTCATTTCCCAATCTAGAACACCTATAACTTTACTTGGGTCTTGAGAATCCAATATAACATTATCTAGTTTAAAATCATTATGTACTAATGTTGCAGGAGTTGTTTCTGGTGGCATGTGTTCATTAAGCCAGGTCATTACAGTTTCCATTGCTGGTACAGAAGTAGTTTTAGCTCTTTGCCAACGTTCTGACCAACCTTTTACTTGCCTAAGTACAAAACCTGATGGCTTACCAATTTTATCTAAACCTGTAGCATAAATATCTACAGAATGCAGCTTAGCTAAAGTTTCAATCATTGCTATACTGATTTTATGTCGTAACTCTGGATTGTTAGCTAATTCTGTTGGCATCGTTCGTCTGATAATCAAACCTTTTCTTCGTTCCATCAGATAGAAAGTAGCCCCAATAATATTAGGATCTTCACAGAGTAAAAATGGTTTAGGGGCAAGGTTAAAATGAGGATGAATCATTGAAAGCAACCGATATTCTCTTGGCATATCGTGAGCAGTAGGGGCAACAGGGCCAAAAGGAGGACGGCGCAAAACAAACTCTTGTTGGCCGATTTTTACCAGATAGGTTAGGTTAGAATGGCCTCCAGGAAACTGTTTTAGCTGGACTTGAGAGAAATCTAATTTTTCAGGAAAATCTGAGAGATTTTTTTCTAAATATTGAGCTAGAGTATTTACATCTAGCTCTTCACCAGCTCTAATAGGTTTAGCATCATTGATTGCGCTCATTAGCAAGTTCCTCTTTGAATTGGGCTAGAATACGGCGAGCCACTACCATACGGTGAACCTCATCTACACCATCATAAATGCGGGCTGCTCTTGCACCACGATAGAACGCTTCTAAAGGAGTGTCTTTGGAAAAACCTAATGCTCCATGGACTTGAATAGCTCGATCAATGACATCATGAAGTACTTTAGCCCCATAGAATTTAATAAGAGAAACTTCTGTACGAGCTTCATCACCTTGATCCATTTTCCAAGCAGCTTGTAATGTCATTAGGCGAGCAGCATTAATTTCTGCCGCAGAATCAGCTATCCAAGTTTGAATGGTTTGTTTATTGGCAAGAGGTTCACCAAAGGAAACGCGAGTTAACGCACGTTTACACATCATTTCAAAGCTACGCTGAGCAATACCTAACCAACGCATACAGTGTTGAATACGACCAGGGCCAAGGCGAAGTTGTGCTAATTCAAAGCCTGCTCCTAGTTTACCTAATAAGTTTTCTTTTGGAACACGGCAATTTTCAAATCTAAGTTCACAATGTCCACCTAATCCTCCTGAGCCCATTACAGGAACATCTCGGATAATTTTAAAGCCTGGTGTATCAGCAGGAACTATTATCATACTTGCTCGGCTATGTACTTTAGCTTCTGGGTCAGTAACAGTCATTGCAATTGCAAAATCTGCTCCCATTGCACCTGTAATAAACCATTTATGTCCATTTATGACCCAATGATCCCCATCTAAAACGGCTCTAGTTTGTAAGCCTGTAGGGTCTGAACCTGCTACTTCTGGCTCAGTCATAGCAAAACAAGAACGAATATCTCCAGCAACTAATGGTTTTAGGTACTTTTCTTTTTGTTCTTTTGTACCTGCAATGTGCAAAAGTTCAGCATTCCCTGCATCAGGAGCGGCACAACCAAAAATTCTTGGCCCAATAGGGGAACGACCAATGATTTCATTTAGCAAGGCAAGTTCAATAACTTTAATGCCCATTCCACCTTCATCTTTAGGCATGTGTGGTGCCCAAAGACCTAATTCTTTAACTTTGTTTTGCAAATCTTTTTCTATTTCTGGTGCTAAACCTTCGTGTTCATCGGCATGCGCTTCGTTAGGGTAAACATACTCTTCCATAAACTTAGAAAGTGTCTTACGCATATTTTCTATTTCTGGTGGAATACTAAAATCAATCATTCTAATAAAACTCCTTAATGTAAATAATGTAAAAAAAGATATTAAAGTTTATTAACATCCTGGCACTACACAAGCCCCGGATTTAGCCATAACTGTTGTTCGTAGTTCATCAGCTAGCTCTAGAGTTTTTGTTATTGCTAGTTTAGCTCTTTCTTGAGTTTCTGTAGTAGTTGCATATTTTTCTAACATATTGAGTCCAAAATTGTGATGCCATTCTTCATCAGGCTGTATTTGTTGGCGGTAAATATCTGCGCTTACCTTATCACCCATAGCATCTAGAACCGCAATCAGTTGGGCATTTCGTTTGATGGCAATTGCTTCACGGGCAAAAGGGCCTGCTGCAATACGTTCTATAGTGGTTTCTAGGGTTATTAACCATTGATAAAGAGGACTATAACCGCTAGCTAAAGGAGAAAAGCCTTCTAAGTTTACACCTAACTCTAAGAGTCTTTTTTCAATTAACCGGTAATGTTTGGCTTCATCTCCACATTGACGGGCTAAACCTAATTTAACATCTAGTTCTGGGGTTGAAGGAAGCCAAAGGGCTGCTAGTTGACTAGCTTCTATTTCATTTTTAAGAGCCATTTTTAAGAGTTCAGTTACTCCAACTTTAGGTGGTTGTGTTGAGTCTAAGACAGGAATTTCATCTAGTTTTTTTAGTGTTGTTGAAACTTGTTGTTGGATATTTTCTATAAATGACATAACTTTTCTAGCCTAATTGTTAGAATAATTCTTTAGATAAGGAGGGTACATTAAGAAGATTTATAGCGCAAGTAAACAAGCGAAGAACAAAGTGAGAATTAATCAGATTAGACAGGAAAGGTTCAAAGTTGGGAGCTCAATAATTTTAAGCTCCCAAACTTTCTAGTAAGAAAATTTATTGTGCTAAAGCTTGAGGATCAATGCCTTTATCTAAACTAAATCCTGCTCCTACAGCCCCTACAACACAGGTTTTGCGGTCTAAACCTGCATGTTGACGAATGCGATAAACAGCCTCAAATCCAGTACAATGAGCACCCATAAAGTTTTTAGTCCCAAATTCTTTTAATTTGTTTGCTGTCCAATCTAGAGTTTCATCAGATGCTTCAAAGAGGTGAAACCCGCCAATTACTGCATAAATAGGAGCATTACGAACTGTTTTACGAGCATGTTCTAGAGTATTAATAATACCTGCATGACCACAACCAGAAATTACTACTAAACCTTGGTCAGTATTAACAACTAAGGAAAGTTCTTCTGGGATATTATCATCAGCTAAACCATCAGGAGTTTTCATTTGTCCTAGGCCACTAAAATTTTTCTCTGGGTAAGTTCTTGCAATAGAACCTGTGACCCATACTCCAGGCATAATTTCTTCTGCTTCAGTATGTTCAATGAATTTACCACCGATAGCTTTATATTCTGGTTGTAGAGCTATCATATCATTTCCTTCACCTCCAGATTTTAATGGGCGGCTCCAGAACATTCCTTTCCCTATATGGGCACGAGTTAAAGCAGTACGGCTTTTTTTCATATATTCACGACGTAGTTTTATAAGTCCACCAGTATGATCAGAATGGTTATGACTTAGGATAACATCTGAAATATCAGATAGATCTACATTTAGTTCTTTAGTGTTTTTGGACACAGTATCAGGTAAAGCCCCTGTATCAAAAAGTATTTTTTTCCCATCAACTTCTACTAATGCGGCAAATCCCCATTCTCCAATGCCAGAATCTGCTACTTGTGTAGAGAGTATTTGAATATTGACAGATTTAACACGATGATCAGATTTTTCTTTTGATGAATTTTGTGCAACACCTATAGAAATAGAAAGAAACACAATAAATAAAGCTTGAAAGAAATAAGAAACTTTCATGGTAAACTCCTATGAGTAATTTTTATTAGGATTAAAGCTATGATAAAATATTGAGCATTTTAATATATATTAGCAGTAATTGCCAATTATCCACAGCTTTAGCTTTAGCAGTGGTTTGCTTGCTAAAAACTCCATAATAGTCTAGTTATTAAATAGATGGAATGTAGATTTGATATATTTTCAAATAATTTGGTATAAAAGAAGCTCAATCATTATTTCTTAATAGTTTTTAATAAAGTCAAAATTTGGTTTTGGGGGAAAAAAGAGAATGAGTAAAAAGGGATTTAGTTTTCAAAGTTGGTATGAACAAACTTTAGCAGAAAAAGAGCGATTAGAAGGTGAATTAGCAAGAGTTTCTAAGCTTTCTGATGTGCTATCTTCTTTAACTGGAGATAAAACACGCCGACTCCCACAAACTAGTGATATAAGCTCATTAATGTTAGATAGAGAATTTGATCAGCTATCTACAATTAATAAAAAAATCCAAACCCTTTACTTTCTCATTGATACAATTCGTAGTCTTTCAGCAGAATCTGATTTAGCAGAGCGACAAGCTTTAGTTTTAGAGCGAGCTGCTCAGCTTGTAGATGCAGATGAAAGTGCACTTTTTTTACTTGATAATGCACACAATAGATTTAAAGTAAAAGTTAAAGATAGAAATAACCCAACATCAGATGAATTTCCTACTAATATTGGAATAGCTGGTTTTGTTGCAAGTAGCGGTAGAACTGTAGCTGTTTCAGATGTTAACAAAAATCAACATTTTTACTCAGAAATAGATGAGAAGCCTGTTTATCGAGTAAGAAATATGATTGCTACTCCGCTACGTGATGAAACAGGTAATGTTCTTGCTGTGCTGGAGATTTTTAATAAAAATTCAGGGAGTTTTACTTCTGAAGATGAATATTTATTACAAGCTTTTGCTGCTCAAGCTGCAATGGTTCTTAGAAAAGATGATTCACAAGAAGATAATGGATCTAACTTAGCTGTAAGTAAAACAATGCTGTTGATTATGAAAGCATTAGCAAGTGGCCTAGATGTAGATAACTTACTACAATCGCTAATGAAAAAATCTTCTCAGGTAATGAATGCAGACCGAGGTACATTATTTTTAATAGATTTTGGAACTAGAGAACTTTGGTCAAAAATTGCAGAAGGCACAGGTCTTAATGAAATACGTTTTCCTATGGAATTAGGAATTGCTGGATATGTTGCTACTAAAGGGGAACTAGTTAATATTCCAGATGCTTATCAAGATTCACGCTTTAATAAAGATATTGATCTTAAGACAGGTTATCGCACTCGTACTATTCTTTGTACACCTATCAGGAATGATGTTGGAAAAATCATAGGAGTATTACAAGTTCTAAATAAAAAAGAAGGTATTTTTGATGAGAGAGATGAAAAATTAATAAACTCCTTTGCTACACAACTAGGAAAAGTTCTAAAAAGTTCTCAATTTTTAGTTAATTTAATTACTATTATGGAACAAATGGAAGAGTAGAAAATAGTAAAATATAAACCACATTGTTTAGTTAAACCACGCATTTGTATACATTTACACAAAATTAATTCTATGTTTAGTAGAATTTTTTATCTGCTATTTTTGCAAATAGGAAAATAATATAGGTTTCTAACCTACTAGGTTTGGGGAATTTTCTCACCTGATTTGGGTAAAAATCAACAACTTCTTAATACTAATTTTTACAATATCTAAATAAATCAATAAGATAGCTATACTAATGATAACTTCTTTAGTCTGGCATAAGTATTGCTGTTATAAAAAACAAAGTTAGTTGTAAAAAATTTATTACAAATAAATTAACACTAACTTATTTTAGGATGATAAAGCCGGGATTACCTAAATTAATAATAATAAAGTTGATGTTTTATTAGGGCAAAAGGCGGGAGGCAATTATGTCAGCAGCAAAGTCACGCGAATACCGCAAAGAACTAAGAGAAATAAGTAATTATCCGCGTTGCTATGTAAAGGTTAAAGCTCTTAATGACTATGAGTACAATGGAGGGTTAATTGTAGATAGCAGTAGCTCTGGATTAGGTATTGTTACCTCTTTGTCTGTTCCTTTAGGAGCAAAAATAGCTATAAGCTTAGATGATGAGTATTCTGCTATTGGTGAAGTTGTTAGCATAGAAGATGAGTGGGGAGAATGGGAATGGTCTGGAATGGTACGCATGGGCGTTAGATTAATTGATAAAACTAATTGGCCTATGTAAGTGAATTCTAGTACGTGACTTAGTACATATAACTGCAAGTAGCTAATCTATGGAAAAGGAGTAAGTGTTATGACTAGCACATTTGTAACAAATAAACCAGGCTATCGCCATGAAATACGTAATAATCGTCGTGTGTTTGTTGAGCTAAAATCAGTAGAAGAAAAAAGCAAAGAGTGTATAGATGCACTTACTACAGATTTTAGTGATTCAGGAATGGGATTACTAACATACGTTACTTTCCCCATAGGCTCAGAAGTAGAAGTTAGCTTAAAAGATGACATAGTAGTCAAAGGAGAAGTTGTCAATATTGAACCTTGGCCTGCTTATGATTTGGTTAGATTAGGTATAAAGTTCATTGAAAAGAAAGAGGAAAGTGTAAATTAAAGTGCTATACAATACCTTTTAGATTTTATACATACTCCTTAATCTTAGGTTAGCTCTAAAAAGGTTTTGTATTTAGCAGATGTAGTATTAAGAGATTTAGTTGATGTTTTGTACTTAACTTAAGTATTTGGTTTTTGACTTTGTTTTTTGCCCTCAATAGCCTAGCCTCGAATCTGGGTGAAATGACTCTACGTGTTTTACCCAGATTATTTTTTTACTCCAACCTTATTTTTCTAAATTAAACTTTTAGCTTGTTTAAGTATTTTTTCTACTTTTGCTTGAGAAGTCGCTTCACAATAGAGTCTTAAAACTGGTTCTGTTCCAGATTGCCTTAAAAGCAACCAACTTTCATCTTCAAAAATAAGTTTTGTTCCATCTAAAGTTGCAACCTCAACAATTTTTTCCCCTGCTAAAGTACTTGGAGTAGAAGTCTTCATTTTTTCTACTAAGTCTTGTCCTTTTTTAATATCTACATGTAAATCCAAACGGTCATAGTAAAAGTGTCCAAACTCAAGCCAAAGGCTTTCTAATAACTGGCTTGGGGTTTTTCCACTAGCAATTACCGCTTCTGCTAGTAGAAGACTATTAAGTATTCCATCTCGTTCAGGGATGTTACCTTTAATACCTATGCCTCCAGATTCTTCACCTGCAATTAAAATATCTTGATTAAGCATTAGTTCTGCTAAGTACTTAAACCCTATTGGAGTTTCGTAAATAGGTAGGCCATAATGTTTGGCAATACGTTTAACCAAAACACTTTGGGAGAAAGTTATTGCCACAGCACCTTGTTGATTGCGTCGTTTAGTTAAATGTTGCAGAAGTAACGCTACAATTTGATGAGAATTAATAAAGTTTCCTTGTTCATCTACTGCTCCAACCCGATCAGCATCACCATCTGTAGCCAGTCCTAGAAGTGCAGAGTGTTTTTTTACCGCTTCAGAAAGACCTAAAAGATTGTGAGCTAAGGGCTCTGGATTAACTCCACCAAAATAAGCATCTCGCTCAGAATGAATAGTTGTAACTTGACATTTTCCACCACTAAGCAAATGTTCTACCCATCGGCTACCGCTACCATACATAGGGTCAACTACTAAATGAACATTAGAAGATTTAATTTTTTCTAGGTCAACAATTTTAGCTAAATGCCTTCCATAGTTGATGGATGGCTGAAATGGTTTAACTTTTTCTCTAGCTATTGCTTCAGAAATAGACATTTTAATTGGAGTGTTTTTATAAAGGTTAGCTTCAATTTCTTTAGTTATTTCTGGCGGTGCAGACCCTCCAAAAGGAGCTTTAACCTTGAAGCCATTAAATTCTGGGGGATTATGACTAGCTGTAATTACTACTCCAGCGGGTAAACCTTGAGTTTTTACTTCAAAAGAGACCATTGGAGTAGGAACTGCATCATCAAAAAGTAAAACCTGAAAGTTATTAGCTGCAAGTTGTGCTGCAACTTCAGTAGCAAAACGCTCAGAGAGAAACCTACGGTCATAACCTACAATTAAAGTTCTATTTTCTGGGGCTTGAGAGTTTAAGTAATCAACTAAGGCTTGAGTCACAATAGCTACGTTTTCAAATGTAAACTCTTTTGCAATAACAGCTCGCCATCCATCAGTTCCAAATTTAATCATTTAAAGTGCCTCAAATTAAAAGTTATAAGCTTATTTGGCTAAAATCTGTAATAACAGTGTTATCTCCTAGAACGCAGCCTTTTCCAATAATTGCAGAGTTTTTGATTAGAGAGTTTTTTCCAATAATTACATTCTCAATAATTACATTTTGCTCAACTGTTGTCCCAGGTAATAAAACGGAATTGCTGATTTTAGCCCCAGCCTGGATGTTACAGTTACTTCCAATTACGGAATTAATAATAGTTGCTTGATTTACTTTCGTAGTTTCATCTATTAGTGAAAGCTCATCAATCTTAGATGTTTCCCAACTAGATAAGTGGTTGCGGTTAGGTTTCATAGAAAGTTTACCAGCTAAAACATCTAGGTTTGCTTGTAAATAACGGCTATTAGTTCCAATATCAAGCCAATAATCTTTGCTAATTACAGAGTAAAATGGTTCTTTTTCTGCTAAAAGTCTTGGAAATAATTGATACTCAAAGGAATGTTCTTCATTTGCAGGAATATAACTTAGTGCTTTAGGTTCAAGTACATACATTCCAGCATTAATTGTATTACAGGTAATCTCATTTGGTTTTGGTTTTTCTAAAAATCTTAAAACCCTGCCATCTTGAGCCGTTTCCACAAGTCCATAAGCTGAAGGATTATCAACTGGAACTAGCACAATGGTTGCCGTAGCTTTATTTTTGCGATGAAATTCTACTGTTGCAGCCATGTCTATGTTAGTAAGAATATCTCCATTAAATACTATAGTAGTTGTATGAATAAATTGCTCAGCAAATTTATAAGCACCACCAGTTCCTAATGGTTGAGGTTCAACTAAGTAGCGGATTTTTAACCCTAAACTTTCGCCATCTCCAAAAACTTCCATTATTTTTTCTGGTTGGTAAGAAAGTCCTAAAATCACTTCATCTACTCCAGCACGTTTTAACATTTCTAGCTGATAGTAGAGAAAAGGGCGATTAGCAATAGTTGTAATCGGTTTAGGAGTAGAAAGTGTAAGTGGTCGAAGGCGAGTTCCTTTTCCACCTGCTAAAATAATAGCTTGCATGATAGACCTCTAACTTAAAATAATCCCAGATTCTAACCTTGGAAACTTTAGGATACAATGCATTAGAGTGGTATTTCAGAAATACGAACAATATTAGGGCTAAATAACTCGGCAAGAAATTCTGATGAATTTTGAGCATACCCATTACGTAATGTAGCAGTAGTAAATGTAAGCTGCTCTTTAGCACGAGTTATGGCTACATAAAGCAATCGGCGTTGTTCTGCTAGTTGGTCAGGGTTTCTACTTCCAATTGCATAAAAACTTGGAATCATATTTTGCTCTAAACCTGCAATATAAACTCTGGAAAACTCTAGTCCTTTAGAAGCATAAATGGTCATTAAATTAATAGCATTACGACGAGCTATGCCATCTTGTTGTTGGTAAAGTGCTGCAAAATCTAGAAATGCAATAATAGATTTTTCTAATGAACCAGTGGTTGGATTAGGAGAATCAAAACGTGAGACAATTTCATCAAAATGTAAAAATGCCCCAAATCGATCAGCATTACCTTCACCTTCTTTTAGATGTTCTACTTTAGCTTCTTCTACATAGTGACGAAGTAAGGAAACATCATTACCTTGCTCAACTAGTCTTTCAATAAGAGGTGCACTAGGAACAGCTAAACGAATCATACCTTCTTTGATTAGAATTGCTTGAGGGTCAACTAGTCGGTTGTGTTCAATTATTGAACCTGCTGCTACTATATCTAAACATTGTTCACAGGCTGTACGTCTTAGCCTAGAAGCGTGTTCTTTTTTTAGTTGTTCAAAAACATCAACTAGCGATAAAGTGTCATCATAGGCACGGTGGCGTTGTCCAGTATCGATAGAGAACGCACTTGCTAAAGCATCTAGGCTTGCACCTCGATCAGGAAATAACCTAGATGCCATTGGTAAAGTATCAAAGGTGCGATTTTCTAATCTATATCCACTTTCACGCAATTTACGTTTTATGCAGGGAAAATCAAAATTGTAGCCATTATGAGCTACTAAAGTATCTTGTCCAATAAAAGCTAAAAACTTTTCTGCTACTTCGCTAAATCTAGGTGAGTTAAGTAAGTCATTATCAGTAATACCATGTACTTTTATTGCATCAGGAGCTATTGGACGAGAAGGTTTTAGCAAAGTATGGAATTCTCCAATGGGACGACCTTCACGAACTTTAATTGCTGCAAGTTCAATTATATCATTAGTTTCTACTTCTTTATCTGTAGTCTCAATATCAATTGCTATATAGTCTGGTAAAAATTCTGCATTACCTAACCAACTACTTAGTTGACATAGCTTAAATAATAACACTATAGCAGATGGTTCAAATCCTCGTTCAGTAGAAGATGTTTCTTCAGGATTTACAACTATTGCATTCACGCTACGAAGTTGTTCTCTAATTTGGGGGCTATAGTCTGTTCCTAAGTAAATTACAACTTGGCAACTTTTTATAGTTTCTGTTAGCAAATGTAAATCTCGGCCATCTAGTATGATTAGCAGTGGGTTTGCTGGTTTAGAGTTGGCATCAGAAGCTTGCTCAGTTGAATTTTTGGGAATTTGTTCTACTACAAAGCTATGTGCACTATAAGCTGTAATACCTAGAGCACGTTTTAACATTTCTACTGCTAGGAAGTTTAGTTGTGAATTGCTAGCAGCAACTAGTATTGGATAAGAAAAGCTACGAGCTTCAAATATTGCACGTGCTGCATCTCTAATTCGTTGATAGGAAATAGGATCTGTTAAGTTATCAGCTTGACTAGCTAGAGTCAGGACTTCTTGGTTACTCAAAGAATTTAAGATATCTGCAAAGAGGTCTGAAAGACGTTTTCCAGGAGTATCTTTAATAGAAATAAGGTTGGAAATAAGCCCAATAATTCTATCTATTTGACGGCGTTCTTGTTCTGGAATTCTAGAGCTTTTACGAAAGCGATCTAAGCTAATACGAAAATCAGGGAGATGTTCTTCTTGTTGGAAGGCTTTAAGCCTTGTGCTAGTTACTTCATCTACTTCTTTTGAAACAAAATCTTCTAAGCTAAATTGGTCTTTAGGGTTATAGAGAACTCTTAGTAAACTCATTGCTCTGACAATTTCCCTTTGGTCAAAGCAGGAACGGCCTTTGACTAGTTGGCAGGGCAGATCTGCTTTCATAAATTCTCGTTCTAAAAATTCACCTACTGAATGACGAGCATATAATATTGCAAAGTCTGATAAAGAAAGATGTGGGGCTTTTTCCATTTGTTTACGAATATCTTTGATAATAAATTCAGCTTCTTCATAATCACTAGCAAAGTTATCTATACGAATAGCAGGCAAGTTAGTATCAAAATTGGTAGAAGTTGCTTGAATTTTCTTTTGAGCTAATCGGGAATGCTGTGCAATCAGCTGTTGTGCTTGAGAAATAATTTCTGGACGAGATCGATAATTTTCCGTAAGTACTATAATGTTTTCTTTTGCAAAGTCTTGAACAAACAAATCAATATTAGTTGGATTAGCACCACGCCAAGAAAAGATTGATTGGTCATCATCTGCTACAACAAAAAGGTTTCTATGTTCCGCTACTAGTTGTCTTAGAATTTCATATTGCACTCGGTCTGTATCTTGAAATTCATCAACTAGAATTGCATCAAAACTTCGGCGAAACCGGTTAAGGATAGCTGGATTTTCAAAAAATAGTCTTTGAGTAAAAAACAAAATATCATCAAAATCAATTAAGGAGTTTTTCTTTAATTCCCCTTCATATTTTTTATATAGTTGTTGTTCAAGATTAGTTAAGGGTTTAGATTCACTAGGGTTAAGTCTTGAGCCAGAAATTCTTGAAATTAAATGTCTCATATGCCTTTCACCAGAGAACATTGGAGCAATACGCGCTACAATACGTAGTTGGCAATCTTCATCTGCAATGGTGAAATGTTTAGCTAGGGCTGCTTTTTCATGCCATTCTCTTAATATGCTGATACAGAAAGAGTGGAAAGTGCTTACTTGAATGGCCATTGCACGCTCTTGCAAGGTAAGTTTTAATCTTTCTCTCATTTCTTCTGTTGCTTTATTGGTATAAGTAACTGCTAGTAAGCGATCTGGCTTAATATGATAATGGTCAATAAGTGCTGTAATACGAGCTATTAAAGTACGAGTTTTACCTGTTCCAGGCCCGGCCAAAACCAACCAAGGGCCTAGTGGAGCAAATGCTGCACGTTTTTGCATTTGGTTAAGATCATTAAGTAGATCCACAAATTTATTGCTCCAAGTAAATTATGAAAGATAGCCTTATAATGTTTTGTGAAAGGCAATTGGTAACAGCCATGCGATTTATTGCTTGGTGGACATATTGTAGGCAAGCGATTAAACAAATTCAATATCTTGGGTAAAAAATAGGCGAGTTTTTAGCTAAAATATTTATTAAATACAGCTTTCGGCTATAAAAAAAATATTACTAGAGTTTTTAATGACAGTAAGTAAGATTTTAGATATACTTTTGCGCAATGTGGGTAAATATTCTTTTTTTACTAGCCATAATAATCACTATACTTTTATCTAGACATGAAATTAACCGGTATCATAACTTTCGTTCTACTGGTTCAGTAGCGGATTTTGAGCGGCAGCGTTTTAGGCGTCGGATAGCTGGTACAAGTGTGCTAACACTCTTGCTTGCAATAACATACTTTGCTTATGTCAAGCCAGAAACCTTTGCTGGCCGCCCTTGGATGGTTGCTCTTTTTGGGATTAGCTGTTTATTGTTGCTTATTTTGCTAGCTTTTTTGGTTATAATGGACATTAGAGCTATATTTCAAAATACTATGAACTCTTATTTAGATGAAGGTAATGAATCAGAGAGACTAGAAAAATTCTTAGCTAAAAATCGAGAAAAATTAGAAGAAAAACACTAGCTTATTATAAGTAGTTAATATTACTTTGAGGAGTTATTTTATGAGCCAAAATGAAATGGCTAATTATATTGAAACTTGGGATCGTATTCATAAACAATCTGTAAAAGTGATGAAGGTTGCTCCATCTGACAAGTTTGATTGGCGGCCAGTTAGTTCAGCAATGCCTTTGGGCGAGTTAATGAGGCATTTGCCATTAGGAGAGCGTTTTCTTACTTGTGTAATATTACAAAAAGAATTACCAAATATTGACTTTAATACATTTAATACAACAGAAGAAGTAATAACTGCCTTTGATAGTAGTCATGAGGAATGTAAACAAGCATTAAGTGCTTTATCAGAAGGTGAACTTGGAGAAAATGTAAATTTTGCTGGACGATCTGTTCCTAGACGAGCTTTACTACAGGCAATTTGCGAGCATGAAATTCATCACCGAGGCCAACTTTACACTTATGTAAGAATTGTAGGAGTTGTTCCACCTCCTTTATTTGGTGGAGTTTAAGCTTGTTGATTTAATTTCAGGATAAAGTCAAGTTAGATAGGGGTTATCGATTTATCTGCATAGCAGTCTCGATTTTCCCAAAATACTACTCTAAAATGACGAGTTCTAGCTACTTTGGTGAAAATAGAGAAAGGTATTAAATGGAAAAAGAAAGAGAAATAATTATTATTGGATCTGGCCCCGCTGGATTAACTGCTGCGATTTATGCAGCAAGAGCTAACTTAAAACCGTTAGTGGCTGCGGGTGAAGCTGCAGGAACAATGATGCCAGGCGGCCAATTAATGCTTACAACAGAAGTAGAGAATTACCCTGGTTTTCCAGAAGGTATTGATGGGCAAGAAATGATGCATAAGTTTTTTGCTCAAGCAGAAAGATTTGGTACAGAAATTTTAAGGGAAAATGTTACTCAAGTAGAGTTTAAAGACA
Organism: Blastocatellia bacterium; assembly: GCA_039812885.1. GTDB lineage: Bacteria > Acidobacteriota > Blastocatellia > Chloracidobacteriales > JADJPF01 > JADJPF01. The sequence continues at coordinate 721,169 of JBDIBI010000001.1, forward strand.
AAGGTCCATTTCGTTTGCTCATAGGCAAAGATTGGTATACTGCTAAAGCTGTTATTTTAGCAATGGGAGCAACTGCTCAATGGTTAAATGTTCCTGGTGAATATAAGTTACGTACTTCAGGTGGAGGCGTTTCTGCTTGTGCTACTTGTGATGGGTGGTTTTATAAAGGCAAAGAGTTAATGGTAGTTGGTGGTGGAGATACAGCAGTAGAAGAAGCAGTATTTTTAACCAAGTTTGGAACTAAAGTTACCATGGTTCACCGTCGTGATAAATTACGTGCAAGTCATGTAATGCAACAACGTGCTTTAACTAATCCTAAAATAGACTATTTGTGGAATAGTGTTTTAACTGAATATATTGGCGAAACCAATATAGAAGCAGTAAAAATTAAAAATTTAGTTACAGGAGAAGAAAAAATTCATCCTATAGGTGGTGTCTTTGTAGCAATTGGACATAAACCTAGTACAGATTTTGTTAAGGGTGTAATTGATTTGGATGAACAAGGTTACATAGTTACCAAAAATAATGTTGAAACAAATATAGAAGGTGTTTTTGCTGCAGGAGATGTTCATGATAAGCATTTCCGCCAAGCTATTACTGCCGCAGGGTTTGGGTGTATGGCTGCTATTTCAGCAGAACGCTGGTTAGAAGAACAAAAAATTGCTAAGTAAAAAGTAAGAAATTTTTCCGGTTAAAAGGGTAGGCTTATAGCTTACCCTTTTTATTTTGTTAGCTATTGAGTTGTGTTTGTAGGAGTTGTTTTATTTTTCGTCTTTGTTGCTTTTGTTGTTTTAGATATAAATAAGTTGGTATTGGAAGAGTTGTTAAGTAGATTTTCGCTGATATCAACAGCCCAAGGCCCATAATGATTAGTAACCGCTACAATAGAATCTAACCAGTTAGTTCCTATTGCAATATCATCTATTTCAGCAATTAGATAATAACCTTCTTTGACAAGAGCTTCAGCCGCAGTGTCGAAATGATCACCAATTGCGAACCCAAAACCAGCTTGGTGACCTGCTTTCCAGCAATCTTGGATTTTTCTCTGCCAAAGACTTTGATTTTCTTTGATTGCAGTTGCTAGAGATTTTATTTTCGGCCATCTTTGCATAGGTTTCACTCCTTAAAAAAATAAGGTTATAAGAAGCATCTTCTTTACAAAAGGATGCAAAGAACATGGAAAAACTAAAATATAAATTAGGAATATACTCTAGCTTATTTTATTAAATAAAGAAAGCCTTTGAGGCATAAAATATTTACTTTTCAGCAAATTATCTGTAATGTCAACAGCCCAAGGCCCATAAGAATTTGTGACGGCAATTATTGATGTAAGCCAATCTGTTCCTATTGCCATTCCTTCTATTTCAGCAATTAAGGCATAACCCTCTTTAACTAAAGCTGTACTAGGCAAATCAGAACTATCACCTACGGCAAATCCATGGCTTTGGCCTAATTCCCAGGATTGATATATCTTTTCTTGCCAAAGCTCTTTGCTAAGTTTTATAGAATTGGCAATTTGACTTAATTTGGGTAAAGTTTGCATTTGCTATCTCCAAAATATTTTTAGAACTAGTTACTTGCAAGTAATTTTTACCCTAAAGATGTAAAGTTGATATAAAAGCAGTGTAATAATTTTGTAAATCAGACAAATATATCTAGAACCATCACTTTTTCAGTGAGTTATGAAGATTAGAATGAGTTTTAGCAAGAAATGCATTTAGCTCAAAAGCCTTGTTTATATTGGATGTTGCTTCTGCTAGAAATTGTGTTTTAGTTGAATTATCTAAACTTAGATCCGCTTTTAGTAGGTAAATTTGTCCTTTTAGTAAAATAGCTTCAGGCATACTTAGTGTTTTTGGGTAATTTAATGATTCTAAAGCTAAGTCTAAAAGATTGTTAGGGGATTGTTTTTGTGAAATTTGCCACTCTGCTTTTGTAACATATATTTCGGCTAAAACTTTATGGAATTCTATTTCTTGTTCATTAAGTTTTAATGCATAGCTAATGGCAGATAAGGCTTTTTCTAAAGATATAATAGGTGATAACTTCTTGTTAATAAGTTGTTTAGATGCTTCTAATTCTAGTTGTGCTGATAAATTCCAGAAATGAGCAATTCGAGAATTCTTTTTTATACCTTGTTCAAATATTTGTCTTCCTTCTTCTATTACTGGGAGAATAGCTTTTTCTTGCCTTGATAAAAATTTAGCTTTTAGTAAAGTTACGGCTAGAAGATCTCTATCATCTTCAAAAAAAGCCACATTTAATTGGCTGGATTTTTTTGAATAGTCTTCAGCTTTAGTTAAATATTCTGAATAAGTTAGCCCCATTTGATAATCGTATTCAGCTTTTAGAAGATAAATTTCTCCTAGATTTCTGTAAGTGTAGGCTGGATTATCAGGTTTTAAGGCTAAGGCACTTTCTAAAATGGAAATACCATTTTGCAAAATTTCAGTTGGGTTTTGCCCATAAAGTAATTTGTATTCTGCTTGGCAAAGAGTAGGAGATGTAGAATTTTGATAAAATGTAATGTTTTTAGGGTTTAGTTCTCTAGCTTTTCTAAGATAATCTAAGGAAAGCTTAGTCATATTGCTAGGATCATTACCAATGTTTAATTCATAGTCTGCCCAAAGAGAATAAGTTAGCGCTAAATTTCCATAACCAAAAGAAAAAGTTGGTTTTATTGTTACAGCTTTTTCAAAGTTAGCAATAGCCTGTTTTAAAGAAGGTCTAGGATCTGTACTATAAATTTCATAGTTACCCTTTCTCATATAACAACTTCCTAAAGCATTGTAAGTTGCAAAATCAGGCTTTATTGAAAGAGCTTTTTCTAATATTGCTTTTCCTTTTTCTAAGGTTTGACTTGAGTCTTGGCCTTTGTGAAATTCTGCTTGGCCTTTAAATGAATATATTGCTCCTAAAGTTTGATAAGCTTTAATATAATCAGGATTTTGACTAATTAATTTTTCTAGTATCTCTATAGCTTGTTCATAATTTGGAATAGGATCTTCTCCATTATTAAACATATAAATGCCTTGTCGCCAGTAAAGTAAGGCACGTTTAGTTTTAGCTTCTACACTTTCAGGATTAGCTATCAAAGCTTTATCCAAGAACATTTGAGCTTGATCAAATAACTCTTTAGGCGATTGAAATTTTGCTCTTTTTATTTCACCAAGTTGAAGAAAAAGCTCTGCTTGACTTTCATAAAGAGAAGCATCACTTTCAGCTATTTTGATAGCTTCTGTGTAAGCATTACTAGCTAAATTGTAGTGATTCCTAGATTCTTCTTCATTGCCTTGTTCTTGTAGTTGGTTTGCTAAAGACAGGTAAATATCGCCTTCTAACTTTTTAGCTTCATAAAGCCAAGGGATATTTCTAAAGGCTTCTTGTGTTTTTATTAATGCTTGTTGGTAGTTAGCTCCATAAAAGGCTATTAATGCTTCTAAATAATAACTAGATTCTGATTGTAAGTTACTGGTTTTTAAGAGTTTTAATACAGGTTCTTTGTATTCCTTTTCTATCTCTTTACGCTGAATTTCTTGTTGTTCTTTATTGGGCGTTTCTTTTAGTGTTTCAAGCTCTTTTCTATAAAGTGCACCTATTGCTTGACCCAAAGCAAAATTTACTTCTGGAGTTTGATAACCAGACTCGATAGATTCTTCTAGATGCATTCGGGCTTTTTCATATTCATGTAAAGCTAAATAGCCTTTTCCTAAAGCATAATGACCAGGCCCTTGCATGAATTTTTCTCCACTATTAACTTGTTGTGAAATAAAATTCATACGTTGAAAAATTTTTTCTTTATCAGGATTAATATTATGTAAAGGTAACATATAAGAATATCTTAAACTGCTTTCTATTTTTTCTATTTCTTGCCCATATTGTTGTGCTAAACGAGTTTGTTCATTAGTTTTTATTTTTTGTTTAATCCAAGCTATAGAAAAAAAGCTAGTTAATAATATACCTAGTATTGATACTGTAACAGTCAATTTATGTTTTTGAGTTTTTTTAATTATTTTGTAAGTTAAACTACTTTTGCGTGCTTGTATTGGTTCTCCATCAAGAAATCTACTTAAGTCTTCGGCTAGTGCTTTAGCTGAGTCGTAGCGACGAGATTGTTCTTTTTCTAGACATTTCATCACTATTACAACTAAATCAGAAGGAATATCTTTATTAAGTTTGTTTATTGGAATAGGTTCTTCTTTTACTACTTTCAAAATTAGATCTACTAAAGAATTTCCATTAAAAGGAGGTTGATTGGTTAATAAGTCGTAAAGTGTTGCACCTAAACTATAAATATCTGTTCTGCGATCTAAAGAATTAATTTCCCCTTTAGCTTGTTCTGGAGGCATATATGCGGGAGTGCCTAATACAGTACCAGTAAGTGTATTACCAGTAGCGTTTAATTGGCGAGCTAGCCCAAAGTCCATTAAATAAGGATGCCAAAGCCCTTCTTCTGTTCGTTGAATTAATATATTTGACGGTTTTATATCGCGGTGGATGATCCCAAGACGGTGAGTAGAATGTATAGCTTCAGAGATTTCTTTAATAATTTTAACTTTTTGTTCTAGAGTTAATTGTTTTTTTATTTCTTTTAGAGAAAAGCCATCTATAAATTGCATTGCTATATAAGGTTTTTCTTCAACTTCAGCTATTTCATAGACTTCGCAAATATTTTTATGTCTTATAGAAGCTTGAGCTTGAGCTTCTGTTAAAAAGCGTTCATCTCCAGCTAAATTTTCCCTGAAAAATTTTATTGCAACATATCGATTTAACTTAAGATCTTTAGCTTTATAAACTTTACCCATACCTCCTTCGCCCAATAAACTTATAAATTCATATTTTTCCCAATTGGCAACAGGAAATAGTTTAGTGTCCAACTCAATTCCATTTCTAGACACTACTATTTTAGGGGTATCATTGGAAACAGCTTTTTCTGGTATATAAGAAAGAGTATTTGCTTGAGTAAAACTTTTATCATTAAATTCTTCTGCCCAAACTGCTACTTGGCTTTTATCTAGTTTTCCTTCTTCTATTAATTTGTTAATTTTATAGCCCCAGGCTGAAACGCCTATTATTGTAGATGTTTCTTCAGTAACAACTAAATCTTCTAGGGAATGACCTTTTTGTAGCCTTCCTGTTTTTTTTGCTTGTTCCAAAATATAATTTGCTAATTCTCTGTTATACATAGAAATAAAGAAAAGTTGTTAATTAAATTCTAGTGGTACAAAGTTTATGAGATTAATTATAACTAGACATTTAAATTTGTGCTTTAGCAAGTAGTATAAAAATTCACAAAAAATATTTTAATAAAACCGGAAATTATTTATGAAGTTTTTTTCTAAAAAGGTTTACATTATAAATAAGTTTTTAATTAAGACATTATAAGAAATTAAATTTATCTTAAAAAGCGATTGTGAGGTCTATTATGTCAGGAATATCTTCAACAAATTCAGCCAACTCAACAAATAATATTTCTAGGTTAGATAATAATATAAATAATAATTCTGTATCAAATGCCCAAAAGACTACATCTGCTAGCAAGTCTTTAGCTGGTTTATCTGTTTCTGTTGCCACTCCACCTCAAGATAGACCTACCAATACAAGTCTTCAAACACAACAAAATAAAGTAGCACTAAATAATGTAGCATCACTTAATGGTTTAGCAAAAACTGCTGCAACTGCAAAAGCTTCTGTTCCTGATACTGCTTATGATGGCAAATATGTAGGGGCAAATGGACAAGTTGCTAATAACATCTCTGATGTTCAACCAGTTAAACCAAATAACGGTGTTGCTCCTACAGGAAAAAATGTAGTTTATGTTAATGGTATTCAAACTGATTTAGCTGCTCAACAAAAGACTTTACAAGCTATTGCTAATCAAACAGGTGCTAATGTAGTAGGTATTCACAACGCTACAGAAGGATTTACCAAAGATGTTGCCCAATCAGCTTTAGATAAAGCACATTTAGGAACTGATCCAGCAGTAGATACATTATCAAATGCAATCTACAATGCAGCTAAATCTGGTCAACAACTAAATATTGTGGCTCATAGCCAAGGTGCAATTATTACAAGTCGTGCTGTAGGTGATGCAATCAATAGATTAAGAGAAGATGGTCTTAGCAGCCAACAAGCACAAAACCTATTAAGTAAATCTGTTAATGTTCAAACCTTTGGTGGTGCTGCACTAAATTATCCTAATGGCCCTAATTATCGTCATGTTGTTAATAATGCTGATCCTGTTCCAGAACTTTTAGGAAAAGGTTTAAGTGGTAGATTTGATAAAAATACAGAGTTCTTTACAGATAACCGCGCTGGTCTAAATCCATTAAAAGTTTTTGATAACCACTCAATAGATGCTGTATATTTATCTCATATCAATGCTAATTTATTTAAGTAAGGCAAATGGATGACTAGAGAAGAAGTAGTTGGTTTGGTACAGGGATTTCTAAAAAAATATGAAATAGATTCTAGCCCTGGTCTAAATAAGAACGATATTGGGGGCGTTTTAGTTGGTGAAGCCCAATTGTATTTTGAATATGATGCAACTTCACAATCACTAGCTTGTAATGCACTTGTGTATAAGTTTAGAAAAACGCCTTCTTCTAAAATTTTAGCAGCATTAAAAGAACAAGAAGAGTCTTTTGATACTGGAGGAGGAAAAGTTACTTTTCAAACAGAAAATCAATGTGCTTTTCTTACTCGCTCTTATACTAAACTTGTAAGCAAAGAAGAGTTTTTGGAAGATATGCAAAAGCTTATGGCTGCAAGTATTATATGGCATAGTCAAGCTATGGATAAAGCTTTTACAATTGCTCAAGGTTAATATAAAAATTAAATTGTAGTTAATTTAATATTAGGATGTATACTTAGGCGTTAGCTGTTAGGTATTCTGCCAGGTATTATTAGTCAAGATTTTATAAGATTTTATTAAAGATAGTTGTAAGAAATAAATTGCAACTATCTTTATTTTTTTGAGCTAATTCTAACCCTTCTTAGATTTTCTAGCCTTAATTCTACGATATTTCACTTACTTCATCTATTTAGCAGGTTTAATACTGGAGCTAAACAAGCAACCTAACTTATAAGAAGACTTAAGAGTTATGTTATTATAAAAGTTTGTGTTAGGTGTTAAAAAAAGATTATTAGAAGGCTTGGATACTAAATCCAAGAAGGTGAAATTGTTTTTTATGGAGTTTAATAATTACACATGATACTTGCTGCAATAGATGTTGGCTCAAACTCAATACATTTTGTCTTAGTAAAAGCAGAACCTGGGCAATATTTTGAATTAATTGCACAGGAAAAAGATATGGTTAGACTTGCTGCTGGAGCTTTAGGTTCACATCATTTAACTAAAACAAAGATAGAGCAAAGCCTAGCTACAATTAGTCGTTATGTTAACTTTGCTCGTGCTCGTCAGGCAGAGCATATTTTAATTACTGCTACTAGTGCTGTTAGGGAAGCTGCTAATAAAGATGTTTTCTTGGCTCGTGTTAAAGAGCAAACAGGTATAAAAGTTGAAATTCTTTCAGGTATAGAAGAAGCTAGATTGATTGCTTTAGCTGTTACTTCGGCAATGCATATTAATGGTCGACGTGCCCTAATCATAGATATTGGAGGCGGTTCAACAGAATTTATTATTACAGATGGAAATAAAGAGTTTTTTCTTAACTCAATGCGTTTAGGGGCTGTAAGACTAGCTGAAAGTCAAAAGCTTAGTGATCCAGTAAAGAAGAAAGAATTAGTACAAATGCATCAGCAACTTTCTTCGACTTTGGCTCATACTACACAAGAAATTAATGATATTGGTTATGAAATTGTTATTGGAACTTCTGGCACAATTCTAAATTTAGTTAGTTTGGCTGCCCAAAATAAAGATAATTCTGCCACTGTAGAAAAAGTTTTTGGTCGGTTTAGCCAAAAATGTAGTGTAAATGATCTTAAACAGATTAATGAAACTTTGGCAAAAATGACAGAAAAAGAAAGAGCTAATTTTCCAGGATTAGATCCAAAACGCTCAGATATAATTATTGCCGGAGGACAACTTTTAGAAGCCATCTTAACAGAAGTTGGAGCTAAAGAAATAATTACTTGTGATTGGTCATTAAGAGAAGGAGTTTTACTTAATTATATTGATAAGATGAAACATCTTTTTCATGCTGATTTGGGCAAAGTTTTATTAGATGAAAAGGACTTGGATGTTAAGGATAAAACAATTCTCTCCATTGCTCGCCGTTATGATTATCAACCTGCTCATGCACATCAGGTTGCAAAGTTAGCTGGAATACTTTTTGATAAACTAGCTTGTTGGCATAAACTCTCACAAAAGGATAGAGTTTTATTACAATATGCTGCAATTCTACATGATATCGGCTATCACATTTCTCATACAAGACACCATAAACATGCATATTACTTAATTCAAAACTCAGAAGCGCCAGGATTTAATCCCGGAGAAGTTGCTATTATTGCTAATTTAGTTAGGTTCCATCGAGGAAATAAACCTTCTAAGAAAAAACATAAATGCTATAGTCAATTAAGTAAAATTGCTCGTAGAAAAGTCTTGAAAATGTCCGCATTGTTACGTTTAGCAGATGGTTTAGATAGAACACATAGATCACTAGTAGAAGATATTCAGATTGAGTATGTAGATAATATTGCTCAAGCGTATATTGTATCGAAAGAAAGTTGTGAGTTAGAAGTCTGGTATACAAAGCAAATTGCAAGTTATTTTGAGGAAGTTTTTAAGAAAAAAATTGTAGTAAAACTGTTTACTCCTACTAGTTCAAGCAATTAAACCTGGTTTTTGATTTAATTATCATAGAAAAATAATAAATTTTAGAAAATTGGTATTTTTCAAGAACTTTTTTGGAGTTGGTGCGATTCTACTATAAAATTACAAATAGTTTAGTTTCGTATCTAAATTTTAAAAATTTTTAAGCAATAGTTTTAAAGTTCAAATTGAAATATTTTAAGGAGAAGAGTTTAATGTCACACATAATTTCTGGTCGCCCAGAAGCAACTGAACATGCACCATATTATAGTACATATATTGATTTGATTACGGATGAAGATATTTTAACAGTTCTAGAAAAACAACTTACTTCTACACTTGCAACAATAGGCATTGCAGAAGAAACAAACAACAATCAACCTTATGCAGAAGGGAAGTGGACAGTTAAACAGTTAGTAGGTCATTTAAATGATTGTGAAAGAATTATGTCTTATCGTGCGTTGCGCATTGCTCGCAATGATAAAACTCCTCTAAGTGGATTTGAACAAGACGATTATATTTTGACTGGAAACTTTGATGAACGTTCTTGGCAGGATCTTAAGTCAGAATTTGAACATATACGCCAAGCTACACTTTCTCTTTTACGCCCGCTTGACAAAGATGCTTGGTTAAGAAGAGGTATTGCTAATGATAATGAAATCACTGCTCGTGCCTTGGCTTATATAATAGCTGGACATGTGGAACATCATATAAGAATCCTAGAAACACGCTACTTGAAACTAAAATAATCTAAATTGGTTTTTAAGGGGTTGAAAATGAAAAAGCAAGTTGTTTTATTTTTATTTTTGTTTTTTTCTGTTGTTTTGGTTAAAGCCCAAATTCAAGAAAATGATGAAGTTGGAACACGAGGCACATTTTTAAGTACTCGACCAATCATAGAAAATAATATTTCTAGTAATTCAAAAGAGAAAACTAGTACAAAATCAACTAAACCTGTTCATAAAAAGACTTCCAAACCAAATACTGCTAACAAGGTTACATTAGGAATAGGTTATACAATTTATGTAAAAAGTACTAATGAAGAAGCTGTTAGAGTAAGCCCTACACAAGATTTTCATTCAGGAGATGCAATTCGTTTAGTAATAGAACCTAATATTGATGGATATCTTTATGTGTTTCATACAGAAAACAATGGTCAACCAACAATGATTTTTCCTGATGCTAGGCTAAAACGTGGAGATAATGAAGTTCAAGCACATGTTCCTTATGAAGTTCCCGCTAGCGATGATCCAGAACCTAGTTTACGTTGGTTTGTTTTTGATCAAAAAAGTGCAACAGAGAATCTTTATTTAGTTTTAAGTCGTGAGCCGTTAAAAGATATTCCAACCAATGAAGAATTAGTACGCTATTGTGAAAGCAGTAAAGATTGTCCTCTAAAACCTAATGAACGTATTTGGCAGCAAATAAAAACAAAAGTCAGTATTACAGCTAAAGTAAGTAGAACTAGTGATCAAGGCCAATCACAAAGCACTTTGGAAAAACAATCCATAAAAGAATCTCTAGCATTAGGAAAGAAAGCCTCTGCTCCAACTGTTATTTATATGAACAATTCAAAAGAAATTGATCAACTAATAACACCAATAAGTTTGACACACAAATAAAGTTTGTTAACTTAAAGATAAAAAGGCTGAGCAGTAACTCAGCCTTTTGTTTAACTTATAAGTTATTTTAATTATATTCTCAGTTATTTTTTTAAGAGTTTATTTAATTTTATTTGTCCACGATGAGTGTGTATGTTGAGAGATGCTCCACCTCCAGCATGATTGCCAGAAACCCTTCTTTCATGTGGTATTAAATCAGTTAGCTTAAACCCTCCCAAGTTAATTTTTTCTGGTAATGCAGTTGCAGAAAGGGTAAACGGTGTAGTTTCAGGTAAGCTAATATTTATTGTGCTTTCCACAGAAGAGAAATTATATATTCCTTTTCTAGACAAGGTTCCACTATAAGTAATCATTCCATTGGTGCTTTTAGCTACGATATTAGAACTACTTAGATTATTTAATAGTATATCACCTTCAGTAGTTTGTACTGATATTGGCCCAGCAGCATTGGAAATTTCGATAGGACCTTTTAGGCATTTAAGATCTAGGCTACAGTTTGTAGGAACATTAATTTCAAAATTAGATTGACCAATTTTAGGGCAACGGATTTCAACTTGTACACTACTACCTTGTTGGTGATCACTTATTTCAACAGTATCATCTGAGACAGCAGAAAGTTTAATTTCTGCTTTATCCCAAGTAGTTATCTTAATTGAACCAGATGGGTTGGCTAGAGTTAATGCTGCTGATTCAGGAGAAACCCTAAAACTATTGGAATAATTTTTAGATGGAACAATAGCAAAAGTCAGAGAAAAAAATGCTGCTGTTATTGATAAGCCAACCAAAAAACTTTTAGCTAAGAAATTATTTGTTGTAATAAAATTCTTTTTCATGCAAGTTTTTACTTATTTTAAAGATAAAAATTGTTCTAACAAACGAATTTTCTCTTGATATGCAGTAATTATTAATTCATGCACAACAGGATCGTTTGGGTTGCGTTTTTCTAGTAGACGAGATTCTTCTATAGATTTATCGACAATTTTTATATTTCTATCAAAAAGTTTTTGGATTTCAGGATCCCAGTCTTGATAGCGTTCTGTTGTAGAATGAGACAACCGATCTATAGTGCTTTCTAATTCCATTTCTGTAGTATTTACAATAGGAACCTGAGCCATAACAGTATTTTGAGAAAAAGAACCTAAATTGATGTTTTGTGGTACATAAGAGAAAGTACTAGCAAATAAAAGCAAAATGGCTAAAGTTGCCAGAGTTCCAGTTATTTGAGGAACTGACAAACTGAACTCTAAACGGTAATTCCAAAATCTAGACCATAAGCTTTTAGGTGTAGTAGGTTGACTTGCAGTAATCTCTTTAATGTCTTTTTCTATTTTTTGCCAAATTTTATTTTCTGGGGATAAAAGAGGTAATTGTTGGCTAACATTTACAATTTGCTTTAATTCCTTATAAACTAGGTTACATTCTTGGCAAGCTTTTAAGTGTTCGCTGACCATAACTCGTTTATTTTCTTTTAGATCCCCATCGAGATATTCCGAAAGTAAGTCTTGATAGTCTAAACAGTTCATTGCCTATACCTTCTTTAAAAGTAATGAACGCAATTTCATTCTTGCTTTGTGAAGTTGTGATTTTGACGTCCCAACAGTAATGTCCAATAAATTAGCAATTTCTTCATGTTCATATCCTTCAATATCATGCAGGATAAAAACTGTACGGTAACCTGTTGGTAGCAGGGAAATAGCCCTCTCTAATGCTATTGCATCAATAAAAGGCGGTATTATTGGGTTACCGCTATTCTGCTCTGAATTGACAGGTAGTTCTCCTTCAGGTGTGGTGGTTTCTAGTTTTATATCTTTTTTACGTAGTCGCATCAACACTTGATTTACTGTTAGCCGATGTAACCAGGTAGAAAAAGCTGCTTCACCTCGATAACTACCAACCCTACGAAAGAGTTGTATAAAAACTTCTTGTGTCAAATCCTCAGCTTCAGCAGAATTACTAGTCATTCTTAAACAAAGACTATAAACACGCCGATGATGGCGAGCATAAAGTTCTTCAAATGCAGTATGATCCCCTAGAGAAGCTGCACGAGCTAAATCAAAATCTGAAGATTGTTCAATATTTGTCACAGGTTTGCTCTAAAGCAACCTGCCTATAAAAGATTTAAGTTGATTAACTTCCAAAGCTGTGATGCCCACTTTTATAGGGATGGTTGCCTATTAACCTAAAAGTCTTAGCACTTAATAATTCATTTTAATAGGATATGTTAGTTTTAGCAGTGAAAATTTCCTGTTATTATGCTAACATATTCTCATTATTAATCTTATAGATTTATTCTTATTTCAAAGATGATTATTTTGTGCTTTAATTTTCTTTTAGTAATACAATCTTGTAGATCAAAATAGTTTTTATTTTTGCCCTAGAAATTTCTTATTGTGGAACATTAGTATTACTAGTATTACTTTCTTTTGGCTTAGTTTCTATTGTTATTTCTGAAGGACTTGGGCCAACAATAAATGGCTTAGTAAATTCAATGCGAATTACTGTCCCAGGAAATAGTTTTATATCATTCCCTTTACTTAAAAGAATACCTGCTAGTGCTCCTCCGGCTGGACCCGCAATTGCTGGGCCAACTCCACCACCAGCTATAACAACAGGGTAAGATACTGCTCCACCTAAGATAACTCCTCTGGTAGTATTATCTATGGTTTTGCGTCCTGAATGACCACCTTGTACTTTTCCTTCATCATTAGCATTTAATTTATTTTCATTAGCAAAATCATCGATTGCTTTTATAATAGTTGATATTGGTTGTTCTCCGTTTGAAGTAACTATTTTATCAAAGACAATAGCTAAAGTTGCTTGTCGTTGAGGACGTTTGGCTGGTGAAATTTGTGTAATATGCCCACGAAATTCTGTTCCTCGCTTCAGTATTAGTACCCCATCAACAAAAATAGAACTTATCAGTCTTGCAGAAACTTCATCTCCTACTTCATTAAGCTTAGAACTAAGAGGTGTATCTAATTCTAATTTAGTAGTTGTACCAGCAGTAATACCAGAAGGACTAGGAGAAGTGCTTTCTGTTGTTGAAGGGCGAACACCTGATTGAGCCAAGGTTATAGCTGAGAAAGCAAAAAACAGGAGTAAAACCTGTAAAATAACTAAGCATTTTTTTTGTAACATCTTCTCCTCCTTCTTAATACTTGTCTATATTTTCACGTAATTGACTAGCAGTATGTCTGATTTTATGTTTATCTAGCAAGTGTCTTAAACTTCTTACTGACATTTGCAAGAGTTCTGCTGCACGAGTTTGGTTTCCTCCTGTACGACGTAGTGCTTCTAGAATAAAAGACTTTTCTATTTCATTAATATAGACTTCTAAATTTATTCCTTCTTCTGGTAAAGATAGAAATGATTTAATTCTTGAGGGGCTATATTTGAGAATTTCTTCTCTCCATCTTTCAGGCTGAATTTGCTTGGTTGGTTCTAATGCAACAGCACGTTCAATGGCACTTTCTAGTTCCCGAACATTTCCTGGCCAGTGGTAATTTTGCAAATAACTCATTGCTTCTTCAGAAATACCTTCAATTTGGCGTTCTGCAGCACGAGAAAATCGCTTCAGGAAATGCTCTGCTAATTCAGGTATATCTTCACGTCTTTCTCGTAGAGGTGGAAGTTTAACCATAATAACATTTATGCGATAGTATAGATCTAAACGGAAGGTTTTTTCTTCAACCATCTGCATTAAGTCTCGGTTAGTAGCCGCTACAACACGAGTATCAATTGGAATTTCTTCTGTCCCTCCTACACGCCTTATAGCATGAGCTTGTAATACCCTAAGTAGTTTGACTTGCATAGTAGGACTAGTTTCAGAAATTTCATCTAAAAATATAGTGCCTCCATTAGCTGCTTCAAATAACCCTTTTTTGGTTGTTTGTGCACCAGTAAAAGCCCCTTTTACATGACCAAAAAGCTCTGATTCTAGTAAGGTTTCTGTTAAAGCTCCACAATTTATAGAAACAAAAGCCGCATTAGCACGACGACTGTTATTATGAATGGCACGAGCGACTAATTCTTTTCCTGTTCCTGATTCACCCTGTATTAATACTGTGCTAGAAGTAGGGGCAACATCTAAAATCATTTTATAAACTTCTTGCATACAACGGGAATGACCAATTATGTTATCTAATCGCCCTTTTTCTCTTAACTCTCTTTTAAGAAGTGCGTTTTCTTGACGTAACTTACTTTTTTCTATGGATTTTTGAACAATTAATCTTAGTTCATCAATATCAAAAGGCTTTTCAACAAAATCATCTGCTCCAAGTTTAAATGCTTCACGAGCTTTATCTATTGTTGCGTAAGCTGACATTATGATAACTACTGTATCTGGGCAAGATTCCCGACAATGCATTAAAAGTTCTATGCCACTTAAATTTGGCATTTTAATATCAGAAATAATTACATCAAAATCACTAACTCGAATGAGTTCTAGTGCACGAGCCCCATTTTCAGCTACATTAACATTGTAGCCTTCACGACGGAAGACTCGTTCTAGTAACTCTCTCATGCTTAGTTCATCATCAACAATTAATATTTTTGGCATAAAACAATTATAACTGTTATCAAAACTATTGTGAATTAAGAATTAAGAGATAGAACTTTTAATTTTCCGTTTTGGAGAAAAATTGTCCACTAGAAGAAAAAGGTTTGGTTTCTACAAGAGAATCAGAAGTAGTTTCTGGGAGTACGTTTTTGTTGTTAGGTAAAAGTATAGAAATTTTAGTGCCTTTTTCAGGCTCACTTTCAACTGTAATTTTTCCATTATGATCTGAAACAATTTGATAAACAATAGCCATACCCAAACCTGTTCCACCTGGACGATTGGAATTAAATGGTTCAAAAATTCTTTCCATTTCTGATTCAGACATACCAACACCCGTATCCACAAAAGAAAACTCTAGTATTTGGTTTGGCAGATCTTTTAAGCTAATGGTTAATGTTCCACCTGAAGGCATTGCTTGTAAGGCATTTCTTGCTAAATTCCATACAATTTGGCGTAGTTGGTTGGAGTCAGCTAATAACATCAAAGGAGTTTTAGGACAATCCAGAACTATTTCATGAGCATCTGACCATTCTGCACTATAACGTATTAAAGAAACAGTTTCAGATAACCAACTAACTAAGTCAAACTCTAGCATTTTGGCTGGACTAGGGCGAGCATAGGCAAGAAAGTCACTCACAATTTTGTCTAACCTGTCAGATTCACGTAATACTATTTGCATAAGTTGAGCTTGATCTTCTGAAAGGTCTAGTTCACTTCTTAAAAGTTGTATTGACCCACGCATAGCTGCTAATGGATTACGTATTTCATGAGCAATTCCAGCTGCCATTTTCCCCATTGCTGCTAGTCTGTCACGTCTTCTGACTTCTTGTTCTAATTTTATTATTTCTGTTAGATCTTGGAAAGAAAAGACTAATCCATTTGTTTGATTATCTTCTCCTGAAAGTTGAGAAGCTGTAATACCTAGGTACATTTGTCGACCTGTTGCTGATTGACAAATTGCTGTAAAACGAATAGGTTTAGAAAATTTTAGTATTTCTGGACTAAAAACTAAATATTTTGATTGATCTCCAAAAACTTCTGAAAAATTATGGTTGATTACTTGATGTGCTTTGTGTTGGGTGATTTCTTCTGCTGAACGATTAAATGATAAAATTTTTCCTGTTAAATCTGTTGTAACTAAACCACTATGGATGCTTTCAATTATTCGTTCGTTGAAAGCTTGTAAATTAGCCAAGTTTTGAGTTGCTTTAGTTAATGCTAAATGGCTAATTTGAAGACGTTCTGCTATTTGTCCACCTAAAATTCCTATTACTAAAATTGCTAAAATATAAAGAGGTACACTTTGCTCTGGATTTAACGGCGGTAAATTAGGTTCAAATATTTTGTAATACAAACTAAGAATTACTACTATATAACAAATAACACATAATAAAGATGTGATTAAAACATCTCTTCTTGGTAAAACTGTACTAGATGCAAGGACAATTAAAAGATAAAGGGCTGCAAAGGATTTTTCTGTTAAAGATGTCTGATAAACTATTAAACTAACTAAAATGATGTCCAAAAAGATTTGTAAATAAGCTTGTAATGTATGTCGGGTAGAGAATTTTATTAGTAAACTGTATATTATCGAAAGAGAAGATGTTACTAGTGTTGCTTCAATGAAGACTCTGACAAGCGTTAGGCTAGGCGAAACTAAATTAATAATAGTTGCTGTGCCAAGTAGAATTAATATTACTGTTAGGCGAGATGCAATTAACCAAGTTAATCTATTACGCATGATAGCGCATACATAATCAAAATTTTTCTAAAACAATAACCTATAAAGTGAATATAGGTTATTGTTTTAGTGGGTTTTTAGTGTTTGTTAGCTAGCTTACCAATTAGTACGAATAGAGGTAGATACATAGAAATTACTATACTACCAATTGTTACACCAAGGAATACAATCATTATTGGTTCAAGTAAGGTAAGCAAGTTAGCAATAGCTGCGTCCACTTCTTGCTCGTAGAAATCTGCAATCTTACCTAACATAGCATCAAGAGCACCAGTTTGTTCACCCACACCAATCATTTGTGCCACCATTGGAGGGAAGATTCCAGATTGTTTTAATGGCTCAACAATTGTTTGACCTTGTTCAATACCAGCTCGAATCTTCATAATACCTTCTTGAATTATTATGTTTCCTGCTGTACGAGCTGTAATATCTAAAGATTCTAAAATAGGTACACCAGATGAGAGTAGAGTTGCTAAAGTTCTAGAAAAACGTGCCACAGCTACTTTACGTAAAATATCACCAAAGATCGGAGCTTTAAGCAAACCACCATCTATCACACGTTTTCCGTTAGTTGTTTCATAATAAGATCTTACTGCGTAACTAGCACCACCAATAGCTATGAGAATAATCCACCAGTAACTAGCCATAAAATCGCTAATAGTTATAACGATTTCTGTGGGTAATGGTAATGATTCGCCAGGACCTAATAAGCCTTCAAATATGTTTTTGAAAGCAGGTATAACTACTACCATGATGATTGCAACTACAACTACTGCTAAACCAATAACTGCCAATGGATAGATTGATGCTGATACGATGTCACTCTTTAATTTAACAATTTTTTCAATGTATACAGCTAGACGTTGAAGAATTAAGTCCAAAATACCGCCGGTTTCACCTGCTGCCACCATGTTTACATAGAGAGGTTCAAACACTTTTGGGTGGCGAGACATTGATTCTGCCAAAGTCATACCAGATTCTACATCTGTGCGTACCTGTAAAATAGTTTGTTTAAAATAGTTGTTAGTTTGTTGATTGCCTAAAATATCTAGACATTGAACTAGTGGTAAGCCAGCATCTATCATCACAGAAAATTGCCTAGTGAAAATAGCTAGTTCTTTAGCATTAACTTTTTGTCTTCTTCCAAGCTTAGGAATAGCAACTTCTTTTCCTTTTTCTTTAATGCTTGTAACAACAATTTGTTCACGCCTAAGCAAATTTTCTAGTGTTTGTCTATCTGGTGCAAAACGCTCGCCAACTACTACTTCATTACCTCTGTTACGTCCTTTAAATGCATAAACTGGCATAACTTCCTTATACTCCTTATTTATAGGTTAATATACATGGAGCAAGTAGATTTTTACTAACCTGTATGTTACTTAAGTATTTAATATTATCTGATAGGTGGCCGTCCCATTGGTGGGGCACCAGGTCTTGAGCCTGGAGGTTGTCCAGGCATACCAGGACGTTGTGGTCCTCCTTGTGGTCCAGCATTAATTAATCCAGTACCACGATTGATCAATTCTTGTAATTCATCTTGGTTATGTGAGCGTTGCATTGCTATTTCTAAAGTAATTTGGCGTTGGAAATAAGCAGTAGCAAGAGCTTGATTAAAAGTCTGCATGCCGTATTTTTCTTGACCAGTTTGCATCATTGAGTAGATTTGGTGAATTTTATCTTCACGAATCAAGTTACGAATAGCAGCATTAGGAATTAATATTTCCATTGCCATTGCACGACCAGAGCCAGAAGCTTTTGGTAATAATGATTGACACAAAATACCTTCTATTACCAAGCTTAATTGTGTTCTTATTTGAGATTGTTGGTGTGCTGGAAATATGTCAATCACACGGTTTATGGTTGAATAAGCAGAATTAGTGTGCAGAGTTGCAAAAGTTAAGTGGCCTGTTTCTGCAATACGTAATGCTGTTTCAACTGTTTCCAAATCTCTTAACTCACCAATCAAAACCACATCTGGATCTTCACGTAAGCTAGCGCGCAGAGCATTGCCAAATGAATGAGTGTCAGAGTGAACTTCTCTTTGATTGACTACACAGTTTTTATGAGGATGTAAAAATTCAATAGGATCTTCTATGGTGATAATGTGTTCATGGCGATCATTATTGACTTTATCAATCATTGCCGCCAATGTTGTAGATTTTCCTGAACCTGTTGGGCCAGTGACTAATATTAAGCCACGAGGTTTTTCACATAGTTTCTTTACTACAGGTGGTAAACCTAAAGCTTCAAAGCTTTTAATCTCATAAGGAATAGCACGAAAAACTGCCCCCACTGCACCGCGCTGATTAAATAAATTAGCACGAAACCGAGATAAGCCCTTGATACCAAAAGAGAAATCTAGCTCTAAAGTTTCTTCAAAACGATGTTTTTGAGCATCTGTTAAAACTGAGTAAGCTAGTTGTTTAGTATCGGCTGGAGTTAATTCTGGGTAGTCTAATGGGCGTAAATGCCCGTCGACTCTTACTTGGGGAGCTGAATTAGTAGTAATATGTAAGTCAGAACCTCCAAGCTCTGTCATTTTTTTTAGCAATTCACTAAGTACTAAATTAGCCATGGCTTTTCTCCAATAAACATGCTTGTTTTGATAGCCTTAGGGCAGAGTTAATAATAGAAAAATTTTTAACTTTGGGGGTTATTATCTATCCTAAGCCACTATAGTAACAGTTACAAAACTAATTGTGAATAGAAATTAATCTATAAAACAATCTTAATTTATGAAAATTTCAAAATTCTTATTTAACAGTTTCTCTGACTACTTCTTCAATAGTAGTAATACCTTGGCGAATCTTGAAAAGACCGCTAATTCTTAAAGTAAACATTCCATCTTCAATAGCTTTCTTTCTTAATTCTAAAGCAGAAGCTCCAACTAGAATTAATTCTCGTAGTTCATCTGTAACTTCCATAACTTCATAAAGTCCTACGCGCCCTTTATATCCTGTACCATTACAAGTTCCACAACCAACACCTCTATAAACTTTTATTTCACTAGCTTCATCAGGTGAAAAGCCTATATCTATTAGTGCTTGTGGTGGAGTGACTACTTCTTCTTTGCAATCTTTACATATACGACGGATTAAGCGTTGTGCCTGAATTAAATTTACTGAAGTAGCAACCAAGAAAGGCTCAATTCCCATATTCATCAAACGGCTAACTGTAGAAGGAGCATCATTGGTGTGTAGAGTAGATAATACTAAGTGACCTGTTAAAGCAGCTTTAACCGCAATTTCTGCTGTTTCAAAGTCTCGGATTTCTCCTACAAGAATTGTATTAGGATCTTGACGTAAGAAAGATCTTAAAGCTGCTGCAAAGTTAAGACCAATTTGCTCTTTCATTTGAACTTGGTTAATTCCAGGTAAGTTAAACTCTACAGGGTCTTCTGCTGTCATAATATTGGTTTCAGGAGTATTTAATGAAGAAAGAGCAGAATAAAGAGTATTAGTTTTGCCTGATCCAGTTGGCCCTGTAACTAACACCATCCCATAAGGTTTACTAATTTGCTTTTTAAAACGATCTAAACTTTCTGGTTCAAACCCAAGTTTAGTCATATCTAACATCAATTTTTCTTTGTCTAAAAGACGTAATACAATCTTTTCGCCCCATAGTACAGGCAGAGAAGAAACACGATAATCTAGTTCTCTAGATCGTCCATCAAGCTTTGCTTTAATTTTAATACGACCGTCTTGAGGAAGACGTTTTTCTGCAATGTCAAGTTTAGACATAATTTTGATACGTGAAGTAATAGCATCACGCATCTTCATAGGTGGACGCATAATATCGTAAAGGATACCATCTATACGAAAACGCACACGAAATTCTTTTTCATAGGGTTCAATGTGTATATCTGAAGCGCCACGTCTTAGAGCGTCAACCAAAATCACGTTTACTAATTTTACTACTGGAGCGTCAGAGGAAGCTTTTTCCAGATCATCTAAATCTATTTCTTCTTCTTCTTCTATAACATCAATATCAGCATCATTGTCAAAGTCCATTCTTTGAGAGGTTTCTTTAACAATGTCTTCCATTATGTTGCTAATAAGTTCTAGACCTTTAGCTGAACCATAGTATTTTTCCATAGCTTCTTGCATTGCAGCTTCGGAAACAACAACAGGTTCTACTCCAAGACCAGTCATAAACTTAATGTCATCAATAGCAAACACATTAGTAGGATCAACCATTGCCAAAGTTAAGGTTGCTCCTACACGGGAAAGAGGTAGTACCATGTATTTTTGAGCTACTTCTTGAGGAATGAGTTTTACTGCAGATTCATCTATTTCAAACAGAGATAAATTTACTGATGGAACACCATATTGGCGAGAAAGCACAGCAGTAATTTCTTCATCACTGAGAAACCCCAACTTAACTAAGGTTGAGCCAAGACGGCCTCCATTTGTGCGTTGATAATCTAGAGCCTCTTTAAGTTGTTGTGGAGTAATTAAATTTTCTCTGAGAAGAGTTTCCCCTAGTTTAGCTGACATTGTTGTAATTCTACCCCCTGATAATGCGCTAGGATCAAAATTGATAAGCTATTTTGTTTGAAGATTAATGTTTAGAAATTGAAAGAAACTATAACTTCAGCAGATTTTAACCTATTCTTTCATTTCAATCAACGGCTATTAATTGGAAGCTTGTTTGGATAAAAATTGAGCGAAGAAATTTCTCAAAATTATTGAGTATAAATTGTTGGTTAAATGACAAATTAAGAAATATGAAACGCTTTTTGTTATACAGAAAAAAGAAAATAGTATAGAAAAATTTTTCTATACTATTCTTTGGTTTAATTAAATTTTTGAGATAAAAGTTTATGAAAGTACCTAAGATAAATGCTTATTTTTTACCTTTACCTTTATCTTTGTCTTTATCTTTACCACCTTTACCTTTACTTGGTTCGATCTTCATTGTGTCTTGAAGATATGCAATATAACCAGTAACTTCTGTTTTTTCTGCACCATCAGGAAGCTTATCTACTATTTGCTGATAAATATTCATAGCTTCTTCTAAACGAGCTTTATCTTGAGGGGTACTATTAGAAGTTGTGGTAGCTAAAATTACATTAGCTTTGCCTTTTAATGCTTCAGTGTTATTAGGATCTAATGATAGTACTTTTGCATAAGTAGCAGTAGATTTATCCATATCACCTTGAGCATAGTAAATGCCAGCAATCTTATTGATCATTTTATTCTTTTTGACAGGATCTGTTTCTAGATCTGAACCTTTAGTATAAGCAGCAATTGCTTTATCAGCTAAATCACTTGCACGAAACTGTTTAAATAAAATTTCACAAGAATCAGCATAAATTTTTTGATAAGCAGCAGTATCTGGAGCTAATTGAGTAGCTTTTTCTCCGTATTGAACAGATTGTTTAAATAGACTTTCAGCTTCCTCTTTTTTCTTAGCATTGTATCTTACAGCACCAAGATTAAAAAGGGATTGAGCTAATTGAGCATAAACAACAGATTGGGCATCATCTATTGCCATAGCTTCTTTAAATTCTTTGATTGCATTTTCATAATCATTCTTTTGTGAGAATGCAACTCCAGCTTCTACGTGTTTTTTTACAGATTCATAATCAGCTTTAATTTTTTCATTTTCTTTTTGTATTTTCGCTATTTCTTCTTGTTGTTTTTTGGCTTCTTCTGCAGATAGCTTGGGAGTGTTTGCTGCGGCGGCAGCAGATCCACCTTTTTTAATATAATCAATAACTTCAGCTTGAGTAAGTCTACGACCATCACCAGGTACTAACTCAAAGTTTTGTTCTGCTGGTTGATCACCACCAGGAACTCTAAATTTATTTGATGTAACAGGGGTAAGATTTGACCCAGAAATGCTAATTACATAATCACCAAAAGCTGGTAGAGAGTGGAAAAATTCTCCTTTTTTGTCAGTTTTTGTTTGGTATTTACTGCTAATGTCAAGTCGGTAAATATCAACAATCAAACCTTCTGCTGGTTCGGGGTTGTCAGTAGCAGTTTTTCTAACTTTTGCTACACCTTTAACTGCCCCTTGTTGAGCAAGTGCTAGACTTGACACAACTAGCAAAAACACCAGTGCAGAAACATATTTTGAAATCCTTGAGATCATTATTTGGAACCTCCCAGAGATGTTGAAATTTAAGGTTATTTTGGCTAGATAAGTAAAATTATATTTGGCAGTCTAACTAGTTATCTAATTAGTGTCAATGTTTCATTATCTCATTATTTTCACAAAATTAGCCCAATATCATCCCGGCGTGTTGTTACTGGACAAGCTGGCAAACTTTCTAAAAACATTCGCCCATAGCTTTTTGTTCTTAATCTAGGGTCTAGTATGGATAAAACACCTCGATCTTCGCTACTACGAATTAAACGGCCTAAACCTTGTTTAAGTGTGATTATTGCTTGAGGTACAGAGTAATCAAAAAATGAATTTCCTCCTTGCTCATCAATGTATTTTTGCCTAGCAGATACTACTGGATCTGTAGGTACAGCAAAAGGTAATTTATCAATTATTACACAAGAGAGTGCTTCTCCTTGCACATCAACCCCTTGCCAAAAACTAGCTACTGCAAAAAGTACACAATTAGATGTTTTACGAAAACGCTCTAAAAGACTAGTTTTTGAACCTTGTCCTTGTATTAGTGTAGGAAAAGGAATTAGAGGTTGTACTCTTTGATAAACTTCTCTCATTTGAAAACTACTAGTAAATAAGACAAAAGCTCTACCTTTAGTTAGAGCTAGAATCTTAACTATTTCATCCACAACAGCAGTTATAAAATTAGGGCTTCTAGGATCAGGCATACGAGCTGGTAAATAGAGTAGAGCTTGGGTTGTATAATCAAAATGGGAGTCAATTTTAATTTCTTTAGCAGGCCCTGTACCTAGGCGGTTACGAATAAAATCAAAACTATCCGCAGATGTTAAAGTAGCAGAAGTAAGAATTACAGAATCAACTTTTGAAAAAAGATGCTCAGATAAAATTGTAGAAACATCTATTGGTGTAGCTTGCAAAAATACTCCTCTTCCACGACGTTCATACCAGTAAACATAGGTAGGTTCACTTTTATTAGTAATATATTCTAAGCTAAAACGTAGTTCTTCAGCTCTTCTCACCAACACATCACGTTCTGGAGGGGCATCTGTTAGGTTAAGCAATGTAGCTATTAAACGTTCTAAAATACTGTCTAAGGCTATGTAATTTTCTCCTACATCTGTAGGTTTTTTTACTCCATCTATTTCAGAAATAAAAAAATCTAAATCAAAACTATAACGACCTTCTTCAGGGGTTTTACGATAAAAACTTGCCCAAAAATTGTCTGCTCTATCTGAAAGCCTTGCTAGCACTTTTAATAAACTAGTGGCATTTTCATGATCTGTAATAGGGAGTTTCTGAAGATCTTGAATTAAATCATTGATTGTATAGTTACTTACTTCTGTCCCAAAATATTCTGCTGCTATTTCTTCTATTTCATGTGCTTCATCAAAAATAACTATTGAATAGTCAGGTAGGATTCTACCGTAGTTTGTATTTCGTAGTGCAAGATCTGCAAAGAATAAATGGTGATTAACAATAATAATATCAGCTTCTTGGGCACGTTGGCGTGCTTTAGTTATAAAGCATGCATCAAAGTCTGGGCATTTTTGTCCAATACAAATATCGCTACGGGCATCTATGTGATGCCAGAAATTAACATCTTCTGGTAAATCTTTTAATTCGGTTCGATCTCCGGTTTCTGTTTCAACTGACCACCTACGAATTTCATCAAAGATGTTTAGCTCTTCTAGGCCATTTAATATTGGGTTTTGTTCAGCTCTTCTCAATCTATACAAACACAAATAGTTTGAACGACCTTTAAGATAGGTGACACGTAGTTTTCGCCCTAACATTTTTTCTAAAAAGGGGATATCTTTGTTATAGAGTTGTTCTTGTAAATTTTTTGTTGCAGTTGAAACAATTACTCTTTTATTTAAACATAATGCTGGCACTAAATAAGCTAAAGTTTTTCCTGTTCCTGTTCCTGCTTCAGATAAAAGACAATTACCTTGATTCATAGCAGATAAAACTGCTTCTGCCATAGTTATTTGACCAGGACGGTATTCATAGTTTGGATGATATTTAGCTATTAAGCCTTGTTGCCCAAAAATCTCTTCCATAATTTTTGAATTTTCTTTTGATAAAATTAAACTTTTAGATTATATGATAACACTAGAAAGAAATTTTAGGGATAGCAAGACCGAAAGATAATAGAAATTTTTGCCGTTAAGGTTCAGATTCTTGAGAGAAATTATCAAAAATTACCCAACTAGGCATACCTCTTTTTTGTACTAACTCAATGACAAGAAAACCACTTAATAGACGACAAGTTTCAAAAGAATTTAATTTACTCACCAAACAAATATCACGAATAGTTATACCAGGCTCAATGAGTTTAAAAATATCTAGCTCACTTTTTGTTAGTTTTAATTGGCTAAGACGATTTTCCCAATCGTTAGTGCGTTCTAGCTCTTCATCTAGGGAATCTATTTCTTTACGAATTTGCTCCCAACTCCTAATCAGTTTAACTCCCTGTAGGATAATATCTAGTGTTGAAATACCTAAAGGTGGTAAATCTTTAGGAGGAAGTTTACCATCAGCAAATTCAAAAAGACCTGTTTGCCAACGAAAAAGACTATAAATTATTCCCAAAACTTGATAAGACATTTGCTGACTTAGTTCTGGTTCTGTAATTTTGTTATTTTCTAGTAGAATTTGCCCAAAACGTTTTCCTTGTCTAACTAATACTTGAGTATCTAAATATTCTTCTACTGTAATTGATCCAGATCTAAGCAGAACTTCACCTAAACTATCTTCACGAACATTTGAGTAGGCAGAAATAATTAACCCATTGTCAAATAAGACAGCTTTGCGCATCTCATTAAGCGTGATCATCAGTGTGCCAACGGCTTTTGATGAATGGAGATGGTAGAGTAATTGTGGTAATTGACGATCTTTAAGATTTCCGCTTAGCACAATATAGTCCTAAAAGTTGTTATAAGTTTGTAAAAAATTTGACGTTAATAGATAACACTTTTTTTGATTTTAATTCAAGTCTCTATTGGGGTTTGTTAATAACTCTTGTAAATTTTGTTCTTGATTTGGGCAGATAATTACAAAAAAAATAAACAAAGTGATCAGACAATAGTAGGAATGTGTTTCAAACCATTCATGCAAAACAGTTCCAATAATAGGTTGTGTTGTTAGTGCTGTTAGAGAAAAAAATAAAACTAATGTTATTGTTGATATTATAGATAATGGTTTTGCTCCATATAAACTATATGTAATTAATGTTGTTAGAGGAATAGTAAGTATAATGAAATGTGCTTTCCAGCTTAAGTTAGATAAAAGTAACATCAAACAACAGTTAGATGCTATAGCTGCTATCATAAAATTAAAGTTCTTTTTAGTTACTTTATAAATATAAAACCCAATTAAAAATATTGCAGATAGCAAAAAAATGATTTGTGATATTTTGTTGGACAAATTAAACAGGTTAACTGTTGGGTAATAGAATGATTCTGTATTAGAAAGTGTAAAGAAACGATCAATAGTTCCTTTTAATGATTGATTTCCTGCATAAGACCAATTAAATCCTTCTCCATTGAGAATTGTTCGTTTAAACCAACCTATTAACAAAACTTTAGCATTTACAAGTGGTAGTAGAGAAATAAGGGTTAGAGTAATAAAACTTATAGACAGTCTTAGTAATTCTGCCCATCGTCGTTTTACTAATAAATAAAATCCTAATAAAGCCGGAGTAACTTTAATGGAAATAGCTATGGCTAAAGCTATTTCTCCCCACCATTGTTTATTTTTCTGATGTGCTGATGCCCAGATTACAATAAGTAAAGCTACTAGGATATTAACTTGTCCCCATAAAAGATTATCTATAATTAAACGGGTGGTTAAAATTAAAAGAATAGTAGCAATAGAGATTTGTTTAGATAAATCAGGAGAAATTAATCTACTACAAAGAATAATAAGTAATAAAGCAAATAAAATGTTTAACCAGTACCAAAAAGTAGCAGCCATTGGTAAAGGCATTATTGCAAGAGGTTCTAACAATAGAGAAAAAAGAGGTAAGTAAAGATAAGGGGTTTTAGCTGCTATAGGGTGGTTATATGGATCCTTAAAATCATATAAGTTTCGTGCAGCTGCATAGAAAACTGTAAAATCATTTCCGTATTGTGTGTGAGTTTGGCCAGCTTTGGATATTGCTATAGGGCTAAGAAATATTGCTAGTAAAATAAAAGAGAGGCCAAAGATAAAGCTTAGCAATAAGAGTTTTAGAGAGATATTTTTCATAAAAACAAAAAATCCGCGGATTCTTAATTCCACGGATTTTTCAAGACAGAGATTATGGAAATTTAGCGGCGATGATGACGATAGCCACTATGATATTTAGAGTGACCATAGCTTCTCTTTACAGAAGCATATCTAACTTTGTAGTGGTGGCGACCGGAATGCTTAACATAGCGTATTCTATATCCAGATGAGGATTCATCATCATAAGAAGAACCTGGACGAAGATATTTTTCAGGTTCTAACTGACTGAAAGCGACTTCAAAATCACTAACAGTGCCTTTAGGAATTCTTAAAGTATAACCTTCAGTTGGTGTTACACCTCGTTTTAACTCTGGGTTTAATTCCTTTAAGGTTTCATAAGGAACATTAATTAAAGAAGCTGCAACATGTAGATCTAAAGAAGTGTTTAGCTCAAAAACATCATAAGAAGCAGGATCTTCTGGTTGTACATTAAATCCATACTTTTCTGGATTTTTAGCTATAGTCATTACAGCTAGAATTGCTGGAACATAGTTGCGAGTTTCTTGAGGTAAGAGATTTCTGTCATAAATTTCCCAAAAATCTGCATAACCACAACGACCAACAGCCCTATCCATACCATTTTCACCGCAATTGTAAGCTCCCATTGCTAAAAGCCAATCACCTGCAAAAAAGTTATTTAAGAATTTTAAGTAGCGAGCAGCAGCACGGGTAGCTTTTTCAGGAGAGATACGTTCATCTATTGAAACATTTTGTCGTAATCCAAATCTTTCTCCAGTGCTAGGAATAAATTGCCAAATTCCTTTTGCTGATGCAGAAGAAAGAGCTTGTGGAATCCAAACAGATTCTACTTGGGCTAGCCAAATTATATCTAGTGGTACACCTTCTTCTTTGAAGATCTTTTCAGCCATTGCACGATAACGGCCAGAACGGCGCAAACCAATTTCCATTGTATTGCGGCCTTTGCCTTGAGTAAAGAAGTTGATAAACTGGATTACAGATGGGTGAGAAGTAAATTCAAAGTCAAAACCTTTTGTGTCAATGCTTTGACCTGTTCTAGAAACTCCTTCAGAGTCTAAATCGATTTTGGCTAACTCATCTAATGGGGAAGATTCATAAAGTTGGTAGTTAAAACCAAGTTCTCCACTTTGACAAGATATAAGTTGGTGTTTGTGGACACGTTCTACCAATTCTAGATAATAAGAGCGGAAACGCTGATCTTTACGGGCATCTGCGTTGGCTTCTAACATCAAATCAACTGCTTTATCAAAAGCACTACGTGCTTGTTCATATTGTTTTGAAGCTAAAAGGCTTTCTCCTAAACGATATTGCTGTTCCGCAGCATTAATAATCTGTTGCGCATCCCCATGGTTAACCACATTTAATTCAGCGTTTTTAACCTGAGTAGCTGTCAGATTAGGATTAATATTACCTTGTGCAAAAGTACTGGTGGATAAGGCTCCTAGTGCTAAGCAGGTGGCACCAAATAAAAAGAGCTTCTTAAATGGCATTGCTATTTCCCCTTAATTTTTTATTTCTGACCTTGATGTAAAACTAGTAAACGCGATTTGGCTTTGATGTAGACTGCCGCCTACTAGCCTGCTTTATATTAGGTTGATTGCTTATAACATAGCCAAAAAGACTTTGTCAAACTTAAAATCGCGGGTAGGATGCAGAAAACTACCTTAAACGTTGCTACAAATCTATTAAAATCAAAAAATAACTTAATTTTATAATTTCCAGATTTTTGGAAAAATTCAAAATTTTGGAAATTGTTTTGGACATTTCTCTATATATTGAAATTTCTTATTTCCGGAAATAGGTTTTTCTTATTAGCTAGAGTTTCTGAAATATATCTGATTTAATTAGCTTAAGCTTGAACACTAGCTCTTAAACTCTAGTTTCTTAGTTAGTGAACTTAACATAACTTATAAGATCACAGTGTCTTTTATTGTTTTTGCTAAAGATAACCCACGACTTACACAATCAGGAACTGAAACTCCTTGAAGATAATTACTTGCTAAATGTAGACCAGAATATTTACGTAATGCTAATTCTATTCTAGATAATCTACTTAGATGCCCAATTGTATATTGAGGTATGGCTTTTTGATACTTATATACACTTATTATTTTAGGATTTGCTGTAGTTGAGAGAATAGTTTTTATTTCATTACTTACTATTTCACCTAATTCATTATCTGTAAGGAAAATAGCGTTAGGATCTTTTGAACCACCAATAAAATTAGTTAACAAAAACTCATCTTTAGGCGATCGTTCAGTAAACAAACTAGAATTCCAAATAGAACCTAATACTCTGAAATTTTCACTTCTAGGTATTAGAACCCCAAAACCATTTAAGGATGGATCTAGTTTAGATATAGGAAAACTTAAATGAACTATTGCAATTGGTACATATTCAATAGCTTTAAGTTCACTAGCTAGATCTGGAACAGTATTTTCTAGTAGATTTGCAGTTATAGCAGCCGGAGTAGCTAGGACTAAACAATTAGTAGTAATTTCATGGGTAAGGTGATCTTGTTGAAACTTAATTTGGTAATAAGGTTTTTCCTGGCTTATTTTTATGGACAATGCTGTAGCGTTTAACTTTAGAAGAGCTTTTAAGTTATTTGCTAAAGCTTCAGGCAAGGTACTTAGCCCTTTTTTGAAAGAGCAAAGCCTTTTAGCTAATTTTTTTTCTTGAGGTTTATTAGCTGTTTTATTACGAGAAGACTTAATTGCTCCTAATATTATAGATCGATGATCTTTTTCTAATTTGGCTAGAAGAGGGAAACTAGCTGGTAAACTAAGATTTTCTGTGTCACCTGCATAGATACCAGAGACAAAAGGAGAGACTAGCCGATCATGAATTTCACTGCCTAACCTTCTACGTACAAAACTAGCAATAGATTCTTCTTCATCCTTGTTATACTTATTAATGAAAGGTTCTGCCAAAACACGAAGTTTCCCAGATAAACTAATTAGTGAAGATGAAAGTAGAGCAGGGGGGCTTAAGGGAACTTTTTGCAGTTTGTTTTGGAAATAAACATATCTGGGCATTTTTGAATCAGCTATAGCTAGTTCTGAGTTTAAGTTTAATTCAGTAACTAATTCTTTAATTTCATCAGATTCCTGGAAACTGTTTGGCCCATATTCTAATAAGTAGTTATCTACTTTATTGCTATGTATAACTCCACCAACTCGGTTACTTTTTTCTAATAAACAAATTTTCAGGCCACTTTTCTTTAAGTAATAAGCTGTGGTTAATCCTGTTATTCCTGCTCCAATCACTACAACATCTAGATTTTGTGCCATAAGCTATATCCTA
This sequence comes from Blastocatellia bacterium, assembly GCA_039812885.1. Taxonomy (GTDB): domain Bacteria; phylum Acidobacteriota; class Blastocatellia; order Chloracidobacteriales; family JADJPF01; genus JADJPF01. The sequence continues at coordinate 751,504 of JBDIBI010000001.1, forward strand.
CAATATACTTAAGCTTCTAGCTTATCTGATAGCATTTGTAAATGTTTATCCAAAGACATTAGCACTTCTCTCATACCATTAACTATTTCCATAATTTCACCACGGTTAATAGAAATCTGTTCTTTATAATTTTCTGGTTGTGGAGCAGGCTTATCATTTCTCTCAATGACTGTAGCTAATGCTTGTTCTATAGAAGTAATTCTTTGTATGCTAGAGCCAGATTGATTTAAAAAGTGTGCAAGTCTTGGTTGTTCTACTAGAAAAAGATCTTGGAATACATTGTGTAAGCAAGTATTTAGGGCAACTATTTCTGCTAAAATTGCTGGCTGGAAAAATTTTTCTCCCAAATCTATTTTTATTTTTCGTAGTTTGATTAGAACTTGTTTTTCTAACATTTCACGCAAAGAGTGAATGCCAAGTAATATTTTTCTTTCTTCTTCTATTAAAGCAATTTCGTTTTTTAGCTCATCTTCTGGGGCTACTGTTATTTGAAAGGCTGAAAAGAGTTTTTCTAAATGAGTTTTAAATTGAGGTTTAGATAATAATATTTTTTTATTTTCAGAAGTTTGGAATGCTAACCTACCCAATCTAGTTACAATTAAATCTATTTTATCAGTTTCTGGAACAGATTTATCTTGTTTGGTTAAATAAAAAACTAGTAAGTGTTCTAAAGTAAGAGTTGTTGGATTGCCTATTTCCTCAAAATAGAGTCTAAGTTTAGCTACAGAGGTTTCTATATCAAATTTTTCTAATATTTGTCTCCAAACTGCTAACCTAGCATTTATATATTGATGTTTTTCTTTCTCAGAATTATTTAAGCTATGAAAAAGATCATTTTCTAGTAGGGACAAATCAAAATTCAAATCAGCTGCAATTTTTTTATCTTCATCTAAAAAGGCAAAAATATCATTTACACTAGAAAGTATTTTATAATCATTTAAGTAATTACCTGTAAATGATGAGTTAGCATCACTTGCCATCTTACTCATAAGAACTCCTAATTTACTTGAATATATCAAACAGAAACTGAGTGTAGTAACTTTGTTTGTTGAAGGCAATCTTAATAAGCAATTAGTCTATTTTTGCAAGATTACGAAGGTATAAGTTAAGGTAACTAAGCCAGAGATTTTATTGCCAAATCATTAGCTAAGCGTGTATAGTACTTGAAGTTTTAGCTATTACTAATAATTTATTCTATAAATGGAAACTTATGGCCCGAACTGTCTCACCAGAAAATGAAGCTATCAGACGACAACAAATTGTTTCTGCTGCTCATAGCGTGTTTATTAAAAAAGACTTTTCAAAAGTCCGCATTGAAGATATTGCCAAACAAGCAAAGTTATCTAAAGGAGCAGTACTTTATTATTTTGAAACTAAAGAAGATGTTTTTTTAGCTTTGTTTGAGTGGTTGACTCAGTTAGTTGCCCAACGCTTTGAAAATGCTGTGGAAATTAGCACTGATCCATTAATTCAACTTGATGGAGTAGTTGAACAAGCATTTGACTCTGTTAAATTACATCGTGCTTTCTTCCGCATTTATTTAGATTGTTTAGGTCAAGGAAGCCGAAAAGAAGAATATGCTCGAATCAATAGGGCTTTTTATCAAGCTTGTCATGAACATTATAGAAAAATAATTGAAAATGGGCAGCGTAAAGGACTCTTTCGTCATATAGATGTAATGGATGCTTCTTTAGTAATGAGGGCTATTATTGAAGGATTAGGTGTACAATGGCTTTTTATGGGTACAGATCAAGATCTAAAACACTATGGTAAATTAGCTAGAGAAGCAATACTTCGCTATCATGGACTTGACCCAGAAGAAATGAACTTAGGTAGTATTCAAACACAAGATACTAGGCCAACTCCTATGAGTACTCGATAGATAGGAGTTGATATTAAGAGTGATTAGATAAATTAAAACAAGTGTTAATTTTATGAAGCTAGATCCAGAGTTTTACCATAACTTACTTAATACACTTAGCCAAAATACTCATACCCCAATAGTTCCAGAAAGCTGGGCTAGTTCAGAAGGTTTGATTTTTCTAATGAAAAAACTGCAAGAGGATGCTAACTCTAGACATGTTTTTATTATTGAAAGAACAGGCAAACAAGCTGCTTCATATGGGGATTTGGGCTATATTGATACAACTGATTTAGTAGCTTTAATAGTAGGTAAAATACTAGCTTGTGATGCTTTGGCCAATTTAGTAAATGGAACAACCTTTTCAGCTATTTCTGTAGAAAGTAAACAATGGGGTGCTTATCTTTCAGCCTTAGGAAAAAATGCTATTTTGATTGTTGTTTTTGATCACCAAACTAATGTTGATAGAGTTGGAACAAGAGTTCGTCGGGCAATAGTAGAAATTGCTGAAGCAATGGCTGTAATTGAATCAAAATATGCCTAAGATAATATAAATAAGTATAAATAGTTATACTCCTCGTGCAGTTGGTGGCCAAATGTATTTGTGCATTTGAAGTTGGAAACGTGCTGGCAAAGCATCCGCTAACATCCAATCTACTAAATCTTTTGCTTCTATTTGATTATAGGCAGAAGATATAAGTAGTGAAAATCTACTAAGACTTTTTTCTTCTATTATTTTCTTTACCCATTCATAATCATTTCGATTAGCAATTACAAATTTAATTTCATCTTTTGGGGTTAAATACTCTAAATTACTCCAAAGATTTTTTTCACTTTCTCTACTAGCAGGACATTTAATATCCATTATTTTAATTACTCTAGGATCTAGTACAGAAATATCTCTATGTCCGCCAGTTTCAATCAACACTGTATAACCAAGATCTAAAAGTTGTTTGGCCAACAAAGGAACTTCTTTTTGTAAAAGAGGTTCTCCACCAGTGAGTTCAACTAATTTAGGAGGAAAAGACTTCACTTTTTCTATAATTTCATCAATAGAAAGTTTTTCCCCTCCATAGAAGGCAAATTCACTATCACACCAACTACAACGCAAATCACAACCAGTAGTGCGAATAAAAATACAAGGTAATCCTGCAAATGATGATTCTCCTTGAATACTTTGGTAAATTTCTGTTATTTTCATATAATAAGTAGTATAACTTAAGTGATTAGGGTTGAAATTGCTCCTACTGTTCGCCAGAAGTTCATTAACTGTTTATAACCTAGACTTTCTACTAAGGATGATAATACTAAATTAACTACTTCCGCTAATGAATGCTGATATCTCAAAGAAAATTCGTCTGCAATTATACCTAATAGACTTTCTAAGAAAGAAAAGGTTATAAAACTTATAAAGTAAAGTATTAGTAATTCAATAGATATAGCTCCTAGTAGATAAGCAATTGGACTAAGAATAATACTTAGTAGTATTAAGATAGGAGAAATGGTTTCAAATATCAAAAGTAAATAAGCCCAAAATAACTTTTTAGTAGGTTTTTGCAAAAGTAGGTTAACATTGTTGGTAGTTGAAGTTAAAACAGTTTTTTGCCAATTTCTATGCAATAGATTAGCATTTGGATTTCCAAAAATATTATTTTCCCAACATAAAATTTCTGGAATATATACAAGGCGATAATTACGATTTTTAGAGCCTAAAAGCTTTTGTAATTTTAAACTTATAGTTAAATCAGAAATTTCATTTGAAGAAAATCCACCAATTTCAATTAATTCCGTTTTACGTAAAAGACGTACTGCATTACTACTAGCACTAACAAGGCAAAATGAATCACGCAGAATAAAACTGCTATGAAAAAGGTATTTCTTTTCAACTATATTTAGGTTTTCAGTTAATGAGATTTCTTCAATATTTACTCTAGCTTCACCTAAACCAGCTGTCATAATTGTTGTATTTGGTTGTTCAATAAAAGGTTTAGCTAGTAATAATAAAGCATCACGAGTTAATAAGTGATTAGGCTCAACAATACAGATAAGAGGAGCTTTTGCTAAATTAATACCAATATTTAATGAATCTGCTCTTCCTGTATAAGGTTTTTCTACTACAGTGATAATTGGATATTTAGGAGATGTGTAAATTGCAGTAATCGGGCTAGTTTGTAATGAACGGCGGAAAACTCTATTTAATGGTTGAAGGCCAAATTCAGTTTCTAAAACCTCTATTGTACTATCATTTGACCCATCATTTATTATAATAATTTCAAAATCTGGATAATTTAAAGCTAACAATGATTTGATAGTTTCATCTAACCCATTGCCTTGATTATGAGCCCAAAGCAATATAGAAACAGGCTGAGTTTTTGGGGAATCAACCAATGCAAAACGACTGTTAAAACGTCTGCTAATAACATTACGACGAGTAGTCATCAAAGAGAGAAAAATTTGTATTATTTTTATGCTACTGATAATAATTTGATGTGTTAATAAAAAAGCAACAAATAAAGCTAATGCTGAAGTTAGTGATTGCCAAATTTCTCCTAAAGTAAGCAGGTAATAAACAGTAAATGCTAATAGCAATAGCAATGGGCTAGCTAATAAAACTAACACTAACAGTTTGTTGGAGTTATCTGTATCTTTATTTTGAACTTTAATACTAGTTTCATAGCTCTGACTTGATTGCGCCATCCAACTGTAACTCCTCTAGAACTTGTTTAGCAATATCGCGAGCAAAACGATCGGGATTTAACGTCTGCGCACGTAATTCTGCCAAGCCATTATTTCCTAACATTGCTAAAGAGTGAGCAGCATTATGACGTACCCACCAAGCTTCATCTGTAAGAGCTCGGGTAAGTGTAGGAATAGCTTGTTCTTGTTGTAATTGTCCTAATGCTTTAGCTGCTACTGCACGGACTTGCCATTCTTTATCTGCAAGTTTTCTTATTATCATATCTAATTCTTCATTGGTTTCTATTCCTACAGATGTGATGGCACGAATTGCTCGAGCACGCATATCAATTGATTCATTATCTAAAAATTTACTTGCTGCAAGGCGTGCTGCTCGGCTTCCAATCTTTTCATTGCCTCGTTGACCAAAATCTGCAATTAGCTCTAAAACGGTTTTTTGAGCTAATTCCCGACGCTCTTTTACTGCTCCAGAAGCTTGTAACAAATCTAAAAGAGGACGAGTTATATCTGTTTGCATATTAAGTAATTTATCTGCAACTTGTAAAACTTGCCAACCATCTGCGTCTGCTAATGCATAGACAATAGATGATACAGAACGTAAATCGCCAATATCTGCCAATGCACATACACAAGCCATTCTTACTTCTCTATCATCATCTCGTAGTAAACCAGTAATAACTTCAATTGCACTTGCACAATGTATTCGTCCTAAACGAATAGCAGCCTCAGATTTTTTTACCCAATTCCCTTTTTGTAATGTACTTATATCACTAGATAAGAACCCTAAACTATCATATGTCTCACGAATTACTTTGATTTCTTCTTCATAAAGTCCATTGGTATATTCAATTAGGCAATCACGCATACAGACAGGATCTTTTTTACCAATAGGCGCTAAAGTCGCTGCTAAAGCTTTTCCTGACAAAGCTTCTAGAGAGCCATTTTGAGTAATCATCTGTTTAATGGCTGCTTGTAAGCTAGCTCGTAGTTTTGCCCTACTGATACGCTGATTAGCTACCCAATAGCTGTAAATTACTAAACCAACTACTAGTACTGCCCAGAGAAGAAGTAAGGTTGCTAAAAAGTAGAATAGCCAAATCACAGCTTCTTTAAGTACTCCAAGCAAAATATAGTGTCATAGTTAGACACAAAAGCTAAACAACATAAGACCTTGCAAGCTTAACCCTATGTTGTTGTAAAACAATCCAGCTATGCTATCATATTTTTTTTTCTAGAGCTATGTTTCGATTGTAGGTCAATTAAATTAATGAGACAGCATTATTTTAGCGAAAGCGTTTTTATGACGCTTAATGTCTTAGTAAACAATAAGCTTCGTTCATTTCTTACTATCCTAGGGGTAATTGTTGGAGTAACAACAGTTATTGCTATGGTGTCAATAATTGAAGGACTTAACAAAGCGTTTACCTCACAGATAGAATCCTTAGGTTCAAATACTATTTTTGTTTCTAAATTTGATCCAGGATTACGTCGTACTAGAACCGAGGAAGAAAGACAACGTAAAGATCTTACTTTAGAAGACGGATTAGCTTTAAAAGATTCTCCTGCAATTCTTTCTGTATCTCCAGAATATCGTAAACAAACCTTTGTTGTACGTTACCAAGATCGCCAAAGTGACACAATGCAACTTGCAGGTGTAACACCAGGTTACGAAATCACTCGTAGCAATTACATTGCAGAAGGAAGGTTTTTTACTGAATTTGAAGTAGATCATAGAGAAGATGTTTGTGTTTTAAGTGCAGATGTAGTTGAAGCTCTTTTTCCTTTTGTTGATCCAATAGACAAAGAGATTTTGATTGATGGACATAAATTTCGAGTTATAGGTGTTTTAGAAAGACTTGGAAGCTTTTTTGGTCAAAGCCGTGATATACAAGTACTTATTCCAATAACAGTTTTTATGAAGTATTACCCTATTGAAAGAATGCAGCCAGATATGTTCTTTTTTGTGGTAGTACGCCCTAAAAGCCGTGCAGAAGTAACAAAAGCAGTAGAGGACATTACAGAAATTCTTCGCCGTCGTCGTCGTGTACCACCAAGTGAAAAAAATAATTTTAGTGCTTCTACTCAAGATAGTTTGTTAGATCTTTATAACCAACTCACTGGAGCCACAGCTTTGGTTTTAACTGCGGTTTCTTGTATTTCTTTGGCTATTGGAGGAATTGGAGTAATGAATATAATGTTAGTTGCTGTAGTGGAACGTACTAAGGAAATTGGAATAAGAAAAGCTATTGGAGCCAGAAAACGAGATATTTTATGGCAATTTTTGCTGGAAGCCATTGCATTAACTGGAGTTGGAGGAGTAATTGGTCTTTTAATTGGAGGTATGATTAGTAAAATAGTTAATACTTTTTCTCCTCTACCTTCTAGTGTTCCTTTATGGGCTACTTTAGCTGGTTTGATTGTTTCTTTAGGAGTAGGTTTAATTTCAGGAATTTACCCTGCTTGGAGAGCTGCACAATTAGATCCTATAGAAGCTTTACGATATGAATAAAAAATTTAAGCCAAGAGAGTTTCGTATTCTCTTGGCTTAAAAAACTTATCCTGAGACTATTTTAACTATTTTGCACCAGCCTTTTTCAATGTTTTAATCATTTCATTGCTTTGAGCTTCATCACTAGCTAGATCATCTACACCAGAAGAATCTTTAGCTATACTTAATGCAGTTTCACCTTCATTATTTTTAGCATTAACATCAGCTCCTTTGCTTATGAGCAACTTAGCTACTTCTTCGTTATCGTTGGAAACAGCTAACATCAATGGAGTACTACCATCAGTGTTTTTAACATTGACATTTGCTCCTTTTTCTAATAGAAGCTTGAGCATTTCTACATTACCATTATTGATTGCCATTTCTAGGCAAGAATCTCCACCATTGTTGTCTTTGGCATTAGGATCAGCTTTTTTGTCTAAAAGTAATTTTGCTAATTCAATATTGCCATTAGATACAGCTTGTAATAAAACAGGCTCACCTGAATTATCTTTAGTATTAGGATCAACTCCTTTTTCCAATAATAGTTTAGTAACATCAATATTTTCACTATTTAAAGCTTCTACCAAAGCAGTACTTCCATCAGCATTCTTACCATTAGGATCAGCACCTTTTTCTAAAAGAAGCTTAATTATATCTAAATTGTTAGCACTAATAGCTTGAGATAAAATTGTTAGACCTTCTTTATTCTTAAAGTTAGGATCAGCACCTTTTTCTAACAATAATTTAGTTATATCAAAATCACTTGCTGCAACAGCTACAGATAAAGCTGTATTACCTTCACGGTCTTTAGCATTTGCCTCAACTCCTTTTTCTAAAAGAAGTTTAACTATGTCTAAGTCACCTTGCTGAGATGCCGAAACTAGTACAGGTGTACCATTACGATCTTTAGCGTTAAGGTCAACCCCTTTTTCTATAAGCATTTTAGACATATCTGTATTATTAACACGAATTGCTACTGTTAATGGGCTATCTCCATCTTTATCTCTGACATTAAGATCAGAGCCTTTTTCAATTAAAAGACGAGCTATATCAATATTATCTTCAAGAATTGCATGTAGTAAGGCTGTTTCTCCATTGTTGTTTCGTAGATTTGAGTCACTGCCTTTTTCTAAGAGGACTTTTACCGTGTCAAGGTGAGCATGGGATGTAGCTGCCATTAATGCTGTATTTCCAGTTTCATCTTTAGCATTTATTTCAGCTCCTTTTTCTGCTAGGAATCTTACTATATCTGTGTATCCCTCTGATGCCGCAACTATTAAGGCAGAACGCCCATCTTTGTCTTTGAAATTTATATCCATGCCTTTATCTAAAAGCATTTTGACTTGTTCAATGTGACCTTCTGAAGCTGCATCAATGAGTGCTCTTTTTTGTGAATTGCTACGGGCAAATCCAGCAATTAAGGCAACTGCTACAATAACTACACAAGCAATTTGTTGAATTCTGTTCATAAATTAAATTTCCTCAGGATAATATTGAGAGCCTATTATTGGTTAGTTTAGGCCATCAGGGTAATGTTTGTTCATACGCAAGATTTTAAATATCAGTTCAAAAATTTTACCTAAGTGCCTTACAAATTTCTTAGACTAAATCTTTAGCCTTTATCTTAAGCAAATATTGTGAGTTAACCTAATAGTTTTTGATAGTCTGATTCAGAAAATCCAAATAAAACAAGTTCCTCTTTGATAATAAATGGGCGTTTAAATAAATTTACTTCTTTGGAAAGTAAATCAATCATCTCCTCTTTAGATAGTTTTGTTAGATCTAACCCCAATGATTTGTAAGGAGTACTTTTAGGATTTATAAAGCTTTTTATATCATAATTTTCTGAAAGTTTAATAATTTCATCTTTAGTGAATGGTTTTTTAGCCAAATCTCGTTCATTCATACTAACACCTGCATTTGTAAGAAAATTTTTTGCTTTGCGACAAGTTGTGCAAGTGGATTTCCAATAAAAGTTAATCAAAGACGTAAATTCCTTTCTATAAAAATTTCAGTTAATTCATATAAAACAAATGATGCACAAACCAACACAACTATTTCAAGTTAAATTTCAACCAGTTTTTTACTTCTTACTTCTTTTTATCGTAGGAATACTAGTAGAAAAATTTTTCCATTTCCCTAAAATAGCATTTTTTATTATTACATTTACTAGCCTCATAGTAGCAAGTATTTGTTATAAATTAAAAATGGTTTCTCATATTACTACGACAGCTATTTTAATAGGCTTTGTTTCAATAGGATTTTGTTTGGCAAGCATAGAATATGAAAAAACTCTACAATCTTCACAACTTGTTGATAAATATATTTACTCTTCACTAAAAGAAACAAATATCGAACTTTATGGGCAAATTACTAGTTATCCTGTAGTTACACCAAACTATATTTATGTAAGTTTAGATACTGGTTTCATTAGGAAATTTAATAAAGCTATAACTTTAACAACAAAGGTAAAGTTAATATTTTGGCTAAATAACTCAAATACTAACCAAATTTTATTAGTACCAGGAAATATTATTCATGTTTTTGCTGAAGTAAATCCTGAACAAAAGTTTAAAAACCCTGGAGTAATTAATTCTAGACAGTTGTTATCACAACAAGGATATGATTTTTCTGCCCATGTTAAAGATTTTGCACTAGTTGAAATACTTGATAAAAAAGAAACTTACTCCTTTTTTGCTAAAAAGATATATCAAACACGTTGTTATGTTTTTGATGAAATAGATAAAAATTTTAATCAAGAAAAATCAAGTATCTTAAAAGCCATTATTTTAGGCGAAGGTCATTACTTAAGTTCAGACATAACAGAAAAATTTCGTGTTACAGGACTTTATCATATTTTGATAATCAGTGGCTCACACTTTGCATTTTTAACATGGATACTATACAGGTTTTTAAGTGTATTTACTAGGCATAGATTAATTAAATGTATAATTATTGTTTTATCTATTTGGAGTTATGCTTTACTTACAGGTGCTGAAACTCCAGTACTTCGCGCTGTTTTAATGGTAACAGCAACACTTATAGGTACATTATTTTATCGTCAAGTTGTTCCAAGCAATACCATTGCAATAGCAGGATTAATTTTACTTTCTGTTCATACAAGTGCTTTATTTGAAGCAAGTTTTCAATTAACTTTTTTGGCGGTTGTTACAATTCTATTGATTGTATTTCCTGTAGTCAATTCACTAAGTGAAATAGGTAAGTGGTATCCTACTAGGCGAATGCCTTATCCTCCTAGATGTCACAAATCCATTAAATGGTTAGCAGAATTAGTTTTTTGGAGTGAAAAGAGTTTTATTAAAAATCAGTCAGAATCAACTATAAAATACAAATTAGAGAAAAATATTTGGGCTAAAAAGTTGGAAAGTCTTAGGTTACAAAAAACTTTGCAGCTCTTGATAATCACAGTTTTTAGTTCTTTTATTATTCAACTTGGACTTATACCTCTTTCAATTATATATTTTAACAGGGTTGCTTTAATAGGTACTTTATTAGGCTTTTTTACTGAATTAATAATGAGTTGTTTATTAGTTATTTTTAGTATATTTGTTCTATTAAATAATGAAGTTACTCACTTTTTTAACTACTATATTATAATATTAATAAATATATTAATTGATTTATTTATTAATGTATCTTATCCACAATGTTTTAGTTCATTAATTAAAATTTTTCCATTTTTAAGTTATCGACTAGCTGGATTTCATGGTTGGAAGCAGTTGTATTATCTCTTCTATTATCTATGCTATATAAGCTTTATTGTTAAAATAAACAAGTGGCAGCCTTTTTCTAGACAGGCAACTAAGAAAATACAGCTTAGCAGCAAAATATTAGTAATACTGTATATAATGTGTTTGTTAGTTGTTATTATTCCTCAAAACTTTTATTCTACTTTTTTTAATAATAAAGATAGAAAATTAGAGATAGTTTTTTTGGATGTAGGGCAAGGAGATGCAATATTTGTTAAATTTCCATTAGGTACTACTATGATGATTGATAGTGGAGGGAAAATACCTATCAAAAGTAAAGAAGCCCAATCAGTACAAGAGTTTTCTATTGGAGAAGATGTAGATTCTAAATATCTTTGGCAACGTGATATAGAATATTTAGATTATATTTTGCTGACTCATCCACATAGTGATCATATGCAAGGTTTTAACGAGATAATTGAAAATTTTTATGTAAAAAAAGCTATATTACCAGTAAATCCAAACCCAACAGGAGAATGGCAAAATTTTTTCACCAAACTAATAAATGCACATATTCCAGTAAATATTTGGTCAAAAGGTCAGATATATTTTATTGATGGGGTAAAAATAGAAGTGCTTTGGCCTGTTAAAGATATAGGAAAAAAGCAAGCTGGTAACAATCAATCATTGGTATTGAGACTTGATTATCAAGGACATAAAATTTTATTAACTGGAGATATAGAAAGGGAAGTAGAAGAATTTTTAGCAAATAGTGAAGACGATTTGTCGGCGGAGATATTAAAAGTTCCTCATCATGGAAGTAAAACTTCTAGTACTTGGGCTTTTTTGCAAAAGGTAAACCCTAAATTTGCTATTATTTCTGCTCCAGCAAAATCTATGTTTAATCATCCACATCAAGAAGTTGTTGAAAGATATAAGGATTTGGGTGTGAAAACCTATCAAACAGGACTAAAAGGAGCTATTAGTCTTTATGTTGAGTCTGATAAGGTAGAAATAAAAGAATTTATAGAAAGATAGAAAAGAGCCCAAGGCGGTTTTTTAAGGGGTTAAAAAGGTTTTACATTTTAATAAGCTCTATAATCTAAGCTTAGCAAAAGTGCTAAACTTAGATTATAAACCTTGACTAAATAGGCTAAACACTAAAAGAGCTGCCACAACCGCAACTACCAGTAGCATTAGGATTCTTAAAAGTAAAGCCAGAACCCATTACTGTGCTTACATAGTCAATTTCTACTCCGTCTAAAAGTTGTAAACTAAATGAGTCAACAAATAATTTTAAACCATTAGTTTCTATAACTTTGTCATTTTGTGCAGGTGCATCTTCTACATCAAGGGCATATTGATAACCAGAGCATCCTCCAGGTAATACTCTGACTCGTAGTCCTGCTGTTAAAACATCCATTTCTTCAGATGCCATAAATTTTTTTACTTCACTAACTGCTGTTTCTGTTACGCTAATCATAATTGAATATCTCCTGAATAAGTTACTAGCCTATGGTTTCTTTTGTTTAGACTAGCAAAAAATAAAATTATATTTGCAAGATAATAAAAATTGTTTTTGTTGTTTTAGTTAAAAAACAAAAAGGTTTGACTTTGCAATAAAGTTTTTCACCAAAACATTTGACCAAAAGAATTTTATTTTGAAAAATAACAAAATAGCTTAAGGTATTCTTGGAATACAAAGATATAATAAAACCTATTGTTATGACTAGAGTAAATAGTAAAGTTTAGGCACAGTTATTCCAAAGAATACCTAAAAAATTTTTTAAGCTAAAAGATCTACTATCAACTCTCAGAGATCTATATTGACTACCAAAAAAGAAGTCTAAACAAAATTAAGCAGCTCTAGTATCAGAAGAAGTACTATTAGTAGAACTGTCATCATGTATATCAACTTCAATAAGCCCTTCTCTATAAAGAGCATAGCCACTAGAAGTAGAAGCAATAATTGCTGGAATTCCTCGTTTACCAAACCATTGTTGCCAAGTTTCTAAATCTCTATAAGCGTCAGATTTTTTGCTTTTTACAAAAGTTGAAAAGCGATTTGTTTCAGTAACTTTTACTTTGTGTCCCATTTTATTTTCTTCACCCTCCGTTATATCTTTATATTTAATCAAAGTTTAATATTGGCAGCCTAGTTGGCTTTAAGGCCAAAATACTTAACTGTGTTGCTAAAGATTCGGCTGCCTGGCAAAAAGCTTGTGCTTGAGGACTATCTGGAGCACCTGCAACTATAGGCACACCTAAATCTCCTCCTTCACGTATTCCTAAACTGATAGGTATTCTACCTAAAAGTTTAACTCCAAATTTTTCTGCTAAATCTTCTCCACCACCAGACCCAAATATTTCATGTTTTTCTAAGCAATTAGGACAGGTAAAATAACTCATATTCTCAACAATACCTACTACAGTTACTTGTACTTGTTGAAACATATTATGTGCTTTACGAACGTCTGCTAGGGCTACTTCTTGAGGAGTAGTAACTAAAACAGCTCCTGATACAGGAACAAGTTGAGCCAAACTTAATTGAACATCACCTGTTCCAGGAGGCATATCTACTAAAAGATAATCTAGTTCACCCCATTCAACATCTCGTAAAAATTGTTCAATAAGTCTGTGTAACATTGGGCCACGCCAAACCACAGCTTGATCTCCACGGTTTAATAAACCAACAGACATAAATTTTACGTTATATGCTTCTCTAGGAAGAATTTTCTTACCTCTTACTTTTGGTTCTTCGATACTTCCCATCATTATTGGAACATTAGGACCATAAATGTCAGTATCTAATAAACCAACTTTTGCTCCCATTGAAGCTAAGGCTACAGATAGGTTAACTGCTACAGTTGATTTACCTACTCCACCTTTACCTGAACTAACAGCAATAATATTTTTTACTCCTGGAACAGATTCTCTATCTCCAATAGCTTTCCCTTTTGGAACTTCTAGTTCTGTTCTTATTTCTACACGTTGTGCTCCTGGGATTTTCAGTACACTTTGGCGAGATTGTTCTTCTAGGATTTCTTGGGTACTTTGAGAAGGGCTAGCTAAGGTTAAACGAAACCCAATTATTCCTCCACAAATTCTAATATCTTTAACGAAATTTAAACTAACTATATCTTTGCCTATATTAGGATCTTTAACCGATTTTAAGGCATCTAGAACTTGTTGTTCAGTAATTTTTTCAGACATCGTTGTCTCTTTCTAAAATTCATAGTAACTAGTTTATGGTAGTTTTTAGAGCTTAATAAACCTAGTTTATTTTTTAGATTAATATCCAAACACCATAACTAGCTTTTAGTAAAAGCCATATTAATATAATTTTTCAATTTTTATACTTTTTAGAGAATATTGTGGAATGAGTATTTTGTCAATAAAAAAATTGAAAAAATACTTTTTGTTTTAGCCTGTTAAACTGTCTTGATAAAACTAATATGTTGAATATACATATATTTATGGCAAGATAAAAGGAAGAGTGTTAAATAAACTTGGGGATTTTAGAAATAAAATGCTTGACAAAATAGGGGCTGCTAGCTATGCTTTCTTAGCAAAAGCGGTAGAGTTAATAATTTTCAAAAAGTGAACTAACCTAAATACTCTATTTAAAACTTTTTGTAAACCATTATTTGCTAGCTTTTATAAATTCTTAATATATTTTTTAGTTACTGCTCTATATGTATCAACATCTTGGAATAGCAAATAGTATTTTAGAATTAATAGGGAACACTCCACTTGTCAGACTTAATAGGATCGTTGGAAAAGATTCAGCTGAAGTAGTTGTTAAGTTAGAATCACTTAATCCAATGTCATCTGTGAAAGACCGAATTGGAATAGCAATGATTGAAGCTGCTGAGCAAGAAGGTCTAATTAAAGCAGGTGAAACAACCATAATTGAACCAACAAGTGGTAATACAGGAATTGCATTAGCTTTAGTTTGTGCAGCTAAGGGTTATCCTTGCATTATAGTTATGCCAGAAACAATGACAGTAGAACGGGTAAGAACTTTACGCGCTTTAGGTGCAAAAGTTGTCTTAACTACTGGTTCACAGGGCATGCGAGGTGCAATCCAAAAAGCTGAAGAATTGGTACGTAGTACTCCAAATTCTTTCATGCCACAACAATTTAACAATCCTGCTAATCCTGCAATTCACCAGAAAACAACAGCTCTAGAAATTTTAAGAGATACAGAATCAAAATTTGATGCTTTTGTTTCAGGAGTTGGAACTGGCGGAACAATAACAGGTTGCGCTGAAATTTTTAAGACTAGGCTAAAAGAAGTTCTAGTTTGTGCTGTAGAACCTACTGATTCACCTGTTTTATCTGGTGGAAACCCTGGCCCTCATCGTATACAAGGTATTGGGGCTGGTTTTATTCCTCAAGTACTTAACCGTAATCTTGTAGATAGGGTTATTACAGTTTCATACGAAAATGCCAAAGAAACGGCTCGTCGTTTAGCCAGAGAAGAAGGCATTTTTGCTGGTATTTCTTCAGGTGCAATTACTTGGGCTGCTATTCAAATTGCTCAAGAATTAGGTTCAGGAAAGAGGGTTGTTTCCATAATACCAAGCTTTGGAGAACGCTATCTTTCTACAGATTTATTTAATTTTGTTGATGAAGAAAACTAATAGAGGTTGAGTTATGAAGCTCCCAATTTATATGGATAATCATGCTACTACACCAGTTGATCCTCGTGTATTTGAGGCTATGAGACCTTATTTTACAGAGATCTTTGGTAATGCTGCTAGCCGTAATCATCATTTTGGTTGGCAAGCAGAAGAGGCTGTTGAAACAGCTCGTAAGCAAGTAGCTCAAGTCATTGGAGCAACTGCTAAAGAAATTATTTTTACTAGTGGAGCTACAGAGTCTAACAATTTGGCAATCAAAGGTGTTGCCGAAATGTATCAAGAAAAAGGTAATCATATTATTACTGTCGTAACAGAACATAAGGCAGTATTAGATTCTTGTAAGCATTTAGAAAAACAAGGCTGTTATGTTACCTATTTAACCGTTGATAAAGATGGACTAGTAGATCCAGACCAAGTTCGTAAAGCTATTACTGATAAAACTATTTTAATTAGTGTAATGCTTGCTAATAATGAAATAGGAGTTATTCAGCCAATAGCTGAAATAGGTAAAATTGCTCGTGAGCATGGTGTTTTAATGCACACAGATGCAGTACAAGCAGTAGGGAAAATACCTGTAGATGTTAATGCTTTAAATGTTGATTTGCTTTCCATTAGTGCACATAAAATGTATGGGCCTAAAGGTGTAGGTGCATTGTATGTTAGAAGGAAAAATCCTCGTGTAATGTTAGCTCCAATCATTGATGGTGGTGGGCATGAAAGAGGTATGAGATCTGGCACGCTTAATGTTACTGGTATTGTAGGTTTGGGGAAAGCTGCAGAAATTGCTCGTTTAGAAATGGCAGAAGAATCTGAGCGAATTTCTTATCTTCGCAATAAGCTTAGAGATAAACTTATGAATGAAATTCCAGAAAGTTACATAAATGGTCATCCAACAAAAAGATTACCTGGTAACCTAAATATAAGTTTTGCTTATGTTGAAGGGGAATCCTTGTTAATGGGTATTTCTGATGTGGCTGTATCTTCTGGATCCGCTTGTACTTCTGCTAGCTTAGAACCTTCTTATGTGTTAAAAGCTTTAGGAGTTGGTGAGGAACTTGCTCATAGCTCATTGCGCTTTGGTATTGGCCGTTTTAATACAGAAGAAGAAGTTGATTATACTATTGAGAAAGTTACTCAAGCAGTTAACAAATTACGTGAACTTTCACCTTTGTGGGAAATGGTACAAGAAGGTATTGACTTAAAAACTGTTACTTGGGCAACTCACTAATTTTTTATAACCTGGTAGTTTTGCTAAGGAGAAAAGGTTAAATGGCATATTCAGACAAAGTAATTGATCACTATAATAATCCTAGAAATGTTGGTAGTTTTGATAAAAATGCTTCAGATGTTGGTACTGGTTTAGTTGGCGCACCTGAGTGTGGTGATGTGATGAAATTGCAACTAAAAATAAATAAAGAAGGCGTAATTGAAGATGCTAAATTTAAAACTTTTGGTTGTGGTTCAGCTATTGCCAGCTCTTCTTTAGCAACAGAATGGGTAAAGGGAAAAACCATTGATGAGGCGTTGGCAATAAAAAATACAGATATTGTACGTGAGCTTAATTTGCCTCCAATAAAAATTCATTGTTCTGTTTTGGCTGAAGATGCCATTAAATCGGCTATTGCAGACTATAACAAAAAACAAGAATCCTTAGAAAAAGAACAAGTTTTGCAGGAAGTTAGCTAGGCGATAATAACTGGGGCTAGGCAGGGTAGCCCCAGTTACTTTTATTTTAGAGGTTTAAAAATGTCATTAGAATTAACAGCTAGCGCCGCTGATCGTATTAAAGAAATTTTACAAGAACAAAATCTCAATGAAGGTGGTTTAAGAATCGGAGTCAAAAGTGGTGGGTGTTCCGGTTTAAGCTATATACTAGACTTAGATACTCAACAACGACCTGGAGATAAAGTTTTTGAACGAGATGGAGCAAAGATCTTTATTGACCTAAAAAGCTACCTTTTCTTAAATGGAATGATTGTTGATTTTAAAGATGAAGGTGGTTTAATGGGACGAGGTTTTAAATTTATTAACCCTAATTCTGCCGGTGAATGCGGTTGTGGAGAATCTTTCACTGTCTAACTATAGTTTATTAATTTATTCTGCTTAGGAACTAGTCTTAGTATAGCTTTTCTTTTTGCATGCCTAAACAATTAAGTATATTTCTGGTTTTATTTTAAATTCATTTTCGCTAGAGAGTGTTTTGTGACTGAAAATATTGATTTTTTAGATGAAAAGTGTTGGCATTGTGGCTCAACCACAATAGAACATTTTTGCCAATCTTGTAATCGAATTCAACCTATAAGAAAAAATACTACGTACTTTTCTTTCTTTAATTTGCCAAAGCATTTTCATGTAAGTTTGGCTACTTTAGAGAAGGATTTTTACCAATTAAGCAGAAAATTTCATCCAGACTTTTTCTTTCAAGCTAGTGAAAAAGAACGTGAGTACAGCGTACAAAAATCTTCAATGCTTAATGATGCTTATCGCACTCTAAAAGATCCATTAAAACGTGCAAATTACTTACTTGTCTTGGAAGGAATTAAGGAAACTGGACAAAAAACACCTCCTGATTTGTTAGCAGAGGTTTTTGAACTTAATGAACAAATAGAAGAACTACGTGCTGCTAAACAAGCTAAAGATAGTAAACAAGTGACTAGCCTTAAAACTCAAGTTCTAGAAATGCAGGAAATGTTAGAAAATCGCTTGTCTAACTTACAATCTAAGTTAAACAAAACCTTTTTAGAATGGGATAATCTACCTGATTCTGCTTCTGAGTTAAATAAAAAGCCTATTTTGACTCAGGCTGTTGAGTTACTATCTGAGATTAAATACATTAGTAATTTAGTTGATAATATTCAAGAAGAATTGGATTAAATGAGGTATAGCTTTTATGCCTAAAGTTGTTGGTATAGATCTAGGTACAACTAATAGTTTGGTGGCTTATGTTGATAATACTGGTAAGCCTCAAGTAATAGCAAATAAACAGGGGGATAGACTTATTCCTTCTGTAGTACATTATAGTAAGGACAAAGGTTTACTAATTGGTGAACCTGCACGTGCTCGACTTATTCCTGATCCCAAAAATACAATTTATTCAGTAAAAAGGTTTATGGGAAAAGGTGTTGCTGATGTTGAGCAAGATCTTTCAAAGTTACATTTTCAAGTTGCTCCAGGGAGTGAGCAAGTAATTAGATTTCGCTTAGAAGATAAAGAGTTTACCCCTCCAGAAATTTCTGCTCTAGTTTTACGCGAACTAAAAAAACAAGCTGAAGAGTTTTTAGAAACAGAAGTAAAGCAAGCTGTTATAACTGTTCCAGCTTATTTTAATGATGCTCAACGCCAAGCTACTAAAGATGCTGGTAAAATTGCAGGGTTAGAAGTTTTACGTATTGTTAATGAACCAACTGCTGCTAGCTTAGCTTATGGATTAGATAAAAAGACTAATGGTATTATTGCTGTTTATGATTTAGGTGGTGGTACTTTTGATATTTCTATTCTAAAACTACGAGAAGGAATATTTGAAGTTTTAGCAACAAATGGAGACACCCATTTAGGCGGAGATGATTTTGATCATAGACTTATAGACCTTTTTATGAGTGAAATTAAAGATCGCTTTGATTTAACTCTACAGGGAAATGCTGAAGTTCTACAAACTATTCGCCGTTTTGCTATTGAAATCAAACACCGACTTTCTGACCAGGAAAAAGCTAATATTGAAGTAGATTTAGGTGAGTATGGTTGTTACCAACGAGAATTTACTCGCAATGAGTTTGAAGAATTAACTAGGGATTTAGTAGAAAGAACTATAGCTCCTTGTAAACAAGCTCTTAAAGATGCAAGTCTAAAAGCTGAAAATATAGATGAAGTTGTTTTAGTTGGTGGTTCTACCCGAATTCCACTAGTTCGTAAACGTGTTGAAGAACTCTTTAAACGAACTCCTCATGCTGAGTTAGATCCTGATGAAGTTGTTGCATTAGGTGCTGCTATTCAAGCTGATATTATGACTGGTAGCCGTAAAGATATGCTACTGCTTGACGTTACCCCACTTTCACTTGGACTTGAAACTATTGGTGGAGTAATGACAAAAATCATTCATCGTAATTCTACTATTCCAGCTAGTGCTAGTGAAATGTTTACTACTTATGTTGATAACCAAACAGGTGTAGACATTCATGTTTTACAAGGTGAAAGAGAATTTGTTAAAGATTGTCGGTCATTAGGTAAATTTACATTGAAAGTTCCACCAATGCCTGCTGGGTTAGCAAGAGTAGAAGTTAAATTTCTAATTGATGCTAATGGAATCTTAAATGTAACTGCTCGCGATGTTCGCACAAATAAAGAAAGTTCTATTGATGTAAAACCTTCTTATGGTTTAGTAGATGAACAAGTAGAGCAAATGCTTATGGATTCTATTGAGTTTGCAGAGACAGATGTTATGCAACGTCTTTTAGTAGAAGCACGTACTGAAGCAGAATCAGTACTAAAAGCTACTAAAAAAGCTTTGGAAACAGATGCAGCCAAGAATTTAACTACTTCTGAAAGAGAAGCTGTAGACAAATCTATTCTAGAACTAGAAACAGCTATTGCTGGTAATAGCCATAAACCTATAAAGGCTTCGCTAAAATCTTTTAATGAAGTAACTCATCATCTAGCTGAAATATTGATGAATAGCGCTGTAGAGCTTGCATTAAAACATAAAAAAGTATCTGAGGTATAACCTAATAATAACTTACTAAATTGTTTGTAGGTTATATCTTTAAATAATAGAGGATAAAAAAATGGCAAATGAAGAAACTACCCAGGTAACTTTTTTACCAGAGAATGTTTCTTTTCCTGCAAAAGTAGGACAATCTATCTTAAATGTAGCTTTGGATAATGGTGTATCATTAGATCATGCTTGTGGTGGTTTTTGTGCTTGTTCCACTTGTCATGTAGTAGTTAAAAAAGGCATGGAACTTCTTACAGAAATGGAAGATAACGAAGCTGATCAACTAGAAGAAGCCGCAGGACTTACCCTAGCTTCTAGGTTAAGCTGCCAAGCTACCATTATTAAAGATGGAAATATTATAGTAGAAATTCCTGAATGGAATCGTAATTTTGCTAGGGAGGAACACTGATGAAGTGGACTGATGTAGAAGATATTGCTATATCTTTATTAGAAAATCATCCAGATATTGACCCATTAACTGTTAGATTTACAGACTTACATAAATGGGTTATGGAATTACCAGGCTTTGATGATGATGCAAAAAACTCTAATGAGAAGAAATTAGAGGCTATCCAAATGGCTTGGTATGAAGAACATAAAGAAGCTAATGAGTAATTAAATTTCAGTTACCATTAATATTACCTGTAATGTTATTGTTACCACTAAAATAAGTAAATTTATATATTTTGGTGGTAACAACCATAAAACATCTAGCTTAAATTTATATTAAACCTGCCTTTTTAGCCAATTTGTTTATAAACTATATAACTTAAGACTACCCTACATCTTAAATATTCTTATCTTATTGTGCATAACAAAGTATTGCACTCATATTTATTTTATAAAATTTACCTAGTAATTTGTATATAATTGGCAAATTTCTATTTCTTCTTATGTATAAAAATATTACCTATACCTCATCTGGTGATGGAAAGCTAATTAGTAGAAAAACTTGATTGTGAAAGGAAACTTTATCTAAATGCAGATGCAGAAAAATACACTTAGTGAGTTTTTAAGTAGAAGTTCTGAACCAATAAATAAATTGAGAGAGACAAATCAAGTAGACTTTAGAGCCTTAAACCAAGCTGGAATATTAGCAAAACAATGTAGTAGGCCATTAGATTCTGTTTTCTTATTAGCTACATTACTTAATAACTATAATTTGGATAATGATGGGTCGTCTGAGATCTTTTTAGCTATTCTTAGAGAGAAAAATCTTAATAGTAATGCCAGTATTGTGGAATTGCTTCAGCTTGAAAAATATAGCATAAGTTGGTTACCTAGTTATTCAGAAGATGTTACTGATGTTTATGTTGAGCTAGATGATGAGATTGAAGTGCTTATTAATAAAGGTTGGGAATTAGCTCAAGCACACCCTTCCAGGGAATATCGTAGTAGGTATTTGTTAGGAACAATGTTGAGTGTTAAGAATAACTTTAAAGTCCAAGAATATTTAGTTTCTTGTGGGTATGATTTAAACAAGCTAAGACAAGGGTTTTTTGATTATGTTAGGAAAAGAGGACATGAAAAGAATTTTCCAGCCTGGAGAGATTGTTTAGGCATAGTTACAGATAGTTTTGAAGCAGGCTTTCACACAGATCGAATAGACAAAGAAAAGTTATTTGACAAACTAGAAATTCAAAAAGAAGTAAGTTCTTTTGCTGCTGTATTAGCAGCTCGTAATACACCTCCTCCTCTTTCAGTAGGTTTATTTGGTGCATGGGGAACAGGTAAAACTTTTTTTATGAATTCACTAGAGAAAGAAATAAGGGGTTTAGAAGGCAAAGAGCTTTACTATTCGAAAATTATTCAAATTACATTTAATGCTTGGCATTATATGGATGCTAATCTTTGGGCTAGTATTGCTAGTCATGTGTTTGAAGAACTTCATGAAAAACTTAAAAACAGAGATGAAAATAAAGAAAGATTAGCAGAATTAAAAAATAAGTTATTAGAAGCACAGGGTTTATATACAGAAGCTGAAGGAAAATTAAGTAAAGTTAAGATACAAAAAGAGGAAATACAAAGTAGCTTAACTAACGTTCTTACAATTCAAGAAAAGAAAAAACAAGAAATAGAAGAATGGAAAAACCCTTCTTGGTTATTGCAAGGCACCATAGATGAAATTATGTCTCAAGATCCTAACAAGGAAAAGTTATTAAAAACTTTAAAAGATACAACAGAACAATTAGGCATAAAAGAAGCTGCTAAATCACTTAAGTCTTTAGAAGAAAAAGTTGGTAATGTTCAAACCTTAACACAAAGAGCTTTAGCTATAATTGTACCAATAGTAACATCTCCTACAAAATTTCAGTATATCCCCTTATTTGTTATTATTTTGCTTGCCCCTGTTGTTATAGGAGGTTTATTTTCATATTTAGCTTCTATTCCTACAAACACAGATCCTACAAGTGTAGGTATTTATAAATTTAGCAAAGAGCTATTTGCTGGTATTGCTGCATTTTTTTCTAATTCCAATACACATATAGCAGGAGTAACTGCTTGGCTAGGATTTAATCTTAATAAAGGTGAGAAACTAGTTAAAAATTTAGAAACAACTTATAAATCTATAGAAACAAAGAAAAAAGAACGAATTGCTGCATTAGAAGCCGATCCAACATTATTAACTCTTAAAGAAGAACTTAAAAATTTACAAGCTGATGAACAAACTAAAACTAGTGAAGTAACTAAATTAGAGGAACAAATAGCAAAACTAGAAAGTGAAATAGGAGAATTTAGCCCTAGTAAACGATTGTATAAGTTTATAGAAGAACGTGTTGGTTCTAAAGAATATGAAAAATACTTAGGCATTGTTAATATTGTTAAACATGATTTTGACAAGTTAAATGAATTAATGCTAGAACAAACACCAGAAAAAGATAGGTTTGTAGATAGAATTATTCTTTACATTGATGATTTAGATCGTTGTCAACCTTCAAAGGTCGTAGAAGTGTTAGAAGCAGTACATTTGTTAATGGCACTTCCTTTATTTATAGTTGTAGTAGGTGTAGATCCCCGTTGGTTAAGGCGGTGTTTGCAACAACACTATCCAAATACAATAGATAAAGATAAGGAAAAATCTTCTGCAGAAACTACAAGTATTCGCCCTCAAGATTATTTAGAAAAAATTTTCCAAATTCCTTTTGCTCTAAGACCAATTAGTATAACAGGTTATGAAAATCTAGTAGATAGTTTATTGAAAGAACCAGAAATTATAGAAAATGTTGGGAAAGATAATGTTCTGGAAACTGTTCAAAAAAATAAAGTTACAGAAGTTATTGAAAAAGATAAAATTACAGAAAATGCTGAGAAAGATAATGTTCTCGAAACCGTTCAAAAAAATAAAGTTACAGAAGCTATTGAAAAAGATAAAATTATAGAAAATGCTGAGAAAGATAATGTTCTACAAAATATTCCTAAAGTATCACAACTTAAATTTACAGAAGTAGAAAAAGATTACATAAATGAGTTGTATGGTTTTTTTGATACCCCTCGTACCGTTAAGCGATTTATAAATACTTACCGGTTGCTTCGTGTTGGAGTTGAGCTTAAAGATATTGATGAATTTGAAACCGGAGAATACAAAATTGCATTGCTTTTATTGGCAATGGTTACTGGATTTTCTCATTCAGATATAATACCTAAGTTTCTTAAATTACTTAATAATGAAGTTACAGAAGATTTACGATGGGAAGAATTTCTTAAGAAAGCTGAACAGAATGAATCTATTTTAAACAGTTCTGATAGAGACAAATTTTTTAATCTTGTTAGGAAAGTTAGTGAAAGCACAAAAGAAACAAGTCTTAAAATTTATAAATATTGGCTACCTAAAATAGCAAGATATTCTTTCTCATCAGATTTATACTAAGTTAAGCTAAAATCTAGATATTACTAATAAAACAAAGGCCAAGAGTAAAATCTTGGCCTTTGTCATTCTATAATAGTTTAACTTCTTTAGTACCTTCTACTATTTCACCAATATGATAACAAGATTGATTTAAGCTTTGGAAATGGGAAACCACTTGATCATAGTTAGATTTTGAGACTACAACAACCATTCCTATTCCCATGTTAAAGACACGATACATTTCTGCTTGGTCAATATTGCCAATTTTTTGCATCACCTCAAAAACAGGTAAAACAGGCCAAGTTCCTAGTTTTACAACAGCTTGGCAATTATCTGGCAACACACGAGGAATATTTTCTAAAAATCCTCCACCAGTAAGATGAGCAAGTCCATTGATAACATCTTGTTCAAAGAGTTTTTCAAGTACAGGAAAGTAGTTGCAATGAGGTTTTAATAAACTCTCTGCTACAGTCATTCCTAATTCATCTAAATGCTGATCATAAGAGTATTTAGCCACATCAAAAAATAGCTTTCTAGCTAAGCTATAACCATTAGTATGTAACCCTAGAGAAGGAAGACCTATAAGTTGGTCTCCAGGTTTTATTTTACTTCCATCAATAATTTTTTCTCTATCAACTACACCTACAATAAAACCTGCTACATCATATTCACCAGCAGCATAAAAACCTGGCATTTCTGCTGTTTCACCACCAATTAACGGGCAATTAGCTTCTTTGCAAGCGCGAGTAATTCCTTCAATAATGTCTGCTACAATTGTAGGAGATAGTTCTCCAGTTGCAATATAGTCCATAAAGAAAAGGGGTCTAGCGCCTTGTACAGCAATATCATCAATGCAATGTGCTACCAAGTCATAGCCAACAGTGTTATGAATACCAGTCATAAAGGCAATTTTTAGTTTAGTGCCTACACCATCGGTACTAGCAACTAGTACAGGATCTTTCATTACGCGGAAATCTGTACGGAAAAGAGCTCCAAAGCTACCTATTTCTGTAAGAACTTGAGAATTAAAAGTTTTGCGAGCAAGGTTTTTGATGCGATTTTTAGCTTCATTTGCTGCATCAATATTTACACCTGCTTCTTTGTAAGTAATTTTTTCCATAGATTTAGAGTTTGAATTTTGTTTGATTTGGATCGTTATTTTTAGTGAGGTCTTTTAAAAGATCTTTAGTACGTTGTTCGGCTGCGGCACGACTAGCAGGATCGGGTGTAAAAGTAACATCAAAATAGTCTCCTGCTTTTACTCCAGCAGGTAAATATTCTGTTGGAATATCCAAAGAAATTTCTTCATTGTCTGAGATTAGCACTACAGCTAAATCTCCTTCAAGGCGATCAACAACGACTTTCATAAATTACGTCCTAAAAAGAGTTACTAAAAGCTTGCTTTATTTAGAATAAAAAATTTAGAATGCAGGCTTAGTATATATTTGAGCGACTTACTGACAAAAGCTTATTTGCCGAATACCAGCCATTACTAAAAGGGAGATCATGAAATTATGCGGGGAGAAATAAACCAAGATTGCTTACCAGATGTGTTAAGACAACTTTACATAGAACGTAGATCAGGTTGTTTGCGGCTAACACAAGACCACACCCGTAAGGAAATATTTTTTGAGTTAGGAGCAATGATTTTTGCTTCCAGTAATCGACGTGAAGATCGAATTGGGGAAAGTATGCTAAGACACGGTACAATTACTCAAGAGCAATTTGATTTGGCTCAAGCACAAATGGGGCGAGGTAAACGCTTTGGTAAAATTTTAGTTGACCTAAAAATAATTTCAGAACGTGATCTTATTGCTAATGTCACTTTTCAAGTTTTAGATATTATCTATTCTGTATTTAATTGGACTACAGGTAGATATGAGTTTTTTGAAGTAGATAAAAGTATTTCTGATGACTTAAAACTAGAGCTTTCTACTGCTAGCATTATTTTAGAAGGTGTACGTCGGATAAGTGATATGGATGTCATTGAGCGAGGTTTAGGCGATCTAAATCGCTTAATTGGGCCTTGTACCAATCCGTTACTACGTTTACAGACACTTTCCTTAAGACCTTTAGAACGCCAAATTATTGATGTTGTTAGAGAACCAGTTAGTTTAATTAAGCTTTTAGTAAAGATTAAATCTCCAGCAGAAACTGTATTGCGTACTTTATATGGCTTGCTATCGGCTGGTGTACTAGAGCGTTTTGCTCCAGCAGAATTATCTCAAGAAAGTGGCAAAATGGAAGTTCCTAAAAAAGTTGTTCGCCAAACTTTAGGGCTTGGGGAATCAGTGCCAGTTGTGTTGGCAAGACAAACAGGAGCACATAAAGTTGATGAAATGGCACTTAGACGCCGCATTGATGTAATAAAATCTCGTATTAATGATGGGGATATTTATCAACTGTTTTCTATTTCTACTAGTAGCACATTAGAAGAATTACAGGGAAATTATTATAAATTAGCAAGAGAGTTTCACCCAGATCGCCATTTATCTGCTAGCAAAGAAATGAGGGCAGAAATAGATGAACTCTTTACACAACTTACTGGGTTATATGATCATGCTCGTAGCATATTACTTCCAGATCCTAACAATATGCCAATGCCAACAGGGGTTACAGGTTCAATTAAACGAAATACAGAGCCCCAACCATTAGAAGGGCTACCTCCAGTACCTCCACAAACCTCTTCACATAAAAGACCTAGTGTAGGTAAAACTGGTAGTCAACCTTTAGGTATAATCCCTCAAGTTTCTGAGTCTCAAAATTTTGAACCGATTAATGCTACTACTAAAGAAGATGAAGTACTGGAAGAAGATATCTCTATTCCTACCATAACTCCTCCTCCAATACCTCAAACTCCAATGGATGTAATAAAACTTCCAGCAAGAACTTCTTCTAGAAAGGCTTCAGAAGAAAGATTTAAGCAAACTATGCTAGATGCTCCAGCCATTACAGGCTCTATAGAAGTATTAGATTCTAATGCTCCAACAGAGGCTTTGGTAAATACTTCTGAAACAGAAGCTTTAATGGAAGCTTTAGATGTAATGTCTAATATTCCTTCACATTTAGAAGAGCCTACTAGTTATAGTGGTGCTACAGAACCATTAATGATGCAAGAAGATATGGAACTGCCCAATGAGTTAGAAAATTTACAAGGTTTTCAACCTGTTGCAAATCAAACAGGAATTATGTCTGATAATACTGGCTTAATGAGTGAAGCGGTTTCTACATCAGTACTTGATAATTTATCAACTGAAGAGGTAATGAGTAATTTAACTGATTTAGTAGAAGGGTTTACTACACCACTATCAGTAGAAGACGCACAACCAATTATAGATGAAGAACAAGCTGAGCAACTTTTTGTAGCAGGACGCAATCATTTTCAATCTAGGGATGTTGCTGGAGCTGTAAGAAGCTTGCGCGAAGCTGTAAGACTTGCTCCTAGACAAACTCGCTACAGACTTCTTTTAGGACATGTGCTTTCTAATAATCAACGTTGGCAAAAAGAAGCAGAAGAGCAATTTCGCCAAGTACTTGATATTGAACCTGTTAATGTAATGGCTCATTTAGGACTAGCTCAACTTTACAGTAAAGTGGGACTTGTTCGAAGGGCAGAAAATGAATATCGTGAAGCTTTAAAGATCGAACCTCAAAACCCTGTTGCGAAAAAAGGACTAAAAGCTATTATTGGGGAAGATACTTTAGGTATTCCTATTTTCTTAAGCAAGCTATTACCAAATAGTACTAGATAAGAATAAATAGCAGTTAATTTCTCCTGAAAAGTTTATTTTGTTTGATACTTTTTTCTTGTGGATTGCACATTTGTTTATGAGAAGCAAATAAATCATTTTGCAAAGTAACTTTCAGGAGAATTTAACTATGAAACCCCTAGTCAACACCACAAAAAATATTACAACAGTTTTTGCATTAATTTTGGCAATCTTTTCCTTTAGTTATGCTAATACAAGTTACAAATCTTTAAATACAAATTACCTTAACGTTACAAAATCTTCTGTAAAAGAAAGCTATTCCTTCAAAGTACATAATAATACTGGTACAACTATCAAACAAATATTAGTTTCAGAAGATGGAAGCAGTTTTGGTTATTTTGATATTGGCAATGGTATTGCTCCAGGTAGCACAGTAGAATTAGTTTGGGATCAATCAACTAATGGTGAAAGTTGTCACCAATACTTTAAAGCCGTATTTTCTGATGGTTCAGAATCCCAAGCTGTTAAATTTGATTTCTGTGAATCAGGCTTAGTTTTAGAATTTAGCTAATTAATTTCCTTAATGAGTAACGCACTTTGTTTGCGTCTAGTAATAAGCAAAGATAAGTCATAAGTTAGTTATCTTAAGAAGATTAACTGATTAGTAGGGCTTATCCTTGCTCATTTTTTTTGGAATGTGTTATCTTTCTTGTTTTTAATTTCTCTTGCTGTTATTTAGTCTTTATTACTTTGGGAGGAAATTTTGAGAAAGATAACAAGAGCTTTAATAAGTGTTTCTAATAAAACAGGAATACTAGAATTAGCTTCTGGACTTACAGAACTTGGAATTGAACTACTTTCTACAGGAGGAACAGCTAAAGCTTTACGAGATGCAGGTCTTAAAGCTATAGATGTTGCAGAAATTACAGGCTTCCCTGAAATCCTAGATGGTAGAGTTAAAACCTTACACCCTAACATTCATGCTGGAATACTTGCTCAACGTAGCAATCCTGAGCATGAAAACACCCTAACATCTCATTCAATCAATTATATAGATTTAGTTATAGTAAATTTATATCCTTTTCGTGAAACTATTGCCAAACCAAATGTTACTTTTGAAGATGCTATAGAAAACATTGATATTGGTGGGCCAAGCATGATTCGTGCTGCTGCCAAAAATCATGAGGATGTTGCAGTAGTTGTTGATCCAGAAGATTATAAAAAGCTTTTATCAGAAATAGTTGAAAATGGCGGTTCAATAAGCACTAGCACAAAACAAAAGTTAGCAGCAAAAGCTTTTACTCACACGGCACTTTATGATCTAGCCATAGCTAATTACTTAGGTCAAGTAACTGAGCAAAAAGACATTATTTTTACAGGTTCAGTTACTCAAGAGATGCCAAAACAATTGGTATTAAATCTAGAAGTTCTTCAACCTTTAAGGTATGGAGAAAATCCGCATCAAATGGCTTGTCTTTACACTGATGTTTTGAATGCAGAAAATGGAATTGCCAAAGCTAGACAACTTCAAGGTAAAGAACTTTCCTACAATAACTTGTTAGATTCAGATTCTGCTTGGGCATTAGTGAATGAATTTTCTGAGACTACTTGTGTAATTATCAAGCACACAAATCCTTGTGGAGTTGCTTTTGGTAAAACAGTAAAAGAGGCTTTTGAGCGTGCTAAAGCTACAGATCCAGTTTCAGCTTTTGGGGGTATTATTGCCTTTAATGCTGATGTAGATGGGGAAGCAGCCGAGGCTATGAAAGATCTGTTTGTTGAAGCTGTAATAGCTCCAAATTTCTTACCAGAAGCTTTATCGGTTTTTGCTAGCAAGAAAAACTTGCGGTTATTGGCAACAGGAGAAACTAATTTAGCTACCAAGAATAAGGGGTTAAATTTCTTAGAAATAAAACATATTTCTGGTGGGTATTTAGTGCAAACTAAAGATAGTTACCAGCTATCTAGTGAGAACACTAAAGTTGTAACTAAGCTACAACCTACACAAGAACAAATTAGAGCACTCGACTTTGCTTGGAAAATCTGCAAACATGTTAAGTCAAATGCTATTGTATATGCTAATGCTGGGCAGTTAGTTGGAGTAGGTGCAGGGCAAATGAGCAGAGTGGATTCTGTGCGCTTTGGTGCAACAAAAGCGCAACTTTCTTTGGTGGGCGGCGTAATGGCAAGTGATGCTTTTTTCCCATTTAGAGATAGCATTGATGAAGCCAAAAAATATGGGATCACCGCAATAATTCAACCAGGTGGCTCAATTCGAGATCAAGAAGTGATTGATGCTGCTGATGAACACAATCTAGCGATGATCTTTACAGGGATTAGACATTTTAAGCATTAAGAAAGGATTTTTATAATGAGTGACCTCACTGACGATTTACCTCTTATTGAGCCAGAAGATAGCGACCGTATGCGTTGTCGTTTTTGTGGCCGATTAAATAAAGTCAAGTTACATAATACTAATGCTAGTATTCGTTGTGGAAGCTGCCGTTTGCCCTTAAGCGAAGATCCTCACAAGAAATGGACAAAACTAGATCCTCATAGCTACATTCACCCGCTAGATTCTCAAGCTTTAAGCGCTCTACAGAAAATCCCAGGTATTGATACTGTGTTGAAAAAAATTCTAGAAATCTTTCATGATAGTTCTGCTAGAGTTCTCTTTACTGGTAACAGCGTTAGAGTTAATCAAAGACAATGTCCTGATCTAGATGCTAAATTAGATGTAGTTTGTGCAACTCTAGGTATTGAAAAGCCAGAACTTTATGTATCTGCAACGGCTGGAGGTGCACTAGCTGTCAATGCTTTTACTGGTGGTGTAGAAAAACCATTTATTGTTGTCTATTCATCGCTATTAGAGCGCTTAGATGATATGGAAATACTTGCTGCCTTAGCTCATGAAGCTGGTCATATTCATGCTCAACATCTTCTTTATAAAGTTGCCGCAGATTTAATTTTTCTTCTAAGTGATAGAATTTTGCGAGGCTCTCCATTTGCTCCATTAGCTGAACTCTTATCTTTACCTATAAGAGTAGCTTTAACTTCTTGGCGTCAAAAGGCAGAGTTAAGCTGTGATCGTGCTGCATTATTGGTCACTCAAAATGAAAGAGTTGTTGCAAGCACTATGATGAAGCTAGCCGGTGGAACTTTGGCTTCAAAATTAGACTTAGATGAGTTTATTGCTCAAGCACGTGAATTTGATAAACGTGCTGTAGAAGATTTTCTACATAAGTTTTGGACTACCTTAATTGCTGGCACTATGAGCCATCCTTTTCCAGTTTGGCGAGTTTCTGAAATTATGGAATGGGCTGAAAAAGAAGATGGTTATCGCCGCCTAATTAATAACTAAATTCAATTGCACTTATTAACCCCAGGTTGCACTCGTTAGAACTAAAACCTGGGGCTAATATATTTATATTGAAATCCAAAATTTAGCTTGTTAATCCCTTTAGTGCAGCTATTAAACTATCTATCTCACTATAATCATTATAAAAATGCGGTGAAATGCGTAAGTATCCACATCTAGGAGCACAGATAATTTTTTGCTCTACTAACTTCTTATAAAGCACTTCGGGCGATACCTTCTTATGCCGACCACAAACTATTGCAGAAGCTTCCTTATGATTTTGAGGGCGTAGGGTTTCAAATCCTATTTCTGTAAGGCTGTTGTGAGTATATTCACAAAGATCCAAAAGATAGTTTTCAATTTCTTTTTGACCTACTTTTGTTATTAAATCCAAAGCTCCCTTAAGTGCATGAATACCAATAGTGTTAGGAGTTCCACACTCAAAACGAAGTGCTCCAGCTTGATAGTCTAAATTATATTCAAGACTCTCATCAAAACATTTCCAGGGATTTTTTACTGATAACCAACCAACAACAGTTGGCTCTATTTCTGTTAAAGCTCTATCAGACAAATACATAAGAGCTATACCTTCTGGCCCCATTAAAAATTTATGAGCATCAGCAGCAAATGCATCAATAAAGTCTTTCTCTACATCTAGTTGCAATGCCCCTAAACCTTGTATTACATCAACACAGAAAAGAATATTTCTTTCACGACAAAATTTTCCTATAGTCTGTAAGTCTGCACGAAATCCACTAGAGTATTGTACCCAACTAAGGGCAATAACACGGGTGTGAGCATCAACTAGCTTAAATAACATTTCTGGTTCTATTCGTTTGTTAATTGTAGTGGCTAAACGTAACTCTACACCTTGGGATTTTAAGCGCATCCAAGGATAAATATTGGCAGGAAACTCTATATCACAGCTTACTATATTGTCACCTGTTTGCCATTTAATACCATTAGCTATAGCAGAAATTGCATCAGAAGTATTTTTCATAAAAGCAATATTTTCTGCTTTCCCTCCAACAAGCTGAGCTGCTAATGTACGTGTGTTGCTTATTGTATTTAACCAACTAAACCAATTTACAGAAGCATTAGCTACAATATCGCTAGTAATATTATTTAGAGCTTCAGCTACTAAAGTAGAATATGGTGTTATTGCAGCATGGTTTAAGTAAATATACTTTTGTGTAATGGGAAATAATTTTCTAATTTCTGGGTTCATTATTTTAAGCCTTCAATTTCTTTTTAGGTTTTGGTATTTTATCCCAAACAATAACTATTTATCTTATAATGGAATTAGCTGTTAGGAGGAATTTGTGAAACAACCTATTTATTATTTTACTAATCACGAATTAGACCACATTGCTGAAATGCTAAAACAAGACTATGAGCTAATTCCATTAAAAGGCGAAGTTAAAATTGGTACAGTACAAAAAAATATATTAATGTCAACTGTGCATGGAATTGTAATAGTTGCAGCAAATAAAATTTCTTCTGATTTTCCATTTGCTGAATCTCATCCACAACGTTGTTTAATAATAGTTGGAACAGAAGCAGAATTAGAGGCTTTACCTATTGATGTAGTCAATAAAGCTTACTGCTTATTACCAAGAAATATTTCTAGGTTAATGATCTATAAACAAGTTGAAAATGCTTGTAGCTTTTTACAGTCTCGTGATGTAGTAGAAGCCGCTAGAGCTAGGTTAGAAGGCCAAACTCAAATAATGTATGAACTTAACCGTGTAGGAATGGCTCTTTCTGCTGAGAGAAACACAGAAAAGCTATTGGATATGATTGTGCGTAAAGCACGTGAAGTTACTAAATCTGATGCTGCTAGTCTTTATCTTGTTGAACCAGATGGACATGGAGGTCAGCAGCTTCGTTTTAAGTACACTTTAAATGAAAGCCTTGCTATTGAATCTAGAACACAATTTCAAGAATTTACCATTCCTGTTTCATATTCATCAATAGCTGGATTTGTAGCTGAATCAGGTATTCCACTTAATATAGAAGACGTTTACCAAATGCCTATAGAAGCACCTTATGGATTTAATAGCTCTTTTGACAAAATGAGTGGCTACCATACTAAATCAATGCTAGTAGTTCCAATGTTTAATGCTTTTAATTATGTTATTGGAGTATTACAACTAATAAATCATAAGATTGCTACTAAGGTAAAAATTAATAATTTAGAAGCTGCAAATCGCTTTGTTAACCCTTATCCACAAGAGTTAGTAGATCTTGCAACTTCTTTAGCTTCACAAGCTGCTGTAGCACTAGAAAATTCAATGCTTTATCAAAACAT
Organism: Blastocatellia bacterium; assembly: GCA_039812885.1. Lineage (GTDB taxonomy): Bacteria > Acidobacteriota > Blastocatellia > Chloracidobacteriales > JADJPF01 > JADJPF01. The sequence goes on from JBDIBI010000001.1 coordinate 784,840, forward strand.
AAAAAATCTGTTTGAAGGTTTTGTAAGCGCTTCAGTAAAAGCAATTGAACAACGTGATCCTACAACTTCAGGACATTCTTTTAGAGTTGCAAGTCTTACTGTAGGGTTAGCTGAACTAGTTGATAGATCTACAGAAAAAGCTTTTGCAGGGGTTAAGTTTAGTAGAGATCAATTGACAGAAATTCGTTATGCTTCTCTTTTACATGATTTTGGCAAAGTTGGAGTAAAAGAGGAAGTACTTGTAAAAGCTAAAAAGTTGTATCCTCTGCAATTTGAATTAGTTCGCTGGCGTTTTAATTTTTACCGTCGTACTATACAACTAGGCCATTCACAACGTAAACTTGATTATTTACTTAAAAAAGGACAAGACCAATATCTTGCTAGTTTGCCTGATATTGATGCAGAACTAGAACAAGAAATGAGAAAAGTTGATGAAATGTGGTCAATGGTGCTTAAGAGTAATGAACCTACTGTTTTAGCAGAAGGATCTTTTGAGAAATTAATAGAAATTGCTGAGCGTAATGTAGAGTTATTTGATAATATAAACCTTCCTTTACTTAGTGAAAGTGAAGTACGTACTTTATCTATACCACGAGGCTCTCTTAATGAACAAGAACGCCGCGAAATAGAGCAACATGCTTATCATACTTATGTTTTCCTCTCACAAATTCCTTGGATTGAAGAATGGAAAGGCATTCCTCGTATTGCTGGTTATCACCATGAAAAACTAAATGGAACAGGTTATCCAAATGGGGTGGCTGGCAATGAAATCCCAATTCAATCTAGAATGATGACTATTTCAGATATTTTTGACGCTCTAACAGCTTCTGATAGACCTTATAAAAAGGCTGTTCCTGTTGAAAAAGCACTTAACATTATTGAAAGTGAAGTAAAACAAGGACAAATGGACTCAGAATTATTTAAGCTTTTCATTGACTCTAAAATCTATGAAATGGTTTTACAAAAACCTTAATCAAGCTTAGGACGTTTTTTGTGCCAATCTGTTAATTCTTGATATTGATTAGCGATTTCTATTAGCGTATGTTCACTCCAAGCACGTCCTGTAAGTTGAATAGCTGTAGGTAAATTATTATCTCCAAATCCATTAGGTATAGAGATAGCAGGTTGACCTACTGCATTGCCTGCTTCAATAACAGGTACACCTGGGGTTAAATCTGTATAGACTTGGTCAAAGGGTTTGTCTATTGGATAAGAAACACAAGGAAAAGAAGGTGCAATAAGAGCATCATATTTGCTGTAAAGCTCATCCATTGCTTTTTTCATAGGTTCTCGAAGCCGTAATGCTTGTAAATAGTCTATTGCTAAAATAGTTGTGCCTGCATAACCTCCAAAACGATCATTTGGATCCTGTAATTCTTTTGAACGTCCACTTTCAAGAAAGTCACGAAATGCACTTGCTCCTTCTGCTGCAACAATTATTTCAATGACTTGTGAAAAAGGTAAATTAGGAAAGGCTACATCACTATCAATATCAGCAAATTTTCTTAATACTTGTAAAGATGTAGCAAAATTTTCCCTAACAGCTGGCTGCACTCCCTTAAAACTATCTTTAATTATTCCTAACTTAAAGCGTTTTTTATTTTCTAGGTTTTGTTTGTAGATAAAGGGTTTATCCACACTACTAGCATCTTCTGGATCTACTCCAGCAATTGTTGCTAAAACCAATGCACAATCATCAGCAGTACGGCAAATTGGCCCTAATTTATCTAAAGTCCAACATAGTGCCATTGCTCCATGACGGCTAACACGTCCATAAGTAGGCCGCAGTCCAGAAACTCCACAAAAAGAGGATGGGCAAATTATTGATCCAGAAGTTTCAGAGCCAATAGCAAAAGCTACTAATCCTGCTGCTACACTTGCACCTGAACCAGAAGAAGAACCTCCAGACCAAAAATTAGTGTTCCAAGGTGTACGTCCTGGCCCTGTAAAAGAAGCATTAGCACTGTTGTAATTAAAGCCTCCAGCTAGTTCTACCATTGAAAGTTTAGCTAGTAAAACTGCTCCAGCTTCTGTTAGCTTTTTTACTACAGTAGCATCATAGTCAAATACTTGATCCTTAAAAGGAGCTGCTCCCCAAGTAGTTGGAATCTCTTTAGTTGCTAGTAAATCTTTTACTCCATAAGGAATACCATGTAATATGCCTCTATATTTGCCAGCTTTGATTTCTTGATCAGCTTTTTCAGCTTGAGATAATGCTAAATCTTTAGTAATAGTGACTACTGCACCTAATTTCTTACCAAATTTTTCTAGTCTATCCAAATAACTTTTAGTTAAAGCTGTAGAGGTGATTTTTTTAGATTTGATTAATTCAGCTAAGTTTCTTACAGAAGAAAATAAAATATCTTCACTTATTTCCATTACTTTAATGTCCTTAAAAATTAAGCTCGGAAAATAGTTGTTGGTTCATCACTATTTTTTAATTTAATTGATTTTAATGTCTCTGCATGTGCAAGATTACGGGCTATCATCGCTTCAATATCAGGTATATTTTCTTTCTGAATATGTTGTCCGTATTGTTGTTGAAGTAAGTCTGATAGGGCTTTGAGTTTAGCTTTTGCTAAATCTTTAACATCTGAGCTAACAGATTCTACATCAACAGTTTGAGAGCTAGTAGTAGTACAAAATGTTGTTAATGCTGGAGCTGCACTTATAAGTGCTAAACGTTTAGTAAAATCTCTTCTAGATTTATTAAGTTTATTATTTTTACTCATAATTTATACCTATAGACTTTGGTTAAAAACAACTATATAGCACACTTAAAACAAAAATGTTAGCTTAGAAAACACATTGTAAGTTATCATAGCTGTTTGTCAAAATTTTTGCTGGTTAATTTATTTTTATTTAAATTGCTTATGAATATCTCAATTCCCTTGTACATAGAACAAACTCCTTCTACTAGTGAAGCCTCATCACTTTATAATGTAAAAGCCTTATTTTTTGAGTCTCAAGAATTTTCAGATGAAAAGCTGCAACGTGCTTTTAATAAGTTTGTTAGATATATTCATGTCACTTTAGAAAACTTAGCAAAAGATCTTTTGCAAGAAGAAATAGCAAAATTTGGTTTTTGTCCAGATTTAAAAGACTATTTAATTAGTGTTCCAATAGATTTAAAGAAAAGAACCACCCTAGTTAAAATGCTTTTTGTTACTTTTAAGAGTTTAGGCCGTCGTCTTGCTTTTACTCCTAGTATTGCAAATTTTTGGTTTGAACTTCCACGAGGAAAAAAGCTTGAAGACCAAGCTAGAGAAGTGTTGAATCAATATTTTCAACGTCTTGAAAAAAAAGAAGGATTAGAAATAAGTGAATTAGAGGACTTATCTATAAAAAGCAAAGCTTGGATCCATACTATAGAAATTGATTTTCAAGTACCAAAACCAAAAGAGCCAAAACCAGAGGAAAAATTTGTAGCTTTAGGATCTTTTGAACAAATGGATGGTAAAGCTGAACTAGAAAAAATTGGACGTTGCTTGAATTGGTTATATCCTGATGATCTAGATCGAGCTATTTATAGGGAAGAAGAACTTAAAGAACTCGCAAAATTACTTAAGTCCGGAGAACGTAGACCAATACTTTTAATAGGTCAAAGAATGTCTGGCAAAACTTCTTTAGTACATGAATATGTTTATAGGCAAGTTGAAGCCCGTAAAAATACTATGTACAAGCTAAAAGGTAGCACTTGGCTAATTTCTCCTCAAAGACTGATTTCAGGCATGAGCTATGTTGGTCAATGGGAGAATCGACTTTTAGCCATTTTAAAAACTGCTAAAAAAAGTGATGTGACTCTATATTTTGATGATTTGATAGGGTTATTTTCTGCTGGTATTACTAGTCAATCTCAGCTTAGTGTTGCTGATGTGATGAAGCCAATGTTGGAAAAGCATGAATTTCAAATGCTTGGAGAAATTACCCCAACTGCTTTTAGAGTCTTACAAGAACGTGAACGTAGCTTTGCTGATCTATTTCACTTAATACCTGTAAAAGAAACAACTTCCGATGAAACTTTAAAGATTTTGATTGGTGCAAAACGACAGTTAGAGCATAACCACAACTGCTGGTTTGAACCAGAAGTCTTGCCAACTGCAATTAATATCCAACATAGATATGTGAAAGATGCTGTTTTTCCAGGAAAAGCTGCATATTTTCTAAGACAACTAGCTATTAAATATCGTAACTCAAGGATTTCTCGTAATGATTTGCTAGCAGAATTTCAAGCCAAAAGCGGGCTTTCTTTAGCTTTTCTCGATGATAATACTAAATTATCTCGTAAAGAAATAATTGAAGCTTTGAACAAAGAAATAATTGGCCAAACTAGTGCTTTAGAGGCTGCCGCAGATGTTATTTCCATTGCTAAAGCTAAACTTAATGATTCAGAAAGACCTCTTGCAACTTTTCTTTTTCTTGGGCCAACTGGCGTAGGTAAAACACAATGTGCCAAAGCATTAGCTAAATATCTTTTTGGTAGCGCAGATCGACTACTACGCTTTGATATGAATGAGTTTATTACTTCAGACTCTTTAGCTAGATTAGTTGGCACTTTTCACCAACCTGAAGGGCTTCTTACTAGTGCCATTCGTAGACAACCTTTTTCTGTTCTTTTACTAGATGAAATAGAAAAGGCTGATCCAGATATCTTTAATCTACTTCTACAAGTGTTAGGCGAAGGCCGATTAACAGATGCTTCTGGCCGTACAGTAGACTTTACTAATGTACTAATCATTATGACATCTAATTTAGGAGTTAAAGAAGCAAACACTAAACTTGGCTTTCAACAAAGTGAAAATAATGAAACGGCTGTTTATCTACAAGCAGTGGAAAAGTTTTTCCGACCAGAGTTTTTTAACCGCATAGATAGAGTTATTCCTTTTAGAAAGCTTTCTCGGCAAGATATGAGCCAGATTGCAATGTTACTTATACAATCTATTTTTAGTAGGGAAGGTCTGATAAGACGTAAATGTTTGCTTGATATTGATGATCAAGCAATGGAAAAGATTATTGATGAAGGTTATAACCCAACTTTTGGTGCAAGGGCATTAAAAAGAGTTATTGAAAAACAAATTACTCAACCTGTTGCAAATCAACTAATTGCATTAAGTAATGAAGTTCCAACAGTAATAAATATCTATTCAACAAAAAATGGTATAAATGTCTATTTGGACACGCTAACAGAAATTTCTGCTAGTGAAGATAGTATTATTAAAGCTGATTTACAAGACACTACTAGTGTATTTAATCAAATAGAAAATAGCTTACCTAAGATAGAAACTCGCGTAGATAAACTTAGTCCAAAAGGGGCAATTGATCCGAGTAATTTAGATCCAGCAACTTTTCATTATTTCCAAATAAAAGACCAAATGCGCCGAGTAAACGCTATTTGTCGTAATATTAAACAGAACTTTAATATTACAAATAAAACAGGACTAGCTAAACAACCTGTTAGGTCTAATCGTCAACCTTCAGGATATAAAAAAGAATATTCATTGCGTCGCACTATAGATCATCAAGGTTTTTGGAAAAAACTTTTTGCAGCAGAAGATATTCATTATGCATTACAAGAAATTTCTAATAGTGCAGTTTTGACAAACCAAGAAATAAAAGATCGTATTACAGAAGCTTTGCGTGAGTTTACATTGTTGCAGTTAATGGTAGATACAGATTTTAATACAAAACAACAGGCTATTATCTATATCCATCCAATAGTTAGTAAAAACTTAAATTTAGATGTATCTCCACAAGAATTACTAAAAGAAAACTATTTACAGCTTTTTAATAGCAAAGTAGGTCTAGAGTCCATAGAAATTACTGCTAAAGAAATTTCACCTAATGATAAAGTTATTTTAGTTACTGGCACTCATGCTTTAGCACTAACTAAATTAGAAGAGGGAACACATTTATTTTCTAAGACAAACGGCCAATTATATCCAATGTCAGTTAGAATATTTCCCTTAAATGATGGAGAAAAACCAGTTTCACCTATACTAGAATTTATAAATAACACTAGACAATGGCTAAACTTGTTTTTAAGTGATGATGATGTAGCTAGTAACAACCCTAACGCACTAATGCCGGTGATTAGAATCTATGAGGAAAATGGAATGTGCCTTGATTTAAAAACAGGTTTAATTACTGATCTATATCAAAGTCAAAAAGAATTTATTTCAGTCGCTGAAATGCATATTTTCTTGCTCTCCGCCTTAAAATATCCATTTGTAAGCTAAGTATAAGCAAAATTATTATTTTAATGTGTTTTTAATTATGTTCTCATTTTCCTGCAATAAAATAGCTATATTTGATTAAAACAATGGCAGAGAAAATTATGAGAATATTAATTGCCTATGATGGATCAGAAACCTCTTCTTGTATATTAAGTGATTTAGCGATAGCAGGATTTCCTGCTCAAGTTGAATGTATGGTTATTTCCGTAGGAGAACTTCTTCAAATGGGTGAGCCTATTGATATGGAAACGGCCAAGTTAACAGCATTTCAAGCTTGTGATTATATTAGAACACATTTTCCTTTTTGGTCTGTAGAATCTTATGTAGAAGCAGGCTATCCTCCAAAAGAGATATTAAATTTAATTGATAAATGGAAAGCTGATATAGTCATTTTAGGATCGCATGGATACCATATTTTAGGTCGTTTTTTATTTGGAAGTGTATCTCACAAAGTTATCACCTCAGCCTCTTGTTCTGTAAGAGTTGCACGTAAAAGTTTTCAAGATGTTTCTCTTAAATCTAAAATTATTGTTGGTGTTGATGGTTCAGTGCAATCTATTGCTTGCATTGATGCAATTATAAAACGGGTGTGGTCAAAAAATAGCGAAGTTAGGCTTGTTACAGTTGTTGAGCATGAAAAAGATGAAAATATATCTAAAGCTCAAGAAATACAATCTCTATTAAAAGTAAAATTAATGGAATCAAATTTTGCTGTTTCAAGCATAATTAAGAGTGGAGATGCAAAAGGAGTTTTACTTGATGAAGCTAAACATTGGCAAGCAAATAATATTTTTGTTGGTTCAAGAGGTTTAGGTACTCTCAAGCGATTGTTATTAGGTAGTGTGTCAATGGCCGTAGTTGAGCATGCTTACTGTTCTGTGGAAGTTATTCATCAAAATACAAAAGAAATAAATTAAAGCCTTTTAGTTTATTTCTGCTTATTTGCAAAATAACCTTGACGACCACGTACTGATAAATGGCTTACTTCTTTAGATATTTTGACTTTTATATTGATTTTATGCCATTTCCCATCAATATCAGTTGTAGGTGTAAACCCAATGTTATATTGGCGGCGTAGCTCAAGCATAATCTGTAAAATTTTTTCTCTAAGTTCTGAATCAGTAGAAGGAAAAAAGGTTTTTCCTCCAGTAATTGCACTTAATTCTTCTAATGTCCAAGCTCCTTGCTTATCTGCAAGATCATTGGAATATCTATCAACAATACCTATAGCATAAATTAAAGAATCAGACTCTTGTGCCAAACGTTTGACTTCATCTATTGAGTAACGACTATTGTTATCTTGCCCATCACTTAAAATAAGCAAAACCTTTTTAGGATTATGACCTTGGTGAACTTTTTCCAACCCTATATAAATTGCATCAAATAAAGCAGTTCGCCCTTCAGTTTGTGGTAAAGCCAAAGTGTTTACTATTGTGTCTGCATTTTGTGTAAAATCTATAGAAATTTTGGCAGTATTATTAAAAGTAATTAAACAATATTCATCTTTTTCATTACTACTCTTTATAAATTCTTTTAATGAAGCAAGTGAACGATAAACTCGTTGACTCATACTTCCTGATAAATCAAATATAAGAGCTACAGAAATAGGCAGATCTTCAGTAGTAAAAAACTCTATAGTTTGTTTTACTTTATTATCAAAAACTTCAAAGTCTTCCTTCTCAAGACCACTAACAGAATGCCCAGCATGATCAGTAACTGTTACAGGAAAACTTACAAGTCTAGTATTAAGGTGCAATATGTTTTCTTGTGAGTTTTCTATACTTTGAACCTGTTTGTTTACAGGTTTTTGCTCTAAATGAAATGAGAGAGCTGAAATTTTCAAGGCTAGTATTATTACTGCCATTTGCAGGATTCTTATCAAAATCAATTTCACTATTATAACTCCATTCTATGATGTAAATTATGCAGAAATTAGTTTTAGTCTATGGAGAAATCATTAAAAAATATCTGGTGCGTGGGAGTTGCACCAGATTTCAATACATGGTTGTTAGTATAGGTTGGTAAGGAGCTTTACCAACTTACGGGAAAAACGATTGTTAATGTAAATCTCCAAGTTGATATTGGAGTAAAGAGTATTGGCTTTGATACTCATACTTAGCTCTGGAGTGAGCAATTTCTGCTTCAGTTTTATTTAGTTGTGCTTGATTTAACTCAACTATTGAGCTTAATCCTAAGTCATAGCGAGTTTTAGCTAAATCTAGCGCTAAAACAGCTTGATTTAGGAGTTCTGCTGTTAAATCAAGTCGCTTAAAGGCTGTATTAGCATTTAACCAAGCAAGTTTTACATCTCTGGCTACATGATTTTCTATTTCTTGAATATATTTTTCTGATGCTTGAACTTTAAGATCAGCTTCAGCTTGTCTAGCAGAGTATAAATGCCCAGTAAAAATTGGAATGCTTATGTTAAGGCCAGCCGCAGTATAGTGATTAGATAAATTACTAACATGAAATGGGGTATAACCTGCACTTCCTATCATAGTAATAGTTGGCATATTAAGGCGATGTTCTGCCTTAGCAAATTTAAGCGCTGAATCTCGCTCAAGCCGCAAAGTTAAAAGTTCTGGTCTATTGCGTATTGCTTTATCTACAAGGCTATCTACATCAGCAGGAGGATCTGGTGGAAGTGGTTCTTCAGAAAGTAGAAATTCTTGGCTATCACGATAGCCAAGAGCTACAGATAAATCTGCAAAAGTTGCTTTAACATCGTTTTGTGCCTTTAACAAAAGCAATTGAGACTCAGATAAATTGACTTTGGCAAAGCTAACATCAAGAGAGGATTTTAACTTACTGTTTGCAAGTGCTGTTATTTGATCTAAAACTAGTTGTCGAGCTTTAACGGTTTCTTGTGCTACTTGCAAAAGTGATTGAGCACGCAATGCTGCAAAATAGGCTTGGTCAACCAGTAACAACACATCAGCTTTTGTCGTTTCTATTTTTTGTCCTTCAGCACGAGCATGTAAATCAGCACTTTTTACCAAATTGGAAATGCGGCCAAAGTCAGTTATAAGCTGACTCATTGAAATTCCATTAGAATAACGGCTAAGAATAATTGGATTATTTAAGCCTCCGGCTGCAATCCTACTGTTTTCTTCTGCTCCAGCCACAGTCATACTTGTACTTACTGATGGCAACAAAGCTGAACGAAACTCTGTTGGAACTTGGCTTGCAGCTTGTGCTCTTAATTTTACACTGTCAATCTGTGGATGATTATTTAGTGCAATATTATGTGCTTCTGTAAGTGTTAACATTTTAGGATTTTGAGCTAAAATCACTAGCTCAGAAAAACACATAACTATACATATAATCAATAGTTTAATAAAACCAGGTCTTAGCATTATTGTACCTCCTGAGCTTTTGGAGAGAGAAATTGCTTATCATACTTTCTATAAACAATCAGATAAGCCGCAGGTACAATAAAAACTGTTAAAATAACAGAAACACTTAAACCCCCAATGATTGCCCTTGCTAATGGTGCATAGGCTTCACTTCCTGAGCCAAGTTTCATTGCCATTGGTATTAGTCCTATAATAGTTGCTAGTGAAGTCATAAGCACAGGGCGAAGCCTAACTCTACAAGCTTCTACTACAGCGTTTTTAACTGACATTCCTTCTTTGCGTAAATGGCGAGTAAACTCAACAATTAATATGCTGTTAGAAACTACAATCCCAACCATCATCACAACTCCCATTAGTGACATAATATTTAGAGTTGTTCCACTTATATAAAGTGTTACAAGCACACCAGTTAAACCTGTAGGAATAGCTAATAAGATCAATAGTGGATCAATAAAAGATTGGAATTGAGCAACTAAGATTAGGTAAACTAGTACCACAGCTAAACTTAATCCAATAGCAAAGCTCTGAAAGGAAGATCTCATACCCTGAACCATTCCTCTTAGATCTACTCTAACTCCTTCTGGAAGCTGTGTTTGCTTAACAATTTGATCCACTGAACTTGCAAGTTTTCCTAAGTCTTCACCTGAAGGAGAGACATAAATATCAATCACACGCCTTAGTTGATAATGATCAACTTCTGTTGGGGCTTGAGTGCGGTTTATAGTAGTTACGGCATCAAGGCGAGTTGATTTAGATTCTTTTGCAGAGTGAATAGGAATGCTCTTTAGATCCAAAAAGTTCTTAATCTGTTTTTCTGGATATTGCACCGTAAGCATATAGTCGTTTCCACTCTTAGGATCTACCCAATAGCTAGGTGCTATCATCTGATTTGAAGTTAGAGCTGTAATCACATTGTTAACTACTTCACGTTGACTTAAACCAAGCTCACTAGCACGAGAACGGTCTATTGCTAGCTTTAGAGCAGGATAATCTATATCTTGAGGCACAAGAACATCACTAACTCCGGGTAAATCTTTAATTTTATTGGCAATCTCAGAGGCTACTTTATATGAAGTTTCTAAGTTAGAACCACTGATTTGAATATCAATTGGAGCAGGCAAGCCAAGATTTAATACAGCATCAACTAAACCACCAGACTGAAAATATACATTTAAGTTAGGAAGCTCAGATTGAATTTTGGCTCTAACTCGATTCATATATTCATAACTTCCTATATGATGTTCATCTTTTAGACCTACTTGGACAAAAGCTGTATGCTGAGCAGAGTTGCTAGTGTAAATAGAAGAAAACCCTGGTGTTACACCAACATTTGAAACTATTATGCTTAAGTCTTCTGCTGAAACAGTGTTGCGTACAATGTCTTCAACTTTTTTTATTTCTTGCTCAGTTACTTCTAAACGAGTTCCTGAAGGAGCTTTGATATTGATTAAAAATTGACCTGGATCTGTTCTAGGAAAAAACGCTACTCCAAGTTTTGGATAGATAGCAAGACTTAGGACAAACACTCCTGTTATGCTTAATACTGTAGCAATAGGTCTAAGTAGTGCAGGTCTAAGCAAGCCTTCATAAGCATTGAGCATGTTGCTGAATCTACGATTAAACCAGGCATTGAACCTTGCTCCTAAAGACTTTTTGCTATTTGAATGGCTACTAAAATCATTACTTGAGTGATGTATTTGATGTGGTTTAATTAGTTTAGCACAAAATAAAGGTACTACTGTCATTGCCACAAAATAAGAAGCAAATAGGGAAATGACTACAGCTAAAGCTAATGCAACAAAAAGAAATCTACTAACTCCATAGAGGAATATAACAGGAAAAAACACTACAGCAGTTGTTAGAGTCGCTGCAAGCACAGGTAAGGCAACTTCATTACCACCTTTTTCTGCTGCTATTTCTGGGGCTTCACCTTTTTCTAAGTAACGGAAAATATTTTCAAGCACAATCACTGAATTATCTATTAGTCTTGAAAATGCTAGGGCAAGCCCTCCTAAAATCATTGTATTAACCGAACTCCCGCCTATAGAAAGGGCAATGAAGGTGGCTAAGGCTGACAATGGAATAGATAATAATACAGCAGAAGTAGCACGCATGCTACCTAAGAACAGTAAAATCATCAATGCCGTTAAAATCAGACCTATAGCTCCTTCATGCAAGAGGTTTTCTATGGCTTTTTTCACAATTAAGGATTGATCAAAAACTACATTTGCAATTAAGCTTTTAGGAATATCAAAGAGGTTAGAAACTGCTGATTTAATTCCATCAACAACGGAAATAGTGTTGGTATCACCACCTTGTTTTAGCACAGGCAAGTAAACAGAGCGCTGACCATCTACCCTAACAATACTAGTTTGAATCTGTTGAGCATCTTTTGCTACTCCAACATCAGCTACCATAACAGAAGCATTTCCAACAGTTTTAAGTGGTATACGGTTTATTTCTTCAATGGTTGGAACTTGACTGTTAGTGTAAATACTATAGTCAAGTGAACCTAAGCGAACATCACCAGCAGGAAGGATCAAGTTTGAGTCATTTACAGAGCGTACAACATCCATAACACTTAGCTGATGAGCTTCAAGTTTAAGGGGATCGACATAGACCATAATTTGTCTATATTTACCGCCAAAAGGCTGTGGAACTGAGGCTCCAGCAACATTAGCCACTTGATTTCTTACAGTGTACTGTCCAAGATCACGTAGTGCTGTTTCATTTAAGCCTTCTCCTTTTAAGGTAATTAAACAAACAGGAAGGCTTGAAGCATCAAATTTCAGTACAACAGGAGGCAAAGTTCCTGGAGGCAAACGACGTAAATTAGCCATAGCTAGATTGGAAATCATTGTAACGGCTGAATTAGCATCTGAACCAGGTTGAAAATATATCTTTATTAGGCTTACACCAGGTAGGGAACGAGATTCTATATGATCAATTCCACTACCTAGAGTGAAAAACCGTTCAAAACGCCCAGTTATGTCAGTTTCAATTTGTTCTGGAGGCATTCCAGAATAAAAGGTTGCAACTACAACTACAGGTATATTTATTGTAGGAAATAGATCTACTGGCATACGCAGTAGGCTAGTTACACCAATTACAACTATCATTAAGCAAAGTACAATAATTAAATAAGGAAAACGTATAGCGAAGCCTGACATTATTGTCCCCCAGAAATTTCTGTTTCAATAAGTTTTGTTTCAACTTTTTGACCAGGTTTATATTGGCTACGATTACCTATAACTACCATATCTCCTTCAGTTAGACCGGAGAGAACTTCAACTTTTGTTTCTGTTTCCATTCCAAGAGTTACAGGACGTTCTTCTATAGCTTTTTCTTGGTTTACTACAAACAAAGTAGTTTTGCCTTCAGTACTTGTTATTACTTGGCTTGGAACAGCTATAACATCATTTTTTTGGTCAAGTGTAATAAGTGCAGAGGCATACATTCCAGGAGTTAGAATAAAATTTGGGTTTGGAACATCTACTTCTGTTTCCATTGTTCTTGTAGAAACATCTATTTTGTTAGCAAATCGAGTGATAGTTCCTTGAAAAGTTTTTTCTAAAGATTGGACTTTAACTTCAACTAAAGCACCTACATGAATTTTAGGCACAACAGATTCAGGCACAGGTAAAATAAGTCTTAGACGAGAAATTTCTGAAATCCTAACAAGTGGCATAGCCTGTGTATTTGAAGCTGTTCCAGCTTGTATCATTGCACCTGTGTCAGCAAAGCGTTTGGTAACTACTCCAGAAAATGGAGCAGTAATTTGAGAATAAGTGCTAAGAGTTTTAACTTTGCCTTCACTAGCTTTTGAGACTTCAAGTTGTTGTTCAGCAACGGCTAAAGCAGCTTTGGCTGTAGAGACTTGAGCTTCAGCAACTCGGTCACGGCCTGCTGCTTGATCAATCTCTTGTTGGGCAACCAAATTAGGTTTTGCCTGATTTACAGATAGTAGTCTTGTGTAAGTAAGATGAATTTCTTCATGTGCTGCTTCAGCACGCTGAAGCTCACTTTTTGCACGGCTTACTTCTTCTTCATAACGTTTATTGGAAGCCGCAGCTTGCTCCAAGTCATTTTTAAACTCAGGAATTTCAAGATTGGCTAAAATTTGACCTGCATTGACTCGATCTCCAACATCTACAGAAATGTTTTTAACATATCCAGCAACTTTTGCATGAACATCAACTTCTTGAAATGGCCGGAACTCAGCTGAAATTGCTAAAGTTCTAGATAGATTTTCACGAGTAACCTTACTGACTGCTACAGTAGTAACTTTATTTGAAGAGGCTTCTACTTTAGTTTTAGCAACTTCAGTTACTTTTGAAGAATATGAGGCAATCACTAAAAAGCAACCTGTTAAAAGACCTATTCCCAAAAGACAAAGATATTTCTTTGCAGAGCTAAATTTTTTGTTGCTCATCCTTTCACCAACCTATTTTGCTTTTGATTAAAGTTTGATAAATGATTCTATAAATTAAACATACTGTTTTTTCTCAGCAAAATCATTTACTAATGGAAGTGTAACTTGGAAGCAACTTCCTTGGCCTTCACTGCTATGGACTTCAACTTGACCGCCATGTGCAGCACAAATTGATTTAACAATAGAAAGACCTAATCCAGAGCCTCCTAGCTCTCTTGAGCGTGCTTTATCTGCACGATAAAAGCGCTCAAAAATATGTGGTATGGCATCAGCAGAAATTCCCATACCTGTATCTGAAACTTTCAAAATAGCCTTCCCATTTTCTTTAGTAACAAGTACATCAATAGACCCACCTGATTGAGTGTACTTAATTGCATTATCTAGAAGGTTTACAATTACTTGTTTAAGTCTTGCAGAATCAGCTTCTATAATAACTCGTTCATTAGCTTCACAGTTAAGCTCAATCTCTTTGTCTTCAGCTAATAAGCGCATTTGTTCAACTACTGCAACTGTTAGGCTAGCTAAGTCTAAGTGTATAAGTTCAATTATTGCTTCACCAGCATCAAGACGCGCTACAGCCAAGAGTCCATCTACAATCTTGGCCAAGCGTTCAGTTTCAGCCATTGCACTAGCAATAGTTTCTCTTACTTCTGGAGTTAGTTGCCGTTTTTGCATTATGGCTTCTAAATCACATTGCAAAATTGTAAGAGGCGTACGTAATTCATGAGATGCATCAGCAGAAAACCTATTAATATGTTGAAGCATTTCTCCAAAATGAGTAATCATATTATTGAGTGAGACTGAAAGCCTTTCTAATTCATCACCTGTTTTAGCTATAGGTAATCTTTCATTAAGATTTCCTATAGTAATACGTTCTGCTGTATGTGCAATTTCTTCAACTAATAAAAGTGATCTACGAATTAATAAATAACCACCACTAATAGCAATCGCTACAACAATTGGAAGCCCTAAAGCAAGCGTTACTAAAAGACCTTGTAAGGGTTCGTCTATTTGTTTACTAGAAACTCCAACCTCAATTAAAAACTTTTTTTGTTGTTCTACCTCAAATGGCAAAGTGTAAATAATTAACCCACCATTATTAAAAGTATTTTCTTTCCTTAAAAAAGGTTGTGTTATAGCAATACTTAATAAAGGCAAATGAGAAACATCAAAACTACCATCTTTAGGTGGCCCAGAAATGTAAATTAGCTTTCCATTTTCTGTTGTAATACGTAAAAATCTATCATTGATTTCTGGTGCATAATGCTTTTTAATGTCATCTACAATGGAAGTTTCATCATTTTCTTGAAGAAGAGTTACTCCAATTTGTTTAGCACGATTTGCCAGAGTTCTCTCCAAAGACTGTTTTAAGTAATGGCTAAAACCTAAATAACCTGCTAAACCAAGAAAGATAAATAAAATTCCAAGTAATCCAGCATACCAAACAATTAGCCTGAACCTGATAGAACTAGTGTTCATTCTTCTTCCTCATCGGAAATGAGGTAGCCAAACCCGCGCACTGTATGTATAAGCTTGCGTTCATATTGTCCATCTATTTTGTTTCGCAAATAACGAACATAAACATCTACAATGTTAGTTGCTCCATCAAAACTTTGATCCCAGACATGATCTACAATCATAGCACGTGAAAGCACTCTACCTGGATTAGACATCATAAACTGCAATAAGGCATATTCTTTAGCTGTTAGCTCAATTTTTTTACCACTACGTCTGACTTGTTGTGATAGTTGATCCATTTCTAACTCACCTATTTTCAGTGTGTTAGTATGGTTTATTGAGCTACGTCTAAGCAAAGCTTTTACTCTAGAAAGCAATTCAGCAAAAACAAAGGGTTTGGTTAGATAGTCATCTGCTCCTTTATCAAGGTTTTTGACTTTATCAGCAATAGAATCTCTTGCTGTTAAAACTAAAATAGGGACAAATGATTTATTTTCTCGAAGTTTACATAAAACTTCTGTTCCAGAAATTTTAGGTAGCATTAAATCCAAAATAATTAAATCGTATTGATAAGTTGTAGCTAATTCTAAAGCTATTTGACCATCTTGAGCTGTATCTACAGCAA
This sequence comes from Blastocatellia bacterium, assembly GCA_039812885.1. Taxonomy (GTDB): domain Bacteria; phylum Acidobacteriota; class Blastocatellia; order Chloracidobacteriales; family JADJPF01; genus JADJPF01. The sequence continues at coordinate 800,944 of JBDIBI010000001.1, forward strand.
ATTGCTCTGCTTTTAGACCACCAGCAACAAAATTTGATATTTTTGATTCATCTTCAACTAATAAAATACGCATAGTTAAATTTCTATACAGCTTTGAGGTATTGTGTCTTTCAGGGCAGAATTCAAGTCAACGAATTTTCGGTTTCTATAAATTCTAGTTTCTAGTTTCGTTTGTTTACACCTCATTGCTGTATAGCCTGTGTCTATTTTTAATAGTTTAAAATTAAATTAATATGAAAAATAGATTAAATTTTTCTCATAATAATATTTTTCCTAACTTTACAGGATAAATACTTGTTACACAAGTATTTAGTGGCAATCTGTGAAAATGCATTAATTTGATTAAAAGCAAAAAGCAAAGCTTATGGTAATAAACTTTGCTTTTTAAATTTTGTAACTTTAGAAGGAGAACTCTACATTAAAAAATATGGCTCTTGTATCTTTTGGAACAGGATTGCTAATACCGTTAGGGTTTTTTCCAGCTAATAGAGGATCAAACTTAACTAACTGACTGAAAGGAAAAATATTTTGGTCACTAGTATAGCTTAGATTCTGACTATCAAGCGCAAATCTAAGGTTTTTATTATAGCGATAGCTAATACCAGCTACAATTCGTTGAAAATCAAATGGGTTATTATCAACTAAGGTGTTAGGTAAAAATTTTTGATACATTCCAAATACTTCAAAAGGTGATTTAGGAATTTTTACATGCCCAAAGAATGCAAAACCTTCTTGTCTAGTTCGATCATTATTTAGTAACGACTTAGCTAAAGCATCAAGATTAGCAAAAGGTGTTGGTGTAGTTGCAACTCCAAACTCTTCTGCCGGGCCACTTCCAGAAAATAAATTGCCTGTTGTAAAGAAGTTACGGCCATAATCAAACTCACCAGCTATACCAAAGTTTTCATTTGTATAATGTGCTAGAACCGCTGAACGATAAAGACGCCTTGTCCCATCAGTATCTGGAGCTACATTGGTATATCCATAATCAATAAAACCAGTAAACCCAAGTCCTTTAAAATTATATGCTGCACCTTTATAGGTTGGAGCTGTTCCAAAAGGATAAAAAGAAACCCTAGCCATTACTTGCTTTTTCTCTGTCATCTCAAATTGACGGAAATTTGCATTAGTGTAAACACCGAAGTCATAATCTATATATTGTTTATCATGAAATTTAATTGGACCATGCATTGCTATACCAACATGAACAGCACTAAATCCAACATAATTTAGCGGTGTTAAATTAACAAAACGATATCCATATAAAACTTCTTCCCAGTCAACAAAAGGATTACGCTGTGAGCCTATAGTTAGCTTGTCGCCTTTTAATGCCCCAGAAAATAAGGTGTTAAAATCAATATAAGCAAACTTAATACGATATGTAGGCTCACCATCTAAGTTAGCTGACAAAGCTCCATTTTTCCCAAATTTAGTTGCTGAACTTGTTCCAAAAGCACGGAATATATTAGGTGTTAGGCGAAATGTAATAGCTTCATTTGGTGAATAGAAAAGGTTTATATAAGCTCTTGTTATTTCAAAAGTGTTATAACCATTATTTCCTGGCCCAGGAGGGTTAATTTGTGTTAGAAATTGTGGCCCAAACCCAGTCTTAGCATAAAAAGCATAATCTCCATAAAAAAGTGTCCCAATTTTAACTTTTCCACCTGCAAGCTCAATAGAATCAGGTTTTTGATCTGAAGATTGACTACTTGGTTTGTTAGTGTCTTTTTTAGCTACATTTGTCTCAATGTTTGACACTTCTAGCGGGGTATTTACTGTATTTACTGTATTTATTGTATTTACTGTATTTACTGTATTTACTGTATTTTCAATATTCAGTTTAGCCGCTTGTGTATTAGGAGACTTATCCGCAGTATTTAAAACACTAGATGAGATAGTAACTTTTAATTGACCCTTTAAATCTTCAATCATTTTTTGTTGTTGCTCAATCATCTTTTGTTGTTGCTCGATCATCTTTTGCTGTTGTTCAGAAGTTTCTACAAGCTTTTCAACTTTTTCATTTAATAAAAACATTTGCTCTTCATTAGAAGTTTTTTTATTACTACTATCACTGCTATCTTTTACTTCTTTTGTATCATTCTTACCTGTGTTTTTGTTTCTTTCTTTGCTGGAATCAACCTTTGTATCATTACTTGAATTTTCTCCTTCTATACTGCAAGCATTTGCTGGGCTAATAATGCTTAACCATATTACAAGGATGATTATTACTAGATACATAGTTCTATATTTTTCTTTCATCATTCCTCCAAAAATTTTAATTAACATTATAAAATCATATTGTTGATACCTAATCTAAAAGATTAAGTATGTAAAATAAAGTAAATTTTTGGTAACAAATTAATTATAATTAGGTTAGCTAATAGTAGGAAAATTTGTGAATTTATAAGAGTTTTTGCCTAGAGAGCTACTAGTATTGTGAGGTTTTGTTGCTCTTTTGTTTGCAATAACTCTTATATATTCACAATAAAATAAGGCTGTACTTAATACTTTAAGGAGCCGTAAGGTTGTTTAGCATTTAACAAATCTAAGAATCTAAAACTAGCAGGGAAAAATTAATTTTTAGTGAGAAATAGATTAAAATTTTCTAATAATTAGAACAAATTCCTGTTTTAAGTAAAACGCTTACTATTTACTAGGTAGTTTTTAGTGGGTGGCAAAAGTTTCAGAGATTGGTTAAAAGTTAGTAGAAAAATTGTAAAAAGGAATACCTTTTGCGTTAACTAAAATAGAGTTCTTACACTGTTTAAAAATCCTCTATAGAACTCCAAGAAATTCCAAACAGCATTAACTAAAATAGAGGAGGTGTAAAATGAGAAAGCTCTTTTTAGGTTTGTTAATACTCTTTTTTTCCTGCCTTTTCTTAACAAAAACACTTGCTCAAGAAAACAACACAATAAATTCAAAATATGATTTTATTCCAGGGGAAAAAGTAATTTTCTTTGATGATTTTACCTCAGAAAATATAGGAGATTTTCCAAAACTGTGGAATACAACAGGCTCTGGTGAAGTTGTTACTACTAGCCTTGCAGAAGGGAGATGGTTTCATATTACAAATGCACGTGGGATTTATACTCTTATGGATACACTAAATTTGCCAGATAACTATACAATTGAATTTGATGTTATCCCGCAAAAAGAGTCTAAAAGCAGTTCAGCAAATGCTTTTAATTTTTACCTTATCAATACTACAAAACCTAAGGATTTAAAATATGGCTTAGCACGTCCCGGAGGTACTGGGATCAAATTTACTTTTGCATATAAGAATTATTATTTTGCGTACTACTTTGATGGAACCCCAGAACAAAAGGGAGATATAGCCGAGCCAAAATTAGCTTCTGACAAAAAGTACAGGGTTTCAATTTGGGTTCAAAATGAAAGACTTAGATTTTATTTAGGAGAGGAAAAAATTTTTGACCTTCCAAAAATTGTACCTAAAAATGCCAAATACAATATGATCCGCTTTGATGATGGTACACCTATGATTGCCAATTTTAGAATTGCAGCAGGTTTCCCTGATATGCGAAATAAATTGCTTACAGAAGGTAAATTAATTAGTTATGGGATTTACTTTGATGTAAGTAAAGATGTTGTAAAACCCGCGTCTTATCCATCAGTTAAAGAAATTGCTGCCATATTAAAAGATAATCCAACTGTAAAAATTAAAATTGTTGGTCATACAGATTCTGATGGAGAGGAACAAGCAAATTTAGATTTATCTTCACGCCGTGCTACTGCTGTGAAAAATATGCTAGTAAAAGATTTTGGTATTGAGGCTGCAAGAATAGAAACCATAGGCAAAGGTGAAAGTGAACCAATTGCACCAAATGATACTGCTGTTAATAAAGCACTTAACCGTAGAGTTGAGTTTATAAAAGTAAAATAATCCTTCTGTTAATATCTAGAGAAAGGAGGTGTTTATGAAAAAAGTATTGTTTGTTTTGATTTCCCTACTAGCACTAGTTAGCCTATTTGTTGTAGTTGGTTTTACTCAAGCAAGAGGTCAATTCCCTCGTATGTATGACACAAAAACGGTAGAAACTGTTGTAGGTGAAATAGTTAGTATTACTCAAGTTTCACGTGGTCAAGGTCAAGGTGGAATGCATTTTGACCTAAAAACAGATAAAGAAACAATTGCTGTTCACTTAGGCCCTACTTGGTATTTAAATGAACAAGGTCTTAAGCTGGAAGCTAAAGATAAAGTTGAAGTTAAAGGTTCTAGGGTTACTTTAAATAATAAAGCTGTCATTTTAGCTGCTGAAGTTAAAATGACCGATAAAATAATAAAGCTGCGTGATGAAAATGGTTTACCTCTCTGGCGTGGCAGTGGACGTAGAAGAGGTTGTTGCCCTTAATTAAATTTATCTGCAAGTAAAGGAGTATGTATAAATAAAGGACTTGACATTTATGGTATATAGCTATATAGTTATATTGTGATTTAGTTGTTGTTCTATTAAAATTTTGCTAAGTAATAGGTTAAAGATAGCTAAAAAGTTGCTTAGCAAGACCTAGTAGAACTAACTAAGAGAATCCGAAATGGAGGCAAAAATGGAAAAAAAGTATATGCCTCAGCAAAATCAAGGGATATCAAGTTTTGAAGCTACAACAAAAAGAATTAAGTTATTAGGGCTAAAATCAATCTTTAGTAAAATATTGTCTGTATTGGTTTTAGTTTGTTTGTTTAGCTATCAAATTACACTAGCTCAAAATCCTACTTCTAGTTTCTCTAGTTCAGAATTAAGCCTCCCTATTGCAGTTGAAATTGCTTTGCAAAGTAATCCTTTAACACGTGCCACTTCTGCTGGGCAGGATATAGCAGCAGCACAAATGTTGCAAGCACGTGCTATGCGTATGCCTTTAATTCAGCTTAATGAAACATTAATCAACAGTAATAGCCCTGTATTTGTATTTGGAACTTTGCTAGAACAAGGTCATTTTAAGATGGATAACTTTGCACTTAAGTCTTTAAATAGTCCATCTCCACTAACTAACTTTCGTAGCTCTATTAGCTTAAAAATGCCACTCTTTGATCAAGATCAAGCTAAAACCCGTATGAATCAAGCAAAACTAGCTAATAGTCAAGCTTCTGCTCAAAGCAATTGGGTAAGACAGCAAATTCGCTTTCAAGTTATACAAGCTTATTATGGAGTTTTGGTAGCAGAAGCTAAAAAGAAAGTAGCTAATGAGGCTGTTAATATGGCTGAAGCTGATGTTAAACGGCTTCAAGCTCTTTATGATAATGGATTAATAGTGGTTTCTGACCTGCTTGCAATGAAAGTTCAATTAAGTGAATTTCAACAACAACAAATTCAAGCTCAAGGGGATCTTGTTACTGCTTATGCTGCATTAAATACTGTAATGGGAACGCCTATTTCAACACCAAACAATATAAAAGATAAGTTACTAGAACGTGAGTTTTTGCTTGTTTCTCAAGAAGAACTAACTCAGCTAGCTCTAAAAAATCGTCCAGATTATCAGCAAAGCCTTATGAATGTGGCAGTTCGTAGCGAAGATGTACGAAATGCAAATGGACAATATAAACCACGCATAGACGTTTTTGCTAACTTAGGCAATAGTGGGAATTATCTTTTTAATGGTAGCCCTGATTATACAGTAGGTGTTAGTGTCACTTTTAACCTTTTTGATGCAGGTCGCCAAGCAAAAGTAAAAGAATTTCAAGCTGCTCGTGTAGGTGCAGATGCAGAACGCCAACATAAGGAAGACCAAATCCGTTTAGAAATTGTTCGAGCCTATCAAAGTTACTTAGCTGCAAAAGAACGCTTACAACTAGCCAATGCTGTAATTAAACAAGCAACTGAAGCAAAACGCATTGTGCAAGATCGTCATGAAGTTGGACTTACTACTATTACTGAAGTTCTTCGCACTCAAACTGCTTTAGTGCGCTCACAGCTAAATGTTCTAAGCATTAGATATGAATATTATGTTAGTTATGCACAAGCTTTACTTGTTAGTGGACAACTAGACAATATTGACTATTTTATTAAGTAACTTTTGCAGGAGGTGGGTTATGAGATATTATCTTTTAATTGTACTTAGCTTTGCATTGCTAATCTTTTTTACTGCCTGTAGTGAAAAAAAACAAGTAGAAAAAGTACCAGAAAAACCTGTAGAAAATATTTCAATAGAAGTAGTGTCAACTCGTCCTATAAAAGAAGTTTATGAAACTACTGGAACAGTAAGATCTAAAATTAGCACTGTATTAGCAAGTAAGTTAATGGGGCAAGTTACTGCTATTTATGTTAAAGAAGGCGACCAAGTAAAATCCGGGCAAAGCTTACTAACAATTGATGATCGTGAACAAACTGTTCAAGTAAAAAAAGCTCAAGCAGGACTAGCAGAAGCAGAAAGCGGCTTAACAGAAATGGATCAAGTTATTGCATCCGCAGAAGCTTCTAAAACTAGTGCTAAAGCAAATCGAGAGCTTACTGCTTCAACTTATCAACGCTATAAAGCATTGTTAGAACGTGAATCTATTAGCCGACAAGAATTTGAAGAAGTAGAAACTAAATACAAAGCTGCTACAGCAGAACTAGAGCGAAGCGAGAAAATCCTTGAATCCTTAAAAGCTAAGAAATTGCAAGCTTTTGCCCGTATTGACCAGGCAAAAGCAGATATTTCTAGCTCAAAGACTTATCAAAGCTATAGCCGAATTACTGCACCTTTTTCAGGGGTGGTTACAAGTAAAAATGTTGATTTAGGTGCAATGGCAACACCAGGCCAACCACTTTTAACCATAGAAGATACACAAAACTATCAATTAGAAGCACTTGTAGCAGAATCCAAATTAAGTCTAATTCACTTAGGTGATGAGTTAGAAGTTTATATTGATGCAATAAGTCAGCATAAAATAACTGGAAAAGTACAAGAAATTGTTCCATCTGTTGATATTTCTAGCCGTTCTTTTGTAGTTAAAATAAGCCTTCCTACTACTTTAGCTATACGTTCAGGTATGTTTGGAAGAGTAGAAATCCCTATGACAGAAAAGCAGATAATTACTGTTCCTATCTCAGCAATAAAAGAACGAGGGCAGCTTACAAGTGTTTATGTAGTTGATGAAAAAGGCAATCCACAAATGAGATTAGTTAAAACAGGAAAACCTTATGGAGATCGTGTAGAGATTCTTTCAGGGCTAGATTTAGGGGAAAAAGTTTTATTAAGTGAACCTAAACTAGCACAAAAAGAAAAATAAATTGGGTGTACTTTTAAGAGTCTTAAGGTCTTTTCTGGAGGTGGGTTATGAAGAAAGAGTTAGGTTTAGCGGGCAAATTGGCAAAACTTTTTATTGATTCTAAGTTAACTTTATTGATTATTTTTGCTTCCATCTTGTTGGGTTTAGGAGCAATACAACTACTTCCACGTGAAGAAGAACCACAAATAATTGTTCCTATTATTGATGTTTTTGTCCAAATGCCAGGAACAAATGCTAAAGAAGTTGAAGAACGTATTACTAAACCAATGGAGAAACTACTTTGGGAAATTCCTGGAGTAGAATATATTTACTCAACTTCTAGCCCAGGCTCTTGTTTAGCTATAGTACGTTTTAAAGTCGGTGAAAAAGAAGAGGATGCAATTGTTAGGCTAAATCAAAAAATGTTTGCCAATTTTGACCTAATTCCTCCTGGTGCTAGCCAACCTTTAATCAAGCCTCGCTCAATTGATGATGTTCCAATTCTAGCTTTAACTCTTTGGAGCAAACGCTATAACCATTATGAACTTAGGCAAATAGCTGCACAACTCCATGACCAAATTAAAGAAGTTGCTGATGTTTCAGAAGTAAAATTAATTGGTGGACAACGTAGACAAGTGCGCGTTGTACTTGATGAAACCAAAATAGCCGCACATCAGATTGCACCTGCTACAATTATTCCTAAGTTAAAACAAGAGAATCAAGAATTAGAATCAGGCAATTTTGCTAGTAATAACCAAGAGTTTTTGGTTCAAACAGGTAGCTTTTTACAAAATGCTGATGATGTTGGTGCAGTTGTAGTGGGCGTTTTTAACAGCCGTCCTGTCTACTTGCGAGATGTTGCAAAAGTTGAAGATAGTGCCGAAGAACCTAGTAACTATGTCTTTTTTAACTCTGGCCTAGCAACTAACTTAAGCCAAAGTTTGATTATTGGTGCTAGCAATCAACAAATAGACAATCAGCAAATAGACAATCATAGCTATCCAGCTGTAACAATTTCAGTAGCTAAACGTAAAAGCACTAATGCTACTGTAATTGCAGAACAAGTTATTGAAAAAGTAAAAAGCCTTTCAGGTAAAGTTATTCCATCAGATGTTAATGTAACTGTAACTAGAAATTATGGAGAAACTGCTAAGGAAAAATCTAATGAACTGCTTTTTCATATGTTTTTAGCTATTTTGTCTGTTTCTGTACTAATTTGGCTAACACTTGGATTTAGGGAATCAGGCGTTGTTGCTATTGCTATTCCTGTAACTCTAGCACTAACTCTAGTAGTTTTCTATCTTTACGGCTATACACTTAATCGAGTCACACTTTTTGCACTGATATTTTCTATAGGTATTTTAGTGGATGATGCAATTGTAATAGTTGAAAACATTGTGCGGCATTATCGAATGCCAGAAAATAAGTCTCGTTCAGTTATGGATATAGCAGTTGAGGCAGTTGCAGAAGTTGGAAATCCTACAATTTTGGCTACATTTACTGTAATAGCTGCAATCTTGCCTATGGCCTTTGTTCGTGGACTAATGGGGCCATATATGCGCCCCATTCCAGTTGGAGCATCAGCCGCAATGCTATTTTCTTTGCTAGTAGCTTTTATTGTGACACCTTGGGCAGCAAAACACTTTTTAGCAAAAGACGAAAATAGCAAATCTCATCACAATCAAGAAGATTGGACTACAAAGCTTTACCGTCAAATTATGACACCTCTAATTAAATCATCTAAATGGCGTTATAGCTTTTTAGTTAGTGTTGTAGTGTTACTATTAGCAGCTTTTTCTCTAGTTGGTTTTAAGAAAGTAATGGTTAAGATGCTTCCTTTTGATAACAAAAGTGAAATTCAAATAGTAATAGATATGCCTGAAGGGTCAACCTTAGAAAAGACGGCTGCTGTAACTCAAGAAATAGGTAGTTACTTGGCTACAGTGCCAGAAATTACAGACTATCAAACCTATGTAGGTACTGCATCACCTTATAATTTTAATGGACTTGTACGCCATTACTTTTTACGCCAAGGTAGTAATGTTGCAGATATTCAAATTAATTTAGCTCCTAAAGATGAGCGCAAACGACAAAGCCATAATTTAGCTAAAATATTAAGACCTGAGATTCAGAAAATAGCTCTTCGTCATCAAGCTAATGTAAAAGTGGCTGAAATACCTCCAGGCCCACCAGTTTTACAAACTCTAGTTGCAGAAGTTTATGGGTCAAATTATGAAGAGCAAATTGCCATAGCTAAAGAAATTCGAGCTATTTTTGAAAAAACAGATGGTGTAGTTGATGTAGATTGGTATGTAGAAGATGATCAAGTTAAATATCAGTTTATTGTGGATAAAGAAAAAGCTGCATTAAGTGGTATTTCTACAGAACAAGTAAATATTACTTTGCGCCTAGCCTTACAAGGGCTTGGAGTTGGGTTACTTCATCAAAGCAAAGATAAAGAAGATGTACCAATAGTTTTACAACTACCAAGAGCAGAACGCTCAAGTCTCCAAGATCTTTCAGAAATCAGTGTTCAAGGACAAAATAGCCTTGTACCACTTAGCCAACTAGTCAAAGTAGAAAAGCTTACTCAAGATAAAAGTATTTATCACAAGAACTTAATGCCAGTTGTTTATGTAACAGGAGATGTTGCTGGAAGTGAAGAAAGTCCTGTTTATTCTATAGGTAAGCTTAGTGATGAAATTGCCAAATTAAAAACATCTGAAGGCTATGAAATTACCCAATATACATCACAACAACCCTTTAGTACAGAACAAATAGCAATGAAATGGGATGGAGAATGGCATATTACTTATGAAGTATTTAGAGATTTAGGTTTAGCTTTTGCTGCTGTGTTAGTGCTAATTTACATTTTAACCGTAGGTTGGTTTGAATCTTTCCGAACCCCTTTAGTAATAATGGCTGCAATTCCATTTTCTTTAGTAGGAATTTTACCAGCACATTGGTTAATGGGAGCTTTCTTTACAGCTACATCAATGATTGGATTTATTGCTGGAGCAGGTATTGTAGTTAGAAACTCTATTATCTTAGTAGATTTTATAGAGTTAAGACTAAAAGAGGGTATGCCACTTAGCGAAGCTGTAATTGATGCTGGTGCAGTTAGATTTCGCCCAATGTTACTTACTGCTGCGGCTGTTGTTGTTGGGGCTTCAGTAATTTTGTTTGACCCAATTTTCCAAGGCTTAGCTATTTCATTAATGGCTGGTGAAATAGCTTCATTGCTACTTTCAAGAATGACTGTACCAATACTGTACTATATGAACGCTAAGAACCATTACTATAAAACTAAAAAAGAGGCTGATCCAGAAGCAGCTTTAAATAAACATCAACAATTGTTTGAATAGATATAAAAGATTTTAAGATATGAAAAGAGCTAGCAAATATTTTTGCTAGCTCTTAAAGTTTATAGCTTAAATTTATAATCTATTGTCTTGCACAACGACGAAAAGCTTTTAAGTGATTATTTTTTGATGCAGATTGTAAATTATTAAACACTATACGAATGTCACTTTCTTTAACAAAATTTAAGAAGCTATCATACATTGTAATGTTAGCTTTTTCTGCCATCACTCCCATTTCACAAGCAGCCGTAAGAGTTTTTGGAATAGATATCTTATCTGGGGTCCAAGTATTTTCAGGTATGGCTAAATTATATTTTTGGAAAAGAGTAAGTAATGCTGATTCATGACGCTTTTCAGCCTCAAGTATATTAACAAATGGTCGTATTTTACCGTAGTGATTTATAACTGCTTGATAAGTTGCTTGGGCGTGTCTTTCATCATTGATTGCTGCTAATAGAGCTTCTTGTGTTTTAGTATCTAAAGTTGTAGACTGTGCCAAAACATTGTGTGACATTAGACTAATTATTACTAAAAATAATACTAACAACATTTTTTTCATAACTCCTCCTACAATGAAAGGTTATTTTTGAACCTTTCAAAAAAACAAAAAAGTTTTGTTGGAGTTTGACTATTTGTCATGTTGCTTTTTGTTGTGTCGAGACTCGACATCACAAGCATCTGACATTCAAGTTTGTACTCCAAAGCGTGGTAGCACAAATCGCATTAACACCACATAACCTAAAATGATTAGCATTGGCCAAAACCAGTCAGCCATAGTTTTACCTCTATTTTCAATATTTAATTTCTTGCAAATAACCTATCACTATATTATATTATTAGTATATTAATTATATATTTATATAGTTATATAGTCAATAAGCGTGAGGAAACTTTTTATGAGTGAAATAGCAACTAAGCCAAATATATCTCCAGAAGCTCTAGAGTTAGTAGCAGAAAGGTTCAAAGCCTTATCTGAGCCAATCAGGCTAAGGATTTTACATCAATTACATGATGGGGAAATGAGTGTAACAGAAATTACACAAGTAATAGAGTCTAGTCAACCAAATATCAGCAAACATTTAAAGCTTTTACAAGATGCTGGGCTAGTAGCTCGTCGCCAAGAAGGCAATACAGTATATTATTCTATTTCTGACAAAGTAGTTTTTGATATTTGTGAGATTGTTTGCAATAGCTTACGAGAAAAGTTTTCTGCTAAAGCTGATGCTCTTGGACTTAAACTAAAATAATTTCAATCAAATAACTTAAACTTGATAAATCTTCTAGTTTTTAATTTCCTCAAAACAGAAATTTGAGGAAACTCCTACCCTATTTCTAAAATGCTTTTCTTATTCTTCTTTAAATTAACTTCAAAAAATAAAAGTTTAAAAATTTTCTTGACAGTATCCTTATATTCCTTTATAGTAATATAGTAATTAAGTTATTTGTTTTTGAGGTAATAAACAATGTTTAGTAAGCAGCATGATTGTGAAGTAAATGAACTTTATAAATCTTTGATTAATAAAGAGAGATGTACATTAATTGATGTAAGAGAATATCCAGAATATGCATCAGCAAGAATTTCTCAAGCTCAGTTAATTCCATTAGGAAAATTATCATCAAGTGTGAGTCATTTAGAAAAATCTTGTCCAATTTATGTAATTTGTCGTAGTGGAAGACGATCTAAGGAAGCCCAACAAAAGCTTTTAGCTTTAGGTTTTACAGATGTACGAAATGTTAATGGAGGCATGCTTGCCTGGCAGTCAGCTAAATTGCCTATTGAACAGAGTGAGAAAGCAATTTGGTCTTTAGAAAGACAGGTAAGATTTGTTGTTGGATTAATAGTATTGTTAGCAAGTTTGCTAAGCTTTTTTGTTGCACAATCATTTATTTGGGTAGCTGCTTTTATGGGTGCAGGACTAGTATTTGCTGCTGTTACAGATAGTTGTGCAATGGGAATGTTAATAGCGCAACTGCCTTGGAATAGGGCAAATGATGTAAATAACTCTAAAGCTGGGTTACAAAGAGGCTAAATTATGAGTATCCAACTATTGCTAGGATTAATATTGAGCGCTTCAATCGGTTTTTCTTTAGGTTTAATAGGTGGTGGAGGCTCAATCATTACTGTTCCTGTATTAGTTTATGTGTTAGGTGTAGAAGCACATCAAGCTATTGGAATGTCTTTAGCCATAGTAGGAGTTGCTAGTTTAATTGGTTCAATTCTTCACTACAAAAAAGGCTCCGTAAATCTTACTACTGGAATGCTTTTTGGCATTATAGGAATGGTTGGGGCTTATCTTGGTTCAAGTTTAACTTATTTTTTCTTACCCAAAACTTTACTTTTTATATTTGCTACTTTAATGATAGTTATTTCTTTAGCTATGCTACTTAAGAATAATGATAAGATGGAAAGCAAAAAGGAAACTAGTATTGGCAAAGCTATCATTATTGGGTTAATAGTAGGGCTACTTACAGGTTTTCTTGGGGTTGGAGGAGGCTTTCTTATTGTTCCAGCTTTAGTGTTGTTTAGTGGTTTAGAAATGAAAGATGCTATAGGCACATCTTTGCTAGTAATTTCTATAAACTGTGTTGCTGGGTTAATGGGTCATTTGCATCATAGCAAATTTAATATACCATTAACTTTATTAATAACCACAATTGCTGCTATAGGAACTCTTTTAGGTACAAGGCTTTCTTACAAAGTTTCTCCATCCGCCTTAAAAAAAGGGTTTGCTATTTTTGTTTTAGTAGTAGGAGTATTTTTAATTATTAAAAATTATTAGTTTAGTTTTAACTATTAAGGAGGATCTATGTATTTCAAACAGTTTTACTTAGGATGTTTAGCACATGCATCATATTTGATTGGTTCAGAAGGAGAAGCCGCAGTTGTTGATCCACAACGTGATGTAGAGCAGTACTTAGAAGAGGCAGAAAAACAAAATCTTAAAATTAAGTATATTTTAGAGACTCACTTACATGCTGATTTTGTTAGTGGTCATCGTGAGTTAGCTGCTCGTACTGGTGCTGAAATTGTATTTGGCTCAAAAGCTAATGCCACTTTTCCTCACATAGCAGCAAAAGATGGAGATGAAGTCAAATTAGGAAAATTGCTATTAAAGATACTAGAAACTCCTGGGCATACTCCTGAAAGTATTTCCATTGTTGTTGTTGATACAGATGTTTCCAATGATCCGCAAAAAGTTCTAACAGGAGATACTCTTTTTATTGGGGATGTAGGCAGACCAGATTTAGTTGGTTCAAAAGGCTTTACTCCTCAAGCAATGGCTGAAATGCTTTATGATAGCCTTAATGAAAAGCTTCTAAAATTGCCTGACACTGTAGAAGTTTACCCTGCACATGGAGCAGGTTCTTTGTGTGGTCGTAGTTTATCAAAAGAAACCTCTTCTACCATTGGAGAGCAAAAGAAATTTAACTATGCATTAAGACCAATGAGCAAAGAAGATTTTGTAGCAATGATGACAACGGATTTACCTGAAGTTCCTGCTTATTTCCCTAAAGATGCAGAAATCAACCGTAGTGGAGCAAAAGCGCTACAAGAATTACATCAACCTTTGGCTATGACTCCAGAAGAAGTTGATAAATTGGTTAAAGAAAATTATTTGGTTTTAGATACTCGTTCTTCTTCAGCCTTTGGAGTGGGTCATGTTCCTGGTTCTATTAACATTGCTTTAGGTGGGCAATTTGCTTCTTGGGCAGGAACTATTATTTCTCTTAATACTCCTATTATATTGGTAGCAGAAGATTTAGAGAAGGTAAGAGAAGCTGTTACAAGGCTTGCACGTGTTGGAATAGAAAATGTTAAAGGTTATTTAGATGGGGAAATGTTAGCTTGGAACAAAGCTAATTTGCCTGTTGGCCAAGTTATACAAATGCCTGTAAATGAATTAAACAGCCAATTAGAAGAAAAAGTAGATTTGCAACTTGTAGATGTTCGTCGTCCAGCAGAATATCAAAATGGACATGCTACTAGTGCTATTAACATTCAACTAGCATATTTAGAAAGAGAAGTCTCAAAGCTTGATTCCAAACGTCCTACAGCCATAATTTGTGCTAGTGGTTATCGTTCTAGTATTGCAACTAGTTTACTTGCTCGTCATGGTTTTACCAAAATTTATAATGTTGTAGGTGGAACTTCTGCTTGGATCAATGCTGGTTATCCTACAGAAAAACAAGCTGTTGCTTGTACAAACTAATTTCATAGGCTAGATAAAAATTATAAGAAAGGATGACTTAAAATTATGAGCGTTAATATAAATAGCCAAGCAGGAAATAAAAATAGCTCCACTCTTGTAAATGCTCATTACAAAATAGTTATTGTTGGAGGAGGCACAGCAGGAATTACTGTTGCCTCACAACTTTCTAAACTGCTTAATAGTAAGGAAATAGCTATAATTGAACCTTCTCGCAAGCATTATTATCAGCCTTTATGGACATTAGTTGGTGGTGGGGAAGCTTCTAAAGAATCTACAGAAAGAAATGAAGCTGATTACATACCAATTGGAAGTACTTGGATTGAGGATGCTGTAACAGAGTTTTGTCCAGAACAAAACTATTTGTTAACTCAGAATGGGAAAAAGATTAGTTATGATTTTCTAGTAGTTGCTCCAGGAATTCAAATTGATTGGGGTAAAATTAAAGGGTTAAAGGAAAACTTAGGAAGAGGTGGAGTTTGTAGTAACTATTCCTATGAATATGTAGATAAAACTTGGGAAACTATTAAGAATTTTTCTGGCGGAACAGCTATTTTTACACAACCTCCACCTCCTTTCAAATGTGGAGGTGCACCTCAAAAAATTATGTATTTAGCAGATGATTATTTTCGTAAATCAGATGTTAGAGGAAAAACTAAAATTATTTATGCTTCTGCTGCTGCAGTAAGTTTTCAAGTCAAAAAATATGCTGAGACTCTAGATAAAGTAATAGCACGTAAAGGTATAGAGACAAAATATCGTCATAATCTAATAGAAATAAAAAGTGAAACTAAAGAAGCTGTATTTGAAAATTTGGATACAAAAGAAAAAATAACTCTTCACTACGATATGATTCATGCTACACCTCCACAAAGTTCTCCAAATTTCATCAAATGCAGTTCTTTAGCAAATCCAGATGGTTGGGTAGATGTGGATAAACAAACATTAAGACATAATCGCTATCCTAATGTTTTTAGTTTAGGAGATGCTAGTAGCCTACCAACTTCAAAAACTGGTGCAGCTATCAGAAAACAAGCTCCTGTTTTAGTTGAAAACCTTCTTTCAGCAATTAAAGGAAAATCTCTTACTGCAAAATATAATGGTTATACTTCTTGTCCATTAGTAACAGGCTATGGTCGCTTGGTAATGGCAGAATTTGATTATGAACTTAAACCAGAGGAAACTTTTCCCTTTGATCAGTCAAAAGAAAGACTAAGTATGTATCTTGTAAAGAAGTACTTACTACCTCAAATTTACTGGAATGGGATGCTAAAGGGGAGAATGTAAAAATAGTTAATTAAATTTAAACTTAGGCTTGATAGGGGATGTTATGACTTTTGATGGAATGAAAAACTCAGATTTAATACGCTGTGCTAATTGTGGTGCAGCTAATCGAGTAAACCCTACTAAATTAGCACAAGGCTCACAAGCTATTTGTGGTAAATGTCAGAAAACACTTACACCTTCCCACCCGGTAATAGTTACTGATAGCAATTTTGCTAGTGTTATAGAAAGATCCTCTCTACCAGTTTTATTAGATTTATGGGCACCTTGGTGTGGGCCTTGTAGAGCACTTAGCCCAATAATTGAACAGCTAGCAACTGAGCTTGCAGGAAAGGTGAAAGTTGGAAAACTCAATGTTGATGAAAATCCAGTTATAGCTTCTCGTTTTAGAATTAGTAGTATTCCTACGTTACTTATATTAAAAAATGGCCAAGTTGTAGATCGTATTGTTGGAGCACAACCAAAACAAGAAATTATTCGTAGATTAAATAGTATTTCCTAGTAGTAAATTGGTAGTTGTAAAAGTTAATATTATTTTCTTAGATACTTGCGCTGTTTAGAAACAAAAAATTAGGTGAAAGAGTACTATTTATGGATAATTCGTTATTATTTCATCGTCTGCATTTTTCATTTACTATTACTTTCCATTACCTTTTTCCTCAATTAACAATGGGGCTTGCCTTATTAATTGTGATTTTCAAGACTTTAGCTGTTTGGAAAAAAGTTGATAGCTACAATGCAGCAGCAAGGTTTTGGGCTAAAATTTTTGCAATTAATTTTGCAATGGGAGTTGTAACTGGGATTCCAATGGAGTTTCAGTTTGGAACTAATTGGGCAAAGTTTTCTAAAGCTGTTGGCGGTGTTATTGGCCAAACACTTGCAATGGAAGGACTTTTTGCTTTTTTCTTAGAATCATCTTTTTTAGGTTTATTTTTATATGGAGAAAAACGACTTAAACCAATTGTTCATTGGTTAAGTTCTGTACTGGTTTTTTTAGGTTCTTGGCTATCTGCTTATTTTATTATTATTACAGATGCTTGGATGCAACATCCTGTTGGGTTTATTAGGCTTGCTGACGGAACTTTTCAGCTTAATAGCTTATCAGAATTTCTATTAAACCCTTGGGGGTTATGGCAATACTTACATAATATGGGAGGTGCTGTAATTACGGCTAGTTTTGTGATGGCAAGTGTAGGAGCATTTTACTTACTAAATAATAAGCATATTGAACAAGCTAAGAATTTTATCAAGATAGGAGTTTTAGTTGGTACAGTTTGCACTATGCTACAGATTTTTCCTACAGGGGATCAACAAGGTAAAATGACGGCTATTCATCAGCCTGCTACACTTGCAGCAATGGAAGCCCTTTTTGATACAGAGAATGGAGCGCCTCTTGTGCTTGTTGGGCAGCCTAACATAGCTGAGCAAAAGTTAGATAACCCTATTGTTATTCCTAAAATGCTTAGTTTTTTAACTTACCAAAGATGGAATGCTCAAATTAAAGGGTTAAAAGATTTTCCTAAAGATCAATTACCAGATAATATTCCATTACTTTATTATAGTTATCATATAATGGTAGGGTTAGGGACTATCTTTGTAGCAATAATGTTTTTATCTGCTTTTTTGCTTTGGAGAGGGAAACTTTTTGAATCTCGTTGGATGTTATGGATATTAATGCTTAGTTTTCCTTTTCCTTACATTGCTAATACCGCAGGTTGGTTAACAGCAGAATTAGGTAGGCAACCTTGGTTAGTTTATGGATTGCTGCGCACTTCAGAAGGCTATTCAACAAATGTTTCTACAGGCAACACACTATTTACCTTAATTGGTTTTATGGGGCTTTATTTAGTGTTAGGCATTTTATTTTTATTCTTTATTTGGCAAGAAATTGAAAAAGGGCCTATGGAAGAAGGGAAATAAGCATATGGAAACACTTTGGTATCTTATTGTAGCTTTTATGCTTACAGCCTATGTAGTTTTTGATGGTTTTGATTTGGGTGCAGGTGTAGTACATTTGCTAATAGCTAAAACTAGTGATGAGCGAAAGCTAGTTTTAAAATCTATAGGACCAGTTTGGGATGGAAATGAAGTTTGGTTACTCGCGGCTGGAGGTTCTTTATATATGGCATTTCCACTGCTTTACGCTTCTAGCTTTAGTGGTTTTTATTTACCATTGATGATATTGCTTTGGCTATTGATTTTCAGGGCTTGTGGAATAGAATTTCGCTCTCATATAAATAACCCTCTTTGGCAGCAGTTTTTTGATGTAGTTTTTTCTATTTCTAGTTTACTGATTATTTTATTTTGTGGTGCAGCGCTAGGTAATGTAATTCGTGGAGTTGAACTAGATAAAAATGGTTATTTTTTTGCTCCTCTATGGACAAATTTTCGTGTTGGTAATAATCCAGGAATTATAGATTGGTATACTTTGCTAACAGGCTTGTTAGCTATAATAACCCTAACAATGCATGGTTGTTTATATGTTGCCTTAAAAACACAAGATACAATTAATCTACGCGCTAAAAAGCTAGTTAAATCTATTTGGTTAATACAAGTATTTTTATCAATTGTTTGTCTTTTTGCTACTTTGTCAATTAGACCAGAAATTCTTGGTAATTATAAAGCTCATATTTGGAGCATAGTCTTTCCTATATTAGTAGTGTTAAGTCTAGTAGGAATATTATTGTTCTTGAAAAAAGACAATGAGCTTTTAGCTTTTCTATCTTCTGTTTTATACATTATTGCTATGTTGGGAGGAGTAGCTTTTGGCCTTTATCCTAACGTATTGCCAGCAATTAATCGGGAAAATAGCTTAACAATTTACAATACTGCTGCTGGTAGTTATAGTTTACAAGTAGGTTTTACTTGGTGGTTGCTAGGTTTTATACTAGTAACCATTTATTTTATCTATGTTTACTGGCATTTTGCTGGAAAAGTTACTATAACTAACGATGAGCATTGATTCTTAACCCTAAATTTACAGTAGGAGCGTTATATGAGTCAGGAAACAACACACTTTTATGATGTAGAAGTTGAATGGACAAAAGAAAAAATAGGCACTTTAACTTCAGAAGGGTTGCCTTTAATGGAAGTTGCCGCTCCAGTAGAGTTTGGAGGGCAGGCAGGATTTTGGACGCCAGAACACCTTTATGCTGCTTCGGTTAACTCTTGTTTTATGTCTACCTTTTTAGCTATAGCTAATAATTCAAAACTTGAATTTAAAGGGTTTTACTCAAAAGCAACAGCAAAATTGGAAAAAGTAGAAGGTATAGGGCTACAAATCACAGAAATCACCCTTAGAGCTAAAGTAGTTATTAATCAAGAAAGTGATTTGGAAAAAACCCAACGTATCTTGGAAAAAGCCAAGAAAAATTGCTTGGTTTCAAACTCAATTAAAACAATAGTTAGCTTAGAATCAAAAATCGAAATAAGCTAAACAAAATACAAGATAATATTTATCTAATAACTACATAAACGCCTAGCTTACCTGTTAGTAAGCTAGGTTGTTTATTTATAACTCTATAAGTTGAAAATACAACTTTATGCTGCAACAGAGTTAGCTTCTTTTATGTGTACAACCTCAACATTACATTTAGCATGTGAAGTAACAAAAGAAGATACTGAACCAAGAATTAATTTTCCTACTGCGCCACGACCATGAGAACCCATCACTATCAAATCAGCACCCCAATCTTCTGCTTCTTTAACCACTAGTTTTTTTGGAGAGCCTTCTAAAATTTCACCAGTGATGTGTATTTTTTCGCTTTCAAAGCGTTCTGCTAATTTTGTTGTAACTTTATCTAAAATAGCTCTTGCATCTTTTCTATGATGTGATAAAGCTTCTAAACGAACACCATAAAATACTGGATCAGGCCAGTCTGTAATTACATGAACAACATGAAGTACTCTAATTTCGGTGTTTTCTGCCCAAGATTTCTTTAATACTTCCTCAACAGCAGCATCACTATAAATTGAACCGTCTATTGCTAATAAAACTTTCATAACACCCTCCTATTTATTTAGCTGTAAAATTAACCATAAATGACTTTTAACCTTCATTACGCAATAGTTGTTCCTAACCTAACAAATTCATAGTTTTTATTTTATGGAAAATTATTATGGTAAACAGTTTTGTTTAAATGATTGGATAAATGACATTTTTAGCATTTACAACAATAAATGAAAAAGCTAGATGAAGGTTTTGTTCAACTTTCATCTAGCTTTTTAAGGGGAAAAGTGAGGAATGTATAGGCAATTAATCTTTGATTTCTACAGCTAAAAGCGTTAGTAACTCTTATTTTGAGGCATTAGTTTTTGTTTGATGTTTAGCCCTTTTAATGTCGTGTCTAACAGCTTTTTCTTCTGCTTTAATCTTAGAACGTTCTTCTTTAGTTACAACACCATCAGCTTTCATTGCTTTACGGTCTGCTTTTACAGCACGCTCTTCTTGTCTAAGCTGCTTAGCTTGGCTTCTTGTTAATGTACCATCTTCAACTCCGTTGTTAATACGTTTCATGTGATGACGATGACGATGATTTAATTTAGGGGTTTGAGTAGAAGTATTTTGAGCAAATACAGCTGTTGTACTAAGAGTCATTACTATTGTGATAATTATAAGTGCAATTTTTTTCATAATTTATTTTCTCCCTAATTTATTTTAATTTATGCTCTCTTGAACTTTTTTAGTATCTACGATAAGAAAGATATTGACGATAACCTGAGTTATAACCTCTGCGAAATCCTTCACGATACTCACTATTGCCACTTCTATAATGACTGGAATTGTTAGGATCAAAAGTTCTGCGATCACGAGCATCTTCTTGACCTCTGTTAAATCCATCG
The DNA here is from genome assembly GCA_039812885.1 of Blastocatellia bacterium. Taxonomy (GTDB): domain Bacteria; phylum Acidobacteriota; class Blastocatellia; order Chloracidobacteriales; family JADJPF01; genus JADJPF01. The sequence continues at coordinate 821,847 of JBDIBI010000001.1, forward strand.
CTATAACCTCTTTGTTGTTCATAATTGTTAAAAGCATATCTTTGTGGTTGTGGTGGGTAGTATCTGTATTGACGATAACGTTGATTTTGGCGATAAGGGTTACGGTAACAACTTTGAGCTTGAGCTGTTGAATCAAAAATTATTCCACAGCTAAGAATTAAGCCAAAAGCAATTGTTGCACCGATAAGTTTATTTTTTAATGATTGTAATTGCATAGTAACTTCTCCTTAGTAATAATGTTTTATAGGTAATTCTATGTTTATTCTGTTTTATCTTGCGCTGTTGACTAAATCAAAGACTATGCCAAATCAGATTAAATTTTAAGATCCTTTTTATTTGTTGTAAAATCAGAACTTACTAAAATAACTAATAAAGAAATAGTGAAATAATGCTCCTCCTTTATACTAAGAGGTCGTAGATGTATACGATTTGGTTTATTTTATAAATCGTACAAGGTGGTATTACCTAATAGATATAGCATAGTATTTTTTATAGGTAATCTTTTAAAAAGACAATTGATAATGTATTAAAACTAAATTACCAGAAAATTCTTCCATTCCAAGGAAGCCCTTTTTTCCAACGGCGATAGTCATTTAAGTGCCATAGTTTAAAAATAAAAGGCTCACTTAAATCCCATATTTTACATGTGTTTTTATTCACTTTGCTGATAGATAAAATGCTATTTACCGCTCGACGAGCGGCTTCATTTGCTGCTTCCATACATGCTATATCTGTAAATGTTTGTACGTAATCTGATGCTAAGAACATGTTAGTAACTTGTGTATTTGCTTTAGGGCGCATTCCCCAAGTACAAACATAGTTGACCAGTAGCGGCTCGCCGTTGGAAAGTTCTGGTTTGCACCCTACTTTTTTAATATCTGGATCGAGTGACCAACTATGAAGATTGCTATCTTTAAGGATTTCTTTTCCATTTACATTAACACTTAGTTTCATCTGTTTCCAAACTTCATCTTTGATTTCTTCTCGAGTGCAATGACGAGCTTCTTTGCCATTTAACCCAGGAGTAAACCAGTCTGAAACATCAGCAGAAATAATTCCTCTAACTTTGCCATCACCATACTGACTTAAATCTACATCTTTCCAAAATTGATGTTGAGAGATTGACGTTACTGCCCAAGGTGAATCAACATAGGCCACATGACCTCTTACCATTGGAACATCTTCTTTTAAGAAAAATTGTATTCCATTCATCCATCTAACATATTGTTTAAGCTCTTTGATACTTTCAAGAGAAGGATCAATATTAGTTAAATCTTTGGTAATAAAATTAGCCATTGCTTCCACAGGAATAGCAAATAAATAATAATCTCCAGTAATTTCAGTATCTTTTCCATCTATTTCAACAACAACATTATAAATTCTTTGTCCTTTGCAATTTATAGCTTTGAGAGGAGAATTAAGCAAATATTTTGCAGGTTTAGCATGTAAATCTTTGTTAGTTAAGTAGCTTACCCAAGGATCTATCCATACTTCATTAGTTGGACCATTAAGCAATAGATCGCTAGTAGTACGAGGGCGAAACATATCTAAGAAAAGTTGAATAAAAATAGTTCCAATAGTTTTAGTACTGGCTAATTGTCCTTGTGCGGCAGCGAGTGAGCGAGTTAGCCCATTAGCAAAAAAGTCTTGATAGGTTTTAGACCGATTTTCTGCATCAATATAATGCCACCAAGAGAGCTTGTCATAATCATCTGTGCGGCGCTCTTCACAACTAGTTAGAATTTGGAAAATTCTGGTAGCAAAAAAGATAACATCTGAACGAGCAAATTTTACTGGAGAGGCAATAAGGTCTTTGAATATTAATAACCAATCAGATAAAGTTTTAGGAAATCCTGCTAGAGTAATAAGCGGGGTTTGTCCAAATTGATAGAAGCCTAGTCTAGTTGCTTCTACTAAATTTCCATAAACACCATCTTTGTTAAAAGTGCCTGTTTTAGGGTTTTTGTAAGGGATACGCTTCATTGTATCAGGAAGATGTTTATAAAAACTTGGAAAAAATCTAAAACCATGCTCGCCAGGTAATTCTTTTCTTCCACCTGTTGCTGAACCAGGGACAGGGATGCTACGAGCTTTGCCACCAGGAATCTTTTTAGACTCATAAACTTCTACCTCAAAACCACGCTCTACTAGCTCTTGTGCAGCACTTAAGCCTGCAACGCCTCCACCTAAAATAATGACTTTTGGCATTATAAAATCCCTTTCTGTAATTTATTGAAGATGTATATGTTTAGACTTTGTTATTACCAGAATTTAAGTTTTTTGAAGTTTTTCAACATAGAAAACGGTGTAGATAACCTATTGCAAAACTTTTCCATTGGAGTTCTTGGAGCTTGCCAAATCACTGTTCCTCCATCCATACGGAAATCATAGTAGGTATAGAAGGCTGCAATCACGTCCACTTCTTCACCTGACAAACCAAGATCAGAAATTATTGGGTGACTTTGAAAATTGCTTATCTTGGCTGTATAGTCTCCTGAAAGAAAACCGCCTGTGTGAAACTTAGTCATGCGAGCAAAAGCATTTACAATGGCTTGATAGCATGCTTTGTTACCATTTTCTAGGTCACGAAATTGTTTAATAAACACTAATGGAACTTCTTCATGATAAAGCATATCCCAAATTTCAACTAACAGATTTAAGTCAGGAAGCCTAATAGAACCATTGCCAAACAACATACTTATAACATCTGTAAAACCTTCTCTAGCATAATCCCATTTTTTTTCCAGACTTCCAACTATGGTGTCATCTGTACGAGTTACTTGTATTAACTGATGTAGTTTTACTTCATTTTCTGGGTTAAATTGTGGTATAGCTAAAGCATTTACTGCTAAAGTTGCTTCATGGCTAAAATCTGTAGGTATTTGGAATGTTGCTTGTTGTTTGTTGAATCCCCAAGTTTCACGACCAATAATCACTGCCATAGGATTATCTACCCATACATAAGGTAAATACCAAGCAATATGATCAATAAATTGTATTCCACAAAAACTTTTTACTGCTGCAACTGGAACCCAAAAAGCTACATCATTTTCTGACATCCAACCATATTCAGAAAATGGTGGACAAAGTGAATAGCCTTTAGAAATGTGTGCAAATCCTAGTATAACTCTTGGAATAAGTGGTATATAACGAATTTCTCCATTAGTTATTTGATTAAGTTGTTTATCGCATAGATCTTGCAAGTTTTGTATATTGGCATTTAAAACAAAACAATAAAAATGAGTTCCATCCATTTTTAATGGTTGAGGGTAAGATTGCTCTCCTCCAGTGTTTATATACCAAGGTTTCGTTGAACAAAACATAATAACTCCTTAAGCGATATTTAGAGATGTAAAACAATTAAACTATTTCACCAATAATATGTTCTGGATAGCCACAAATTGCTCTAGACGCTGTTAACCCTGTAATTACAGTTCCTTCAATACATCCATAGTTAAGAGCATTAAATACCCAATCTCCAGCAATAAATAAATTATCAAAACCACTTTGATCAGGTTTTAGACGATAAAAAGTACTTTCTGGGACTGATAAAACATATTGATCTGAAGGATTCAGATTAGCACGGCAATATTGCCAGTCAAACCTATCAATTCCTTGTCTATTTTCAGGATCAACTAGTAGATCCCAGTCAATGGCTTTTGAGCTTGGTTGACAAGCATGCGGCCAAATATGTCGAGTATTTTCTTCTAACCAGTTTTTAGCAATCTGTTTAACTTTTTCTAGTTCTCGTTCTGGAAATTCATAATCTGTAAATGGTGGTAATTCTGTTGTATCAAAAGCTCCACAGAAATAAGCAATACTACGAGGGGAATTATCTGGATCTTGATTTGACCAATCTTCTCTTTCTACCAAATGGGATAAATCTCCCCAAGTGTCTAATGGTTCGTTATAAGCTGTAAGGATTGTTTTATGGTGGTGCCAGCCTAAAATTTGCCTAGATGGTTTTAACCAAAGCTGTAAGGCTTGGGTAAAGATAGTTTCTGTTTTTTCTATCATTTGTTGCCATTCAGCTTTTTCATCAATTAACTCTTTACAAATGTATTTTAATGCTCCAACAGATATTCCTAAAATTACTAGGTCAAAATCATTTCCTAATATAAGTGTTTCCTCTTTAATATCTTGCCAAGGAGACCAAGCAGATTCTAGATTGATGTTTTTCTCTCTTAATTCTTCTCCTTGTTCAAGTTGATCATAGAAAGGCTCTGAAGGCCAACAATCTATGCCTTTGATATTTATTAAAGGGTTATATTCATTAAGTTCAGGTTTTAACGTGACTTGATGGCTAATAGTAATATTGGCGATTTGGTTTTTATCTTCTGACAAAGCTAAGTTTTTTACTCGACGGAAGAACTCAAATTTAACTCCACGTGCTTTTAAGCATTGATAAAGAGGTGTAAAAACAGTTTCTCCCATACTAGCTTGCATTTCCCAAAACAGAGCACCTTTATAGGTAAAGACAAACCTAAGCATTCCATGAATTATTACTCCTGCTGCTACTGCGCGATACTTCCAATCTCCTTCTACAAAGCCTTTAGTATTTCCTCGATGAAAGCCAAAAATTGCACTATACATTCCTCTTGTTAGTGGAGAGTTTATAGCTAAATCACTTGCTCCATGTTTTTTCATCCAGCTAGACCACTCATAATTGTCAATTGAATGAAAGCCTTTGAATAAAACCTCATCTTCAAGCAGTCCACAAATATGAGTTACAGAAAAATCCACTGCAATCCACATTCGTCGAGTAAGATTATTAGTTTCGACTTCCTCTTTTATGTTTGTCCATAACCACTTAAGGAATTTTTTTAGCAAGAAAGAAAGTTTATCGTGATGTTCTTTAGTATGTTTTTTTGAGTCTTTATCCAAGCTTTTGCTAAAACCAACAGCTTCCAGTAATAGGCCAAGACCTTGATGAAAACTGGCTTGGAATGGCATTTTCTCTTTTGTACTGCTGCTAGATTGATTATTTCCATCTAACAAAGAGAAAATCCCTTGACAAAGTTCTTTTACTAAAGAATCTACACTGGTAATAATACTGTCTAAAAAATGTAATATATGAGTACAATCAAACCTATGTAAAAGCCAATGTTTAAGAGTATCTACTACAAGTTCTAACGCCATTTGTAAGTAGTCCCATAAGGATAATAACTCTTTACCATTGCCTGGAAGTTCGTCATTAGTAGGGAGATCTAAATTCCAGTTAATCCATTTTTGATTAATATATTCTTCTAGCGTAAAGAAATTTTGCGGCTTAAATGCATCTTGCCAAGTAGCTAAAGGCAAATTTTTGGGTTTGTTTAATTCTCCATAGCATTCTCTCATTACTCGGAAAGAATTATCATAAAAGCCTGCCCAAACATGTAATCCATGTTCTTCAATACGAGCATTAGCTGATAGATTACGCCCACTAGCCCCTTTGCCCCCTAGTCGCCATCCTAATTGGTACACTGTTATATCATATTGATCCTGCCAATTATCTATTGAAGTGAGGCCAAAAACTGCTGATAGTGAACCAATGCCGCCTCCTAGGACAGCAATTTTCTTTCGTTTTTTTACTTCATCCATTAAACTAATCTCCTTAGATTTTGCTACAATGACAACTTGGGTGAGTATTTAGACTAAAGCTTATAGCAAATATAACTGTTATAGTAGTTAACTTTTAGAATAATTTTACTTTTTACATTGTTTAACATAGATTTAATCTTCTTTGCTTGGTTATTTAGGAGTATGGCTAATGATTCCAGATTTAGCTGATTATAAGCTGGAAAATTTTATTATTAAGGCAAATAAATTTTCCTTCTGGTCTGCTTACCATAAACAAACAAACGAACGGGTACTTGTAAAATTAATTACATATAGCCATGATACTGTAGTATATAAATCTCAGTTAAAACATGAGTATGAAATATTAAAATCACTAAGCTCAATAGATACAGTGCCTTCCATAATTAGTTTTGAATATAATCAAGATGTGGCAGCAATTATCTTTAAAGATAACAACATGTTACCACTATCTAGTTACTTAAAAAATAAACAATTAACACTAAACAGTACGCTAGAAATCATTCTTAACATAGTAACTGCACTAGGACATATTCATCAACAGCATATTTTACATAAAAATATTAACCTAGATAGTATACTGATAGATCCACTAAGTAAACATATAAACTTACTAGGTTTTGAGATATCTTCAAAACTAGGGACAGAGTATCAAGTCTTTGTTAATCCAAATATTTTAGAAGGTAGTTTAGAGTATATTTCGCCAGAACAAACAGGCCGAATGAATGCTTTTATTGATTATAGGTCTGATTTTTATTCACTAGGAATTGTTTTTTATCACTTGTTGACAGGACAAGTGCCTTTTCAATCAACAGATGCTATAGAAATAGTACATAGTCATATTGCTAAGAAACCTACTTCACCATCATTAGTTAACTTAAAAATTCCTACAGCTATTTCTAACATAGTAATGAAATTACTAGAAAAAAATGCTACTGAACGTTATCAAAGTAGTTATGGCCTAAAAACAGATATTCAAGAATGTTTAAAACAAATTAAAGATAAAAACTTTGTTGATGAATTTACATTAGGCCAAAAAGATATTGCAGAAGAATTACAAATTCCAAGAAAACTTTATGGTAGAGAAAAAGAAATTAAACTTCTAATAGATAGTTTTAGCAATATTACTAATAATAGTGAATTGGTCTTGGTATCAGGTTATTCTGGCATAGGCAAATCTTCAGTAGTTCAAGAAATATATAAGCCAATCACTCAAAAAAAAGGCTATTTTATTGGCGGAAAGTATGATCAATTTCAACGTAATATTCCTTATAGCGCAATAATAAAAGCGTTTTCTAGTTTGATAAAACAGATTTTAACAGAAAGTGTTGAAAAGATATCTTTCTGGAAAAGTAAACTGTTGAATATACTTAATCCTAATGCACAGATTATTATAGATGTAATTCCAGAACTAGAATTAATAATAGGTGCTCAATCTCCTGTTACTAAACTTCCACTTACACAAGCTCAAAATCGGTTTAATTTAGTGTTTCAGAATTTTGTACAAGTTTTAGCACAACCTAACAATCCATTAGTTTTGTTTCTTGATGATTTGCAATGGGCAGATGTGTCATCAATTAATTTACTAGAGCAGTTAATTACAGATTATGAAATAAGGAATTTACTTATTATTGGGGCATATCGTGATAATGAAGTTGATGAAACACACCCTTTAATGGTTATGCTTGATAGAGTTAAATCCAACACTAGCAGAATAAACAAAATTGTTTTAACTCCTTTGAATTTATCAAATATTGAGCAATTAATTACAGACACATTTAAAACAGGAAAAGTTGAAACTCAGCAATTAGCTACAATATGCTATCAAAAAACAGGTGGTAATCCATTTTTTCTAGAACAGTTTATAAAAAGATTATATGAGATTAACTTAATTAAATTTAATAGAGATATTGGTAAGTGGTCTTGGAATATAGAAGCTATTAAACAAGCTGATATTACTAACAATGTATTGGACTTAATGCTAGCAAAAATAAAAAGCTTGTCTAATGAAAGTCAAAATATCTTAAAACTAGCCGCTTGTATTGGAAATCAATTTGACTTAAAAACTTTATCTATTATTAATGAGAAAGATGTTACTAGCACATTTTCAAGCTTGTGGGATATTTTGCAAGATGGGTTAATTTTACCTATTAATGAAAACTATAAGTTTGTAGGTTCTATCAGTACAGGACAAATAATTTATCGGTTTCTACATGATCGAGTGCAACAAGCTGTCTATTCTTTAATTCAAGAAGTAGAAAGAGATCCTATTCATCTAAAGATAGGTCGTTTGATTTTAGATAACACAAGTGAACAAGATTTGGAAGAAAAGATTTTTGATGTAGTTAATCAAATGAACTATGGAGTGTCATTAATAACAGAAACAGAAGAAAAACTTAAATTAATCAAGTTAAATCTTTCTGCTGGAAAAAAAGCCAAAGAATCTATTGCTTATGATTCAGCTTTTAGGTATTGCAAAATAGCAATTAATTTATTGCCTAAAAATGCCTGGCAAAATTACTATCAATTAACTTTTTTTCTTTATTTAGAAGTATCTGAAGCTGCTTACCTTAATAGTGATTTTGAAGAGATGAAAGTTTTTATTCAAGTTGCTATAGATAATGCTAATAATTTGTTAGATAAGGTAAATGCTTATGAAATAAAAATACAGTCATTAGTAGCAGAACTAAAACCACTAGAAGCCATTAATGTCTCCTTACTAGTATTGAAATTATTAGGTATAGAGTTGCCTACACAGCCTAGTAAAGCAGATGTTTTAGTAGGTTTATTAAAAACAAAGTGGTTATTAAAGGGAAAAACCAAAGAAAACATAACAAGTTTACCTAAAATGACAGATCCTTATAAGCTAGCAGTTATGCGAATATTGTATGCCATTAATAGTGCCGCTTTTTTTGCTTGTCCTAATCTATTTATTTTGTCTGTGTTTACTCGTCTTAAGCTTTCTATTGAATATGGAAATACTAATGAATCTGCTCATGCATATGCTGCTTATGGTTTAATTCTTTGTGGTGTACTAAAAGAAATAGAGCTAGGCAATCAATATGGTGAAATTGCTTTAAATATTCTAGAACAATTCAATGCTAAAGAGGAAAAATCAGATACTTTTTTTGCTGTATATGGTTTTATAAAAACATGGAAAACTCATTTTCAAGAAATGTTAGATCCATTATTTGACTCATATCAAAATGGATTAGAAACAGGTAACATAGAATATTCTATATATTCTATACAATGTTACTTAGCCTTTTTAATAATTTCTGGTAGAGAGTTATCTTTTATTAAATCGGAAACTAATAAATATATAAAAGTCACTGATAAACTTAGACATAAAATGGGGAATTATTTGGTAAGAATGTATGATCAAATAGTTCTAAATTTAGTTGAACAAGAACCAAATAATAGCTGCATTAATTTAATTGGTCAAAGTTATAATGAAAATATTGTGCTTCCAATGTATTTAAGTGCTAATGATAGGACTTCTATAGGTATTCTATATTTTAATAAGCTTTTTCTTAGTTATTTATTTCAAGATTATAAACAAGCTATAAACAATCTTAATGTTCTAAAACAATATTTAGATGGATTAATAGGTACTTATATTTCAGCATATTTCTATTTTTATGATTCTTTAGTTTGGCTAGCTGTTTATGAAACTGTTTCATTATTTGAGAAGGTAGAGATTTATTCTAAGGTTGTTTTTAATCAGAGAAAGATAAAAAAATGGATGCAACATGCACCTATGAATTTTTCTAATAAGTACTATCTGGTGGAAGCAGAAAAAGCCCGTGTTTTGCAAGATAGGGAATTGGCTGCAAACTATTATGATAAGTCCATAGAACTAGCTAAACAATATAATTATATTCAAGAAGAGGCGTTAGCTAATGAATTAGCAGGTAGATTTTATTTGGCAAAAAATAAGAAAAGAATCTCTAAACTTTACCTATTAGATGCACAACGTTGTTATATAAAGTGGGAAGCATTTGCAAAAGTTGCACAATTGGAAAAACAATATTCAGAATTCCTTTTAGAAAGTAATAAAGTTAAAATCCTAGATGATAATAGTCAAAATCTATTACTAGAAAACAAAACCACTTCTTTAGATTTGGATACAGTAATAAAAGCATCACAAGCAATATCAAGCGAAATAGTTTTAGATAAATTAATGACAGAATTATTATCAATAGTTGTAAAAAATGCTGGTGCAACAAGAGGTTTTTTGTTGTTAAAAAGAGGTAACCAATTTTTTGTAGAAGTAGAAGCCTATTCAGATAAAGGAGCAACTAAATTATCTGAAGCTATGTTGTTAGAGTCTGTTAAATATATTTCACCATCAATTGTTAATTATGTTATTCGTACAAAAGAAGATTTAGTTATAGATAATGCTGCTAAAGATGATAGATTTATCCAAGATTCTTATGTAATAACAACTAATCCAAAATCTATTTTATCTATTCCAATAATTAACCAAGGAAATTTAACAGGTATTTTATATTTAGAAAATAATTTAACTATAGGAGCTTTTACTGTTGAGCGGTTACAGATATTACATATGCTTTCAGCACAAGCAGCTATTTCTATTGAAAATGCTAATCTTTACACAGATTTAACTAAAGCTTTAGAACATGAAAAAGTTACTAAAAGAGTACAAGCTGAGTTACTTGCAGTACAAAAAGAGCTTGCCTATGCTCGTCAGCTGCAATTATCAATGTTACCTAAGAGAAACTTATTTTTAGATAAAGTAGAAATAGTTGGGCAAATGCGTACTGCTACAGAAGTTGGAGGAGATTACTACGACTTTATTCAAATTAGCCCTAATAGTTATTGTTTAGCTATAGGGGATGCTACAGGGCATGGAGTTGGGGCGGGGCTAGTAGTTGGGATGATAAAATCCCTTCTAGTTAGTTCTATATTAAATATAAAGCCGGTAATTAGTAAAAATGCTGATAATACAAACAAAATGGTTACTGTTGAGATAATGAATAATCTTAACTTTTCACTAAAATCTTCTTTAGCTTATCGTAATATGGGCATGGCTTTGACTCTTGCTATAGTTGATTTAGATAATATGTTAATAGAAGTTTGTTCTGCGGCAATGCCACCAATAGTGTTTTACCATGAGAGCACTAAAAACACAGAAATTATTAATTTACCTGGATTGCCTCTTGGTTTTGTGAGAAAAATAAATTTAAAAGCTGTCACGTTAGAATTAAAACCAGGAGACAAATTAGTTTTTGTTAGTGATGGTTTTCCTGAAAGAATGAACAATAAAGAAGAACTGTGGGGATATGAAACAGTAAATGAAACATTAAGAGAAATTTGTCAAAACAGCCAAAATTCTGAATCCCTTTTACAGAAACTATTTTTAGAATGTGATAAATTTGCTCAAGAAGTTGAAACTAATGATGATATGACAGCCTTGGCACTACATTTGTTGTAGTGCCAAGAGTAGTTGATAACTAGTCATCATTTCTATTGTATTCAGAAACTGACCAAAGAAGTAAAGATAAAGCTTGAGCCGCAGCAGCAATATAAGTAAGAGCCGCAGCTGTTAACACTTTTCTAACAGGAATTAGTTCTTGTTCAGACAAAAATCCACCCTTTTCTAATATAGAAAGTGCTCTAGAAGAAGCATTAAATTCTACTGGTAGTGTTATTACAGTAAATATAAATGCTGCTGCAAATAGTAATATGCCTCCTAACATAAGAAATTTGCCGAATACAAATAGTCTAGTTAGAAATAAACCAATTACAAAAATGATATAAGCAAAGTTTGTCCCAAAACTTGCTACTGGTACTAGTGCGCTGCGAAGGTATAAAGGTAAATAGCCTCTACTGTCTTGCAACGCATGACCAACTTCATGTGCTGCAACTCCTATTGCAGCTAGCGATCTACCAGAATAGTTTTCAGGGGAGAGACGCAAAGTTTTTTCTATTGGGTGATAGTGGTCACTTAACCATCCATTAGTTATTTCTACTTTGACATCATATATTCCATTTTTATGCAATATAGCTTTAGCTACTTCAGCTCCAGTTAAACCTGAATGGCTAGGGATTTGAGATGCTTTTGTATAAGCTTGTTTTACCCAAATCTGAGCTATTATTGCTAGAATTAAAGCTGGTAAAGCAAATAGAAAGTAACTAAACATACTTTTTTCTCCTTAAAGTTTTGGCAAAAATTCTTTTGTATATTTAGATGTAACAAAAACAAAACTTTCTGGACTATTATTATAATTTGCAGGTGAATTTTAGTCGATTAGCAAATTTCTTTGAATCCTTTTTTGTTTTCCCTTGTATAAAGTAAAAAGACTTGGAGGGAAAAATGAAAGGCAATATTATTATAGGGTTTTTGCTAGTATTTTTTTTATTTGTTCCAATAGAACACCTTTTTGCACTTAAAAAATCACAAAAAACTTTTCGTAAAGGCTGGGTAAATGACGTTATCCATTTTTTTCTTAACCACTTATTGATTAAAATAGGCTTGGTTATATGTATTATTCCTATTGCTATTTTACTAAAACCTTTTATAAGTCCTGCTCTTCAAACTGCAATTAGTAAACAACCCCATTGGGTACAATTTTTTATTGCATTAATGGTAACAGAAGTTTTTCATTATTTAGGTCATCGTTTAATGCATGAAGTTCCACAGTTATGGCGGTTTCACTCAATTCATCACAGTATAGAGGAAATGGATTGGTTAGCTTCTGCTAGGTTACATCCAGTAGACCAAATTATCACAAAAACAATTACTATTATGCCTCTTTATATACTTGGTTTTTCAAAAGCAACGTTTGGAATATTTTTATCATTTAGTATTGTTTATGCTCTTTTTATTCATGCTAATGTAAAAATACCTATGTGGTTTTTAAGTTACTTTATTGTTACTCCACAATTTCATCATTGGCATCATTCATCTGAACAAGCAGCACACAATAAAAATTATGCTGGGATTTTTCCTTTTATAGATATGATTTTTGGTAGTTTTTATTTGCCTAATCAAATGCCTGAAAAATATGGGGTTTCAGAACCAATTCCTAATAACTATTTGAAACAAATGATATATCCTTTTCAAAATTAGAGTGTTATTGTTATTAATTAGTTTAAGTTAAAATTTGTTGTGCTGGTTTTTTTCACATTACTTTTTTCTAATTTGTGAAAAACTCCTCAATAAAGTTCTAGATTACTTATATTTCAAGACTTTAGGAACGTTTTATTTTGGCATATCTTTTGCGTTAAACTTTGGCAAATTGATGTAAGTAATGTTTGGGAGGTTTTTATGGCTTCACAAAATTCTCAAAGCAACCGTCATGAAGAACGTAATCCACTACGTTTTTTTGTAAAACTTAGAATTTTAGAAGATAAGAAAAACCAAGAAAATAAAAAAGAAGAACTAGTAGATGCATTGGTTTCTGATAGTAGTGAAAATGGTGCAGGTGTTTTTACATACTCACCTTTGCCAATTGGAACAAAAGTAGAAGTTATGATGGATGATAAATCTTCTATTGTAGGGGAAGTAGTTAACCGTGATTATTTGTTTCCTGATGATGGAGATATAATTAGATTAGGAATTCATTATCTATAAACCTATGACATAGCTAGCTGTTTATAAATTTGCGGAATAATCAAAATTCTTACGTAATATTTTTGTAATACTTAAATTTTGCAAAGATTTCAAATCTTACTTTAGAAAAATTTCCTGCCTACTAAAATCATAAACTAGATAAATTTTGATCCCTTCTTTTATTGTTAAAAGCTGTAAATTGTTATTTTGGTTCTGTAAAAGATAAATAAACAATTAGGAAGGCTTATCTATAAAAAGCAATATTTACTGGTATTTATACTTGATTTCTTGATGTATTAGATTAGATTTTAACTTTTAAGACTTTTGTTTGGCAAATATTGTCTAATGACTGATAAGTTTATTTGATAATCTAACAAGCTTGGGGTATATTCCCAGAACACACTATATAATAATCTGGGATAAGTCTAAACTTTATTAAGTCTAAACTTTATTAAGTCTAAACTTGTTTTAGTGAATACCAAATAGTAAATCACGAGAGGCAGAATGTTAAGGGTAATAGTTTCTTTGATTTTCTTAGTTTTCTTTTTTGGGCATGTTCAAGCTCAAACTACAACAAATAATAATCTTCCTAGTTCTTTTAGCTATAATCTAACAAAAGGTTTTAATAAGGATAATGTTGACCCATTAGCACTTGGCGAACCCTTTATCTTACCAGAAACATCTTTAGCAAAATTACCAAGACAAGTACTTTTTCAATTACTACCTGCTGACTTTTTCCCTTCTTTAGAGACAGAAAATGATCAGTTTAAGCGCAAAGCCTTACGTTATGGGCTAGCATATTTTCGTGATTGTGAAATTCCTGGATTAACAGGTTTTTATGATGTAATCATAGGAATTCGCTTAGATACACGTAATGGGAAACTTGAAACTAGGTATTTTCGCACTGCTACAGTATTAAACCCTAAAGTAGTTCAATTTCCTGAGGATCGTCCTGCTTTTGCTACTCTAAAAAACTCTGATGCTACGGCAATGATTTTCTTGTTTGAAAATAACAAAGAAGAATTTATAACTTATGAAGGCTTATTTACTGATGATCCTCATGCCGTCAATTCTATTGGAGCTGATGATGTAGTTGGAATTTCTACAGATAAAGCACGTAGTAAATTTGCTTTATTTGTTCGTGGTGGTCTAAATCGTAGCAGTTTATTTTTGCTGCTTACAGATGCCTCATTTAAAGATCTTCAATCTGTAGAATTAGCAAAAGATGTTTCTTCTTCTGATCAAACATTTATTTTTGAAATTATACCTGCTTTGTTAGCAAATACTCCTAGCGCCACAAGTGCAAAGTAATATTAAGAGGTTGTTGATAATGAGACATTGGAAGTTAATATTAGTAGTGGTTTTCTTTACTATCTTTGGTTTACTCCAAAAAACTAGTGCTGACAGTGGTACTCCTCCACTTAGCAATAGTGGTGCACCAGGAGAACAAAATTGTACTAATTGCCATAACTCTTTTCCTGCTAACACTGGTAAAGGACAAGTTGCTGTAGTCGGTTTACCTAGAGAATATGTTGCAGGTATGACTTATAACTTAACTGTTATATTAGCTGATCCTGAAGCTACTCGTTGGGGTTTTGAGCTTTCAATAATTGATGATAAAGGTGGCAGCACTGGAAATTTAACTTCTGCTGATGAAACTATTTCTGTGGTTAAAAGTGTAAATGTAGGTTCAACTAGCAGAGATTATTTAGTTCCAACTATTGCTGGTAATTTTACTGGGCGTATTGATAATGCGATGTGGCAGTTTAATTGGACAGCTCCATCTCAATACAATGGGCCTATAACATTTTATTTGGTTGGAGTAGCTGCGGATGGAGATGGTACAGCTCGTGGAGATGATATTTACACAATAACTTATGGCTTGAAGTTATTTGAGCCTAAACCTCCAGTTTTAAATTTTGTTAATCCTCCACGTGGACCTTCTACAGGTATGACAAAAGTAACTCTTGGAGGTCAAAACTTTAGACCAGGAGTTAAAGTATTTTTAGATGGTAAAGATACTAGTGCAGATTTAGTCAATGAAACTACTCTTTCATTCTTTACACCTGCGCATGATATAGGTTTAGTGGATATAAGAATAACAAATTCAGATGGAATGACTACATTATTTCCAAAGGTATTTGAATATGTTGTTCCTCCACCTCCATCACCAACACTTTTGTTTGTTTCTCCTGATAATGGGCCTACTACTGGAGGAACTTCTGTTAAATTAAGTGGAACCAATTTCCAACGTGGTGCTAGAGTTATTTGGGATGGTAGAGCACTTGCTACAACTTATATTGATACAAATTTCTTAATGATTACAACTCCATTGCATGATCCAGGACAAATTCCTGTTGTTGTAATTAACCCTGATGGTCAAACTGTTCAACTTGATATGGCCTTTAGTTATGAAGGTCCAATTCCTGCTCCAATTGTAAAACTATCAACTCCAGAAACAGTTATAAGTGCTAATGGAGCACCAACAACAATTAAATGGAATATTGATAGTGATGGTAAGCCTTTCCAAAGATTATTACTTTCTACTGATGGTGGACGTTCTTTCCCAATAGTTTTAGCTGGTAATTTAACTGCTAATGTAAATCAATTTAATTGGTTACCAACACCAGATTTAGTAACAGATAAAGCTAGAATTAGATTAGAAGTAACTCAACCTGAAGCCACTGTTTTAGATGAAACAGTACAAGACTTTAAAATTGTACTAGCTCCACAAATAGATTTGATTACTCCTGCAACTGCTAAAGCTGATAAGACTAAACTTTCTATGGAAATTCGTGGTCAAGGTTTTAGTCAAGGCGCTACAGTTGAAATGGATGGGGTTGCTTTGAAAGTTGTTTCTGTTACCTCAACAGTAATAAAGGTCAAAAAAGTTCCTCATACTGTTCCAGGTTATCACTTTATAAGAGTGCGTAATGCAAATGGTGGAATTTCAAAAACCTTTTTATTTACAGTAGCACAGTAAGTCTTAATTTCTAAACTAAGAAAAAGCAGCTTAAATGGCTGCTTTTTTCTTTTTAAAAGAAAAGTGCAAATTCTATTTATCCAAAAGTAAAAAAGTCTTACTTATTAAGTCGTTGCCCAAAGTATAAGTTTCCTCTATTATTAGAAAAATGAAAAATTTGCACTCCTAAAAGTAAATTACTAATTAACCTAAAATATAAAGTGGATATAGTGTATTTCTTAGGTAAAATACATAAACTATCCATAAAAACAAAAAACTGCGACCAGAGTTAAAAGTAATTTAGTTTGGCGATTCTTTTGTCAACCATATATAAAAATAAAATAATATTCAGAAGGAGCAATACTATGAGGCCCTTACTTCGCACTCTTGTATATTTGTCATTGTTGGGACTTCTTTTTGGTAGCAGCAGTGTATGGTATAGCAGTCCCGCTTATGCACAATCTCAAGCTACTTCAGCCGATTTAGTTGGTTTAATCAAGGATGATACTGGTGCTGTTATTTCAGGAGCAACTGTCACTATTAAAAATCCACAAACTAACTTTGAACGTTCAACAACTACTGATGACGCAGGAACTTATAAGTTTTTAGCAATTCCACCAGGATCTTATCAAATAATTGCTGAAGCAAATGGATTTAGTAAAACTATTAGTGAAAATGTGGTTTTGACTTTAGGTCAAGCTGCAAGACTTGATGTTACATTAAAAATAGCTGGGGACATTGGAGAAGAAGTCATTGTTACTGCTGCTCCAGAAGTTGTGGAAACTACTAAAACAGCTGTTACTCAAACTATAGACCAACAAAGAATTAATAATTTACCAATAAATGGTCGTAGTTATTTAAATTTTGCTCTAACTAATTCACAAATTAGTAGAGATAATTCTCCGCCAATAGGGCCTGCACCTACTACAGGTCTAAATTTTGGAGGACAACGCGCTCGCTCTAATCTAGTTCAAGTAGATGGAGCAGATAATATTGATAACTCTGTAAATGCAGCACGCTCTACAGTTTCACAAGAAGCAGTACAAGAGTTCCAAGTGGTTATTAATAGTTTTGCGGCAGAATTTGGACGTACTGCTGGCGGAGTGGTCAATGTCGTTACTAAATCAGGTACAAATGAATTACATGGCAATGTTTTTGGCTTTTTACGACAAAGAGCAATACAAGCACGTAATGCTTTAGCTTTTCCACCTTTAGGCTCAGATCCTAAACCTGCTTTTACTCGTGGACAATATGGTTTTAGCTTAGGTGGACCAATTCAGAAGAATAAAACCTTCTTTTTTATTGCTGTAGATCAAACAAGACGTCAAGAATCAGGATTTTCACAAATAGGGCTAGATCCTACAGTATTTGCTCTAACTCCTGAACAACAAGCTTTTATTGCAGCTAATGCAGGTACAACAGCTGGTGGGCTTTACCAACAATTAGCTGTTGGTGGAGCAGGAGTAGCAAGAACAGGTATTAATCCTTTTAATGGTCAAAAACAATTTATTGTAACTGCACTTCTTTCTGGAGGACAACTTGGGGCTATTCCATCTTCTTTCCGCCCACTTTCCAATATACAAAATGTTTATCCAGTTAGCGATAAGTTTACCTTTTACTCTGCAAAGTTAGACCGTCAAATTACTCAGAATAATAGGTTATCCCTACGTTATAACTTCACTCCAATCACAACTACAGGTATCCAATCTTCTGGTCAAAATCAACCTTTTGGCCTTAATGATGTTTCCAGAACAGGGATTTCTTCTTTTAGAGATACTGCAGTGGTAGTTCAAGATATACACACTTTTGGTGGAAATAAAGTTAACGAATTTCTTTTTAACTTTGCACGTCGTGGAACTTTCTTCACTTCTGGTTCTGATGTGGCAATAAATATTACTGGGGCAGGCTTTTTTGGCCGTGAGCCTTTCTCACCAGTGGATCGTGTAGAGAAACGTTATGAATTTAAAGATAATTTCACTTTAGATAAAGGTGGCCATACCATCAAATTTGGAGTGGATATTAACTATGTAAATATTGATCCTGCTAGATTTGAGCTAAATTTTTCAGGTTTATTTAACTTTGGTTCATTCCCAGTTTCTCCTTTTGCTGCTTTAGTTCCAGGCTTTAAAACTGCTCCATCTCTTACTCCTGTTCAAGCTTATGGTTTGGGCTTGCCACAAACTTTTGTGCAAGGTTTTGGAAAGTCAACCTCAAAGGTTACAAATAAAACTATAGGACTCTTTATTCAAGATAGCTGGAAAATTCGCTCAAATTTAACTCTTAATTATGGAATTCGTTATGATGTTGAGTTAACTCCAACTTTTCCTACTACTGGGGTTACTACTGATAGGTTTTCTATTACAGCTCAACAATTAGATGCTGCTGAAAAATTCTTAAATGTAATTCAAGGAATTCCTAGAGATAAAAACAATTTTGGCCCACGTATTGGTATTGCTTATGATCCAAAGAAAGATGGCAAAACTGTAATACGAGCTGCTTATGGAATATTCTTTGACCATCCACTGCTTGCACTAGCTTTTAACTCAGATATTGCTGATGGTGGGCAATCTCCTCAATTTATAAGCATTGCTAATTTACCTCTTCCTACTACACCGCTTAATGCTGCACAAATTTTTGAAGGTACTGTTGTTTCAGGTGTTACACCAGGTGTAGATAAAGGGGCAGTTTATCTAAATGGACAATCTCGATTTGATCCATTTAAACCTTTTCCTGGATATGGTTCAGTATTACCATTTACTTTACCTTTAGACCGTAAGTTTGTTTATGCTTATACAAATCAAGTTAATATTGGTATTGAAAGAGAAATTGCTAATAACTTAGCTTTTAGTGTAACTTACATTTTTACAGGTGGCCATAAACTACCACATCCTGTAGATCGTAATACTCCTAATGCAAAAGCCATTTTGCAAGTTTCTCCGGATGGTTCACCAAATGCAGTGATAATTGCAAATAATTTCTTTCGTCCATCTGGGCCAAACCCAGTATTAATTCCTAACAGTCGCCCAATTCCTTTTGGGCCAGTAGCAACACAAGAAGCTACCTCAAATTCAGTTTATCACTCTGTAACATTTAACCTAACAAAGCGTTTTTCAAATAACTTTCAAGCTTTAATTAGCTATAATTTTGGTAAAACCTTAGATGATTCTACGGATTTACAAACTCTCTTACAACCTCAAGAAAACACTAGATTAGACTTAGAAAGAAGTCGTTCTAGTTTAGATCAACGACATCGTTTTGTAATTAGTGGTCTTTACAAGACTCCTTATGATCAGAAATCTAGTAAGGGGATAAAGAAAGTTCTAGCTAACTTTACTTTTGCTCCAATTGTTGAGCTTTCTTCTGGTCGCCCATACAATATCCTTACAGGTGCTGATACTAATTTGGATCAGTCTGCTAACACAGATCGCCCAAATTTAGATCCTACTACTGGAGCTCTTACCCTACCAGCCATAGGAACTTTTGGTTCATTAGGTCGTAATGCTGGAACTGCACCAGGTTTTGCATCTGTTGATATGAGAGTTGCAAGGGTTCTTCCTATTGGGGAAAGAGTTAAAGTTGACTTTATAGCAGAAGTATTTAACTTATTTAACCGAGTAAATATTTCTACTGTAAATAATGATTTTCGTCGTGTCACCTTTAAGGATGGAGAGTTTAAGAGTCCTGCTACTTCTGTTTTTGACCCAAGACAATTTCAATTTGCTATAAAGATTAATTTCTAGCTGAGCTTAAAAAGAAAAAGTTCCAATTAAGGTTAAACCTGATTGGAACTTTTTCTTAATTAATGTTTTGATAAATAGTTATTTGGCTGGAAAACTTTTCAAAGCTTTTTCTTCAGAATCAAAAGTTTCAAATACTGTTATCAATTTGGTAATAGTAAATAAATCTATTAGTCGTTTGGTTAAATTAACTAACTTAAGTTCTCCCCCTGCACGTTTTACTGCTGTATAACAACGAACAACTTCTCCCAAACCTGAACTATCCATATAAGGTACTTCTTGGCAATTTAATACAACTCTTCTTACTCCACGAGTAATGAGGTCAGCAACATGCTGTTTAAGTTGTACATCACCTTCTCCTAGTAAAATTTTTCCTTCTATATCTAGTACTGTTACATCTCCAACTTGGCGTTCCGTTATATTCATTAATCTTCAGCGCTTTTAAGCTACGCTGCCTCCCTTCAAAGACAAGAAGTTAAGTTATTGCTACTCAGCTTTTAGGTAACTTGATAAATATTAAACTACAGATTTGACCACATATGGAAAAACTATGTCAAGCCTTTTGATATAAACTTATAGCTTCCTATATTATTTAAGCTAATTTATTTATTATATATTACTTAATAAAATATGATGCTTTAATTCTAGGACTAGGTTGCTTGTTTATTTACCCTTTCAATTTGTTTAGTTACTAACATAATCTTAAGTACAGAATATATTGAATATGAACAACGCCTTACAGTTTCTACAAGTTGAGATACAACTAAAGACTCTTTTTTAATAGTGTTAAAGACAGTTTTAGCTAAATCCATAGAAGCCTCTTCGCCTAACCAAAGAAGGTTATCTTTAGCTGGAGTAAATATATCTGTTGGATTAATTTTGCGCATCATTTCTTGTAATTCATCTTGCTGGCGGGCTGCTTCTATAAGTAATGCAGAGGCTGGTTGGAATATATCATATCTACTATCTCCAGTATGTTGTATTGGAGAACTCTTAAAATCAAAGCTTCCTTCTTTAATAGGAGGTTGAAATAGCTGATAAAAAGCATCTTCTCCCAATAGGTTACCTAAAAATGCTCCTCGAATTTCACCTTCTTCAAAGTTTACTTCTGCAAAGGGTTCATCACTTTCTCCATTGATAGATAGTGTTCCTGTTAACCTAGCTGTTACAATAGTTTGAATTATCGTTGTTAAGTCAAAAAATTTTAGGCTGCCTCTAAAGTGTTCTCGTCTATCTATGCGAGTATGTTTAACTACTGATTCTAAACGATGAGCAAGCAATGTGGATAGTGATCTGCCAAATTCAGGTAATATATCTAATAAAGATAAAAATACATTACGGCTAATAGCAAAAATTTCTCCTCCTCCAGGCATTCTAGCATAAGAATTATAAGCTGAACCTGTAAGCATAGTTAGTTCACCTAACGATGTAGATGAACCCATATAGGCTACAGCTCTTAGTTTACCGGGTTCATCTTCTCTACAAATTTCTACTATCCCCGTTTTGATTACGTAGAATTGTTCTGATGGCTGATTAGCCGAAAAAATAGTATCTCCAGGATTAATTCTTATAATTTTTCCATGATCATAAATAACTTTTAGAATATCTTCGCTTAATCCTGTTAAAGCATCACAGTCTTTTAAAAATTTAATATCAGGGCTGTTTATCAAATTATTAGTTACCATGGTTTTTATTTTATTTAGTGGATAGAACTATAAGAAAATTGCTAGCTTAGTAAATTAGCTGAAGAATTAATACTTGATATACAAGTTAATTTACCTTTAAGTAACTATTATATTAGTCTAAGATGTTAGTTACAACAACTCTTATGTTTTTATAAGAAATTTACTGCAACTTATAGAAAAAAGTTGACATAACTATAATGACAATATATAAGCCTGAAGTAGTTTGCTTTTT
Organism: Blastocatellia bacterium; assembly: GCA_039812885.1. Classification (GTDB taxonomy): domain Bacteria; phylum Acidobacteriota; class Blastocatellia; order Chloracidobacteriales; family JADJPF01; genus JADJPF01. The sequence continues at coordinate 843,622 of JBDIBI010000001.1, forward strand.
CAATATAAGTTTGGAATTAATATTTTTAACAAAGTTTAGAAGAGTTTGAAAGAGCTTGAAAGAGATGGTTAGTCTAAATGGCAACACGTAGCACTTCTTGGGTAGTTACTTCAATTTTTGCTTCTTCTGATATTGGTAAAATTCGTGATAATAACGAAGATAACTTTATTATTGCTGATCTAAATGATGGTAAACACTATACTTTCCCGCAATCTATTAGGCGTTCAATAGAAAAAAATCATTTACTTATAGCTGTTTCTGATGGAATGGGTGGGGCTCAGGCTGGTGAAATGGCTTCAGCTATGGCTGTTTATGCCTTAAAATTTGAACTTATCCGTCTGATAAAAGCAAAAATAGTAGATAATGAGATGGATTTACTGATAAAAGCAATAGAAAAAGTTAATCAGCTAATTTGGGAAAATAGCAAGGTTAATTCAAACTTAAAGGGTATGGGTGCTACTGTTACAGCACTTTTTGTTTCTGGAAATCGTGCTTACATTGCTGAGGTAGGCGATTCTAGAGCTTATGTAGTTAGAGAAAATAAAATAAGACAACTTACTACAGATCAATCACTATTTGAAGTATTAACACAGTCAGGTTCTTTTCCTATAGGTTTAGAGCCAGCAGATAGCACTAGAAGTATAATATTGCAATCAATGGGTGGACAAGAAAAAATACATGTAGCTATAACTAGTTTAGAATTATGTTTTGGGGATTATTTATTATTGTGTTCTGATGGTTTATCTAATAAGTTAACTCCAGAAGAAATGTGGGAAATTACTTCTAATGCTCCCAACCTAGAACGGGCAGGAGTAAAAATGGTGGATTTAGCTAAAGAGCGTGGTGGAGAAGATAATATAACTGTTGTACTTGCAAAATTTGAAGGAAATGGACTTTCAAAAGGTATTAGTAAAACTCTTACACAATCAATAGAAATTCTTACAGCTTATAATCCTCTTACAGGTGGCATTGAGAGACGAGTAAAACGCATTACTGAACAAATGGTCTCAAATAAGCTTAAGAAGGATGAAGAATTAATTTTTCGTTCTACTTTAGGTGTAATGCCACAAACAGAGTATCCTTATCGTAATAAAGCTTTATCAGAGAGCAATAAATCAGTAGAATTGCTTCATCAAGCTAGTAAACAGTTATCTGCTGTTGTTATACAAATGCAGCTTTTAGAAAAATGGTTAGCTTCACAAGGCAGGCTTGATGCTGCTTTGCAAAAGGCAGTTGCACATTTAGAATATGCAATAAAAAATACACAAAAAATAGAAACTGTAGCTCGTAAGGCACATAAATTAATGGAACGCTTAAGCGCTAAAGCTGATTCTCCGCAGGATGAATAGCAAAACTTTGTTTCAATCTTTTTGGGTTCGATTTAGAATAAACGAAATACCAAGGAGGGAATTGTGAGATTTACTGAAGAAGTGCCACGTTGTTCATTTTGCCATAAGTCAAACCGTGAAGTAAAAAAACTTATTGCTGGCCCATCAGTTTACATTTGTAATGAATGTATAAATATATGTAATGATATATTGTTAGATAGCAATAAAGAGGCAGAGCCACACCAAAACGGCCTTCCAACTCCTATAGAGATAAAGCGGTTTTTGGATCAATATGTAATTCAACAGGATGAGACAAAGAAACGTCTAGCTGTTGCAGTCTACCAACATTATAAACGTATTGCTGTTTCCAAAAAACGAGGTGGCAATAATAAAAAAGGGGATGTAGAAGTACAAAAGAGTAATGTTTTGTTAATTGGGCCTACTGGTACAGGAAAAACTCTTTTGGCACAAACATTAGCTAGACTTTTAGATGTTCCTTTTTGTATTGCTGATGCTACTACTTTAACTGAAGCTGGTTATGTTGGCGAAGATGTGGAAAACATTATTAGCAAACTTCTAGAAGCTGCAAATGGGGATGTAGAACAAGCCCAAATAGGTATAGTTTATTTAGATGAAATAGATAAAATTGCTCGCAAAGATGAAAATCCTTCTGTAACAAGAGATGTTTCTGGTGAAGGTGTTCAACAATCAATGTTAAAAGTCCTAGAAGGAACAGAAATCTTTGTTCCTCAAGCTAGAGGTGCTCGCTATGCACAACAAGAGCGAGTTAAAGTAGATACTACTAATATTCTCTTTATTTGTGGTGGGGCTTTTGTTGGCTTAGATAAAGTAGTAGAAAGACGTTTAGGAGGTAAAACCTTAGGCTTCCAAGCTGATATAAATAAACGTCGTTTTAGTGCTAAATCAAATCTTTTAAATCATGTTGAACCACAAGACTTAATAAAATATGGAATGATTCCTGAATTTGTTGGGCGTTTGGCTTCTATTAGTTCCTTACATGAATTAGATGAAGCAGCTCTGGTAGAAATCCTAACGAAACCTAAAAATGCTTTGATTAAGCAATATCAAGCTTTATTTGAATTAGATGGAATACGTATGAGCTACACCGATTCTGCTGTAGAAGCAATTGCTCGTAAGTCAATAGAGCTTAAAGTAGGTGCTAGAGGCTTGAGAATGGTTCTTGAAAAAATTATGCTAGATGCCTTTTATAATTTGCCTTCTCAACGCAAGATAAAGAAATTTATTTTAACTAGCGAACTTGTAGAAAGTGGCTCACTTACAATACAAGCTTTAGAACAAGTTGTGTAATTAATTTAGTTAAGTAATATAAAGTAGGGAGTATATTGCTTCCTACTTTATTTCTTTTTGGAAAGGATAAATATGCGAACTTTATTTCCTGAAATAGAGCCTTATGATAAGGGGATGCTAGCAGTATCTTCTATACATAAAATTTACTATGAGCAAAGTGGAAACCCAAATGGTAAACCAGTAATTTTTCTACATGGTGGTCCTGGTGGTGGAACTGATCCAATGCAGCGACGTTATTTTGATCCAGAAACTTATAGGATAATACTTTTTGACCAACGTGGTTCAGGTCGTAGTGAACCTTTTGCTTGTTTAGAAGAAAATACTACTTGGGATTTAGTTGCTGACATTGAAAAATTAAGAGAGCATTTAGGTGTTAATACTTGGGTGGTATTTGGTGGCTCTTGGGGAAGTACTTTAAGTTTAGCTTATGCAGAAACTCATCCAGAAAAGGTTAAAGCATTAGTTTTACGAGGGATTTTCTTATGTAGACCAAAAGAAATTAAATGGTTTTATCAAGAAGGTGCAGATGCAATTTTTGCTGATGTTTGGGAAAACTATCTAAATTTAATTCCTGTAGAAGAAAGACATGATATGTTAACAGCATATTATCGTAGGCTTACAAGTGAGGATGAGCAAGTAAGATTAGAGGCAGCAAAAGCTTGGAGTATTTGGGAAGGTAGTACTTCAAAGCTAATTCCATCACAAGCCTTGATTGATAATTTTGGTGATCCCGCTAAAGCAATTCCTTTAGCTCGTATTGAGTGTCATTATTTTATGAATAATGCATTTTTTAACTCAGAGAATTACTTAATTGAGAATGTTGGAAAAATACGACATATTCCAGGCGTAATTGTTCAAGGTAGATATGATGTTGTTTGTCCAATGATGAGTGCTTGGGAACTTCATCGTGCTTGGCCAGAAGCAAAACTAGAAATAATTCCTAATGCTGGGCATTCTGCAACAGAGGAAGGTATTATTGATGGATTAGTAAGAGCTACAGAAGAATTTAAGAAGCTATAAATTTCAAAAGCGAGCAAAAGCGAGCTAATTTTTGAAACTTAAAATCAGCTCGCTTTTGTCTAATACTTTTAGTTGACGGGTTATTAGGTTATACACCTATACGATCTTGTACCTTACGTAACAATTCTCTTACTTGGAAAGGTTTAGAAATACAATCTTCTGGATGTACATCAAACTCATCTGAGTTAAGAACTTCGTCTACAACATGTGATGCAGAACAAATAATAATAGGGATTTTACTAACAGGTTCAGTATAAGAGCGCAGCAATAGCATAAGCCGTGGGCCGCTAATGACTGGCATCATAACGTCCAAAATAATTAAATCAGGAGGATTTTTTTTAACTTCGCTTACAGCTTTTAATCCATCTTCAGCCAGAATAACTTCATAACCAGAGTCAGACAATATATCGTATAAAAGATCACGAATGTCTTCCTCATCATCAACAACGAGGACTCTTTTCATTAAGCAACCCCCTCAAAATTATATAAAAAGCTTAGAAATTTTAGTGGTAAATATTTTTTGGACTACTTCAACTTGCATTAAAAATGTATGGTATTACGTTTGTGTCAGAGCGTCAAGCAGCGTTTTATGTGACATCAACTATTTAAATTTTCTTTAGCTTTAGAGCTTTTAAGTTTTGCTAGAAAATAAATGTTTTATTGTTCTATGTTGCTTGACAAAAATATTAGTTCTTAAAATAATTGGGCATCTTAGCAAAATATCTGCTAGGCTAATATAAATTTAATCATACTAAGAGGTTCCTATTAATAAAACAGTTTATTCTACTAATTTTGCAGGTTTAAATATATTTCGACGTGGCAAGGTACGGGATGTCTATGATTTAGGTGAGCAGTTACTAATTGTAGCTACAGATCGTATTTCTGCTTTTGATTGTATTATGCCTAATGCTATTCCAGGTAAAGGTATAATTTTAAGTCAGATGTCGCTTTTTTGGTTTGATTTTCTAAAAGATACTGTTTTAAATCACTTGGTATCAGCAAAAACACAAGACTATCCAGAATACTTACAGTCTTTTGCTAGTGAATTAGATGGGCGTTCTATGCTAGTTAAGCGTACGAATGCAATTGCTATTGAATGTGTAGCACGTGGTTATTTAGCTGGTTCAGGCTGGAAAGAGTACAAGGAAAATAATTCTGTTTGTGGAATAAAATTGCCTAATGGCTTGAAAATGTCTGCTAAATTGCCAGAGCCAATTTTTACACCTGCTACAAAGGCTGAATCTGGGCATGATGAAAATATTTCTGAAGAAAAGATGGCTAATTTAATAGGTGCAGAACTAACCATTAAACTTAGAGATTTGACCTTGAAGATTTACCAAAAAGCTGCTGCCTATGCCTATTCAAAGGGAATAATTATAGCTGATACTAAATTTGAATTTGGTTTACTAGACAACAAAATCATTTTGATAGATGAGGTTTTAACCCCTGATTCATCAAGATTTTGGCCAGCTGAATCTTACAAAGAAGGGCAAAATCAACCTTCTTTTGATAAACAATATTTAAGAGATTATTTAGAAACCCTAGATTGGAATAAGCAACCACCTGCACCGGAGTTGCCTTTAGACATTATTACTGCTACCAGCAAAAAATATAAAGAAGCTTATAACCTATTAACAGGGCTGAAGTTAACAGAGTAGGATTTTTCATGCGAGATAAATTAGAAAGCCTAATTGATGAAATGCTAGAAGGAGGTATCCTTTTTGAGGATGCTGTAGCAGAATTTGAGAAAGTCTTTATACTAAAGGTTTTAGAATATCATCAAGGTAATATTTCTAAAGCTAGTGAGCAATTAGGCATTCACCGTAATACTTTAAGTAAACGCTTGGAAAAATATAATGGAAAACTCTTAGCAGAAATTTCAGTTTCTCCTACTACAAAAAAATAATTTATTACTTGATTTGTTTTGAAACTTATTTCTTTACTTCCCACTGCTAACTATGTTTGAATGCTCACTTGGTTTTTAGAGAGAGATGTTTTTGCATAATTAGTAGCTAGAAAGCTACTTTTGCCAACTTGGTATAAAAGTACTATAAACTTTCAACTTTAAGGAGATGCTATGGTGAATAAAATAGATCCAGAAGCTCTAAAGCTGTTTTATCATGGAATGGATGCTGCTGCTATTCAAAAAGGATTTCAAGAATATTTAGAATTTTTTCTAGCTAAAGATCACTACACTGCTACCCCACAAGATGTTTATACTGCTCTTACCCTAACTATACGTAATCGTCTATTAGAACGTTGGATTCGTACCCAAGAAACTTACTATAAACAAGATGTTAAGCGAGTCTACTATTTATCGCTAGAGTTTTTAATGGGGCGCACTTTGGGTAATAGTTTGGTTAACCTTAACTTAGTAGATGAATGTCATAAAGCTATGCATGAACTAGGTTATAGCTTAGAGCAAATTAGAGAGATAGAATGGGATGCAGGTTTAGGAAATGGTGGTTTAGGGCGTTTAGCTGCATGTTTTTTAGATTCTATGGCGACTTTAGGTCTTCCAGGCTATGGTTATGGAATTCGTTATGAGTATGGCATCTTTAATCAAAAAATAGTTGAAGGTTATCAAGTAGAATCTCCAGATAACTGGCTTCGTTATGGTAATTTTTGGGAAGTTGCTCGTCCTGAATATCTCTATCCAGTTCATTTTTATGGCAGAGTTCTACAATATAGAGATCGCAACAATCGTCTAGTTAATGAATGGTTGGATACAGAAGAAGTTCTAGCAATGGCTTATGATAGTCCAATTCCAGGTTATGGCAACAATACTGTAAATACTTTGCGTCTCTGGTCTGCAAAAGCTTCTCGTGAGTTTGACTTCAATTATTTTAATGAAGGCGACTATATGAAAGCTGTAGAAGCTAAAAATGAGTCTGAAAATATTTCTAAGGTACTTTATCCTAATGATAATGTTTTTGAAGGTAAAGAATTAAGATTAAAACAAGAATACTTCTTTGTTTCTGCTACGCTACAAGATATTGTACGTCGTTATAAAAAACATCATAAGACCTTTGATGAGTTTTCTAAGAAAAATGCTATACAACTTAATGATACCCACCCAGCTATTGCAATTCCTGAGTTAATGCGTATTTTAGTTGACATTGAAGGCTTAAGCTGGGAAGAAGCTTGGATAATTACAATTAATACATTTGCTTATACTAATCATACTGTTTTGCCTGAAGCCTTAGAAAAATGGACAGTAGAATTATTTGAGTATTTATTACCAAGACATCTACAAATTATTTATGAAATAAATCATAGATTTCTAAATGAAGTACGCTATCGCTATCCTAATGATGAAGCTAGATTTGTTCGTATGTCACTTATTGAAGAAGTACCAGAAAAACGTGTTCGAATGGCTAATTTAGCAATTGTTGGAAGTCATAGTATCAATGGAGTTGCAGCGCTACACTCAGAAATTCTAAAAGATGAATTATTTAAGGATTTCTATGAACTATATCCAGAACGCTTTAATAATAAAACTAATGGTATAACTCAACGCCGTTGGTTAAAGAAGTGTAACCCAAATCTTTCTAAATTAATTACAAACAAAATTGGGGATGGTTGGGTAACAGATCTCTATGAGTTAGAGAAATTAAGGGATTCTGCTCAAGATTCAGCCTTTTGTCAAGAATGGCGAAATGTAAAAAAAGCAAACAAAGAACGTTTAGTAGATTTAATTAAACGAGAGAATAATATTTTAGTAGATAGTAACTCACTTTTTGATTGCCAAATTAAGCGTATACATGAGTATAAACGTCAACTTCTCAATGCATTACATATAGTGACAGCTTATAACCAAATTAGAAATAGTCCTAATAAAGATTTTGTTCCTAGAACTGTTATAGTTGCAGGTAAAGCTGCACCTGGTTATAGAATGGCAAAACTCATTATTAAGTTGATTAATTCTATTGCTGATGTTGTTAATAATGACCCTAGTGTTAGAGGATTACTTAAGGTTGCATTCTTAGCTAATTATAGGGTTTCTTTAGCAGAGAAAATATTTCCTGCTGCTGATCTTTCAGAGCAAATTTCAACTGCTGGAACTGAAGCTTCAGGAACAGGTAACATGAAATTTGCTCTCAATGGGGCTTTAACTATTGGAACTATGGATGGAGCGAATATTGAAATTCGTGAAGAGGTTGGAGCAGATAATATATTTATTTTTGGAATGAATGCAGATGAAGTAAAAGAGCTGAAACCTAAATATAATCCTTATGACTATTATAAGGAAAATTTAGAGCTAAAACATGTTTTAGATATGATTAGAGATGGCTATTTTAGTCCTCATCATCGAGATTTATTCCATCCTATAGTAGACTCTTTACTTAAGGATGGAGATAATTATATGTTACTAGCTGACTATGCTTCTTATATAGAATGCCAACAACAAGTCAGTCAAACATATTTAGATGTGGAAAAATGGACAAAGATGGCAATCTATAACGTTGCTGGAACAGGTAAGTTTTCTAGTGATCGTACTATTAAACAATATGCCGATGAAATTTGGTCAGCAGAACCAGTTACTGTAGATATGACTACTTGTAACTTAATGTAAATAATTCCCCCCCAATTTCTAGTTTTGGGGGGATTATAAAAATACAGCAAAAAGATTATGAAAAAACTATTAGTATTAATTTTATTAGTATTTTTTGTTTCTTGTGATGATACTAGATCTTTAGACACTGTTCCTACTCCTACTCCTAGCTCGACAGTTACCAATTCTGAAAAGCCAAAAGCTAACAGCAAAATTATAGAAGGGGAATTTTCTGCAAAAAAAGCTTTTGAACTTTTGTATGGTAACTATAGTGAGGAACAAAAAGAATCTAATTGGAAGCCTAGCAAAGAAGAATTGGCAAAGTTTTATGAATCTTCAGATTCATCTAGTGAAAAAGATTTTTATGTTACATCTGTTCTAGTTAGCCCTTTTAAAGAAGCTGGAACAGATAAATATATGGTGGTTACATCTGCTTCACCTCCTGACAATGATTGTCATGCTTGTGCTCCAGTTTTAGGAGTTGCTGTATTTAAAAAAGATGGGAATAAATGGTCTTTAGAGCTTGAACAAAAATATGTTGATAAAATAGGTTCTTATGGTACTGCTCCTGATGGAAAACTTGTTAAAATAGGGGATGATAGCTACGGTATTTTACTTGAATCTTCAGATACAGGACAAGGTTATACATATCAAGGAGTGGCTTTGCTTGCAAATATAAATAGGACTTTTAAGAATGTTTTATTTGCTCAAACTGCTGGAGATAATTCAGGAACTTGTGGAGATGACTTAGGCCCTTGTTGGCAATTTTCTTCTAAGTATGAGTTTATTCCAGGAAAAAATAAAAATTTTTATGACTTTAAGGTAGAATTTACTGGGACAAAAGGGCAAGAAGACGATCCAAAGAAAGTTATTCCTGCTAATGAAACCAAAATATATGAATTTAATGGAACAGATTATAAATCTAAGTAATACTTAAGACCTGGTTTTGAGTATTATGTAGACTAAATCATTATAATTAATGGGATTACAAAAACTATCATTTAAAGTTTCAAGTTTAGATGTAAATAAACGGCTAGATAATTTTTTAGCCGAAACATTACCTAACAAAATAAATACACCTCTTTCAAAAGCAAAAATACGTAAACTAATTATTGCAGGTGCAGTTTACCTTAACCGTCATCGTGTTCGTATTGCTTCAAAAAACTTAATTGCCAATGCTCAAATTGAAGTTTATTTAGATTTAGCAAAGCTAGAACAAGGATATTCTCCTACACAAGACAAAGAATTTGTAATGAAAAAGGAGCATATTTTATTTGAAGATGAATATTTAATTCTGGTTGATAAACCTGCTGGACTTCCTACTCAACCAACTGTAGATGAGGCAAGAAATAACTTGTTTCTTGCAATTAAAAAGTTTTTAGCTAGCCGGGATAAAATAGTAGATCCTTATTTAGGTATTCATCAACGTCTAGATCGTGATACTTCAGGAGTAATTCTTTTTACAAAAAATACTAAAGCTAATCCTCCAATTGCTGAGGCTTTTAGCCAACACCAAATTTTTAAGGTCTATAAAGCTATTGTTTCTAAACCAAATATTACTCCTCAAGTAGAATGGACTATTCAAAATTACTTAGGGCAAACCAGAGTAAATAAAGGTAAACAAGCTAAATATCTTTCTGTTAATGAAGGTGGGAGTTTTGCACATACAGATTTTACATTATTAGAAATACTGAAAAATTCTCTTTTAGTTGAAGCCCGGCCAAAAACAGGAAGAACTCACCAAATTCGTGTCCATCTATCTGAAATGGGAATGCCAATTTTAGGAGACACTCTTTATAATGAAAAAAAAGATAAGTCTGTTTCAAGATTAATGCTACATGCTTTTAGTTTAACTTTTATTCATCCAATATCTAAAACAGAAATGACCATTTCTAGCCCTTTACCAAAAGATTTTAAGGACTTTTTACAAAAATACCGATAATTTATTAAGTACTTATTGTTTATAATTAACTTTGAACTTTACATTTAATACAACAGCTTATTAATTATAATAATTAGCCCCTTATTTTATGGATATAAATTTAGAGAAAAAGCTTTTAGAATTGGCATTAGAAAGAGGTTTAATAACTAAATTAGATATTTCTAATCTAGAAGGAGAGACCCTTCAAGTAAATCCTACTTTTCAAAAACAGTGGGGAACACGTCTTAGCAGTTTAGTGCAAAATAAGTTACTAACTGAAATGCAACTTCAAAAATTAGCTACAGAATTAAACCCAGAACAAACAGAAACTTTAGAACAAAATTCAGAAAGTACAGCTATAACACAAGTTGCTTTAGAACCAATAACTAAGGACTCTATAGCTGATTTTTCTACAGTGTCAGTACCTCCTACGCTAGAAGCAATAACAACTCCACTACCTGCAAAAAATGTTGTTATAAAAACTTCTAAGAGTTATCAGAATTTTCCTGTTAAAAAATGGGAACGCTATGAGTTTATTTCTTTAATAGGTCAAGGTGGTATGGGTAAAGTATATAAAGCACTTGATCCTAAACTACAGCGCTATGTTGCCTTAAAATTTATACTTAGCAAAAATGCAAAATCAATAGATAGATTTTTTCAAGAAGCAAAATCCCAAGCTAAAATAGATCACCATCATATATGTAAAGTTTATGAGGTTGGAGAAGTAGAAGGTTTACCTTATATTGCAATGCAATTCATTGAAGGAAAATCTCTTAAAGATGCTTCTCCTGAAATGACTTTAGAACAAAAAGTTCAAATTATTAAGCTAGCTGCTCAAGCTCTTCACTCTGCTCACACTCAAAGTTTAATTCATCGTGATATTAAGCCAGCTAATATAATGCTTGAAAAAAATGAGGATACATCTTGGCATCCTTTTATAATGGATTTTGGCTTAGCTAGAGATTTTAGTGAGCATGGAAGTACTTTGCCAGGTGAAATTTTAGGAACTCCTGCTTATATGTCTCCAGAACAAGCTCAGGGTGAAAACCAGCACTTAGATCGGCGGACTGATGTCTATAGCCTTGGAGCTACACTTTATGAGTTAGTAACTAATAAACCTCCTTTTTCTGGAGGTGTGGGCATGGATTTAGTAATGAAAGTTATTAAAAATAAACCTTTGCCTGTAAGTGAATTAAATCCACAAATCCCTTTAGATCTAGAAGCCATCATAATGAAATGTCTAGAAAAAGAACCTAGTAAACGTTATGAGTCTGCTAAAGCTCTAGCTAGTGATTTAGAACGCTATATTCAGAATGAGCCAATTGAAGCTAGAAATACAAATTTAGCTTATTACTTAAGTAAGAAAGTAAAGAAATATAAAGTATTAGCCTCAGTGATATCTATTTCATTGATTCTTTTGACTTTTTCCTTAGGACTTTTTATACGTGAAAGAGCTTTAGCTTCAGAAAAAGCTCATCTAGCAGAAATATTTGCTCAAGAAGCTGAAAAGATTAACTCAATTATGAAAGTTGCTTATCTGTTGCCTTCGCATGATATAACGTCTGATAAAGCTGAAGTAAAAGAACAAATGAAAAAAATAGAAGAGCAAATGCAAAAGGTTGGCAAACTTAGCCAAGGGCCAGGCCATTATGCTCTTGGTTCTGGGTATTTAGCTTTACGGGATTTAAAAAATGCTTGTGAGCATTTGCAACTAGCTGTAGATTCAGGATATAAAAATCCAGAAGTTAATTATAATTTAGGAAAAGCTTTAGGTCTTTACTTTAGTGATTTGCTTTATAAAGCTGAACAAATAACAGACAAAGAAGCACGTGAAGAAAAAATTAAGGAAATAGAAAAAAATTATCGAGATAAAGCCTTACTATATTTAAATTCTAGCCAAAATAATATTTTAGGTTCAAGAAGTTATGTAGAAGGATTAATAGCGTTTTACCAGAAAAATTATAAGCTCTCTATTAAACAGGCAAAACAAGCGTTTGAAGAAACTCCTTCTCTCTATGATGCTAAATTATTGGAATCTAATTCTTATGTTCAAATTGGTACAAATAAATTTTTTGAAAGCCAATATGAGCAGGCTATAGAAAATCTTAAAAAAGCAGAAGAACTTAACAATCAAGCCATAGAAATTGCTCGTAGTGATCCAGAAGTTTATGTGATTTCTAGTCAGATAAAGTTCTTAATAGCTCAAGTTAATTCTTCTAAAGGGAATTTCTCAGAAGATCTATATAATTCGGCTTTAAGTGACATAGCTAAAGCTTCAGAAATTGATCCAACAAGGGTAAAAACATATTTAGGAAAATCAAATATTTATAAATTTTATGGAAGGTTCCAAATGGATTTTGGAAAAAATCCTTTGGATACTTTTGATAAATCAATAGAAGTATCTCAAAAAGTGCTTGAGTTAGAGCCTAATAATACTCAAGCTTTTCTAAATATTGGTGTTTCAAATATTTATAAAGGGAATTATCAAAGTGCTCATGGACTTGATCCTTTGCAGTATTGGCAGAATGCCAATCAAAACTTTGAAAAGGCAATAGAACTTGATCCAAATAACTATGAAGGATATACATCTTTAGGCTCAACTTATTGGTATATTGGAATGTATCAACTAAGACAGGGAATAGATCCTATAAAAGCTTTAAATAAAGCTATAGATTATAATACTAAAGCTGTAGAAAAATTTCCTGACTTAACACCTGCTTATCTTTTTAGAGCTAATGCTTTTGAAATTAAGGGAGAGTATGAAAGTAGCATTGGCTTAGATCCCACAGTTTCACTAAATAATGCAGTTGAAAATTATACTAAGATGCTAAAGCTTAATTCTAAAGAGTTTGGCGCTTATGCTAGTATGGGAATTGCTTATCGTTCACAAAGTAAATACTTGTTTTTTTTAGGCTTAGATCCAGAAAAAACATTGGCTCAATCCTTAGAAAATTTTCAAAAAGCTATTAATTTGATTCAAGCACCTGTTTTTTATTCTTGGCAAAGTGAAGCAATTTTAATCAAAGCACTTTATGAATTAGAAAAAGGCTCTGATCCAAGCGCAACTTTAGAACAAGCTCTTAAATCTGTTAACCAAGCAATAGAAAAGAATCCAAATGATTATGAAAGCTATGTTAATCAAGCTAAAATCCAGTTGGCTAAAGCACGTTGGTTAATTAAAAAAGGCGAATCTCCAGAAGTAGCTTTTAATGAAGCAATTAAGGTAGTAGAAAAATCTATACAACTAAATATAAAATCTACTGAAGCTTATAAAACTAAAACAGAAATATGCCTTTACCAAACTCAATGGAAACTTTCACAAAAGAAAAACCCACAAGTAGAAATTCAAAAGGGACTTGAATCAGCAACCAAAGCTTTAGCTATAAATTCACAATTAGCTGAAATTATTGCTCTTAAAGCAGCTTTGTCGTTAAATGAAGCTAAAATTGAAACAAGCCAAACAAAAAAACAAGAGTTAATAGACTCTGCTCAAAAAGATTTAGAACAAGCGTTTAAGATAAATTCTTTACTGAAAAAACAATATGAAAACTTACTTGGTAGAATTAATAAGTAAGCTATATAAGTAGTTTTCACACCTTTATAAAAATTTATGCAAAATCAACCAATAGGAATACCTATCAGCCAATTAATGAATCTTGAAATAAAATTTTCTGATGATGAAAACCGTCCTTTAGCCGAGAATAAAGTTCCTTTTGAGTATAAAAAAGATGTTTCAATGCAACAATCTGTATGCCCATATTCTGATAGCAGATATATGCATCATAAGCCAATGAATGTTTCTGCACTAAAACAAATAACAAAATATATGTCTTCTGTTATTGGTAGTTTTAGTTTTATTAGAAGATTTTATTTAGGTGATCAAAATAGTGTAGAGCAAATTACTAGAAACACTACCCTCTTAGATTTTTATAAAATTATCATAACAGGTTATTTTGCTCCTTCTTATTTGATTTATCATTCAGAGTCTTTACTTGTAGATTGTAAAATACCTGCCTCAATAGCTGTTATTTATAAAGCTGCGGCTGGATTAGTTAGCACTGCTCAACTGATGCTTTTTAAAGGAATCATAACAGGAGCTTATGATAAAGATACTATTGTTGATCCAGAAATGGTGTTTTCTTTTACTGATGCTGAAGGGCTTTTTATAGGTGCACAAGAAGTATGTGCTGGCCCACCTAATATGATAATGGATGTGTTGGAAGCAATAATAAATGGCAAAACAAATGAGCCTTCTTCAATTGAACATTTTATATCTGACTTTAAGCAATTTTCCTATTATGTTAATCAAGCAGGAGAAGTTTTATTTTTGGACTTCTTTTTTCCTATACTTTTTTATTTTTCTCTTCCTGTCACACATTCAACAAATATATTCAATATATTAGAAAAACAGGATTTTCAAGAGGAAAATAATTCACCAATTATATCAATGGAACTTCAACTCTTGCAGATAATTAGCCCTTTGCTAGATAGTTTTGATGAAGATTTTAGAGAGAATGTTTTAGCAAAAAGCTTAGAACTTCTTGCAGCGATAGATCTAAAAGCAAATTTAGTAGATCAAATCAAAGCAATATATGATCTTATTAAAAATGAAGGCAAACTTAAAAGTGATAAATTGACTGAATTTGTTTTTGATCTCTCTTTAAGCCAATTCCAAATACAAGAAATAGAAATACTAACCCAAGGACTTGTGGCCTATCTACTTCTTGAAAAGAAAAAATTAGAAATTTATTCTAAAATTCAATTAGAAATGAATAAACTACTGAATCGAACTAATGCTAGTAGATTACCTGATATAATTGATCTTAATAAAATGTATGGTGAAAAATTACGTAATCAAATAGAGAGAACACTTTTAATTAACATAGAATATACATCAGAAGGAACCATTATAAGAAAAGGCTTAAATAAAATTCTAATTTAAGTAAATAAGTAAATTAACAATCTGTATGACAAATTGATAAAGTGTTGCAGATATTGTTATTGGTTTTTGTTACATTCTTGATCTGTTATATTCATAAAAATTTTGAATTCTCAAGATCTTCTAGTTTTGTTAGGTTGTATTTTATAAGTTTTGTTAGGCTACAAAAAAACATATAATTCAATACAATATATTAAGTTATTCCATGTTCTAAAGTTTTCACTTTTTTCATATCAATATAAAGCTACTAAAAAATTCCTATAATTACGCAACAAAATAATAGTAACTTCGATAATATGAGTGAATAATCATTCATTTGAACTGTTAGAAGTGTTTATTAAGTTTAAACCAATCAAATTTAGAAACTTATAATTTAAATGACAAGGAGTCTTTTGTGGTAAACAGTATCAATAATAACAATAACATAGCCAATGTTGACATGATTGGCGGTGCAAGTTCACGAAACAATGTTCAATCTTCTCCAACCTCTCAAACTACTCAAACGTCTGTTCCTGCTAATCCATTAGCAATGAACATCACAAGATTAGATTTAAATAGTGCTGATGCACAAAGAGCAATTCAAACCAGTATGAATTACTTAGGTCAAATGGCACCAGCTGGTTTAGCTTCTACAGCAAGCCCTGCTCGCAATATGGTTGTTAGATCAGTTGACAGAGATGAATTAGGAATGATGCACGTCCGCATGGATCGTATGATCAACGGTGTTCCTGTATTTGGCGAACAAGTTGTTACTCACATTGGTGCAGATGGAAATGTTCGTTCTGCTAGCGGTGATACTGATGCAATGTTTGCAGCAACCAGTATGAATACTCGTCCAAGCATGACAAGTGATCAAGCAATGAGCAAAGCAGCACAACAATTTGCTGGTCCTCCAACTAGTGATCCTGCTTCTAGATTAGTATTCTTCAAAGATGACTCAGGTCAATATCGTTTAGCTTACCAAGTAAGAATGGATAATCTTGCTGGTAATCCTCCTACTCAAATGAACTATTTTGTTGATGCTCAAAATGGTCAAATGATCAAGAGTTTCAATGCCTTACCAACACTTGCTCCTGCAACAGTAAATACTCAAAGAGCTAATGCTGGTTTACCTACTGCTCCTGGCACTACAAACCAACTTAGTACTGGCAACAACCGCAATACAGGTATTGTTCCACCTTGGATGAACAACAGTACTAGTGCTAATAATCAATCTGGCAGAATGAATTTGTGGAATCAATCTGGTAGAAACGGCCGTGTAATGCCTGAAGGTTTACCTGGTTCCAACCAACAAGCAAACCGCCCAGGCCGTCCTGCTGGTTCTTTAATTGGTTCTTCAATGATAGGCGGCAGAAATGCTGTAACAACTCCTAGAGCATTAACTACAAATGGAACATCTACAGATACACCACTTGCTATTGCTGACTTAGGAACAGCTACATCTAAAATCAATATAGCTCAAGGTTTTGATTCAGTTACAGGCGTAACAGTAGGTGTAAATATTAATCATAGTTACGTAGGAGACCTTAAAGTTTCTTTAGTATCTCCAGATGGTAAAGAAGTAGTTTTAAGAAACCCATCAGGTGGCCGTGGTACTGGTACATTAAACTTTACTGCTAACCCTGCTGATTTTAACGGTCTTCCTGTTAGCAGTGGCCAATGGACATTAAAAGTTCAAGATACTGCTTCCCAAGATAGTGGTACTTTAACTTCTTGGAACTTAGCTGTTACTGGTACTCCAAAAACTAATCCAACTCCAACTCCAACTCCAACTCCAGGCACAATTACAAAAACAGCTACACCTAATGCAGTAATCAATGATAACTCTACAGTAACTTCTACTATTAATATTCCTGACACAGGTAATGCTGCTTCTGTTAAGCTCAATTTAGACATTGATCACACTTATCGTGGTGATTTAGTTGTTAAATTAACTTCTCCTTCTGGTAAAGTTGCTACCATTAGCAATAGAGAAGGTGGCTCTGCTGATAACATTAAGTTATCTAACCTAGACCTTTCTACTATGTTCCCAAATGAACCAATTAGTGGTAATTGGACAATGAGTGTTCAAGATGCAGCAGCTCAAGATACTGGTAAATTTAATTCTTGGGGTTTAACCATTACTAAAGCTACAACACCAACACCAACACCAACACCAACACCAACACCAACTCCTACTCCAACACCAACTCCTACTCCAACTCCTACTCCAACACCAACTCCTACTCCTACACCAACTCCTACTCCAACTCCTACCACAAATGGTAGTGGTGCAACACTTTACAGTGGAACCGTAGGATTAAATGTAACTCAACAAGGCAGCAGCTTTGTTCTTAAAGATCCAACAAATGGTACACAAACCTTTGATGCTCAACATGGTCAAGGTCAAGGTACAGGAGTAGCAATTACAAGCAGCAGCAGCACATTTACTACTGCTGGTTCTTCTACAGCTCAAAAAGCAAACATTGATGCTCAATTTGGTGCTGTTAAGACATTAGAGTTCTACAGAAACATTTTAGGACGTAACTCTATTGATGGTAACGGTGAAGTTCTCAAGTCCTATACCCACGTAATGAACAACTATGACAATGCATTCTGGGATGGAACACAAATGAACTACGGTGATGGTGATGGCACAACTTTCACTCCATTAACAACTCTTGACATTGCAGGTCACGAAATCACCCACGGTTTAACAGAACGTACTGCTGGTTTAGTTTACAGTGGAGAATCTGGTGGATTGAATGAATCAATGTCAGACATTATGGGAACAGGTGTTGAATGGTATGCTGCTCAACAAACTGGTAGACAATGGAACTTCAAAGTAGGTGAAGATGCATACACTCCAGGAACTGCTGGTGATGCTCTACGCTATATGGATGACCCAACAAGAGATGGTTATAGTGTTGACAACTATCGCAACTATCCACAACAAACTGAAGTTCACGGTTCATCTGGTATTTCCAACAATGCCTTTGCTTTATTAGTACAAGGTGGAACAAACCGTACTTCTGGCATCAATGTAGCTAGTGGAATAGGTATGGAAAAGAGTCTTAAGATTTTTGGTCGCGCATTAACAATGTATATGACTCCAAATACTACTTTTGCTCAAGCTCGTCAAGCTACTATTAATGCTGCAACTGACCTCTATGGTGCAAATTCTGCTGAAGTTCAAACTGTTAAACAAGCTTGGACTGCTGTAGGTGTTAATTAAGTTTTAGGTTTTAAGTTAAGTTAATCTGTAATTGTGATAGGTAGCCAAATTGGCTACCTATTATTTTTTATTTTTAAAGATGTGATTATTTTAGTTAAAACCTACCTTTATAAATGTAATCAAGTACAAAATAATAGTAATATGATAGTGTACGAAGTACTACAAGATCTTTTCTGGTGATAATATACTGGTGTCATTAACTTATGATTTTAGACAAACACAAAAAAATCGCAATCAATATTATTATTTTGCTTTTAATTTTATCGTTATTTTCATTAACACTCTTAGCTAAAACTTCAAATAGCTTATCAAAAAATAACTTATCAAATAACCAAGATAACAAGGCTGCAAACGGTAATGATAAGGCAGAAAT
Source organism: Blastocatellia bacterium (assembly GCA_039812885.1). Lineage (GTDB taxonomy): Bacteria > Acidobacteriota > Blastocatellia > Chloracidobacteriales > JADJPF01 > JADJPF01. The sequence continues at coordinate 862,301 of JBDIBI010000001.1, forward strand.
ACTTGAATTAAATAAAATTATTAAAAAAGAAATAAATAATAATAGTAGCCATTTATACCAAGTGAAATTAGCAAAAAAACAATATTTGCATATAGATATAGAGCGAAAAGGAGTGGATTTATTAGCAAGGGTTTTAGACCCTAACGGAAAAAAACTATTTGAAGTAGACAGTTTTTCTGAAAAGTATGGGAAACAACCTGTTTTATTCATAGCAGAAGAAGATGGTAATTATCAACTAGAGATTGTTTCAGATAGTTCTTTGATGGAAGAAACTACAAAGTCTTATCAAATTAAAATAGTAGATTTACGTCTATCAACTACTAAAGATGTTGAGTATATAGCTAATCGCTTAAATGCTCGCCAAGTTTTTGATGAAGCACAAAGGTTATATCAGCAAAAAACAAAAAATAGTTTAGAAAAAGCTTTAGAAAAGTATTTACAGGCTTTATCCCTTTATCAAAACCTATCTGATAGTCAATCTGAAGCAGTCGTGTATTCTTTTATAGCAATAACTTATATTAATCTTGGAGACAATCTAAAAGCTTTAGAACTTTATAATAAAGCCTTATCTATTTGGCAAATACTAGAAAATAAGTTTCATCAAGCTTATATGTTAAGTACAATTGCGGAGCTACACAATACTATTTTAGGGAATAATCAAGAAGCACTAAAATACTTTCAACAATCTTTAGAGATTATTAATAGTTTGAGAGAATCAATAGGGGATTCGTCTTTAGAGGCAAATGTGCTTTTTAATCTTACTAAAGTACATATAGATTTGGGGAATAACCAAGAAGCACTAAAATTAGCAGAAAAAACTTTAGATTTATATAATAAACTAAAAATGTCTCCTGGCATTTTTGATACTCTTTGCTTGACAAGTACCATTTATAGCAACACTGGAGAGAATCAAAAAGCAATAGAGCTATTGAATAAAGCGCTAAAGATTCCTACAGACTCGGATAATAATCTAGACAAATCTCCTGCCTATAATGCCTTAGGGGTTATTTATCAACGTTTAGGTGACAATAAAAGAGCACTAAAATTTTTAGAAATGGCTCTAGCCATTCGTGAAGTTATAGGAGAACCTGTAGGGAAATCGGAAGTGCTTTTCAATATAGCAAGTATTTATACTTATCAAAAAGAGTATAAAAAAGCATTAAAGTATCTTAATGAAGTATTACAGACTCATTTAGATATAGGAGATCATGTTGCAGAGGCTTTCGTACGTAATGCAATAGGTGTAGTTTATCTTGACCAAAAAAAATATGATGTAGCACTAAAATATCTTAATGAAGCTTTAACTTTACATAAGGAAATAGGAAATCGTAGTGGAGAAGCTAATACACTTTTTAATATAGGTTTAGTCTATTTTGATAGAGATAGTGAAAAGGCTTTAGATTATTTTAGTAGTGCTTTAGAAATATGGAAAAATATAAATAGGCCCAGTGATGAAGTTAACACTCTTCTTAATATAGCTTTAATTAAACGTAAAAATGCGGAGCTTTATCAAGCCTTAGACTTAGCCGAAAAAGGGTTAAAAATTGTTGAATCTTTACGTACTGAGATAAAAGTAGAAGAATTGCGCTCTTCCTATTTTGCATCTGTACAAAACTTATATAAATTTTATGTAAGTTTATTAATGCAATTACATAAAACTGAACCAACAAAAGGTTATGATGTAAAAGCTTTGTTAGCTAGTGAGAGTAGTCGTGCTCGTACCTTATTAGAATTTATTAAACAAGGAAAGATTGATATTCGCAAGAATGTAGATACAAAGTTACTTAAACGAGAAGCTGATTTAAGGCATAAATTTAATGAAAAAAGCAACACATTGCTAAAAATTAGAAATAACTCAGAGCAAGATGATAGATCAAAAAATCAGATTATTATTCTACAAAGAGAAATAGACGAAATCACTCGTCAACTCGAGGAAGTAGAGCTTGATATAAAGAATAATAGTCCTGCTTATGCTGCTTTAACACAACCTAAAACAGTTACTCTAGAAGAAATACAAAAGCAAGCTCTTGATGAGGATACGATTTTATTAGAATATTTTTTAGGCCAAACACATAGTTATGTTTGGTTAATAACTGCTAACTCTATTACAAGCTATGAGTTAGCTAAAGAAGAAGATATAAATAGTGTTGCAGAAAAATTGTATGATTCTCTAAGTTCTGGCTCATTTTTTCGTTCAATAAGGGAAAAACAAAAAGCAAAGAAAGAATATATTGAATATGCCACTAAACTAAGTAATTTAATTTTAAGTCCTATATCCAATAAGTTAGACAAAAAGCGATTGGTTATAGTTCCTGATGGAATATTGCATTCAATTCCTTTTAGTGTTCTTGCTGACCCAAAAATGCAAAGCCACATATCAATAAACTATAATTCTTTTTCACCATTAATTCTTAATTATGATGTAGTTAATGAACCATCAGCATCTGTTTTAGCCTCCTTAAGACAAAAACAGCAAAAATCAAATTTCAACAGCAAAGAGATTATTTTTTTTGCTGATCCTGTTTTTGGAAAAGATGATGAACGATTGAAAAAAATAGTTTCTAATAAAAAATCTAATAATTTAGCTTCTGCTAACATACCAAAAAATAGTAGTTATGATTATGAACCAATATTAGAAAAGGCTAAGGAAAATGGGGTAATTAGGTCAGGAAATAGTCTGCCAAGACTATCTTTTACTGCTAGTGAAGCTACTAATATAGCCAAACTTTTTCCTACAGAGCAATCTCAATTGTGTATAGGGTTTTCTGCTAATCTTGAAAAGATTATTAATAAAGATTTAACTCAGTATAAGTTTATTCATTTTGCTACACATGGATTGGTTGATCGCAAAGATCCTAAGCTAACAGCTTTAGTACTTTCTCTAGTTGATGAGCAAGGAAATGAACGACCTGGTTTTTTAACACTCAATGAAATTTTTAACCTAAATTTATCTGCTGAAATGGTGACACTAAGTGCTTGTCAAACTGGTTTAGGTAAAGAAATTCCTGGAGAAGGTTTGATAGGGATGACAAGAGGTTTTATCTATGCAGGAGCAAAACGAATAGTAGTGAGTTTATGGAATGTAAATGATAAATCTACAGCAGAACTAATGATTCGTTTCTATAAGCAAATGCTTGATAATAAAGATTTTCATCCAGCTGAAGCCCTACGAGCAGCACAACTTTCAATAATGAAAGAACCTCAATGGCAGTTACCCTATTATTGGGCTGCTTTTCAAATACAAGGGGAGTGGTAAAAAAATATTTAAAGCTAGATTTATTGATTTTGTTTATGGTTTGTATTTTCAGATATCTTATTGATTAAATTACGTATACAGTCATTAATATTTTCTTTAGGAGTACTTTTATTTATAACAAGCTTTTGTTGCCAAAGGATATTAGCTTCTTTATTAAGAAGAAGAAAAGTTTTTTTATTAGATGAATATTGCAAAATTGCATCAGCTTCAATACGAGTTTTTACTATTTCTAAACTACTATTTTCTTTTATAAAAATTTCTATATCTTTTTGGATTTGTTCTTGATCTTCTTCAATTTTTATATAAATTTTGCTCACTAAAGATAAGTTTTTTACAGAGGCTTTTCCTCGTTCTGTAAAATCGGGTGGAATAGCAGGAAGTGCTCTTTCAATAATTCCTCTGTTTTTATTTGATTGTTTAGGAGTTAGTTTTTCTTTAACAACAGCTTTCTTTTCTTCTGCGGGACTAATAATTAGCTTTTGATTTTGGGGTGTTATTGTTGGGCTTGGTACTGTATCTTGTTTAATAACTATAGAATCTTGTTTAGATGTTGATATATTTTTCCTGAAGTAAAAATACAAAGATCCTATAATAGCAACAATAATTAGCACACTTATAAACATTTGTAGAGCGGAAATTGGCTGAAAATTTAAGTGTCTAAAATCTATTATTTTGTAAATAAATCTTTTGCAAAAAAGAGAAAACTTTTTTATTAAATTAGTCTCTATATATTTGACATTTATAAAAATACTTCTTTCGTCATTTTTTGATAAGTTTTCTCCAAAAATAAGATCTAGTTGGATTACTTGTCCACCTTCAAGTTTAATACTATAAATTTCTGTTTTAGCTTTATTAATAAGCAATTCCTCTGTAATTAGGTGTGTTGCTAAAAGCAAATTATCTTTCTTATTGCGTATTTCCACTAGTTCTGAATCTTCTGATATTTTAATATGAGCATGATTTTCTTTAATTAGGTTAAGTAATGCTTTTTCTTTGCCATCTACAATTATTGATAATGTGCCAGCTAGAAAGTTCTTGCGGCGTTTTGCAAAATCTTCTAGTTTCTTTGGAATGGCATTTAATTCTGCCATAGCATTAGGTGGATTGCGCCGATCTATATTGTTTTTATTATTAATGTTTTCTGCTAGAGAAAATAATGGAATCTCTAATCGTTCTTTGGGAAAATCTAAATTTAAGGTTTTAGTCAAGTAGGTATAACAATTATAGTGAATTACTGAGTGAATTCTTCTAAGCTCAATAGCATATTCATTATCAGGATTATCATCATTGAAGATAAAGTCATTAAATGAATTTATGCATTCTGTTGCCCAAGGCTTAAACCGGTTTAATGAATCTTCAACTATATTAAATAAAAAATTAAATTTATTAGAGTCTTTAACTATAGTAAACCGCTCTTCGTTTTCATTTTTAGAAAGACTTATAAGACCATTGAATGAGTCTTTTAGTTGATTAACAAGTTTACTTTTATATCGCTTAGATTCACGCTCAATATTAGCAATATCTTGAGTGGCACGATTAGGTGACAAAGACATATAAAGTTCAACTGTTTCTTTGTTAGTATATTTATGTAACACTCGACTTATTCCTACTATGGTGCTAAAAGAATTATTCTTAAGTATAATAGATAGTAAACGTTTAAGATAACATATCAATAAGCCTTCTTCATCAATAGTTTTACACCAATTTTGGTCTAATTCATATTCTTCTGAAATTTTATAAATCAACCTTTGCAGTAATTGTTCTTCTTGCATGTTGACTTTTGTACGCCGTTTTTTTCTCTCTTTATTTCCCAAAATACGACCCTTCAGACTATAGTAACGTCTTTTATCCTGACGTTCACAAATTACTTCCCACATTTCAAAAGCATTACTAGTTATTTCAAGAGCTATATCTTTATTTGGATTAATAAAGAAAGCTAGTTGAAATGCTTTTGCTAACAGATCTTCTTGGCTATTAGATGAGTTTTGGTTATTAGAGATTCTGTACATCTATTAGTTAAATTGCTAATCAACTCACTAGAAATAATTACTAACAAAGAACTAATTCTAAATAAATTTGTTTTTCAAAGGGAGTGGGAATTTCGGAATTACAAAATTCACACTAGTGCTTTTTTTTTAGGGCTATAGACTAGGTGGCAACAAATTTCTAAATTTAAAGGAGCAACATGAAAAAATATAACAAGTTTATTACAACTATTTTTTTACTTTTTTTATTAATGTTTTGTTTTGGGTTAGATACTTATGCACAAGATGAATTTGAAGATACAGGTGGAGGTGAAGGAGGAGGAGGTGGTGGCGGCAGTATTTGCAACGTTCCTTTTGGCACCTTTGATTCAGTAGGTGTATTTATAAGTAACACTTCAACTTTTAAACTAAAAGGACAAGTTTCTTCAGAGACTGTTTTCAATTATGGAAGCCCTAATAGTGGGTTTATACCAATAGCAGGAGATTGGGATGGAAATGGTAGTGTTACTATAGGTTTTTATGATCCAGCAACATCAACCTTCTATTTAAGAAATTGTAATAGCACTGGTCCAACAGAAATAGCATTTGTTTATGGTGCACCAAATAGAGGGTTTCTACCAATAGTAGGTGATTGGGATGGAGATGGTAAAGATACTGTAGGTCTATATGAAGTCCCAACATCAAAATTCTACTTAAGAAACTCAAATACAAGTGGTTTTGCAGATTTAGAGTTTGTCTATGGTGGACCAAATAGAGGGTTTCTACCAATAGCAGGAGATTGGAATGGGGATGGTAAAGATACTATAGGTTTATACGAAGTTCCAACATCAACATTTTACTTAAGAAACTCAAATACTGAAGGTTTTGCAGATTTAGAGTTTGTCTATGGTGGACCAAATAGAGGATTTCGGCCAATAGCAGGAGATTGGAATGGAGATGGTACAGATACTGTAGGTTTATACGAAGCTCCAACATCAATATTCTACTTAAGAAACTCAAATACTGAAGGTTTTGCAGACTTAACTTTTCTATATCCCAACTCAGGTTTGCCAAATGAAATGAAATATCCAATAGTTGGTAATTGGGCTTTTGATCTTCAATAGCCTTAAACTTTCAATAATTTGGTCTTTTAGTTAGCTAATTGAGGCTGGCCATAAATCTTTACTACTGTTATTTTTGTTTGATTTATGACCAGCTCTCATCTAATTTGCCTACAATTCTAGTTTGGGAAAAGTTGCAAAAAATATATGTTTACTGGATTTTCTTGATCAAATTTTACACTTTAAGCAAGGAATTTCCATTTTGTTTCTTTACTTCTTTTTTACATAAAATTTGTTATAACAAGAAAACTACCAGTTGTTTTTTCTTAAATTTTGTACTTGTTTGATTATTTCTTTAGCTATTTTAGGGGCTGCTACTCTACCATTTCCTGCTATTATTTTTCCACTAATTAAAATCACACCCGTTTTGGCATGTTTTACATTGAAAGTGTAATCAAAAGTAAAAACAGGTCTATCAACTGTAATAAATAAATCTGAGCTTGTTGAATTTCCTACTATTTCTAAGCCTTGTGCCTGAAATTCTTTATCATTAAGCAATTCTGTTTGTAAGAAATCTGTATTAAAAAATCTAGTCTGAGTATATATACATAAGGTTCTAGATTGTCTTAACAATTCAGAACGACTATTAATTGCACTTGTACCGTCTGAATATGTTTGAGAATGTGTATTAATATTTGTTTGAGAAGTTATTACATTTGGAGGAGTTTGAGTCAAAGCTACTATATTAGTATTTACAACAGGTAAAGTATTTCTATTTGTAGTTGTAATTGTGTTTGTATTAGGTCTTAGATTGACAGTTATTGTTTGGCACGCAATAGGTTCACCTAAATGAAGCTCCTTAACTAAATCAGAAAAGTATTTTTCCCAACCATCACGTTTAAATCCACCATCAGCGACTAATAATTGACTATAACCTAATGAAGATAAACGGGAACTAGTGCGAACTCTTGCTAAAAATTCTTCTTTGTCTAAACCTGCTTCAGAAGCAGCTATAGGAAGTGATAGTTCTGCCTCAAAGCGTTGTGCAAGTGCATTTATTGGCTCACTTTGGACATTTTGACTTAACTTTCCTCCAGCTTTTTCAATTGCTTGGCGGAAACGTTCTTGATCTTGTTCTATTAATTTGTCTGTTTCATCTTGAGATGGATAAATGGCTAGAGCTTTTTCTAGCAAAAAATACCTGTTAGTGTTTCTGCTTGCTGATGTTAGTTCTGCTTCTAAAGTACTTCGCATATCATCACGAAAATACTTCATTCCTGCAAAGTGGCAGCTCATACAAGAGCGACCATTATGTATTACAGGATCTTGTGGGGAGGTACGATCAGAAACAATTTCTATAGGTGCATTGTCTAATCGTCTTCCTTGATTATCAGCTAGAAAGTAAGCTTGCATTCCATTGGGAAGATTGAAAATTGCTTCACCTCCAGATGCAGTGAGTGTTAAAGGAGAGCTAAAAATATTTTGATTATCTAAACTAGTCTTAAAATCATAACTTCGCCAATATGCTCCATATAAAGAGGAATGGCGTTCTACAATACGGTTATTTTGTGAAACTCCACTATTACGAAGTCCTGCTCTTATTACATTTCTTTCTTCTTGAAGATTACGATTAACATCAACTCCTAAAAGTTTTTCTAGCTCGCCAATAGTGTTAGGCAAATAAAGTATATTTTGATAAAGAGGGGGTATTGAAGCATTTGCTACAAACCAATCTGCACGAATATAAGGAATTTCTGCTCCAGAGAAAGATTTAATGACATCATTGGCTGAAACCTTTATTCCATAAGGGTAAACTGACAAAAGCATTCTCCAAGTGTCTGCTGTCCAACTAAGATCGCGTAAGTCAATTCTTAGCAATGTTCTTTCAGAGTTAATTGCTTTAGGTATAGTTATTTCTCTATGCCAAGATAAACTGTTAAGCAATTTTCCTAGGCCAATACGATATTCTTCTAGTTCGCTTTCTGAAACACCAGCATTTTTTAAATGTGCAATACTAAAATAACGTAAAAATGGGCGAGAACGCTCAGAAGATTTTTCTAAGTCTTGTTCAATTGTAGCTAAAAGTGTGGATTCTGGAATGAATTTGATTTCATTATTAACTTTAGAGTTTTCTGTAACTTCTTTATTTTCTATTTTTTGATCCCAATTAGGAGCACCAGCTAAAACCCAATTGCGCAAAGTAACTTTGTCTTTATCAGAAAGGGCTTCTTGACCTAAGGGCATAGCATTATTTTCTACCATTTTAAGTAACACAGAATTTGTATCACCAGCAATTATAGTTTTATTACTTATTAGTCTTTGATGATCAAGTACAAAAATATTTTTAACTGCTACTCCATTCATTCCATGACACTGTAAACAATGCTTAGTTAGAATTGCTCTGGTTTGTTGTGCTAATTCAAACTTATCTTTTTCATTAGGTTGGTTATTATTTGTATCGGCCTGTGTATGAGTAGATGGTAACAGGCTAATATATAGTGTAATACATATTGTAATAACAATAACGTAAGTTTGTTTAGTTGTGTTGATTTTAGGCAAAAACATATTCTTAGCACCTCTTTAAGGAACTTATTATTATTTATGAGTTTTAGGTTGGTTTTTATAGAATGTAGGAGAAAAGAAAACTTGCAGAAAAAATTGCAAAATTTTTTGGAAATCTATCATCCTAATATAAGTTGTTAGAGTTAATTTTACTATGCTAAAATTTTGAGTTTTTCATACACAGCTAAAAACTGTGAAAATTTATCTGGAAAGAAGAGCTAAGGCTCATCAATAAAAGCAATGACAGAATTTAATATCGCTGATTTTCCTAACACAGACTCACCAAAATTTTCATTAAATGAACAAAATAACTTAGAGCTAGGTATTGATGGATTTAAATATTCAGATCTTTATCAATCAAGCAGTTTAGCCAAATTACTAGAGAGCTTTTACCAGGATGTAGCTAGCAAAAATCCTGAGTTATGGCAAGCTTGGCAACCTTATTTAGCTTCAAAAGGTGAAGGTCATAATCTTACACCTAAAGCTGAATCTGATTTGATTGTTAAGATGGGAAATTACTTAGGGCAATTTTTAGAAAAGTTATTTTCAGTAAAAGAAGATAATGAAAAACTTAAGGCACAAACAGAGCGAGAAAAGCTAGTTATGCAGCTTAAACGTAACTTTATTTCTCGTGTAATGAAAAAGTATGATGTCAAACAATTAGCTGAGTTTGATTTTGATTCTTTACGCTCTCAAGCGCAAACTTTGCAAGAAGTTGCATTTGCTGACACACTTTGGGAAGTAGATGCTGAGTTTGGTATGGCACAAATGATAGTGTCGTTGTTTAATGCAGAAAAAGAATATGATAAACACTTTATTAATCCTGCTAAAAACCCTTTAACAGAAACTACTCGTGCTAATGTTAAGCGTATTTATAGTAGTTTACAAAACCAATCAACCTTAGAGAAACTCTTAGCAGAATCTCAACTTACAGAAAAAGAGCAAGATACTCAAGACCCAGATGCTAGAGCAGAACATAAATTCTTAAAAAACTTGCTTACTATGTTAGAGCATTGGTGTTTTGTTCGCTATCATTCACCTGAAACACACCATGATGTAGCAGATTGGCTCTCTTATAAACATCCTGAAACTTTAGAGTATCAACATTTGGTACAACTTAACCGACCAAAAAGCGACTTACCAGAGCTATTTTATGGCCCAGAAACATCTCTTCGCCGTCGTGATGGATTTAAACTAACAGATAGACGTTATAATTTTAAGCAAGTTTATCATGAGGTAGATTACTGTCTTTATTGTCATGAACGTGATAAAGATTCTTGCTCAAAAGGTCTTGTAGAAAAGGATGGAAGCTACAAAAAGAATCCACTAAGTATTCCATTAAAAGGTTGTCCATTAGATGAAAAAATCTCTGAAGCACATCTTTTAAAACGTGATGGAAATTCTTTAGCTGCATTGTCAGTAATAATGATTGATAATCCAATGGCTCCAGGTACAGGCCATCGTATTTGCAATGATTGTATGAAAGCTTGTATTTTCCAAAAGCAAGAGCCTGTTAACATTCCTCAAGCTGAAACAGGTATTTTAACAGATGTTCTTAACCTTCCTTATGGTTTTGAAATTTATGGCTTATTGACTCGTTGGAACCCGCTAAATGTCCGTCGTCCTTATATGTTGCCTTACAATGGAAAGAATGTCTTAGTTGTAGGCTTAGGGCCAGCAGGTTATACACTTACTCATTATTTACTCAATGAAGGCTTTGGTGTAGTTGGTATTGATGGCTTAAAAATAGAACCTCTACCAAAAGAATTAGTAGGCAGTGATTCACACTTACCTCAACCTATTCGCAATATTAATGAATTTTGTAATGAGCTAGATGAGCGCATTTTATTAGGGTTTGGAGGGGTTTCTGAGTACGGAATTACAGTTCGTTGGGATAAAAATTTCCTAATGATGATTTATCTTACTTTAATGCGTCGCAAGAATTTAAAGGTTTATGGTGGAGTTCGCTTTGGTGGAACAATTACCATTGAAGACGCTTGGGAAATGGGATTTGACCACATAGCTATAGCTACTGGAGCAGGTAAGCCTACAATTGTACCAATGAAAAATAATTTAATTCGAGGCATTCGCAAAGCTTCAGACTTTTTAATGGCACTTCAACTTACAGGAGCTTATAAGAAAACCATTTTAGCTAATCTTCAAGTTCAACTACCTGCTATTGTTATTGGAGGTGGGTTAACAGCTATTGATACAGCTACAGAGCTATTTGCTTATTATCCTGTTCAAGTGGAAAAAACTTTGGATCGTTTTGAACAAATGGCAAAAGAATTTGGTGAAGAAAAAATTTGGTCAATGCTTGATGAGGAAGAAAAAGGTTTATTGAACACATTTTTAGAACATGGTCGTCAAGTTCGTTCTGAACGCTCTCGCGCCCGTCACAATGGAGGAGAACCTAATTTTGTTCCTTTAGTAAGAAGTTGGGGAGGAGTTTTTATTGCTTATCGTAAAACTTTGGTTGATTCTCCTGCTTATAGATTAAATCATGAAGAAGTTATAAAAGCTTTAGAAGAGGGAATTGGCTTTATGGAAAATCTTAGTCCAGTTGAAGCAATCCCTGATAAATATGGCGCTATAGCTTCAATGAAGTTTGAAAGAACTAAGCTTTCAGAAGATGCTAATGCGTCTGATAAATTTATTGTTTTACCTGCAAAAACTGTCTGTGTTGCTGCTGGAACTAGTCCAAACATCATTTATGAAAAGGAAAAACCAGGGACATTTAAGTTAGATAAATGGAATCAGTTCTTTGCTGGTTATAAAGAAGAAATTGATGAAACTGGTAAGGTTACTCTAGTAGAAGCTGGTGGTAATGCTCAAGCTTTCTTTACATCTTATGAAAAAGATGGTCACTTTATAACTTACTATGGAGACAACCATCCAGCTTATGCAGGAAATGTTGTAAAAGCTATGGCCTCAGCTAAACAAGGCTATAAACATGTTAGTAATCTCTTTGCAAAAGAGCTTGCTAATTTAGATTCTACACAACAACAATTACGTGATGAAAAATTTAAAGCTCTTGCAGATAAACTAGATAATGAGCTTATAGCAAAAGTAGTTCGTGTAGATAGGCTTACTTCTACAATTGTGGAAATAATTGTTCATGCTCCATTAGCTGCAAGAAAATTTGAACCAGGTCAATTTTATCGTTTACAAAACTTTGAAGTAGATAGCACTTCAATTGCTGGAACTACCTTAATGATGGAAGGTTTAGCTTTAACAGGTGCTTGGGTTGATAGAGAAAAAGGTTGGTTAAGTATGATTGTTTTAGAGATGGGGGTTAGTTCACGCCTTTGTGCTTCTCTAAAACCAGGTCAACGTGTAATTGTAATGGGGCCAACTGGAACACCAACAGAAATACCTAAGAATGAAAAAGTCTTATTAGCTGGTGGTGGTCTTGGTAATGCAGTACTATTTTCTATAGCAAAAGCCTTACGTGATAATGGAAATTGGGTTGTTTATTTTGCTGGATATCGTAAACCTGAAGATTTATATAAACGTGAAGAAATAGAGGCTTCTGCTGATATGATAATTTGGGCTGTAGATAAAGGTGAGCCAATTCCTACTAACCCAAATCGGCCTCAAGATCGCACTTTTGTTGGCAATATGGTACAAGCTATGCAGGCTTATGCTAGTGGTCAATTAGGGGAAGTGCCAATGCCACTTTGCAAGATTGATAGAATAATTGCTATAGGTAGCGATCGTATGATGGCAGCAGTGAAAAATTCTAGAAAAACAATACTTGCTGATCAATTTCATCCAGATCACGTTGCTATAGGTAGTATTAACTCACCTATGCAATGTATGATGAAAGAAGTTTGTGCCCAATGCTTGCAAAAACATATTGATCCTGTTACAGGAAAAGAAACATTTGTTTTTTCTTGTTTTAATCAAGATCAAAAACTAGATTTAGTTGATTTTCCAAGTCTTAATGACAGGCTTCGTGCAAATTCTTTGCAAGAAAAATTATCTAATCTTTGGTTAGATTATCTCTTGACTCAAAAGTCAGTGATAATAGTCTAAATTATTGATTGTATTAGCCCAGGTAAAGTTTTTTCAAAAATTTTACCTGGGAAGGTGGCAAACATTGATTAACTGGAAAAAAATAAAAGCACGTCTCAAGTTAATAGATAGTCTAGGCATAGTTCCTTCAAGACAGGATATGATTAGCTATAAGTTTGCTGATACTCAACAATTTAGAATTGTTAGCTTAAATGCTCATTGTGGAAAAAAACTTGAACTTATTATTGATCAATTTCAAAATCCACAATTAGCATTAGGAGATGTGATTTTACTGCAAGAAATTGAAGAAAAATTACGCTTAAATCAGGCAGAATTGCTAGCTAGTAGGTTGGGTTATTACGTAAGCTATTTGCCTGCTAGACTGACTCGGCGAGGTACTCATGGGCTTGCTATTTTAAGCCGTTATCCACTTTCAGATATTGAACTTTTGCCACTACCTAGAAATGAACGTTTAATTAAAACTAGAAGCCGTGTTGCTATGGGAGCAACTATTGAGTTAGATATAGGAAAAGTTAGAGTTTATAATGTTCATTTAGATACACATATCAATGCAATAAAGCGTAAACATCAACTTTACCCAGTAGTTTGCGCTGCTAATGATTATCCAGAACTTCCAACTATAATTGCAGGGGATTTCAATACTTTTCGCCATCGTCATACTTCTTTTTTAGATGAAATGTTAGCAGAAGAGAGGTTTTATTCTCCTTTTCTAGCAGGTTCACACTACACTGCCAAATTCTTTTTTTGGCGGCCTCAGTTAGATTGGATTTATACTCGTGATTTAGTTATTACAAGAGCTAATGTAGAGCAGGATATTATTTGTTCTGATCATAGGCCGCTTTGGGCTGATGTTGTAGTTCCAAGTCGAACACAAGTATGGTGTTAAGAAAAATTTTCACATCACAACATACTTAATCATTTACCTAAACCATTGTACTTCTATAAAATAGGTAAAACAATAAACAATATTTTGTTAGTTACGTTTTATTTATTCCGCCAAAATAAACTCCATTTTATGAGGTAAAATATGAAAAAACTGTTTTTCGCGTTGATACTAGCAATCAGCTTAAGTGTTACGGTTGCTTACTCACAATCCATTGATGTTAAAACACATACATTAAAAAATGGGATGAAAATATTAGTTCATGAAGATCATTCCATTCCAAATGCTGCTGTTTATATATTTTACAGAATAGGTTCTCGTAATGAGCGACCAGGTACAACAGGACTTTCACACTTTTTTGAGCATATGATGTTTAATGGGGCTAAAAAATATGGCCCAGGGGATTTTGATAGAGTGATGGAGGCTAATGGCGGGACTAATAACGCTTATACCAGTCGCAATCTTACTGTTTATCAAGATTGGTTTCCTTCTTCACAATTAGAATTAATTTTTGATTTAGAAGCCGATAGAATAGAACATTTAAGCATTGACCCTAAAATTGTAGAATCTGAGCGAGGAGTGGTATATTCAGAACGCCGTAACTCTACTGAAAGCAATAATATAGCAATTTTAGATGAGCAACTTTGGGCAATGGCTTATACTGCGCATCCTTATCAATGGCCTGTAGTTGGTTGGCCTTCAGACATTGAAAAATGGACTATGCAAGATTTACGAAAGCACTTTGAAGCAGGTTATTCTCCTTCCAATGCTACAATGGTTGTTACAGGAGATATTCAATTTGCTGATGTAATAAAATTAGCTGAAAAATATATTGAACCAATTAAACCTCATGATCCTCCTGCACCTGTTACTACAGTTGAGCCTGAACAATTAGGTGAGCGTAGGGCTAAAGTAGAAAAATATGCTCAAGTGCCTGCAATTGCCATTGGATACCATGTTTCAGCTACTAACAATGCAGAATACTACCCTATTAAAGTGTTAGAAAATATTCTTTTTGCTGGTGAAAGTTCTAGACTTTACAAGCGATTAGTAGATAAAGATCAATTAGTGCTTTCTATTGAAGGTGGAACAGATTTTGATATAGATCCAACACTTTTTACTTTTTACTCTCAAATTCAACCAGGTAATTCTTCAGATGTAGTTGAAAAGGCTCTTTATGAAGAATTAGAAAAAGTAAAAACTCAAGGTATTACAGAAGAAGAGTTAAAGAAAGCAAAAAATATTCTTCTTGTTGAGTTCTATAATCGACAAAGAACCATTGCTGGTAAAGCTAATACAATTGGAACTTATGAAGTTTTCTTTGGAGATTATAAAAAACTGCTTTCTGCTCCAGAAGACTTTTCTAAAGTTACAGTTGAAGATGTAAAACGCATTGCTCAAAAGTATTTTACTCCTCGTAATCGCACTGTAATTACACTTGTCCCAACACAAGAACAACCTACTCAAGCAGCAAATGACAAAAAGGAGAAAGAATAATGAAGTATTTTATCTCACTACTTTTAATGATTTTTATGTTTGTCACAATTGCTGCTGCTCAAAGCAGTTCTAGTTCTTTAAAACTCCCTCCTTATAAAAAAGTTAAACTCAATAATGGGATGACACTTTTGCTTATGGAACAACATGAAGTTCCTTTTGTAAGTTTTAATATGCGTATTCGTGCTGGTGCTACTGCTGATCCTGCTGGAAAAGAAGGCTTAGCTACAATGACAGCAGAAATGATGCGTAAAGGAACAAAAAATCGTGATGCTGATAAAATAGCTTCAGAATTAGATGGTGTTGGCGCATCATTAAATTTTGATGCTCAACAAGATTTTACATCTGTTCAAGCTGAAGTTTTAAAGAAAGACTTAAATTTACTCTTAGATATTTATCTTGATACTCTTAACAATGCTAGTTTTCCTCAAGAAGAAGTTGAAAAGCTTCAGAAGCTTAGTATCAATAATATAAAAGAAGCTAAAGACCGTGCCCAAACAGCAATTAGACGCTACTATAATGCTTATCTATTTGGGGAACATCCTTACGCAAGACCTGTTAGTGGAGATGAGCGTTCACTTGCAACAATTAAGCGTGAGGATATAGTTAAGTTTTATGAAAGTTATTATGCTCCAGCTAATGCTCTTTTAGTTGTAGTAGGTGATTTTTCTACTTCTGAAATGGAAAAAACTTTAACTGAACGTTTTAGCAAATGGGATAGAAAGGCTATTGCTACACCTAAGCTCTCTGAACCTGTTGCATTTAAAGGCAAAAAGCTACTTCTAATCGATAAACCAGATACTACTCAAACTTTCTTTATGATTGGCAATGTAGGCATTTCTAGAACTAACCCTGACCGTATAGGAGTGGAAATTGTAAATACACTTTTTGGAGTTCGTTTTACTTCTTTGCTAAACTCTGAACTACGTATCAAAACAGGGCTTACTTATGGTGCAGGTTCTAGATTTAGTGAGAATGTGGTAAGTGGCCCTTTTGCTATTTCTACTTATACTAAAAATGCTTCTACAGAACAAGCTATAGATTTAGCTTTGGATATACTTAACCGCTTACATGAAAAGGGAATTACTGAAGAACAGCTAAAGTCTACAAAAGCTTATATCAAAGGACAATTTGCCCCAGATACTATTGAAAGCAGCAACCAGCTTGCAGCGGTTTTAGCAGATATAGAGTTCTCAGGTTTAGATGAAAAAGAAATTAATGATTTCTTTACTAAAATAGATGCTTTTACTTTAGCTGATGCACAAAGAATTATTAAAGAATATTTTCCTAAGGATAATCTTGTATTTGTGTTAATTGGAAAGAGTGAAGAAATTGCCAAAGTAGTAAAAAAATACGCTCCTCAAGTAGATACTAAGCAAATTAGCCAAGATGGATTTAAATAGGTAATGGCTGATAAAAATATCTTTCAGTAAGCTTTTACTTATAGAGTATTGGATTATTCAAAAGAAACAATAAGAGCCTGGTTATAGCCAGGCTCTTAAGTTTTGTAATTATTTTAATAAAGCTTAAACTATTGTCATTATAAGCCCTTAACAATGAAGGATTGTTGTAATGAAAAATTTTACCTAATACCACTAGGTTGATTAAACTGGCCAAGATTTAAGCCTGCTTGACCAACTACAGTTGCACTACCTCCAGCAGTAGGTTTACTTTGAATACGATTATTACCAGTGTCTGCAACAAAAAGATTGCCTGACAAATTAACAACCATTGATTCTGGTCTATTTACTGATCCAATAGCAGTTCCAGCACTCATAAACACTGACCAAACCCCACTTATGTTTACTTGAATACGGTTGTTAGATGTATCTGCTACCCAGATATTTCCACTATTGTCTGTATAAACTCCTTTAGGAGCATTAAATTGACCAACTGCTGAACCAGCACTTGCTAAAACAGTCCATCCAGTACTTAAACCTGTGGAATTCATTTGAATACGGTTATTTAAAGTGTCAGCAACATAAACTACCATTCCTGTTTGATTTACAGCCACTGATTGAGGTTGATTTACTTTACCAACAGCAGTTCCCACAGTTGCACCTGCAAATATTGCAAAAACTGGACTTGTAGTTGATGCAGAACTTGCAACTAGTATTCGATTGTTTAGAGTATCAGCTACATAGAGTTTATCATTTGCTTCATCATAAGCTAGGCTAGCAGGTTGATTTACTTGATTGACGGCTGTTCCAGCAGTAGCAATTGCTGTCCAAGTAGAACCACCATTAGTAGAACGTTGAATACGGTTATTTGCTGTATCAGCAACAAATATAATTGTATCTGTAGAGTTTGTTGTAACACCTTTAGGAGCATTAAATTGTCCAAGTCCAGTGCCAGCGCCATTTCCTACTGTTTGCCAAGACATTCCATTGTTTGTAGAGCGTTGAATGCGATTGTTTAGAGTGTCTGCTACATAGAGTGTGTTGTGGTCGCCTCCTAACACTGGCGGACACAATGCTTTAAGTACGGATACTGTGTTTTCTGTGAGATTTGGTGTAGCTAAATCAAATTTACCGTCATTATTTAGGTCAACTGCAACTACTGAAAAAGGATTATTTCCTGTTGGGAAACTAAGTTTTGGAGCAAAAGAAATAGAGCCACTGCTGCTAGTATTTTTGAAGATAGACACTATAGCTTCATTTGATCTAGTTACAGCAATATCAAGTTTACCATCCCCATCAAAATCAGCTAGTTTAGGGTCTTTCAAACCACTACCAGTATCCAAATCAATCCTAGTTGCAAAAGAAATAGAACCAACTGTCGAAGTATTTCTAAACACAGATGTATTGTTAGTGTTAGTACTACCAGCAACAACATCAAGCTTACCATCCCCATCAATATCACCTATTGCTAAGCCATTAGGTACATTACCAATAGGAAATGTGAGTTGATTGTCAAAAGAAATAGCTCCAATTGTACTAGTATTTCTTAATACTGATATTGTATCAGGATTAACATTAACATTTGAGATACTGTCAGAATTGGCAACAACAACATCAAGTTTGCCATCCCCATCTAAATCTCCTAATGCTACTGTACCAGGCTTGCTACCAACAGAGAACGTAAGTTGATTGTCAAAAGAGATATTTCCAGAGGTGCTAGTATTTCTTAATACTGATATTGTTTGAATAGGATTACTTGACTGAATATTAGCATTAGCAACAACAACATCAAGTTTGCCATCCCCATCAATATCACCTATTGCTACTGAACTAGGATTTGCTCCAACAGTGAAAGTAACTTGAGAAGCAAAAGAAATTGTACTACCTGTGCCAGTATTTCTTAGCACTGAAATGGTAGATGCACCACCAGTGTTATTATTACTGTTACCAACAACAATGTCAGGTTTGCCATCCCCATCAATATCACCTACTGCTGCTGATCTAGGGCCAGTTCCTACAGAGACATTCATTGGACTAGCAAAAGATATCAAACTATTTGAGCTAGTGTTTTTTATAATTGTTATTGTTGCAGAAAGGCTATTAGCAGTAATGAGGTCAGGTTTACCATCACTATTAAGATCTCCTGCTGTTAAGAAAAACGGGGCAGTTCCAATAGAAATATCTAATCGAACATTATCAAATACAAAAGAACCAACTGTACTAGCATTTCTTAGTACTATTACAGAAGATGTTTGAAGATCTGCAAAAACTAAATCAGATTTGTTGTCTCCATCTATATTTACTGCTATTAATGAGCGAGGAGCTTGACCAGTTGAAAAATCAACTTTAGTAGCAAAAGAACTAGAGTTGATAACTCCAGAAGTGCTAGTATTTCTAAGTACTGAAATTGTTCCATCATTATTGCTTGTAGCTAAATCAAGTTTATTATCTCCATCTATATCTGCTATAGCTACTGAAAAAGGGCCGCTACCAGTAGGAACGTCAACTTTAGTAGCAAAAGAATTGGTATTTATAGTACTACCGCTAGTAGTATTTCTTAGTATTGATACTGTATTGTCAAGATTGCAAGTAGCTAAATCCGGTTTACCATCTGCATCTATGTCCCCTACTACAACATTCTGAGGAAAATTACCAGTAAGAAAGTCAACTTGAGCAGCAAAAGAACTAGAATTGATGACTCCAGAGGTACTAGTGTTTTTAAGAATTGAAATAGCATTGATAAAAGGATTAGAAAAAACTAATTCTTTTTTACCATCATTATCTAAGTCTGCTGCTACTAGTGCTTGAGGGCTTATATTTGCTATAGATACAAATGGGGGTGGAGCTGCAACTACAAAATCAACTCTAGCAGCAAAAGAACTAGAATTGATGACTCCAGAGGTACTAGTGTTTCTAAGTACTGAAAGTGTGCCATCTGCAAAATTAGAAAACGCTAAATCAGGCTTACCATCGCCATCTAAATCTTTGGCAATTAGTGCTGATGGTGAAGAGCCCGTGGAAAAATCAACTTTAGTAGCAAAAGAACTAGAATTGATAACTCCATTAGTACTGGTGTTGCGAAATACAGACACTGTGTTGCTGACAAAATTAGTAACAGCTATATCTGCTTTACCATCACCATCTAAATCTTGTATTACCAATGAAGAGGGTTGCGTCCCAGCAGCAAAAGTAACTTGAGAGGCAAATGAGGGGAAACCTGTAACACTAATATTTTTTAATACAGAAATTGTGTTATCAAATGTATTAGCAGATGCCAAATCAACTTTGCCATCACCATCTATATCTCCTGCTGCGGTTTGAAATGGAAAAATTCTAGTACTAAACCCAGCACCTGAAAAATTAATGTCAGAACAAGGAGTAGATGCTAGAGAACTAATATAATTTTGAGTGTCAATTTGAGTTTGAAATACAGAGTTGTTTGCTGAAGAACGTAAGCCAAAAGAGGGAATAAAAATAAGTGAAGATAACATTAAACAGAAAAAAGTAAGTAGTAACTTCTTACTATATTTAATGTTAAGGAAAAAGCTGTTTTTAGATGAAGCTTGTTTTACCCTAAAACTAGTGCTCAGCATAAAAATATGCTCCTTAAAATAGAGTTCGTGATTTGTAGCCTTTGTTATAGACATGCAATTTTTTCAGATAAAACTGCTCAAAATTTTGCAAAAGTTTTCCAGAAAAATAAGGAAAGCCTCAAGTAGTTGTTAAGAAAGGAGTTTAAAGAAAAATTAGCTTTGGAGTAAATTAAAGATATTTTGATTATAATGGTTGTTTAGAGAGCAGTTCTCGCAGCCATAGTTTGGCCGCAGTACTCTCACGCCTAACTGTAGAGTCTGAAATATTTAGCAGTTTTGCTATTTGCTCTGAAGTAAATCCACCAAAAAAGTTTAATTCTAATATTTGTGCTTGTCTTGGATTTATTTCTGAAAGTTTTCTAAGTGCTTCTTCTAGCGCAATTATATCCCAATCTTGTTGTTCAGATAAGTGTGAAATATCATCAATAGGAATTTTATGGAAATTTCCTCCACGTTTTGCTCTATTATGTGCTATAGCATAATTTACTAAGATATGTCGCATAATAGAAGCTGCGGAAGCAAAAAAATGTTTGCTATTTTCCCATTCTAACCCTGATTCTGCCATTTGAATATAAGCTTCATTAATAAGCGCAGTGGTTTGCAATGTATGATCTACACGTTCTTTTTTTATGTAACTCTCAGCTATTTTATGTAGTTCTTGATACACTAATGGTAGTAATTTGTCTAAAGCAAGTTTTTGGCCGTTATTCCATTCTCCAAGTATTTGAGTAATAGCTTGATTATCAAGAATTTGTGATACTGTAGATTCATTAATAAAATTAGTTAATAGTTCACTAGTTAAATTAGGTATAGAATTTATGCTGTCGTAAACTTCTTCAGTTTCTTCAGTTAATGTTAAGGTATCTACATTAATGTCTAATAATGATAAGAGTTCTTCAGCAAATTGATTAGGAGTTGGACGTTTTTCAGGATCTTTTGCTAGAGTACTCATCACTAGTTCCTCTAATGGAATTGGGATTTCTGGATTTATTTTTCTAAGTGATATAGGTTCTTGAGTTAAAATTGTTTTCATCATAGAGAAAAAATTGTTAGGTTCCGACAAAAATGGCAAAGTACCAGAAAGCATTTGATAGGTTATTACACCTAAGCTATAAACATCAGACTTCCCATTATAAACTAATCCTTCTAAACGTTCTGGTGCCATATAATTAGGAGTTCCAATAAGATGACCTGTTTGGGTTAAGGTTTCTTGGGAAAGACCTTCTACTTCACTTATAAGTTTGGCAATTCCAAAATCTACTAACTTAACAGTTTCTCCTCTTTCTGATTTATGAAGAAAAATATTATCTGGTTTTATATCTCTATGAATAATACCTAAAGAGTGTGCTTTGCTAAGGACTTTGCACACAGGAATAATTATTTCTGCACAACGCACAGGTGAAAAAATAGATTTTTTAGTTATTTCATTAGCAAGTGTATGACCTTCTAACAATTCCATCACTAAATAAGCAATTCCATCATCAGAAATTCCAAAATCAAGTATTTTTACTGCATTAGGATGATTTACACGACAAGCTGAAATCCCTTCTAATCTAAATCTTTCAAGGGCTTGTTTATTATTGCTACCTGTAAATGGGCGGAATATTTTTACTGCTACTGCATGTTGCAAACTAAGGTGAGTTGCTTGATAAACAGCTCCAAAGCCACCTTTACCAATCTTTTTTTCTAATTTATATTTTTTATCTAATATTAATCCAGGAAGTAAATCAACTAGCGTAGAAAAAACTCTATCTGTGCGTTTTTGTTCTTCTATTAAGGCTTCTTTTTCTTTTTTTAATTCTTGGTATTGGCTTTCTAAGAGTTGATTTTTTTGTTCTAACTCTTTGCGAAGTTGATGAATGGTTAATTGATTTTCTATACGTACAATAACTTCTTCTATTTGAAAGGGTTTATTAATATAATCTACTCCACCAACCTTAAATGCTTTTACCTTATCTAATACACCATCAAGTGCACTAATAAAAATTATTGGGATTTTGCTAGTATTGGAGTCAAGCTTCAGTTGTTGACAAAACTCATAGCCATTCATTTGTGGCATTAATACATCCAATAGAATTAAATCAGGTGGAACAGTCGATATTGCAGTTAAGGCACGATTAACAGCTGTAGACTTTCTAACCTTGTAGTCATGGTCTTTTAGTATTTTTTCTAATATATTTATATTATCAATATTGTCATCTACAATAAAGATATCTGCTTTAGCCATTAATTAGCCCTTTCAATAAGGTTTAGAAGTTTGTCAACTTGTAGATTACTAATCATAGATTGCATTTGAGTTGCTAGCTCTAAATCTTTTTCTTTGATTTGTTCAACAATAGTTTCAGCCTTGTCAGTATCACAAATTGTAAGTGCTTTGGTCAATTCTACTAACCAACTGGATGGTAATTGTTTTAACCTTTTTTGATCAAAAATATCTGTAGTATTATGAAGTATATTATTTACAGTAGTGTGAGGTACTATATCTTCATAAAGAAATTCTACTTTTAAGTATTTAGTCAAAATATCAAAAATCTCTTTTTCTTGAAAAGGTTTAGTTAAAATATCGTTACATCCACAAGCTAAAATTGCTTGTTCATCTTGTTTAAAAGCGCTAGCAGTAAAAGCAATAATTATAGTAGGGTTAGAGATAAGTTGTTGTGATTCAAGTTGACGTATTTGTCTAGTTGCTTGATAACCATCAAGTACTGGCATTCTCATATCCATCCAAATTAAATTTGGTTGCCATTGTTGCCAGATCTCAATAGCTTCTTGCCCATTAGAAGCCTCTTTAACAAGAAAACCAACTTTCTTTAGCATTATGGCTAACAAATAACGGCTTTCTGAGTAATCATCTACAATCAATATTCGAAAAATAGGTTGATCTTTTTTTAAGCCTATTAATTTAGATGTTTGTGTTTGCATACGCCATATGTCTACTTGCGGCAATCTTATGTTAAAAGAAAAACAAGTACCTTTATTTAATTGGCTTTTAGCAGAAATTTTGCCTCCCATTAAGTTAATAATATTTCTACTAATTGTGAGTCCAAGTCCTGTTCCTTCTTGAGTTGCTTCTCTATTACTTGCTTGTACAAATGGCTCAAATATTTCTTGTAATTCTTTTTCAGGAATTCCTACACCAGTGTCTTCAACCTCAAAATTAGCAATGTCTTCTTTCCAACTAACTCGCAATATAATTTTGCCTTTACTAGTGAATTTTATTGCATTACCTATTAGATTAACTAAAACTTGACGTAATTTATTGGCATCTGCTAGTGCATATTGTGGAAGATTAGCAGCTTTTTCAAAAATAAACTCTAGATTTTTTGCTTTAGCTTGAATAGTAAATGTAGAAGAAATATCTTCTAGTAATTGTAGGGGTTCAAATGGTTTTTCTTCAAGAGTTAGTTTTCCTGCTTCAATTTTTGATATAGATAAAACATCGTTAATTAATCCAAGTAAGTGTTGTCCATTACGCATCATTGTAGTTAAATAGGTTTTTTCTTCAGAATCTCTTTCTTGTTTATGTTGCATTATTTGCAATAAACCTAAAATTACATTTAATGGAGTGCGTAACTCATGATTCATATTGGCTAAGAACATACTTTTAGCCTGATTTGCCTCTAGTGCTTTCTTTTCTGATAATTCTACTTTTTGGATTTTTTCATTAAGTTCTTCATTTTTCTTATCAAGCAATAAATTTTTAGCCTCTAAATCATTTGCTTGTTTTTCTACTATTCTAGCATTGATAAAGCTACCCATCTTGATATTGAAAGAAAATCTAGCAAAATAAAAAGCTACAAAAGTAACTAATGTCCCTGCCCAATAAGCTTCAGGAGTATTTAGTAGTATTCTTACTGATATAAGAAAAAATAAGTAGTTTAAAAATAATGGTAAAATTAATTTACTAGGATGATAAAATATTGAGGATAAAACAAATGTCATTAATAAGTAGATGTAAGCATACTTCCTAACAATTAATGTCTGTAAAAATATTACGTCAGAAAATACAATAATAAAAACAATATAAATAAATAATAAAGATTTATGAAAAGGTAAGATTTCTTTAGTAGTTTTTGGTGCATTGTAGTCTAGGAGTAACCAAAATATTAAAGAAGCACAAAGTAAAAGTGAATGAAGCGCCCAAAAGGATCTTGCAAAATTTCCTTCCAAAGAAAATATATTAAATAGATTGATTAAAAACATTGCAACGCCACTCCAAATTATGGAAAACCAAGCAAATGTCTTTAATTGGAAATAGCTAATATGCGTCAATTCATCGAGAAAACCCTGTTTGTAATTTTCAGGCATTTCATCAAATGTAGTAAAAAAAAATTTTCTTAATCTCTTCATAAGTATTATAAATTTGGATCAACGGATTACTAATGTTAATACTGCACTACGACTTTGGCCTAAACTGTCTTGTGCTGTAAATGTTAATAACTGTTTTCCAAGAAGTGCAGCTTTTTTAATTTTTAACAAAAACTCTACAGAATTGCCTTGAGTTGTTATTGTTCTAGGATTAGATGTTATCTTTAATATTTTCAGCATATTAGGATCTGGCATAACTACTAATTTATCAGCAAAACCATTGTTACGTATAATTTGTGCTGTTACTTTTACGCTTTGACCTCGTTTTATTTCTAAAACATCCCCAAAATTTATATCAAAATCCAAGGCATTAGTTTTTTGAATAGTAAATTTTTCATCACTAACATCATTTGTAGAATTATTTGCAGCATCAAATGCAGTAACACGAATAATTGCTTGACTTGTAGCTAAATTTGGAACATTCCATAAAAATTCTTGTGTTGTTCCATCTAAACCATTAGCAATAGAGATTGGAAAGGACATTCCTCCATCTGTAGAAAGTGCAATGTCATGCTTCATTACTCCAATATTATCATTAGAAACCCATTTAATTGCTACTTTGCTTCCTGCGTCTATTACTTCCTTGCCATTAGGCGTTATTACTGTAACCATTGGAGGTGTTTTGTCTACAGCATTGTCTAGCTTTAGTTCATAAACACCTCTTCCATGAGTGGCTACCCGCAAAATACCTAACTTAGAATTAATTGCTATATCAAAGATTGCTAAGGTTGGTAGTCCACCAATTAAACTCCAGTTTTGCCCTCCATCATCTGTTTGAAATAGTCCAATATCTGTACCTACAAAAAGATTACGAGGGTTGTTAGGATTTATGACAAGTGCATTTGCTGGCACATCAGGAAGATTTCCGCTAATATCTTGCCAGTTTTTGCCTCCAGTGCTGCTTTTAAAAACATGCCCAGACTGGAAGCCTCCTAAAGAGGCATAAACAGTGTTTGAAATAATTGGATCAATCACTAAATCACTAATATAGCGATTTGGAAGATTATCTGTAACATCTTGAAAACTATTGCCATTATTTTGACTAACAAAAACTGCACCATCTGAAGAACCAGTATAAATAACACTAGAATTGCTTGGTGCAACTGCTATTGCAGAAATAGCTGATATAAAAAATTGCTTAGATAACTCTTTATTATCAGCATGTTGAGAAGCTTTATTGTTTTTATAGTTTGTTTTTTTAGAAGTTGTTGAACTTGTTCTAGTTAAAGAATCACTAATAGGTAACCAACTTTGTCCTTGATTAGTGGTTCGGTAAAGTCGTGAAGTTCCAAAATAAAGTGTATATTGGTTGTTAGGGTCAAGAATAAAAGGTGCATAAAACAGCACATCATCACTTTGATTTAAACCTTCTCCAGCAAACTCCCAAGTTCCTATCTGGCCTCCTTGCTTTGAACGTACTATAGAAATTAAAACATTTTTAAGATTGAAATCAGTATGATACATAGTCTTTGGATCAACTTGATCAATAGCAGTAAAACCACCATCTCCATCATCAGCATGTGCCCAATTTAGTTTACCTTGATAGAGATTAGTTCCATTATCTTGAGTCCCTCCTAATGTAATATTGGCGTCTGTGGGGTGTATGGCAACACTTTGAAACTGTGTAATATTAAGAGTAGTGTTAAGGTTGTTCCAACTTTGACCTTCATCAGATGAAGACCAAACTCCACCATCATTTCCAACATAAATTTGTTTTCCACTGGATGAGGAGTTTATTGTAATTGCATGAAAATCTGGATGCATATTGGTTGCAACATCTCCCCAACTTTGACCTCCATTAATACTTTTATATAGTGTAACTCCACCATAGTAAACTATATTAGGATCTGTGGGATCAACAGTAATTATATTGTCGTAAAAACATTGACAAATATTTCCAAAAACACTTTCAGGAGGTTTTGAGACAATAGACCAAGACAATCCACCATTAGTAGATTTGTATATATTAAGTAAATCTCTTGCATTAGCTTGCCCTGCTGAGGCATAGATGATGTTAGGGTTAGATGGTGCAATTCCTATATCTATACGTGATGCAGCTTCACTTGGTAATCCACCTTCAACTTGTATCCAACTTTGACCTGCATCTGTAGTCTTAAACACTCCTTTATTAAAAAAAGAGCTATAAAGCACAGATGTATTAGTCTTATCCATTTCTATATCAACTGCGGAAGCAAATTCTGGTGAGCCAACTTTTAGAATGTTATCCCAACTAACTCCTCCATCAGTAGATTTATAAATTCCTGGATCTCTAGTAGTTGGAACACTTGAATTTCCGCCTGAAATCCCATTAGCAATTGAGGCATAAAGTGTTTTAGGAGTATTTGGATCAATAATAAGATTGCTAAAGGAAAGACCTAAAAAAGTATCTGAAGCCAAATTAGCCCAAGACTTGCCTCCATCAGTTGATTTAAGAATTCCCATACCTGAGAAAGAATCACGAGATAAATTACCTTCACCTGTACCAGCATAGATAATATTTGAGTTAGTTGGATCTATTGCAATTGCTCCAATTGCTTGAGTTGGTGCATTATCTGTCATTGGAGTCCAATTATTTCCACTATCAGTAGTCTTCCAAACACCTCCTTGAGCCGCGGCTAGGTAAATAATATTAGATTGTTTGGAATCAATAGCTAAACTTGCTACTCTACCACTAACATTTCCTGAAAAAGCAAATGTTTGTCCATTGTTAATAGGTGCAGGCCCAATAGCAACAAGTTGTGAGGAAGTTTTAGGTTGAACTTTATTTCTGTTTTTAGCCATTTGTTCTAAGGCTTTAGCTCGCCAATCTAAAGGTACTATTCCAGAAGGAAAGGCTCGTTGGGCAAAGAAATATTGTCCGCGCATTTCTGGTAAATCTAAATTTTCTAGAAACTCCTCAGAAAGTTTACCTTTGCTTTTTATTTCTTTGGATAGTTTTACTTTTTTTGTTGAGGCAGTTTTGGGTTTTTTATGTTGTGAGTGTTTTGATTCAGAAAATACTATGTAATTTACAAAAGATGATAATAGGAAAAAAATTAATGAAATAAAAAATGTTCTAAAGAAATAGTGCTTAAGCATTATTTTTTCCTTATCTAAACAATGTAAAATTGCTGAAAGTTATTGAAACCATAATCTTTCAGCAATTTTACATTGTTGGCAAGAACAAAATAAGCTTGTAAAGGTTTATGCAGATTTTTCAATAGGTGAAACATTGACTGTAGCTTTACGCTCCAACTTGCCCCAACCTACTAAACTGCCTCGAATTGCTGTTAATATGGCACGTACAGCTACAATATAAAGTAGTTGACGATAGAAAAATCTTTGGAAAAATAGCCAAATAATTAATTTCCAGTCTTCTTTACGCTCTAATGTGAAAGCTATTGCTGCTGCAAGTAAATCTACTGCTAAAAATAATATATAAAATGAAAATGCTCTCTTTAACCCATCTACGGAATATTCTGTAGGGTGTTGGTAACGTTGCCAAAAAGTATTACCAATGGTTAGTAACATCAATAAATCCATTATTGGAGAAATTAAAGGAAAGAAAACTTGAAAGATTAAGACATTAGGAATTGCAAGAAAACCTAAAGCTCGATAACGAGGGCGTAAAAATACCGCTTTATGTTTCCAAATACTTTGCATTGTTCCAAACATCCAACGAAAACGTTGTTTAATAAAAGCTGATACTGTGTCAGGAGCTTCTGTTAGTGCAATAGCTTCTTCTTCATAAATTACCTTAAAACCCATTTCAAGAATTGATAGAGTTAAATCAGAATCTTCTGCTAGGGTTTGACAAGTAAACCCTCCTGCTTTAATTACTAAATCCCGTCGCCAAGCACCAATTGCACCTGGTACTACAGTAATACAATTTAAGCTATCAAATGCACGACGATCTAAATTTTGACTGGTAATGTATTCTAAGGCTTGCCATTTAGTTAATAGGTTAAGGCGATTTCCTACTTTAGCATTACCCGCTACTGCACCAATATGTTCACTAGAGAAATGTTTTACTAACTTAGAAATAGCATCAGGCATAAAAACTGTATCAGCATCTAAACAAATAACTATTTCTGCCTCAGTTTCGCGTATTCCAAAATTAAGTGCTTCAGCTTTTCCACCATTCTCTTTAGTAAATATGCGTACTTTGGAATTATCTTTATATGTATTTAATGCAGTTTGATAAGTAGAGTCTTTAGAACCATCATCTACAACAATTATATTAAATTTTTGGTATTCTGACGCTAGTAAAGAATCTATAGTTTTACAAATAACTTTTTCTTCATTGTAAGCTGGCACAATTACGCTAACAAATGGTTGATAATCTGAAATTGCAATATGTCTTTTTCTAAACCATTGATAGAGTGCTAGTAAAATGATCATTCCAAGCCTTAAAAGACCTAACACAATACCACAGCTAAACAATATTTTCATACCGTTACCAAACCAGTTAATTAAAGTAAACCCAGCTTTATCAACATAAACACTAGTTGTCTCAACACTTGGAACAATAGGCATAACTTTATCTCTGTTTACACCCATTAAATCAGATACTGTAACAAGTTGGTACCCATTAGCTTTAAGTTTTTCTATAATTTGTGGTAGTGCTGCAATAGTTTGGCTACGATCTCCACCACTATCATGTAGTAATACAACATTTCCTTGACCATTCTGAATTTGAGAAATTACTTCACTCACAATTTTATCTACACCAGGATTTTGCCAATCATTAGGATCTATCTGCATTCCAATAGTGTAGTAACCATATTCCCCAATGGTTAAAAGTGGTTTTACTTGATCAGGGTTTTCTGGCTCAACATCTTCAGCATAAGGAGGACGAAAGAGCAGAGTTTGACGGCCTAGTAAGCTTTCTAACAATCTTTGATTTGCATTTACTTCGGCTTTTAATTGGCTATCAGAAATCATAGAGATGTTAGGATGTGTAAATGTGTGGCTCCCAATTTCATTACCTTCTTGAAATATTCTTTTTAATAGACCTTGGTTTTGATTAGCATTCATACCTACAACAAAGAATGTAGCAGGCACATTATAACGTTTAAGTACATCTAAAATTCTTGGTGTATAAAGAGGATCTGGCCCGTCATCAAAAGTTAAAGCAATTTTCTTAGGATTATCACCTCCTAAACGGGTTATTACATAAGGAGAAGGGAATTCTACTAGAGTTTCGCTTGTTATTAAGCCTTGTGTTGAATCAAAGTTAATTGTTCTAGAACCTTCATGAGGTGTACTGCTAACTTTAAGGACTTCTCCATTTCCTTCATAATCTAGATCATAACCATAATGAATTGAACGTAGTTGTCCGGCAGTAATTTGATTTAGTTTATTGCGTGAGTCAGTTATAGACCAAATAGAAGGATCTTCAGAGCCTAAACGCCACAAAGCAAAACCTCTAGCTTTATAGTTTTGGCTTGCAACAATTTCATTAAATGCTGTAACTGCATCTAAAAACCAAACATGATGTAGTTTGTCGTTATCATCATAGTAATCAAACGTAGGGTTTAAGCTAAGAGGATCAAGAGCAATTTTTCCTTCAGATTCTTGAGCTGTTTTAATTGCTTCTTGGAATGAAATTTCAGTACCTACTTTAGAGTTTCCTTGCCAATCATACCCATAATTACCTAAAGCAACTACTAATTTTTCTGAAGGTAACTCAGAAAATCGATGTTTAAGGCATTCAACAAACCATTTTTGTGAAGCTACTGCTCCAGCAGAACTTTCACTCCAATGTTCATCATAAGCCATTAAAATTAAGAAATCATTATAGTTAGCAAGTTCTTTATAGTTAAAACTTGGATCTTCAAAAGGAACAGATTGGGAGACTTCTAAACCTAGTGGATGAAATTGGCTATAAAGCTCTTGCATAAAACTAAGTAAAGGTTTTTGAGATTTTGAGGAAAGATTTTCAAAATCAATGCTAATGCCTGCAAAATGATTACTTTGAATATAATTGAGTAAGTTTTTAATTAGTGTTTGCCTTGCTGATGGGTTAGCAAGCATTTGTTCAAGCTTAGAAGATTCCCATTGCATTGAGGCGGAATGGAAGTTGTTGATTAATGGCACAATTTTTAAATTTGGGCGAGTCGTTCTAATAAAATTTAATACTTGTTCTTGTTTAGTAGGTTCATCAATTTCAATTGCTCCTTGACTATCTTGTAAATGAAGCCATTCGGGAGTTAAAGTGTTTATACTATTAATACTTTGTTTTAATGATGTAAAACTTGTATCATCCCAATTAACAAAAAAAGCTATCATTTCTGACTGATAAGGCTGATTTGATAGAGGTGTAGGTTTATTTTCAATATTATTAGTCTTAGTAGATTTATCTAGCGTACTTTTATTTGTTTTAGAAGTATTTTCTTTCTTAGTTTGAGTTTCAAGAGTTAATTTAGCTGCTGGATGATGTTTTTGTTCAGCTTTTCCAATGGCAGATAGAGCTAGATCTGGCAAAGTAGGATTAATATAAATGCTTATACTTAAGGTTGTAAATATAATAAATAAAGTAATAAAAAATACTTTTGTTATTAGAGTAAACTTTTGCCAACGGGATGCTTTAGCATCGTAAAATATTGGAATCACTTGATTTGACATAACTTGCTACCTCTTGAAACTCTGGTTTCAAATACTTTTTGTAAAAAGAGCTAGCAACTATTGTTCCAAATAAAGAAAAAGGATTTTACTAATTGTTTTAGCAAAATCCTTAAGTGAGTGTGCGAAATCATAAGTAAAATAAAAATAAAACCAAAGTGCTTTTGGTTTTATTTTCTTTAATTTGTAAAATGGCTTTATGTATTATAAGTATATAAATAAAAGGGAAGACTGCTAATGTTGCCCTTAAAGTTGGCCGCGATAAGAGGAAAACACAAGCAGTCTTAATCAAGTGTGCTTTGATTACAGGGTGAAACGGAAGGTAAGCACACCTTGAACTTTTACAGGAGTACCATTAAGGAGAGTTGGCTTAAATTTCCATTGGCGAGCTGCTGAAAGAGCAGCTTGTTGTAGTAATGGATGTCCGCCTAATACTTTAGTAGAAGCTACATTGCCATCTTCGCCAATTACGATTTCAACTTGAACATCACCATCAATATGAGCTGTTCTAGCTAATGTTGGATAATCTGGTTTTACTTGAGTAAGTGTGTTTCCACGAATAACACCTTCACTACGTCTTACAATAGAAGGTTTAGGTTGTTCTACAGGTTTTTCAACTATAGGATCTGGTTTTGGTGGTGGAGGAGGTTCTACATCAGTAACAGGAGAACCAAGAACGCCGCCAAGTTGTCCACCAACTTGCCCACCAATTACACCACCATCTATACCGCCATCTACATCAAACCCTGCTGAAGCATCTACCCTAACTAGTTTAGCAGAAGCTGTGTGAGGCTTAGACTCAACATTAGTTTCAATATGATCAGGTGGTTTTATCACAGGATAATCAGGTCTTGTTGGTGTTACATTAGGTTTTGCTGTCATATGTCCTGCTGGAGGAGGTGGTGGTGGCGGCGGAGGAGCCACAAGCATAGTTAAAAGTGAAAGTTGCTCATCTAATTTAGCATCATAAAGGAAAATACCACCAACGATTGAACCTGCTAAAGCTAAAGTCCAAACTGTAGAAGTAACTGCGAAATAAGCCCAAGTTTTACTATCTTTCTTTGTTTTTGCACACTCTACCAAATTATTAAACATAATAATACTCTCCTTGTTTTCGTATTTTATTGATTTTATTTGTTTTATGTTTAGAAAATTTTTGAGTGTTTTCTGATGGCCGGCTTATCTTACTCACTCTCTTGCTTACATTATCCTTTGACACCTAGTTTTAATTTTGGTTCCCAAAAAATTTAAAATTTTTGGAAAATTTTTTAATTTTTTCTTATTGTAATGCAACTTATAGTAAACACAGTAAGTTAGAGATAAAAAAAAGCTGATGACATAAAATTTATATCATCAGCTTACCATAACCTCAAAGCATATGGTTGTATCTAATATTTTCTTTTTTGTTTGTAGGAGTCAGTTTAGCTAAAAGCTTTTACGAATCAAATATGACATTTTAATAAAGAAATTGCGTTGATTACGGTGAAATCCTGGTTCTGGTAGCCCAGTAAATGGACTAAAGCCTTTATAGTTAATATCGTCATTATACCCAATATATAAGGAAGTTCCTGGATTAGGAGTCCAGCCTAATAAGATTTGTCCTTTTACATTGGTTGCTAAAGTATCATAGTCAATACGAGTTTTTAGAAATATAAATCTGGTAAATTGATAAGTAGTCCTAAATGCAAAGATATTGTCATCAAATGCCACTTTACCTGTGTCATTACGTACCAAACGGCTCTTGGTATATTCCAAAGAAAATTGTAATTTATCTATTGGTTGATAAGTTGCGTTTGCATCAAGATTTAATGAGCGACCTACACCAGGATCAAGTGGAGCAGATGAATCAACAAGTGCTACAGGGCTAACTCTAGGGAATCTTGGGCCAGCACCAAAATCTAAATCAAAACTTCCTGTAAAATAACTTATAGCTGTAAATAAGGAGTATTTTTTAGATGGAGTAGTACCTCCAAATAAATTAAATCCATAAAAATTAGTTGCTCGTTCTGGAGCGCCTGCAAATGCACCTTGTTGTGTAGCATTGCGTTTAGCTCCAAACTCTTCTTCAATAAGGCGTTCATAACCTACTTGAAAGTTACCACCAAAAAATGAACTACGAGCTAAATTAAGGTTAACTTCTGTACTGTTAACCCAAGCTTGTGAACGACCTTGGAAGTCATAACTTATTTGAGAGAAATTAGCTATTCTTTTACTTAAAATAAGACCTTTATCTTTTGGATTACTAGTAAAACGGAAAAATCCGGTAGTATCATTAGTATTAGTACGACGAGTAAAACCTACATCAGCACGAAAATCTTTAGTTCGCCCAATACTTTCAAAGAAATATCCAAATTTACGACCAGTGTAATCTAAATTGACATAATAGGCTAAACCATTACCAGTGCGGTAAACATCTTTATTTTGTTCTGGTTCAAAGAAAAATCTGCGTGAAGTGGTAAATGAAAGTTGAAAAAGAGCTATGGTTTTTGGGTTAATCCGAATTTTTCCATCAATGCCAGCAACATTATTATGTTGTTCAATAAAACTACGACTAGTTGCTAGAAAGCCTATATTTGAACCTGTTCCTATGTCTCGCTTAAATCTAAAAATTCCAATATAAGCGTTTTTGCCTAAGAGTTTAGCTATTGTAGGTTGTAGATCCGGATCATCTCGCTCTTCTTTGCTAAAATTGCCAGGGGCTTTATCTGAGGCAATTAACAACCCAAAAGTGTTTTTGCCTTGTTTTCCAGTTAATTTAGCTGCGTAGTTAGGTTCTATGATGGTGCGAGTATTTACAATTCTGATAGGAGTTTGAAATATATCAATGCCTTCCAAAAAGAAAGGACGTTTTTCAGGGAAAAATATAGGAAAGCGTTGATTTGCTGTGACTACAGGAGCATCTGCTTCTACTTGAGCAAAATCTGGTTTTATAGTCGCATCAAGTGTTAAATTAGATGAAAGACTAAACTTAAAATTAATACCAGATATAATATCTAATGCAGAATTAATAAACCGTCCCTGACCATCAACTGTAGGAACTCTTTTACCTGTTTCAGAAAAAGTCATAGTAGGAATGATTTCTAGAGTTTTTTCTGTGGAGATATTTTCAAATCCAATAATTTTGCCAGATTGAGCCAAAAAGTCTGAACGATCTCTGGAAATTGGCATCCAAGTATCTTGTTCTTCATTGAATCTTTGTATGCCGCGAAACAAATTAATTCCCCAAGGCTTGTCTTTACCTGCTTGATAACGAAAAGACTTAAAAGGAATAGATGCTTCTACTATATAACCATCTTCTGTTAAAGCTCCTTTAGATTCAAACACTAAATCTACACTATAATCATCACCTTCACCTTCTGTTAATACAGCATCAGCTTGTATTCCTAATGGATTAAAAAAAAATTCGTAAGCTTTTCTCTGATCATTAAATGTATCCAGAATAACGCCTACATAATCATCATTAAAAATATTATCTCTTTTAGCAACAGTAGAACGTATTTTGTCTGGTTCATCATAGGCATGAAAAGCTATGTAAAGGTGTTTAGCATCATAACCTATAAAAACTTCTGTAGGTCTAGAAGGTGGGATATTTTCTCCAGGTCTACGTTGGTAAAAATCCTTGAGTACCGCACCTGATTTCCAAATATCATCTAATTTACCATCAATAACAGGTGGTGTTTCAAACCAAGCTATTTTTACAGGATTAAGTTTTTCTGGAGGAAGAGCTATAGTTTTAGAATTAGTAGCAACAGCAGTATTTTTATCCGCTTTGCGGTTATCTGCCCAAATTTGAGTTAAAAATAGGCAACAAATACAGAAAATCATCAGCAATACTTTTCCAATAGACATTGAAATTACTCCACAATTTTTTATAGGGTGCGTTATTTTATTTATTTAATTGGCTTCTAGTTGTTTGAAATGAATAGCTCCACTAACATCTTTAACAACTATTGGAGTGCCGCCTGATCCTATACGTGCATCAAAGTTATTTCGATCACGTTTATTTGTAATAATTAAATTAGGCATGTTTACATTTACATTTCCACTAATTTCTCTAGCTTTTAAATCAGCGTTTATTTCATTTGCAAATTTCAAGTTTAAATTTCCACTAACATCATAAACTTTTAGCCCAGTGCTAATTAGCTGCTCAAGCCCTAAATCTACTTGACCACTAATATCATAAACTTCTTGACAGTTTGTTGATTTTCTAATGTGGACTTGACCACTAATATCATAAATTTTGTTACAGTTAGCTAATTTACCAATAGATACTTGACCACTAATATCATGTAAATCCTGACAGTTTGTTGCTTCATTAACAGATACTTGACCACTAATATCACTTATCTTCAATGAGCCTTGAATACTATCTATATCAGCTAGTCCACTAATATCACTAAGAGTTAGATTTACATTTGTAGGCAGTTTTAGCTTTATTCTTTGTCTAATTTCTACATTATGTATAAACCCAGAGTAAGGTTTGGTAGAGATACGAAAAGTTTTATCATTTTGCTCCACTTTTATCCTGTTAATTTCTAAATCTTTGCGATTCTTAGCAGAACGTACTACATAAAGCTCTGCTACATCGCTGTTTGTACTTTCTACTTCTAACACTCCATTAATGTTAGAAATCTCTACTTGTGTTCCTTCTGATAGTTTATAGTTTTGACGAAATTCTTCTTTTTCTTGTAAGTCTTCATAATTATGAATATGGGTTTTATGTTGTTTGTCAGTGTTGCATAAGATAGGTTTATCAGTTGAAATATAGCCGAAAGACAAAGCTGCTCCTAACACGATTGCTAATGTGGAATTTTTCATATTAATTACTCCTATTATAGTAAATGTACTGTTTAGTTATTGAGTTGTAAGAATTACTCACATTTTGAGAAAGATTTTAAGGGGTCTTTAGAAAGCTTAATTGTACCGCTAAAAGTGGCAAGTTTTAGTTGTGCCTGACCATCGCCGTAACGGCCAGTTATATTAGTATTTATATCTTGATGGTGTTTACCAGCTGCTTTGGTGTGAAAATCTACTTTTAAATCAAAATCTGTTTGTATATCTCCTTGATAACTAGATAGTTCTGCTGTAAAACCAGGAGGATCATTTTGTGTTGAAAGAGAAATATCACCAGAAGTAGTTTTAAGAGAATATCTAACATTAGGGCGAATTACACTAGCAATATTAATATCTCCACTAACTGTAGTTGCTTGAACATCGCCTGTAATAGCTTCTAAAATTATGGAGCCATTAACATTATTTACATCTACTCTACCTTTTATACAATTTCCAGTAATGTCTCCACTAAGAGTACATACTTGTAAATCACTTCCAATATTAGAAAGTTTTACATCTCCGTTAGAAGTTGTAACATTAACTCGCCCAGCAATATCTTTAAGATCAATATCTCCAGAAGCAGACTTACATAATAGTTCACCTTGAACTTTGTTGACAGATATGTCTCCATTAAAATTAGTTATATTTACTGAACCATTAGCATTTGCTAAAGTAATATCTCCTTGTTTAAGTTTAATGTTAGTTGTACCTACTTGATCTATCTTAATATCTCCAGCAGATAAGGTTAAATTTAGTGCTCCCATTTTAGAGGCATGTACTTCTCCAGAAGCCATTTCTAATGTTGTAGTACCTACTATATTTTCAATAGATAAGTCTCCAGTTCGGAAGCCACTAATTTCCATATCTACATATTTAGGAACTTTTACAGTTAGATCCAAACTACCTCTATATAAATTTGTTGGAGAAACAATAAACTTATTGCCTTCTTCTTTTACACTTACCAATGGAACATCTCTATCTTCATCATCTGTAGATACTTCTAAATTAGATTGTTCCCAACCAATTATTTTAATATCACCAGATAGTGTTTGAATAAATACTTTACTACCTTGAGGAACTTGTTTTTCTCTTAAGCCTTTCTGACTTGGTTCTTGAGCCATAGCTAAAGAAAAACATAGTATTAGTGAAAAGACTAGTAATATTAACTTAGTACAGTTTTTTATTGTTTTATTAAGATTAACTTTTGTCATAAACCTTTATCCTTTTAATTACCAAACTTTTCATTGATGTTAACAATTTCTTGTAGTATCTCTACTTTTTTAGCATAAGCTGTAAGCATATATTGTGCGACAACAGGATCTCCATGGCTTTGCTTTATAGCAAGACGGGTGCGAGCAATATTTTGATCAATTACTTGTAAAGATTCATCAAAACTAGCTCTTAGCTTTGGATCCATTTGTTTATAATTCTTTTGAGCATCTTTAGATAATATAGCAATAGCTTCTAAATATTTAGCTTCAGCCTCTCTTATTAGTTGTTTAGCTGGATCATTAACCTTACTATTTGGTTTACTAGATTTAGTATTGTTAGTTGCTGCTTTTACAGAAGTTAAATTCTGTGTTTGAACTTCATCTTTTGGAACAAAAACAGGTTCTTCTATTGCTTTAGTTGGTTCTAAATTTTTTTGTACAGGAGTATTTTTAGCAATAGGAGTATCTATAACAACAGGAGTAGAGGTTGAAAATCCTTTCATTACCATAATAGTAGTTACTACGGTAATAATAATTAGAGATGCTGCTGTTAATACAGGAATAAAAATTTGGTTACCAAACAAATTTTTAATAAATTCTTGTAAAACACTTATAAGTCCTTTTGAAACTTTAGGTTGTCCAAATATTTTGGCTTCAATTGCAGATTCTAAAGCTGGGCTAATGATGATATTGCGTTGATAATTGTTATAAATAGCTTGTTCAGCCTCAAGTTCTTGATAGAATTTTGAACAACTTAAGCAATTAGCTAAATGATGAGCCATCATTTGAGTTTGCTCTTTATTCAACTCACTATCAAAATACTCTTCTATTATTAGCAAACAATCTTCACATTTCATTTTTAGACTCCATATAAGGACGAATGCGCTCTCTCATTTCTGCTCTAGCACGACGCAAGTCTGTTTTAACTTTTCCAAGTGAAAATCCTGTGATTTGGGCAATTTCTTCATAACTATGATGATTAAAGACTTGTAAGGTAAATACTAATCTTTTGTCTTCATCTAGATCAGCTAGAGCTTCTTTAATAATGCCATTAAGTTCTTTATTTAAGAGAACTCCATCAGGCATAGGGTTTTCGTCTTGAAAATTACTGGTATTAGTTTCCTCTAAAGCCACGCTATGTTTACTTCTGTTTGCTCTAAGGGATTCTCTAGTAACATTTTTAGCTATGCCAAAGAGCCAAGTAGAGAATTTAGTCTCTGCCCAGAGGTTGCGATCAAGACCTTTAAAAGCTCTAACAAAAGTTTCTTGAGTTAAATCTTCTGCTAAGTCTCGATGGCCTACCATATCATAAATAAAGCTGATAATTGGACGTCCATAACGTTCAAAAATATGATGAAACGCCTCTTTGTCGCCTGACTGCACGCGTTCAACCAATTCTTCTGCACTGTTTGATAAAGTTCCAGTCGTTGTTTTGGACTGGCCTGTTATTCTCATAGCGTCCATTTTTTTCTGCTTAATTCTGAGTTTTGAAGGTTAATGACAATTAGAGGAAAAAAGTTTCACAAAT
Organism: Blastocatellia bacterium; assembly: GCA_039812885.1. GTDB lineage: Bacteria > Acidobacteriota > Blastocatellia > Chloracidobacteriales > JADJPF01 > JADJPF01. The sequence goes on from JBDIBI010000001.1 coordinate 901,095, forward strand.
TGGTGAAATTTTTCCAAAATTTTTGCAGTGCCCTTTTTTTGCTAGATCGTCCTAGAAGCCAATAACCAGAAGTTTTATAAATCGTGCTATTATGCAAAATAATATCTTAGATAGTAAAATCTACTAAATTTTTTGAGTTGTAAAATACACTAATAAGGATTTTTTATGCATTACTTACTTAAGCAAAAAGCTTTTAGTTTTGGAGATGATTTTGTTATTAAAAATGAAAGTGGTGAAGAAATTTTTTATGTTGATGGAAAAGCCTTTACTTTAGCTGAAAAGCTTATTTTTCAGGATATGTCAGGTAATGAACTAGCCTATATAAAACAAACAATTCTCTCTATTGGGACAAACTATGAGATTTATCGTAATGGTCGTCTTTTAGCTACAATGCATAAATCTATGTTGGATTTTTTGAGAGAGTCTTTTTCCATCACTGGTTCAGCTGGTGATATAGCAGTTCAAGGAAATCTAGCTCACAATGAATATACTTTTACTCGTGGAGATAGAAATGTTGCAACAGTTTCAAAACATTGGATGGCAATGACTGATACTTATGATGTAGATATTGTTGATGGTGAAGATGATATTTTAATTTTAGCTTGTGCTGTTGTGATAGATATGGTTTGTCATCCTGACCATAAAAATAAGTAACCCAATCAATAAATAGTTATAATTACAAAAATAAGGAGTTAGTATGTCAGATGATTTTTATGTTGAGGAAAGTTATCAATCTGGTTTTAGTCGACTAGGTGGTTCAATTGTAGGTGTTCTTTTTGGAATCGTCTTGCTCATCATATCTTTTCCTTTGCTTTTTTGGAATGAAGGGCGAGCTGTAAAAACTGCTAGAAGTTTAGAGGAAGGTGCTTCTGTTGTTATTTCTACTTCATCTGATAAGGTAGATTCAGCTAATGAAAATAAGTTAATCCATATTACTGGTGAAGCTATTACAACAGAGGAACTTTCAGATTCTCAATTTAAAGTTTCCTTAAAAGCCTTAAGATTACGCAGAGTAGTAGAGATGTATCAATGGAGAGAAACACAAAAAGAACATGAAGAAAAAACTCTTAGTGGTGGAAAAAGAAAAATTACTACTTATTCTTATGACAAAATTTGGTCTGATAAACTAATCTCTTCTAGTAGTTTCAAAGAATCTACACTACACCCCAACCCTAGTTCAAAGCCTTATGAAAGCGAGTCTTGGGATGCAGGAAAAGTTAATGTAGGGGCTTTTACTTTATCAAAAAGCTTGATTGATGATATTGATAATTTTCAGCGTTATGATATTGCAAGTAACTCATCTGTAACACAAACAGGATTAAGAACAATTAATGGATATTACTATAGAGGTACTAGTCCAGATGCTCCACAAATTGGAGATGTTAGAGTTACTTTTCAAGTTGTTAAGCCAACACAAGTTAGTATTATTGCTAGACAAACTCAAAATGGTTTTTCTGCCTATCATACCAAAGCTGGTCGTGATATTGAGCTACTTACAGTTGGTGTAAAAAGTGCAGAAGACATGTTTAAGGCTGAAGAACAAAGCAATGCAATTCTTACCTGGATTTTACGAGCTGTTGGGTTTTTCTTAATGTTTTTTGGGTTTATGTTAATTACTGGCCCATTAACTACACTCTTAGACATTATTCCTTTAATAGGTGGTTTTTTCTCTGGCATTGTTGGTTTTGGTATTGGGCTACTTGCTTTTGGCCTTTCTCTAATTTTATCTCTAACAACTATATCTATTGCATGGATTGTATTTCGTCCTTTACTAGCTATAGGTATGTTAGCTTTTGCTGCAATTGTAGGTGGTGGAATACTTTATTTAGCAAGCCTAAGAAAAAGACCAATGCCAAGAAGATAAATTGATTCTAGTTTGTTAATAAGAAAAGAGTTTTGGCTCTTTTCTTATTAATAATAAAAGTTACTTAGTTGTTTCTACTTTTACTTTTATCCCATATTTAGGATATAGCGTGACAGAAGGTTCAGGTACAACTTTTTGACCTGGTAATAGTCTAAAGCTAAATTTCTGTGAAATGATTGCTAGTACTAAAATGGCTTCTGTTAGCGCAAATTGTTTACCTATACAAAGACGTTGCCCACCACCAAAAGGAAAGTATGCATAAGTAGGTAAGGTTTTAGCAAAATTATTTGCCCATCTTTCAGGTATAAATTTATCAGCTTCAGCAAAAAAGCGTGGGTCATGGTGAATTACCCATTGACTCATCATTACAGTTGTTCCTTTTTTTATACTATGTCCACCTATTTCACAGTTTTGTGTTGCTTCACGAGCAATTAACCAGGCTGGTGGCATCAAACGTAGTGATTCAGTTATTATTAGCTCACAATATTTTAAATTTGGTAAATCTGATGGTGTAACTTCTCTATCTCCTATAACTTCCTGTAGCTCTGATTTTAATTTTGCTTCTACTTCTGGATTTTGTGCTAACAACCACCAAGTCCAACTAAGTAAATTAGCTGTAGTTTCATGACCAGCAAGAAACATAGTTCTTACTTCGTCAAGTAGTTGTTTCTCAGTCATTTGACTTCCATCATGATCTTGTGCTGCTATGAACATTGAAAGTAGATCACCTCTATCATGATTACTATTACGATGTGCAGAAATAATAGACTTAATATAATTATCTAAATTCCAAAGTGCTTTATGAAAACGTAGATTAGTAAGGGTTGGAAACCAATCAGGAATTAAAAAACCTGTGTTGCTTTGTTTGCGAAAATGCTCACTTGTTATATTAATAAGTTTACCAATCTTATTGTTTTCTGAAACAGAATCAACATCAAATAATGTTTTAGTTGCAATTGCTAGAGTAAGTTGCATCATTTCAGCGTTGATATCACATTCATCTGCATTTTGCCAAGAATTTGTCCATCTTTTTGTGTAGTCAATCATTGTGCGCATATATTGTAAAATGCGCTCCCGATGAAAAGCTGGTTGAGCTAGTCGACGTTGGCGAAGCCAAAATTCTCCTTCACTAGCTAGTAGTCCATTACCTAAAAATCGGCTTTTTCGTACTCCAAGATCTTTAATAAATAAATGATTCTTTCTTACTAAAACTTCTTCAACAAGATCAGGATGGTTGAGTAGCAAAACTTTCATTGAACCAAGTCTCAATGCTACTATGTCACCGTATTCACGTGCACAACGGGTAATAAATTCTAGCCGATCACCAGAAAATTCTGGTAAATGCCCAAATAATAAATGACCGTTTGGGCCAGTAAATTCGCTGCTAGATGTTGCACTAAATGTAGTATCCATAATATGTTGCCTTTAATTAATAAAATATGAGTAACTACTCATGTTTTATATTTTCCATGGTTTTTCTAGACTGTCAAGAAAAATGTGAGCAAATACTCATATTAAATAAAAAAGAATAAAAATATGAAAAAAGAGAAAACAGAAGAAAAAAAGATTACTTTACGGCGTGCTCCACAACAAGAACGTGGACAATTACGAGTGAATAAAATATTAGATACTGCCACTAAGCTTTTTGCTAAAGTGGGGTATGAGTTAACTACAACTAATGAAATAGCAGCAGTTGCCGAAGTGCCAATTGGTTCAATTTATCAATTTTTTTCTAATAAAGAAGCTATTTTGCAGGCTGTTTCTGAACGTTACCGTAGTGAAATGAGAAGCTTATTTGACATAATAATCAAAGAAGAATGGTCTAATCTTCCATCTATGGAACTTGCGAGTAGGATTATTGATGCTATTGTAGAGTTTGATCGTTCACATATTGCTTTTCAACAAATATTTTTAGATGCTCGTATGGGAACCTTAGTAGGTGCAGAAAAACTACATAATGAAATTATTGAACGCATAGATTATGGATACAAAATGCGGTTTCCACATCTTTCTTTGGAATTACGTCATTTATTTGCAATTATTAGCCTTACTATGATCAAATCACTTATATCAACTGCACATGATTATGAAGATAAAATGAAGGAGCACATTATTTTAGAAACTAAGATTGTACTGGCTACTTATTTTGATCATGTTGGTCAGGAAGAATTAAATTTTATTAAAAATACAAACAGACCTTAGTTATTTACAATTAAGCATAAGTACCTGGATATAAGGTTTTTGAGATGTAGCTTTTTCGATGTTAGTATCTGGAGAAAGAACATGTAAAATACCTTCCACTTCAACCTCTTGTTTACACTCAATTGGTTTTTGAGAAATAAGCCCTAATTGACCTAATGATGTGTCAATGTGATATTGATTGATATAACCTCCTATACTTGATAAATCAGGATATTTCACATCAGGATCTAAAATCGTTTTAGCTATTGTTCCTTTAATTTTTACTCTTTTCCCAACACATTTTTCTAGTAAGTCTTGTTTTGTCTTAAGTTCACATATTTCTGTAGGAAAAGGTTTCATGTTCTTTACTTGATTTTTACTCTTTTTGTCTTCTGCATTCATACTATTGGTTAGTGTTACTCCTGCTAGTATTATTAATAGTATTTGTTTCCATATCATACATTATTAAACCTCTATTATTTTGATAAAAAAGGAGTAGCAAGCAAATAGTAAAACATTTATTTAGCAAAGGAAATTATTTTATTCAAATTTATCCAGTAAATTTATATCCCAAACCATGAACAGTAAGAATATGTTGAGGATGTTTTGGATTAGGCTCTAGTTTTTGTCTTAACCAAGCTACATGTACATCAACTGTACGAGTTGAGAGCATTGCATTATAACCCCAAACTTCATCCAATAAATCATCCCTAGAAAGAATCTGTCCACGTCGTTCAATTAAGTGTTTTAAGAGCTTAAACTCTTTTGCAGAAAGCTCTATAGGCTGACCATTATTTATTACTTCTGCACTACGAAAATCTACACGAACTGACCCAAATTGAAATACTTCTGCTGATGCAACTTCAACTACTGGAACTCGTCTAAGTAATGCTTCTATGCGTGCAAGTAATTCCATCATTTCAAATGGTTTAGTAAGATAATCGTCTGCACCCAATTTTAACCCTAAGACTTTATCTATAACTTGACCACGAGCTGTCAACATAATAATTGGGGTTGAGATATTTTTTTGGCGTAAGTCTCGGCAAACATCAAACCCATTTTTACGTGGTAACATTACATCTAAAATTATTAGGTCAAATATTTCACTAGAGGCACGATTAAAAGCAGTTTCTCCATCAGAAACATTTTCAACTAAATAGCCTTCACTAGTTAAACGGTCTGTTAGTGTAATTACTAATCCTAACTCATCTTCAACAAATAGAATCCGTTTACTCATAAATTTCTTTGGCCTCATTTATTTCATCTAATTTTGTTTGTAACTGTTTGGATATAGGTAAATATATAACAAAAGTACTACCTTGATTGACTACACTACTAACAGTTATTTTTCCACCACAAGCTGTAACTATTTGTTTAACTAGGCTTAAGCCTAGTCCACTACCATGAATTTGTGCATCTACAGCTTCTTTGCCTCTATAAAAAGGCTCAAAAATATGTGGTAACTCTTTAGGTGAAATACCAATACCTTTATCTATAACTTTTATCTCTACTTGAGAATTTTTAGAATGAAAAGAAGCTAAAATTTGTAATTCATTACTTTGTTTACTATACTTTACGGCATTAGTAATTAGATTTTGAACGGCTCTTTGTAGTGCTGCTCTATCGGCTGTAACTAGAGGTAAGTCATTATCAATAGATGTAGTTACCTGAAAATTAGTTTCAGTAATTAGTGTTTTACAGGCAAATATTGAATTGTTAATTACTTCTTCAACGGAAGTTGGTTGTAAGTTATAAGTTTTTCTGTGAGATTGCCAGCCTGCAAATTCTAGAATTTGCTCTACCATCTCACTTAAACGGCGGCCTTCACTTTTAACTAACCCACCATAACGTTTTACTTGATCAAAATTACTTACTACACCATCAGCTAAATTTTCTCCTGCTGAGCAAATTACAGCTAAAGGAGTACGTAACTCATGAGATACACCTGCAACAAACTCCATTTGCTGTTTAGCAAGACTTTCTGCCCGACGAGTTGATATTAATACCATTCCCATGCTAATTGCTAATAAAATCAATATGCTAAAACTTATAGCTAAGTTTCTTTTCCTAATACTATTTACTGCGATATCTAATGATCCACTTTGGTGTTTAACTACTAATTGCCAAGAACCAGAAGTAATTTCACTATTTGCAGGCTTTTTTCCAAACATTTTTATAACTTGGGGTGGAGGTACTGAATCATTAGTAGAGTGAGTTTGAATTATACTGATTGTAGTATGTTGTGAATGTTTTTCAAATTTTTTAACCTGTTTATTTTCTATACTTTCTACCTTAGTTTCTTGAACAAAGTTGATAGGTTCTTTATCCGTAGTTTTAACATTAACAAAGAAAAATTTATCCATTTCATCAGGTCTTAAAGAGAAAAAATCTTTTTTTACATCACAATTAGCTAACTGTTCTTTGTTAAATTGTTGACTTGATTGATAGATTAGGCTTTTTTCGGTATTGTTATTTACTACAGCAACAAAATAGTCTAACTGATTACCTGTAGCAAAATATTGGTTAGTTAGACTTGGTAACCATTGTTTTTGTATATAGTTATCATCTAGTAATACTACTATGTACCCAATGGGTAAGTTGAGGTTGATTAAAAAGTTAGTATTGGGTTTTGATGGATCGATTCTAGGAAATATTCCTGGATTAATACAAGAAATAACTAAGGCTGGTGTTTTAGAATCTATTGGGAAAAAACCTTGAATTTTAATTTGTTTATTTGCTTTTGAAGTCTCATCATTTCCTGAATTTTCTGATAAAGCCTCTTTTAGTTTTGTAAGTTCTTTAGGATAGTTGCTAGGTTGAAACTTATTTGTTTGAGAATCAAATTTTAGAAATTCTAATCCTTTTTCATTTAGTGCACCTTGATTAACAAAATATAACTCTTTAATTAATTTTGGATGATTAGTTGTAGAAAGCCATTTTTGATAAGCTTCTCCATAACTTTCGGCAGAATTTACAGATGTTGGTTCATTTGGTTGACTAGTTTTTACTTCTTGAGGTTTTCTTTCTATTATTTCAAAAATGAAATAAATACGAGTTATTTCTCGATCAAAATCAGAAGCAAAATTATTAGCTGCGGTTTGTAAGCTTGCCTGCATTCGCTCACGCTCATCAGTGCTGATTTGCCCTAACCAACGGTATTGCAGCACTGCTAAGGTTGGTAATAACGTTAGCAGTAATAATACAAATATTAAAGATGTTTTTGATTGCAATGAATTTAGTAGTTTCATAATTTTGGATTATAACACTCTAAAAACAATGGAAAACTACCCTCTAAAAGATTTTACATTTTTAACAATTTCTTAGCCATTTCTTAACCACAGCCTTTTATTTTTTATTTATTATTCTCATCGTAGCGAATCTTAAACATTTCAGATTTTTTGGAGGATACAATAATGAAAAGAAATACATTTCGTTGGTTAATTTTTGGGATGCTTTTTACAGTACTGTGTAACGTTATCAGCATTGCTCAATCCAGTAATGATCCAGTCAAAGGACAACAACTTTTTGAATTAGCTAAACAAGCTTTAGGTGGTGAAACAAGATTAAATGAAATTCAAGGGCTAGGATTAGAAGGAAAAATCAACCATCCAGGACAAACTCAACAACAAGAAGAAAAACTTAAGTTAGTCTTTTTAAGTCGCACTTTGGTAGGAACTCCTAATGCAATGGAAGAAGATATCAATGTCAATGTAGTTACTGGAGATAGTGCAACAAAGAAAAAAGTTGTAATTATCAATAGTGACCCAAGTGATTCTAGCAAGATAGAAAATGACAAAATTATGGTTTTTGCAGGTGATCCAAGTAAAACAGGTAATGAAACTTTTCAAAAAAGAGTGATTATTAAAAAAGATGGTGAACAATCAGAATCTTCTAACTCTACTGTAGAAAAAAATGTAATTGTTAACGTAGTTGGAACACATCCTATGTCAGGTGATATTCCTAATCTTGCACCTCCTTTAGATATTGCACATTCTATGATAGGACTACTTTTAAAATCTCCTACTCCACTAGAAGTTAGTTATATCGGTGATGGTGAAAATGGAACTGCTGATGCTCTCAGCTTAAAGAGTAAAGATGGTAAGTCTAGTGTGTTATATCTGGATAAAGCTACTCATTTTCCAGTAGCTCTTAATTATAGTGCTAGTGAAGAAACTATGATGTTTCGTGTTAAAAAAGATGGAAAAATTAGCCAAGAAGAAGCTAAAGCATTAGCTAAGTCTACAAAATCACAAGAAAAACAAGATATTACAATAAGATTTTCAGATCGTCGTCTTGTTGATGGAGTATTACTACCATATCACATCACTAGAACTGTAAATGGTCAACTCAAAGACGAGTATCAAATTGAAAAATACGATCTTAACCCTGATTTCAAAGTTATAGAGTTACATAAATCAAAGTAGTATTTGTATGTAGGTTAATACAATAATTGTATTAGTAATTTTTCCCGATTTCATTAAGGATTAAGTCTTGGAATATATTCAATTCAAAGGCTTAATCCTTTAATTTTTATTTTAAAAAGTGTTTGCAAATAAAAATTAAAACCTGGAAAAAAGTCTGGCCAGATTTTTCATTTTTTGCGCCTTACTTAATAACTTAAATCAAAATCATCTAAAACTCACAGAATCTCTGTTTTCTAATTAAGGAGAGTTTTATGCAATTGAGTAAATATAATTCAGAGAGTGCTAGCATATTTGATATAACTAAATCTATAAATCCTGTATTAGATACAGAAGGAGATGATATGACAGAGAGAAGTAATTTAACTGAATTAATTGGAAAAACTATTTGTGAAAGATACCAATTACTAGAAGTTATTGGTCAAGGTGGTATGGGAGTAGTATTTAAAGCTAGTGATCAAATTGATAATAGATTTGTTGCAATTAAATTGCTTTGCTTTGAAACATTATCTAATGAAATGGCAAGAAAAAGGTTTTATCGAGAAGCTAAAACAGGAATGGCACTTTCTCATCAAAATATAGTAAGAACATATGGTTACGGCGAATTAGAGGAAGATCTAATTTTTATTTCAATGGAATATGTCAAAGGACAATCTCTAAAGGATTATATTAAGGAAAAATCTCCACTAAGCCCTAAAAAGGCTTTACCAATTCTTGAAAAACTTTGTCTTGCTCTAGATTATGCTCATACAAATGGTATTTTGCACAGAGATTTAAAACCAGCTAATGTTTTGCTTTGCAGAAGTGAGTTAGACCAAATAGAAGTCAAATTAGCTGATTTTGGTATTGCTAAATTGCTTGCTCCTAATGAAGATATTACAAATGGAACTAACTTAACAGAAACAGGTGCAATATTAGGTACAGTACATTATGTTGCTCCTGAATACTTGTTAGGTTTTGATTTGACAAATGCCTCAGATATTTATAGCTTAGGGGTAATGTTGTATCAAATGCTTACAGGGTTTTGCCCAGTGCAAGGTTCTAGTCAAGAACAGATTTTATATAACAAAGTCTATAAAGATATTGAAACTCCTTCAAATGAATATCCATTTTTACCAGAAGCCTTAGATCCAGTATTAAAAAAAGTTTTGCACCGAGATCCTAAAAAAAGATATAACAACACACTTGAATTATTGGAAGACTTCAAAAATGCTATTAAAAATTTATACTAGAAATTTACATTAGGTCTACTACTATTAAAATTTTTATAGTATTGCTTATAATGCTTTATTATTGTTTAGCTACAGCCACTACTAGCCGTAAGCCATAACGATTGTATTTGCTAGAAGGAGTGTTCCAATTGCGGTTTTGTGAAAAACAAAGCGCCGCCATATTATTATAAGAGCCTCCTCTTATCATCCGATTATTAAATTGTCCATTTTCTACCCAATTACTACCATTTTCAGGCGCTCCAACATAACTTTCATGTAGTGGATCCAAACACCATTCAGATACATTTCCATGTACATCATAAAGCCCAAAACCATTTGCAATTCCAAGACTTCCCACTGGAATTGTTTTTTGACGGTATATTCCGGCTGAAGCTAAACCGTAGGGAATAGAACCATCATAATTAACAATTTCTGGATTAATAGTTTCTCCAAAGGTGAATTTTGTAGTTGTTTCAGCCCTAGCAGCATATTCCCATTCTGCTTCACTTGGTAATCTAAATAGCTTGCCAGTTTTTTGTGATAACCTTTCACAAAATTCCATTGCATCATACCAAGTTACTTGTTCTACAGGTAGATTATCTCCTTTGAAATGAGAAGGATTACTTCCCATAACAGCTTTCCATTGAGCTTGAGTGACTTCAAATTTACCCATATAAAAGGGAGAAACATTTACTTGATGTTGAGGACAGGTTTCTGTTCCAGCTTCACAGCCTGCTTCACCCATAAAGTACTTTCCTCCAGGAATTAAAACCATATCAATACCAATACCATTGCCTAAATCTTGTGTAAAATATTGATTTTGTTTGTTAATCCGCTCAGTAATTTTACCTTTATCATCCACTTTTACTGTAACAAATTCAAAAGTTTTTAGTGCCAATTCGCTTGGCATAGCTGGAATACTAGCTAGTTTTTCTGGATGAGGTACATTTGCTTCAGGAGCAGGAGCTTTTTCAGTAACTTTTATTATAGCTTTAGGATTAGGTATAAAACTTTCTTGTTCAAGTTTAATTGGTACAGTCTTTTCAACAAGGCTTGCAATAGTTGAAGGATCACGTTTTTCTAGTGCAACATTCCAAATTCTCAAAGTGTTGTCATGACTAGCTGTTACTGCATAATTAGCATCTGCACTAAAAAATGCAGAATTAACAGGGAAGTCATGTCCCTTTAAGGTAGTCATCAGTTTGCCGTTTGCCATATCCCAAATTTTAACTGTCCGATCTACACTAGCAGTAATAATTAATTTACCATCGTTACTAAATTGGGCAGAATTTATTGAAGACGTATGATCTTTAAGCAAACGCAACTCTTTACCAGAAAGGCTATCCCAAATTTTAGCTGTATTGTCAGAACTTGCTGTTAAGATCATAGAGTTATCAGGATTAAAAACAGCTGAATTAACTGAATTTTCATGTCCAAACAAAGTAGCCAATAACTTTCCAGAAGAACTATCCCAAATTTTAGCGCTATTATCCGCACTAGCAGTAACAATTCGTTTACTATCCGAACTAAAAGCTACATAGTTAACACTACCTTGATGTTCATTTAGGGAAAAAAGCATTTTTCCACTTTCACTATCCCAAATTTTAGCTGTTCTATCTAAACCTGCTGTGGCAATAAGTTTCCCATTAGGACTAAAAGTAGCACAATTTACAGCCCCATTATGCCCAGTTAAGGTCATTAACAGTTGTCCAGAATCGCTTTGCCATACTTTTGCAGTTCCATCTAAGCTTGCAGTTATAATCTTATTCGTATCAGGGCTGAAAGCTGCACAACGTACAGCATCTTTATGACCTTCAAATGAGCGCAAAAGTTTTCCTGTGTTGTCCCAAAGTTTAGCTGTAGTATCAGCACTGGCTGAAACAATCTTTTTTCCATCAGGGTTAAATCTAGCAGAAAATACAAAGTTATTATGTCCTTTTAGCATTATTGGTTGAGTTGCATCAAATTGAAGTAGTGCTTGTGCAAGAAGGAACTTAACTGAATGACTATTATTTCCTCTGTTGTATGATTCATTAAGATATAGTACTGCTTGATCTGGTTTATTATTTAATAATGCTTGTCGTCCTTGTTCTTCATAAAGGCTAAGAACTTTTTGTTTTGTTTGTTGATTTTGCCAATAAAAAACTATAGACATAACTACTAAAATTGTAGCTGCAATAGAAACAATTATCCGGCGTTGGCGTTGAGTGCGAGAAGCTTCCGTTAAACTAGAATTAACAAAAGCTTCTTCAAGTTCAGTTAATTTACCAGTGTAGCGTGGTCGCCATAATTTATACTCTAAAAGAGCGTCATCTCGCCATAATAAGCCTTTAGGCTGATTACGTTCTTGCCATTGTTTGGCTGCTACTTGCAACTGATCTCTTAATCGTATACCTTCTAAATCTTCTTGACGCCATTTAACAAGACGAGGCCAAGCAGAAAGTAATGCTTCATGTACAACTTCAATTTGTTCTCCTTCTTCACCTTCAGATGCAGTTAACAAACGGCTTGTAACTAATTTTTCTAACACTTCGCGTGCTTGATTTTCACTTCCTAATATATGGTAAAGCTCATTTCTTTTCATAACAGCCCTTGTACCTTCGCTTGTAACAAGGCGTTGAAAAGCATCTCGCACTAACTTTTGTTCATGCTGAGTCATTTCTTTCATCATTTCTTCTGCATGACTTGCTAGCGCACCACCAACACCACCTAACGCTTCATAGGTTTTACGGCGTAATTGCTTAAACTGACGATCTCTCAATTCCCAGAGCTTTGCAGCCGTAAAGGCTAGTAGTGGCAAAGCTCCAGCTCTACCTGCCACAGATTCAACCATTTCAATTGGCATTTGCTTATCTTCAAATAAATACCCAGCACGTTGAGCAGGCTCTACAAGAATCCTAATCAATTCCTCTTTTCCAGGAGTCGTCAATAATTCCAAGCCTGGCACAATTCGTTCACTCATAACAGGTAATTCTTTAACTTTTAATAAGAAATCATCTCGTACTGTTAGGATAACTCTTACTGCTTCTTCTTCAGAACGAGCTGCATTTGCTATCCCTAAAGCAAAAAGCTCTCGCTCTTTTTGGTCTTGGCAAAGTGTGAAAAGTTCTTCAAATTGATCTATAACAAGCACAATAGAACAATTATGCATTTCAGTAGTTGCACGTAGTACACTACCTAGGGCATCAGGATTATTTTCTAGTGCGATTCGTAAATCACGAACCTCTATGCCTTCTTTCATTAGCCGACTTCTTAGAGTGGTTAAAGGAAAAGCTCCAGGGCGTAGAGTTATTACCCGGCAATTTTCTAACCAAGGTAAAACACCAGCTTGGACAAATGAGCTTTTTCCTGCTCCTGAAGCTCCTGCAACTACTAAGATTGGTTGAGTACGAAGCCGATTAAGAAAGTTTTCTGTTTCACGTTCTCGACCAACAAATATTTCTGCGTCACTTTGGCTAAAGGAAATAAGCCCAAGATAAGGAGTTTTTTCTTGAACAATTGCTTGGTTTGTAGTTGACTCAGTATCAAAAAAGTTCCCTCCAAACCACTCCCAAAAAGTTTCTTCATAGTGTTCAAATCTAGAAGGCATTGCTATGAATTTTGCACCATTACGGCCTTTGCCATCAAAGAAAAATAGTTCTTCATTTGTTCCTGTTGTGGGTGCAAGAACTTTAGCCAAAGGCCATAAGGAAACAATAACATCCCCTTGTGTATTGGCTAAAAAAGGTTTATTTTCTTGAATAAGCTTGTTGGAAAACACTTGAAAAGATTCTTTTAGTTGATGACCCATCCATTGTTCACAATGGTTCTTTCTTGGAACTACTAGTTTATACTCAGATAAGAAGCTAAGTGATCGTAATAACATAGCAAGTTGCTGCACTTTTTCACTTAGTAAAACTTGCAACTGTTCTTCTTTATCAGTAGCAATACGAGTTTGGCACATTTCAATAATAGGCTCAAAAAGTTTAGCTTGAGTTGTTAATTTGTCGCTATTTGGTTCATAAAAGAAAGAAACTAATTCTGGAATAGGGTAGGCATCACGTTGATAAATAAAAGGTTTACATAGTTCTTGAGAAAGTTCTAACCATTCTGTTTCATTAAGATTTTGTTGACTAAGTTTTTGTATAAATTCTAGTACAGATCTAGAATCGGTTTTAGTTGCGCCGCTACCTATTTGTACTCTACAAGCAAGAGCCAAAATGCCTAAATAATGGGCTAAAACTTGTAAAATATCAAAAATACGCTCTCTAGCTTGATAACAGTTGCGAGCAGAACATAAATTGGCAACTGCGGCAGCTAAAGGTTGAGGCGCATTAGTTAAAAGGCTTTCCCGAAGTAATTCTCCAAGTTGAGGCAATGGAGTTTTTACTTCAACCATACCTGCTGCTTCACGAAATGCTGCTGCAAATTCTAAAGCTGTTTGATAGCGATCTTCTTGCTTTTTAGCCATTGCTTTAGCAATTACTTGATTAAGAGCAACTGGAAAAGAGCCTTCTAATGCTGGAACAGGCTTAAACATATGTGCAAACATTAGTTGTGGCCCTGATAATGGAAAAGGGGCTTTACCATTTAATGCTTCATAGGCTAGAACACCTAAAGCATAAATATCTGTGCGAAAATCAGCATATGAACCACTTTCCCAAAGTTCTGGAGCCATATAACGTGGAGATCCAATTACTCCAGTATTTTCTTTATTAGTTTCACTTGCATGGTTTGACTCTGTATCTAGGCTATTTTCTTGATGTTGAAGGTTAGTCAAAGTAGGCTGAGGATCAACTGTTTGGGATGCTTCTAGACCTTTGGCAATGCCAAAATCTAGCAGTTTGGGTAGTAATCTTCCTGCACGAGCAATTACCATAACATTTGATGGTTTTAGATCTCGATGAACTATTCCTGCTTCATGTGCTGTATGTACAACTTCGCAAATCTTTTCTAATAAAGGAACAAATCGTTCTAGTGGTATTGAACCTTGAAGTTTAAGTAAATTGCTTAGAGGAGTTCCGTTAACTAATTCCATAGCAATCCAAAGCAATCCATCTTGTTCTGCTCCAAATGCATAGACTGAAGCTGTGTAAGGGTGTTCTAAGCGAGAGGCAAGACGAGCTTCTTTTTTAAATCGCTCAATTAACTTTTGATCAGAATTGTGTTTGTTGCGAATAACTTTAATAACTGCTTCACGGGCAAGTATTGGTTGTTGAGCTTTGTAAACAGTACCATAGCCGCCTTCTCCTAGTTTTTCTAGAATAATAAATTCGCCTAAAGTACGCCCTATCAATGTAGCAGAATCTTCTTTTAGTAGTTTCATAGGATTTTTCCTAGTTTGGTAATCTGACTAGAATGATTTTTAGTTCAACAACTTAATGAAAATAAGGTTTCAATATTTATCTATTTTAGTAAGGCGCAGAATTGTGAAAAATTGGTCAAAGTTTATGCTGTTTTTTTGGAGAAAATTATTTTTGTCAAACTTGGCCTGCCATTTTTGGCGATCAATGCCACTTTTGACAAGCTTTCTTATTTAGAAAAATCTTTCTTAGTATTTTCATAGAATTATAACTTCTTATCATATAAGCAGTTGCATTTTTGTAGGTGTTTGTTTTAGCTTAGGCACAAAGCTTGCCATTTAGTATGTCACCAAATAAAAATTCTAAAAATTGTGAGGATAAGACAATGAAAACATTTGCAAGCTTTTTTCTTTTTTTCTTAACTATTATCTGTGTTAGCCAAAATGTATTTGCACAAAGTGGTGATTACAAATATGGCAATGTAATTTATCAAATTCCATCAGGGTATCATCAAGATATGGTGGATTCAACTCTTGTATTAATGCCAAAAGGCCAATCTGTTGATGATGCTGAAATTGCTTTTATGGTTACTCCTGGAATAGATAACATCCCAAAAAATTTATCAAATTCACTTAATATTTTAGTTTCTAAATTAGAATCTGGACGACAAGTCCTTAAACGTCAATCATCTACAGATTCATCTAATGGTCTAAATATAGCATCTGAAATATCAATTACAAGAACCGAAACTGAAACTTACATTTCAATTTATATATTAACTAATCCAGGTGGACGAGGAGAATTTTTTGCTATAGTGGCAAATAGTGCAGAAGCAATAGAAAAATACCAAAGTCAAATTGCAGAATTTTTTGGTGGAATTAGCTTTGCTAATCTCAACAATAACTCAACAGCAACTTATAGCAGTAACAGATCTTACAGCAATAGTAATAGTAGCAGAAATCAACAATTACAAAGAAATAGGGCTAATACAAACCAAATATTCTTAAATAGTATTACTAATAATTATAATAGTTTATCTAGAAGTTTTTAAGTTTAAGTAATATAACTATAAATGGGTGTTAATGCAAAATAGCATTAGCACCCATTAGCTTTTTAAATTATTGTATTAGCTATAATTATGAAATCATTTTAGTTTTAACTCTATCCTTATTTTCTTCTACATTGTATAAAGAATCTTTTGTAGTAAATAAAGAAATACCAGAGTAATTATAGCCAACTATTTTTTGTGACTCTCGCTGCTTTATTTTAGCCGCAACAGCATCAATAAAAGCATCATCCTCAATTAATTCTTTACGATAAAAATCTCGATTTCTTTGTTTTTCCTCTATATATTCACGAAGTACTTGATTTATAAGTGTTTGATAAGGTGCAGATCCAGGTTTTTCAGCACAATTCTTAAAATATTCTAAAATATCTCCATCAAGTCTGATGGAAATAGCAATTTTAGTATTTCTAGCACTAGTGTCCACATCATTGGCTTTAATATTATGACGAGCAAAAAATCCTCCTCGCTCAAATTTATGTTCACCAGGTAAAAGTACTGCTTCAGGCTCAATGCCACTAGTTAGTTGTTTTTCATAGTCTTGTTGGGTAACATTTAAGGTTAATTCGTTTTTATCTGTTTTCTTTTTCATAGAGTTCTTTTTCTTGTTTTTCAGCTTTTCTAGCAGAAATAATTCTGATGGTTTCTTCTTGTTGTTCTAAGGTTATTGTGAAAACTACAAATAGTAGTCTCTTTGATGATAGTGCAATAGCGTTATAGCGAATTTCGTCAAGAGTTGAGTGTTGTTTATCAAAATTATCAAGCATGTTTGGATCTCGAAAGATTTCAATAGCTTCTTCAAAACTTACATTGTGTTTAATTTTGTTGGTTTTGGCTTTATCTTCGTCCCAAACAAATTTCATGTGTTTCTAAAAATTGTGTTATAAAGCAATTTATAATTATTGTACATATACGTATATACAATAGCAATTACTAAAAGTAAAATTTGAGGTTTTTTGATGAAACGCCTTGTTATCATTGTATGTTTTATATTAAGTCTAAGTCTTATTATTAGATTTGCTCCTAGCAAAGTGTCTGCTCAGGCAAATAACTCAGCTAATATTCAGACAAACAGCCAAGCAAATAGTCAGGCAACTAGTCAGACAAAAGATGAGGATGTAGCTATATATCAGTCAGTATTAGACTTAACCTTTCCTTTTACCATTATGTGTGTAGCTGCACATCCTGATGATGAGGACAGTGATGGATTAGCTTACTACCGTATGAAATACGGGGCACGCACGGTTTTAGTAACAGCAACTCGAGGAGAAGGCGGACAAAATTCTCAAGGGCCAGAACTTTATGAAGATTTAGGTGTTATAAGAGTAAAAGAGACTGCTGCAATGGCTAATCGCTTAAGTACTATAGCTGTGAATTTAGCTATGCCAGATTTTGGATTTTCTAAAACTTCCCAAGAAACTTTTAAGGTTTGGAATCGTCGAGAAGCTTTAAGACGTTTAGTTTTTGCTATTCGTAGTTTTCGGCCAGATATAATTATTACTGTACATGATCGTAAAACAGGGCATGGTCATCATCAAGCAACTAGGCTACTTGCTGAGGAAGCTTATGATTTAGCATCTGACAGAAATGCTTATGCCGAACAATTTACTGGACTTAACAGGCTTGAACCTTGGCAAGTTAAACGATTATTTGCACGTACCTTAAGTAAAACAAGTTATGATACAGAATTTGATGCTAATGAAATTGCTAATGTTTATAGTCAACCTTATTCTCAAATTGGCTATCAATCACGTTTAGAACATCGTACACAAGGCCCTTGGCCAGTAATTGAATTAAAAGGTGAGCGAATGATTCGCTATAACCTAGTTAAAAGTGTTGATGAAGATTTTCGACGTTGGTTTTTGCTTTGGCAAGGTTTTGCTGAACCTACAATTTATGCTCAGATTCAACCAATAATTTTTGATGAACAAAATAATAGCCCAGAAAAAGTGGCTAAACTTCCTTCTAAAGAACTAGTTAGCCGCTTGACTAAAGCTCTTAATTTAGTTCGCAATTATATCAAAGAAGAAGGAAAAAATGATTTTAAGGCAAAGGAATTAGCTGAAAAAATTCAAAAATCCCTATTATTAGTAACAAAAATTTCCTTAAAAGTTACTACTAGTGTAACAACTACTTTTCCTGGTCAAGATATAACAGCCACTTTAACTGTTAATAATCCAAGTAGTCTTCCAATCGAAGTAAAATCAGTAGCTACACTTCTACCAGAATTTTGGGAATATGAGGAAAAAACTAAATTAAATACAAATATTGAAGCAGGTGCAAGTAGTAGTCAGGAATTAACTGTTAAAATAGGTTCGCAAGCACGTACTAGTTTACCTAATTCTGCACATCTTTATGATCTAGATTTTTTAGAGCCACAAATTAAAACTTTTGCAAAAATATCTTTGCCAGAACTTTCTGAACCTATAACTGTGTTAGATCAAGCTAGGGTTGATGTTAGCCCACAAATAGAAATGGAAATAACACCTAACAATAATTTAGTAAATATTACTGATTCAACTGAAACAAATACCTATCCATTTCAGATAAAAATCAACAATAAGACACAAGAAACTATTTTAGGACGGGTGCGTTTAGATACGGTTGCCCCAGTTCAAATTACTCCACAAGAACAACAAGTAAAAATTGAACCACGATCAACAATAATCCTTACATTTTTTGTTGCTGTAGGTCGTCCAGTTCCAGAAGGACTTGCTAGGTTTCCAGTTGCACTTTTTGATGATTATGGTCGAGAACTTATTTCTTCTGAATTAAGAATGAATCTTATAAGAGTCCGTGTAGCTGATGTTGAAGTAGCATATTTGCGAACATTTGATTTCACTTTACCTCAAACCTTAAATTTTTATGGAGTGAAAAATAAAGAAATTAGCGTTAGTGATATAATGGCAGGTAATCTAACTAGTTACTATGATACTATCATTTTAGATAATCGTGCTTATTTAGCTTTTCCTGATTTGGTTAAAGCTAACCAAAAACTATTAAACTTTGTTAGAGATGGAGGCACTTTAATTGTGTTGTATCAACGTCCTAGTGATTGGAATGGTAAAAATTTAAGCCCTTATCCAATCAAACTTGGAGATGATAGAGTTACAGATGAGAATGCCTCAGTAAAAATTCTAGAACCAGAACATGCAGTGATGTCTTTGCCAAATAAAATTACACCTCAAGATTTTAATGGCTGGATTCAAGAAAGAGGGCTTAATTTTCCTAGTGAATGGGATGAGCGTTACTACACATTAATTTCTTGTGCTGATCCTGGAGAAGAAGAATTAAAAGGCGGCTTATTGGTAGCTCGTCATGGAAGGGGTCAGTATATTTACACTAGTTATGTAATTTATAGGCAGTTACGAGCTTTTAATCCAGGGGCATTTCATTTATTTGCTAATATGATTAGTTTACCAAAAACCCGTTAATAAACTGAGGTTTAAGATGATAGAAAAACTAGAGCTGACTAAATATAAGCAAATAGTTATTTTAACAGGAGCCGGAATTTCTGTTGCTTCAGGATTAAGACCTTTTCGCGGGCCAGGAGGTTTATGGACAGAGCTTGCTCCTGAGGATATTCCTAATGCTACTAACTTAAGAAAAAATCCAGAAACTATTTGGCAGATAGTTTGTGAGTTAAGAAAGATTTCTTCTGGCTTAAAACCTAATGCTGCTCACTTAGCTATTGCTTATTTACAAGCAAATGCTAGTAAAGACCATAAAGTAACGTTAATTACTCAAAATATGGATGGATTACATCAAAAAGCTGGTAGCAAAGATGTTATAGAGTTACACGGATCAGCTTTTAGAACAAAGTGTAGCAATGAAAATTGTGATTTAGCTGCTTATGAAGATAATGAAATTTATGAGTTAAATCATTTACCTAGTTGCAGTAAATGCGGTAGTTTTTTGCGTCCTGATCTAGTACTTTTTGATGAGCCAATACCAGGAAAAGAAGAGTGGTTATCAAAACGTGCATTAAGAGATTGCGATTTATTTATTGCTATAGGAACTTCAGGGACAGTATTTCCAGCTAGTAATTTTGTTCGCTCTGCAAAGTACGTAGGTGCAAAAACTGTATTAATTAACCTAGAACAATTAAACTCTAGTGAGACTGCTTTTGATCAAGAAATTTTAGGAAAAGCAGAAGAAATATTACCAATACTTTTGGGCATGGAATAAAATTAGGTATAAAAATTTTCTTATAGAAAAATGTAAATTAAAGAGAAACTACAATGCCTAAAATTACATTTATCGACGTGCCAACTAAAGATTTAAATAACATTGTTTGGTGGTTAAAAAATAATAATTGGGAAGTTAAATATAAATATGATGGTGTGGATGCGGGCATAGATTTTGATCTTATTATATTTGGTCAAGGGAAATATGAAATCAGGATTGGATGGACAAATTATGAAGAAGGTGAAGTTCAATGTGATTTAGATTATGCTGACATGATCACATTAATTAATAATAAAACTTATAAAATAGGAAAGCCATCTTCATTAAAAGAAGCTATTGTTTCAATGTATTACAAATCGATCTAGTCAAAATTAAATTCCAAAATCAAAAGAAATTTTTATCAAAACCATGAAAGGAGAACAACTCTGCTATTAAATTAGATACAGAGTTAAAGATTATTTATGAGTGATGTTCAAGATCATTTAGAAGAGGTAATGGATAAATGGAGTGGTGCAGAATCTGGCACTTATGGAGCAGGTACTATGTTAAGAGATATGTGGGAACAAGCCTATCCAACCACACCAGCCTATGATCCTCAAGGTATTAATAATTTAATTAACCAAATTCATAAAAATAGTTTTTTCAAAAATCATGAAAGAGCCCAACAACTAACCTATGGTCACTTTTCTGGTGGGATTAAAACTTACGGAAATTTATATGATTTTCTAGATGCCTAACCTTATTGTTTAACCTTGTTGAATGTGAGTAGAACTTCAGGAGTGGAGGTAGAGCCAAAGTGCAGCGATTTTTGTTTTTGTTATTTTTTATTTTGGTTATAAGCACAAACATTCTAGCTCAAGATAAAATGAGTGTTTATGTTTTAGAGGGAAAAAAACATTTATTGCTAAAAATAGATACTGTAAAGGCTTTACCTCTAGATTTTTCTACTAATCTTGGGCGAAAAATTACTAGTTATAAGCTTTATGAAGCTAAGGACACAGAACAATTAGTAGCAGAACTAAAAAACAAGCTAAAAACGGCTGAAAAAGGCAATTCTGAACAAGTTCTAAAAGAAATTTCTGAGCAGCTAAATCAATATGATCAAGACCTATTAAACAATGATATACCACCAGAATGTGGCCTTGATTGTGCTAGAGTTAAGCTTACTCTTTCTAAAGAAATAGCTTATGGCAAAACATATGTGCTTAAAGTCACTGGTGTAAAAATAGGTGCTAATAAAGAACCCTTAGTGAGTAAAATCCTTTTTGAGCTTGCTGCTGAGCCTCAAGCCCAAATTTTACCTTCATTAGATGCCTTTAATCGTAAGGAAATTAGGGTAGAGTCTAAAACTCCAGTTAAAGTAGATGGGGAAGTTAAAATTTCTCAACGAACTTATAGAGTTGCAAAAGACTTAAAAGATTTAGAAGAAAAACTTAAGGAAATTCCTAGCATAGAAGAACCAGAAAAAAGTTATCCTCCTAATGAGATAACTTTTGAGTTAGGCAAAAAATTAAGTGCAGGGCAAAGTTATGATTTAGTAATAGAAGAAGGTTTAAGTGATGGAACAAAACCAGTTACAGCTAAAGGAGTTATTACATTTCCTGGGTTACCTTCTTCTGCACAAGCTCCTAAAATAGATCTAGCTTTTTCTTCCTTTGCATCTGTAAAACAAAAGCCTACCTTTAATCTCAGTGGGATTTTGACTCCTGTTAGACCAACAGCTTTAGGTCATACAACTTGGTTTTATGAGCCGTTACTAGCTTTGGATATTGGGTTTGGAACAACTAAATCTAGTAATTCTGTTATTTTTAATTCTCCTTTTACTCATACTTGGTTAATTTCTAGAGCTTCACGACCTCCTGCTGGAAGTAAAATCCCAGTTTATGCTGGATGGGCAAGAACCCCTTGGTATAGGCTTTCTAACCTTAAGTTTTATATTGGGCCAAAGTTGGAAGCTGATAGAAAGTTTGGTCGAGTAAATCTAGTAGGGAATGCTCGTTTAGACTTTAACTTCCATAAATTTGTAGGGCTTATCAAAAATAAAAGAACTCTACTAGAAAGAAACCTAGCTGACAAAGCAAGTTTTGTAGAGATAAATAATGGGTTGAACATTGTACCTTATGTTGCTTTTGATTTTGGTAGACATTTAACAGATGAAACTATTAGAAATGATAGAAAAAAACTTAAAACTGTAATTCCAAGTTATCCAATATTTAGAACTTATTTAGGTGTAAATGCCATTTTAGAGCGTAAACTCTTTTTCCAACCATTTACCATAGTAGTAAATGGTTATGTTGTACATATAGCAGAAAGAGAAACTATAGGTTTTAGCACTTTTGATGGAATTTTATTAAGACGCTTAAAAGGATTTCAGCCTTTTGTAAAAGCTTCTTTAAGTATTCCATTAGATCCAACTAAACATTATAACCTAGTGTTTAATTATGAAAATGGTAGGAGTTCGCCCAATTTTGAATATTTAAATAAAACTTCTGCTGGTATTAAAGTCGTTTACTAGTAGAAATTAAATACTATTTATATATAAAAACTACAATGATCATATTTAGTGAAGATACAGTTGGAGACAAAACTACTAAAAGTGCTCAGGAAACAAGACAATTAACAGAAATAGCAAAAATAGCAGGGTTGCGAGTTTACTATATTCCTAAAGACTTTGGCGAATGTGAAACTGCTGAAAATGCTTTATGGCATATACCAGAACAAAACATATTAACTAAATGCTTTTGGATGGGCTTTATTCCTAGTATAGAACGTTATAGAGCTATTTATGATGAAGCATTGAAGAAGAATATTCAATTGCTTAATAATCCTGAAGAACACCAAAAAGCACAAGAATTTGACCTTTCATATCCTTTCTTAACTGGACTAACACCAGAAAGCGTCATAATAACAGATATAGAGCAATGCAAAGATAGTATAAAAAAATTGGGAACTCCTTTATTTATCAGAGGTTCAGCTAGATCAAAAAAAGTTCTAGGCTGGAAAGCTTGTGTAGCAAATAGTTTAGAAGAACTACAAACTTTAGTCACATTTCTATTAAAAAATGAATATAGCTCTAGAGGTCGAGTTATAGCTAGGAAATTAGTAAATCTTCGTTATAGTAGAATGTCTGATGAAGGATTTCCATTAGGAAGAGAATATCGTGTATTTCTTTATAATCAAGAAGTTGTAGGTTATGGATATTATTGGGATGGAGAAGATTTGCTAATGCAAGTGTCTCAAGATGAAGAACAAATAATACTAAATATTGCACAAAAAGCAGCACAGAAATTAAAAATACCCTTTGTAGCTGTAGATGTGGGTCAACTTATTGATGGAACTTGGTTAGTAATTGAAGTTAATGATGCTCAATTTGCAGGCACAGGACATATGGAACTGTTCCCCTTTATCAATAAACTCGTTAAAGTTGTTAGCAAAAATGACTGGAAATAGTTTCTAAATATGGCATTATAAATATAAGTGATATATAAATAAATTAAAAGCAAAATATGGAGATAATTTAATGCAATCACTATGGGATAAACAAGCAACAAACGATTTATTAAAGAGACTTGAACAACTTAAAAGTACTTCAAAAGCACAATGGGGAAAATTTACTTGCGATAAAATGCTAGCTCATGTTGCTGATGGATTAAGAATGGCATTAGGGCAATTAGAAGTTGCTCCTAAACCATCAGGGCCAATGCGTATTTGGCCTTTCAAGCAAATAGCAATTTATTGGATGCCTTTTCCTAAAGGGCTTCCAACCGCTCCAGAACTTATTTCTCGTAGTGCAGTATCAATTGATAAAGAAAAAGAAGATATAAAAAAACTTATTGAAGAATTTTGTAAACGCTCACAAGAAGCAGAGTGGGCTGAACATCCTGTTTTTGGAGAGCTAAATGCTCAAGATTGGGGTGTTTTAGTTTATCGTCATACAGATCATCATCTTAGACAATTTGGAGTTTAATATAATTTCATGCAAGTTATTACAAATTTAGCAGAAGTAGAAAATCTAGATCTTGCTCAAGTACCTTCTAGAATGGAACCTCAAAAAATTTTAATGTGTGCTCCTACTTATTTTGAGGTTAAAGATGTAAAAAATGCTTTTATGGAAGGTAATTTAGGAAAAGTAAATTTCCAACTTGCTCAACAACAATGGCAAGAGCTAAAAGTTGCTTTTGAAAAATTAGGTAAAATGGTTTGCATCATTGAGCCAGTAGTAGGTTTAGAGGATATGGTTTTTACTGCTAATCAAGTTTTGCCAGGACTTGATAATGAATCTAAACCCTATGTTTTGCTTTCACATATGAGACATGAGTCTAGAAAAAAAGAAGTGCCTTTTTTTCGCCACTGGTTTGAATCTAAAGGCTATAAAATTTTAGAGTTAGAAAGTAAAAATTTACTTTTTGAAGGCCAAGGTGATGGAATTTGGCATCCAGGTAAAAAAATGCTTTGGGGTGGTTATGGTCATCGCACTAGCTTAGACGCCTATTATGAGATAGCAAAGATTTTAGATATACAAATTATTGCTCTAGAGCTACCAACTAATAATTTCTACCATTTAGATACCTGCTTTTGTCCACTAGATTCACAGACAGTTTTGATCTATAGTGAAGCCTTTACTTCAGAAGGTTTAAATTTAATTCGCCATTTTTTCCCTAGAGTTATTGAAGTCACTAATGAAGATGCTTGTAAAAGTTTTGCTTGTAATGCACATGTGATTGATTATAAATATGTTGTAATTCAAAAAGGTGCAACACAAACAATTAAACAATTGCAATCATTAGGTTTTGAAATTATAGAATGTGAGACTAGCGAATTTATTAAATCTGGAGGTAGCATATTTTGTATGAAGATGATGATTTATTAATATGTTACGAGCTAATGATCAAATAGGCCAATATACTTTAATTCGCCAACTTGGCCGAGGTGCTTTTGGTGTTGTATGGTTGGCAGAACGTCGTGGACAACTTGCTACTACTCAAGTAGCTATAAAACTTTCTATAGATGAAGAACCTGACATAGAAGAAATCCAAAAAGAATCTCGTCTTTGGGCAAATTTAGGCAAACATCCTAATATACTTCCTATAATTGAAGCTGACATTATTGAGGGTTTTGTAGTTGTTGTTAGCGAATATGCTCCAGAAGGTTCTTTAGAGCTTTGGTTAAAGCAACATCATGGTGGTGCTCCAAATATAGAGACTGCTTTAAGAATGATGTTAGGAATTTTATCTGGCCTAGATCATTTACACTCTAAAGGTGTTGTTCATAGAGATCTTAAACCAGGTAATATTTTACTAGAGGGCAGTAATCCTAGACTTGCAGACTTTGGTTTAGCCAGAATGATGAAAGCTAGCGTTCAAACTATGGGAATTGCTGGCACTCCTCCATATATGTCTCCAGAAGCATTTGATGGACAAAGATCTGTACAGACTGATATTTGGGCTGCTGGAGTAATTTTTTATCAATTACTAACAGGAAGCATGCCTTTCTCTGAACCTACTTGGCCTGCTTTAATGAAATCGATCTCAATTAATGAGCCAAAAACATTACCTGAAGCTTTACCGGTTTTAATAAAAGAAATAGTCCTTAAAGCCTTACAAAAAGACCCTTTACATCGTTTTGCTTCTGCTAAAGAAATGAAAGAAGCTGTTGAAGAATACTTGTTAAGAAGTAGTCAAGAAACATTAAAACAAACCTTAATAACTACATCAGATGATTTACCAAGCTTGGACTCCTCAGATCTAGAAGATTTAACAGCTAATACAATGACTCATGTTGTTGAATTTAATGATGCTTCATCAGGTAAACCAAAATTATTTTTTGAATTTGATGTTTTATTACTAGAGCATGATGGAGCTATAAGAAAGCGATATGTTCGCCAAAATCGCTATTTTATGGAAGAGCTAGATGGAGAGCTTTTTTTGGATATGGTTGCTATTCCTG
This sequence comes from Blastocatellia bacterium, assembly GCA_039812885.1. GTDB lineage: Bacteria > Acidobacteriota > Blastocatellia > Chloracidobacteriales > JADJPF01 > JADJPF01. The sequence goes on from JBDIBI010000001.1 coordinate 927,251, forward strand.
GTGGAGTCTTTTTAATGGGCTCGCCAGACTATGAATTAGGTAGAAGAAATGACGAAAGTCCACTAAGAGAAGTACATTTAAAATCATTTTATATGAGTAAAACAGTAATTACTCAAGTACAATGGAGAATAGTGGCTTCTTGGCCTGTAGTAAAACGTAAACTTAATCCAGATCCTTCTCATTTCAAAGGAGATAATTTACCAGTAGAGCAAGTTTCTTGGGATGAAGCTGTAGAATTTTGTGCTAGATTATCTACAAAAACAGGGAAAAATTATCGACTGCCAACAGAGGCAGAATGGGAATATGCTGCTAGAGCAGGGACTACAACTCCATTTTCTATAGGAGATACTATTACAACAGAACTAGTTAACTACAATGGCAATAGCCCTTATGCTAAAGGAGCAAGAGGGATTTTTCGTCGCCAAACAGTTCCAGTTGCTAGCATGATTGTGGCTAATGCTTTTGGATTATTTGATATACATGGAAATGTTTGGGAGTGGTGTCAAGATATTTATCATAGTAGTTATGATAGTGCACCTAATGATGGGAGTGAGTGGCAAAGTATAAACAACGATCCTATGAATTGGAGAGTTTTACGAGGAGGAGCGTGGAATGTTGGTAGCAGTGATTGCCGTTCAGCCGCTCGTTTTAAGCTTATTCCAGAACTCAAACAACATTATGCAGGTTTTAGGATAGTTGTGTCTTAAGATTTTTTATTACTCTAATTTCAAAAACTTATTTCTTATTTACTAGATTATAAGTAATTTAATAATTTGTTTCTTGTAATTATAAATGTTTACGCCCATTCTAGTAAGTCTTTAATATGTGGCAAGTAGTTGCGACTTACTCCTAATTTATAGGAATTGTGTAAAGTGATCTCATAGCGCTCTTTGGTAATTGGGGCAATTTCTCTGATATAATTGATGTTTACTATGCTTTCACGATGTACCCTTACAAATTGTTTTGGATCAAGTCTAACTTCTAGAGTCTTCATTTGATAATTTGTCCAATAACGTTCTTTTTCTGTAACTGCATAAAGCAACTGGCTTTCTATCTCAAAACAATAAATATCATTTATTGGTAAAACAAAAATTCTTTGAGCTTTTCTGCCAACAATACGAGCTAAATATTCTTGCTTAGTTTCTTGCCAGGTTTTAATCAAAGTTTCTACTTGTGTTGGCATTGGATTTTCTGGCAAGTTTTGTTGTTTTATTGCTTTAGAGATGCTTTGCTCTAAGCGTTCTGAGTTTATTGGCTTAAGTAAATAATCTATTGCACCAACTTCAAATGCTTTTAAGGCATGTTGATCATAAGCTGTTACAAAAATAATTTGTGGAACTTGTTCTAAGGCTGCTGCTACTTCAAGCCCTGTAAGCCCAGGCATTTGAATATCTAGAAAAATAATATCAGGTAATAGAGTACGACATTTTTCTAGTGCATCTACACCATTCATAGCTTCACCAACAATTTCTAACATAGGGTAATCTGCTAGTAAATGTTTTAATTCTGAACGACAATGTGATTCATCATCTACTATTAAAACTCTCATGTGTTTTAACTCCTTGTTTTGATTGGACTTCACTATTTGGTAAATAAAATTTTATTTCTGTACCTCTAGAAGAACTATTAATTATTAATTCAGTCTGATAACGCATTAATAATTGTTGTTTTACATTTGATAAACCTACACCATTACCATCACCATTGCTTTTAGGTGTTTTATTTGGATCAAATCCTTCACCAGTATCAGCAATTATAAATTCTAGTCCTAGAGGGGTTTCTGAAATTTTAATAAGTAATTCTCCACCTTCAATTTTAGGGCTGATGCCATGTTTAACGGCGTTTTCCACTAAAGGTTGTAGTAGCATTGGTGGAATAAATACTTTATCTAAATCTTTATAAAGTTCAAATTTGACTTTTAGCCTAGATTCAAAACGCAATTGTTCAATATCCAAATATGCTCGCAAGAAGTTTATTTCATCCATAGCGCTTACTAAATCTTTTCGTGAACTATCTAAGACATAACGATAAACTCTTGATAAATATTGGACTGCATTTCTAGCTTTATCAGGTTCGCTACGAACTAGATTTCCAATTAAACTCATACTATTAAATAAAAAATGTGGATCTAGTTGTGCTTGTAAAGCTTTTAACCTTAGCTGACTAGCTGTATTAATTAGCTCTAATTCTCTAACTTTATGGTTTTGTTGTTCAAGTTGTAAGTGTAATCTAGATAATGTAGTTGCTAGATTAGTTGCTACTAATTGAATAAACTTCATATCTTCACTTAAATAACGTGAATGTTCTCGGCTAGGCTCAATTAAAACATATCCTAATATTTCTAGATGATTTGTAATAGGAATATTTACAGTATTAGTATTTAAATTTGATAAATTATGATTAGGTATATAGTTAACATTTTTGGCTTTTAGTGCTTGTTTAATATTATGAGATACAATAGTTATAGCTTCTTCAGGAGTTGTTGCTTTGTTAAGTTCAAGATTTAATTTAATAAGTAAATCTGGGAAAGGAACTCTTCCTAATAAATGGGTATCAACAAATCTATCTATAAAATTTTGAGTTAAAGTAAATAAGCCTGTAGGTAGACTAAATATAATACCTAATAGAAAATAAGTTGTTATCGAAGTTTGATTTGTTGGTTTAATTACATAAGCTAAAAAACCGTAATATAGTCCTGCAACAATTGCAAAAACAATTATTTGTGCTCCACGTTTTGCTAAGACATCAAAAAATATATAAGGAGTATGATAGTAGATTAACCAAAAGATTAATGGTAGTGTAGAAATTAAAGCATAGCCATCATAAAGACTAAGTGTAGTGCTACCTTGAAATGTATGGTAAAACGCTAGAAATATTAAGGTTACTGATACTCCACAACTTATAGGCCAAGAAAATTGACTAAATGTAGTAGATTTTTGTGTAGCTACAATACCTAAATTATTAAGCTTGATATAACAATTTAATATAGCTAGTAAGATTACTAGTAAGGTTGCTAAAGCAACAATAGAAGCTACTTTGGGGTTATTGAGTCTATCGGGCAAAGTCCATCTTATTTTTACCATAGCAATAAAACAATAAAAATAAAGGGCTTTAGGGCTTAAAAATCTACTAATATTTTCATTTCTTTGTCTAATTGCATTGATATAGCAATGAGCTATTCCAGCAAAAACAAATAATAAACCTGGTCTTGCCAAACCAAAAACAGGAGGCTTTTTAAATTCTTTTGGGACAAAATCTAAACCTGAAGGCAATAACCCAATTGTTAATAAAATATACCAAATAGATAAAAATCCTAGAAATATAATTAAAGGCAAATGCTGTCTAGTTTTATCAGTTTGGGATAGAGAAAACACAAAAAGAAGCCCGCAAAAAACCGAGCTACTTAATAAAAGCAAGGAGTTGATTAAAAAATATTCTGGCATAGATTTAGGAGACTGTAGGCAAATTGCCTACAGTCCTTTTATGTATAGTTATTTAAGCATTTTAGAGTTCATTGCCATAGCGTGAATTTCGTCTTTTAATTGATCAATTAAAGGATCTATTTCTGTTAAATCTTTTAGTGCTAGTTGCTTTTGCTCTGGAGTAAGAACTTGAGTAATTTGTGTTGCTGTTTGTATACGAAATACCGTTAATTGTGAATTGATATTAGCAATATCTTGAGTAAGTGCTTGTAATTGTGCTTGATCGGGATTTGCTGATAACAAAACACCTCTTAATTCTTTGCGTTTAGTTTCTAGCTGTTTATGTAAATCTTCTGCTTGAGGTTTTACACTTGTCACAATAGCTTTGATTTGACCTTTTTGAACATCAGTAAGATTTACATCTTTAGCTAGTGTTTTTAGGCTATCACCTATAGCAAACACAGTTTGCAAAATGGCTCTCATTGAGCCAGTACGTCCATTCATACCTTCAGATGCAAAAACAGTTGTAAAGCCAATTACAGTTACTAATAAGGCTAAAATCGCAGTAGAAATAATAATATTTTTTTTCATAAATACCTCCAAAGAATTTTAATTTCTAACTTGTCAGCAATATAAAATATTAATTTTAACAGGGAAAGTAGATAGAAATAAGAGACGATTATTGTCATTTGAAAGACGAAAGTTATTGCTTGAGGGGGAAAATTTTAAAGAGTTAATAACAAACTAAAACAAAATATTTTTGTCATTTGCTATTTACAGGTCTTGCTGTAACAAAATAATACCTCTTATCTTTCTGACCTAGAGGAATTGTTACTTCTTGTGTTGAATTATTTGTATTTTCAAATTTGACTTTTAGTACTTTTGTTACTTGAAGACTTGTTTTATATCTAATCCCTTCTAGTAAAAATTCTTTATATTCTGCTAGCGGTGCTTTTGCTACAGTAATATTAATGATTTTATAATCTAAGTATCGTTTATGATTAGCTTCTACGGATTTTCTTATCTTCTTATCTACTGTTTGCCAATTATAATAAAGCTCTAAAACAGCTTCTAAATTTTTTTCTTTGTGTGCTTGTCTATATTTTTCTATTAGATAATTTAATTGTAGTTGGTCACTAATATTGTTGTTAGCGAGTTCTTTTTTATAGCTAAGTGATAAATTATAGTTATTCTTTGCCACAACTATCTTTTGTTCTGTAGTATATATCATTACTATAAATAAAATAAATAAAATTAATAAAGTATTATATGTAGTATTTTGATTTGATTGTAGCCACATAGTTATCTTTATATTTCAAAAAACTTGGCTGAGCAATCAAAATGTATTGGATAGAGTAGATAATATTTGGAAATTAGTAAAAATATAAAACTGTGGATATCCACATTAGTTTTTCTGTCGTTTCACTCTTTAGATTTTGCAAAATACCCACTACAGTTAGCTAGCATTTTTATAGACTGAAAGGTTAAAATGAAATTTAGGGAAATTTCTTTAAACTCTTCAGTTAATTAAATTTTTCAACATTAATATTAAAAAATAGGAGTAATTCCTATGAGTAAAAAAAAGGCTGCAATCTTTTTTAGCTTCTTAGTAGTTTTGCTAAAAGTACTTTATCCTTCACCGGTCTATGGTCAAGCAGGTGTTTTAATCCCTACAGATCTTACAGGAAGTGCTGTAGTTACTAATCCTAGTGCTCCTCAATTTTCTGCAGATAAAGCACTTTCACTGTCTGAAATGACTGTAGAAGTAAAAATTAATAACCAATTTGCACGTGTACGCATAATGCAGATTTATACTAATAACACTGGTCGTGTATTGGAAGGGAAATATGTTTTCCTAATTCCTAACACAGCTTTGATCTCTGATTTTGCTGTTTGGGATGGAGATGTGCGTATTCCAGGGGTGATTGTAGAAAAACGTAGAGCTAACGAGATTTATGAGGAAATAAAGAAACAATATATAGATCCAGGGCTTTTACAATCTGAAGAAGGGGAAGCGGCTTTTTCTACAAAAATTGCTCCTATTCAACCTTATAGCACTAAACGGATGGAAATGGAATATACAGAAATGTTGCCTGTTGATGGGCTAAAATCCTATTTTTCTTTTCCTTTGCGTCCTTCAGAATATGGTCAACAATTAGCAGGCGGATTTCGCTTAGATGTTATAATGTCTAGCAAATATAAGATTAAGAATTTCAACTTAGTTAGTAAACAATATCCGCTAACTTTTAGCAAACAAACAGAAAATGAGCTAGTTGCTAGCTATGAAGCTAGTCAACTCGCTTTCCAAGAAGATTTTGCATTTGATTACACTCTTAATGTTCCTCAAAATGAATTGCAATTTATTGCTTATCGAGCACCAGAAAAAATTTCTCCTCAAGAACTTAGAGATCCTTCTCGTGCTAACCCAAACCCTGATGGTTATTTTGAAGCAAGTGTAATTTTTAATGATCCAAAAAGGATTGCTCAAACTAAAGCCAAACCTAGATCAGTTGTTTTAATGCTAGATACTTCTTTGTCAATGAGAGCTGAAAAGCTAGATAAATCCATTGAAGCAATAGAATATTTTCTAAATTCATTAAAAACAACAGATAGCTTTAATTTACTGCTTTTTAATGATGATATAAACACACTTTCTCAAGATCCTGTTTTAGCTACAAAAGAAAATATAACAAAAGCTATAACCTTTATACAAAATAGCTACTTAAGTGGTGGTACAGATTTGTTAGGCGGTCTTCGTACTGCATTAAATTTAGCTAAAAAGCTTCCAGGGAATGACCATAGTATAGTAATGATTACTGATGGTAACTCTACTTTAACCACTACATCTTTACGTAATCTTTCTAGCACATTTAATAAAGAAAATAAAAAAATTGCTAGACTCTATGTTTTTGGAATTGGAAGTGATACCAATACAGAAGTTTTAGGTGAACTAGTTCGAGGCAGCAATGGCTTTTTTAATTGGGCACGTGAAACAGAAGATCTTAGCTTCAAACTCACAACATTTTTTGACAAAGTAGGCAAATCCACTATAGAAGATATTCATTTAGGCTCAATTAGCGGAATTGATAATAGTGATAACTTTTATCAAGTTTATCCAGATGTTGACCGAAATTCCTATGATGGTTCAAGATTTTCTCTTGTTGGGCGTTATCGCCGCCCAATGAAAAATACTGCTATTAGCATTAGTGGTACTCTAGAAGGTAAACCTGAAGTAGTAAATGGAGTTGTAGACTTACCTGAACTAGATACTACCTATGATCATCTACCTAGGGTATGGGCTAAAGGTCGTGTAGATGCGCTACTTCGAGAAATAGCCTTAAATGGAGAAACAGAGGCAGCAATTAATGAAATTATTGCTTTATCTAAAAAATATAAATTTGTTACACCTTACACAGCTTTTTTGGCTGCACCACGCTCACTCTTAAGACCTCGTATTATTAAACCTGGTGATCCTGTTTTAAGAGTTCATACTGATAAATCCATTGTTTCTGTAGTAGCTGTCTTTCCATTTGGTTTAAGAAAAGAACTTACTTATTTAAAAGACGAAGATATTTGGGAAACTCGCTTTTTGGCTCCTAAAACTATGCAAGATGGAACTTATAGTGCTCGGTTAGTTTTAGTTGATGATAAGAGCAATGCTTATGAAGAAGAAAAGAGTTTTGTTATTGATAGCAAACCTCCTAGCTTACACGCTGAATTAAGCAATAAGACTATTCAAGCAGGAAATGAATTGCTTATTAAAGTAAAAGCAGATAAAGACACTCGCCGTATTTATGCTCGTTTATTTGGTGCACAACCTGTAGCTATTGTTTGGAATGAAAAGGAAAAAACTAATGTTGGCCGATTGCTCATTCCAGAAGGGCTACCTGCTGGCAAATATCAATTGGTTATTACAGCAGAAGACTTTGCTCACAATAGCAGTAACTTGGAACTATCACTTGAGGTTTTAGGGAGATAATTTATGAAACGCAAATTTACACTTTTTTCAATTATTTTAAGTGTTTTGATTCTATCCTCTTTGTCACCACAAGCTGATACACAAAGCGGTTTAAGTAAAGTACCAGCAGGGCAAAGCATTTCAGGTCAAACGCCTAAAACAAAGTATTCTGGTAAAGAACCTAAAACTAAACCCACATCAACGCCTAGCCCTAAACCAGCAGAAACAGAAAAAACTCCACAAATAGCACGAGTTTTGCCTCTTCCATCAGCTAATCCCGATTTTGCTCCTCAAGTGGATTTTGATAACGCAATATACACTACGAATGATTTATTTGGTAATAGTAGTAGAATTATGCGTTCTTATTCTGATGCAAGAAAACAACTAGGTTCACTAATTAATAGATATCCTAAAGATCCAAGACTAGTACTTACAGCAGCTTTACTAGATGAACGGTTAGAAAACTTTGATCAATCTGTTAAGGAAATGAATCAATATGTAGGGCTTAACTCTGATTCAATTGGAGCTTTGCGCCGATTAGCAAACTTTTATCACAACCGTGCTTTATTTAAAGAACAAGTAGAAATTCTACAAAAAGTAGCTGCAAAACTTCGTGTAGAAGAACGTGAGCCTATTTATCGTGAAATTATCTCTGTTGTAAAAGATCATGAGGTAAAAGGCTTTTCTATTGAAGCTATTTATAAAGAGTTGCTTGATACTGATAAGCAAAATGTTGGGCTAGTAAAAAGTTATGTCGACGAACTAACCTTAAAAAGACGTTATCCACAAGCTCTTGAAGTTCTAAATACTTATCAAGATAAATATCCTGATGAATTACGTTACTTCTTACAAAAACGTGCTAGCATTTATCAAGAACAAAATGATCGTGTTAAAGCTGAAGCCGTTTATAAAGAAGCATTTGATCCACTTTGGTCAAATGATATCACAACAGATTACTATGAATTACTAAGAAAAATAGGCAGATATCGCAATTATCGTCGCAGCCTTCAAACAGAAGTTTCTCGTAGCACTAGTTTTGACCAAACAACAAGACTTTTTAGCTTATATGCTTATGAACAAAATAACCCACTAGCTTTTAATTTGTTGAAAAACTATGAGAAAAAACGAGGAGAACAAGCTAATTGGAAACGTCAAGAACTAGAAACTTTAGCAGGACTTTTTATTTCTATTGGTCAATATGATGAATCTTCTCGTTATCTATATACACTTTATCTTTCTGAAGGTCTAAAAACAGGTAGCTTAGAACGGGAAAAATATTTATTCAAACTCTTCAAAATACTTATGGATTCTTCTTCTCAGCCTGTAAGCTTAAGCCGTGGTGATTTATCACTGTATCGTGATATTGCCAAAGTGGATCAAAACCCAGGATTACTTAATGGTGTACTTTCTTTAATTCTTTCAAATACTAATCTTGGTTATGAGTTTGAACAAAAAGAAAATAATGCCGCTTCATATTTTAATCGCTCTTTTGCCTATAGGATTTTTAATAATTTTAAACAAGAATATGCTAACTCAGATAGATTGCCTTTAATGTATGAAGATTTAATGAGCATGTTTGCTGGGTTTGGAGAACATAAATTAGTTATTTCTTTAGGTAAAGAATTTCAAGCTAAATTCCCTAATGCACCTAACTATCAGCAAACTACTATAAAAATAGCAAACTCACTTGTAGCATTGGGACAAAGAGAAACTGAACGCACTTTATTAATTCAATTACTTGATAAAACGGCAGAGAAAAATTCTGATAGAGTTTTACTTCCATCTTCTCGCACTGTTTCTAGTCCTGATGCACAATTTGAAAATGTAGTTGATGAAATAATTCGGGATATCACTTTCTTTAGTGATACTTACAACCCTGTTTGGCTAAATAAAGATAATGGTAATGATAATTATAATGTAAACTATAATACTTATAATCAGGGTAATAATGTAAATTATTCTACTATATTAGAACGTATTGTTTCTAGCTATGGTACAGAAGGCAAAAAGCAAGAAACGCTCAAATTTTTCTGGGGAGAAATCAAAAAACATCCCAAAGAAGAAGGGCTTTATGAGCGAATGTTAAGATGGTTAGAATCAGCTAATCTACTTAATGAACAATTTAAAGTTTATACCGCAGCTCTTGATAAATTCCAAGATAATACTTGGTCAAATAGACTTGCTCGTTGGTATATCCGTAATAAAAAGCGTGCAGAATTCCAATCTTACTCTAAAGAAGTTATTGAAGTTTTTGACCAAGATGATATTAAGGAATACTTAAATCATTTTGCTGCAATGAATTACAATAATGTTTCAGATGTCAATTATGATTCAAATCTCTATTTCCAACTTTATAGCTATGCTTTAAAACGTTTTCCAAACAACATTGCCTTTGTTAATGGGTTGTTGCGCTATTATGCTATTCAGAAAAATTGGACAGAGTGGGAAAAACTTTCCTTCCAATATTACTCTTTTGATCCTGTAATTAGGGAAAATTTATTGAGGTATTTAGCTAGTAATAAACGACTTAAAGATGTTTATGATAAAGCTCGTAAAAATATCAACACTTCTCTTAGTTATCAATTGTTTAGTGCAGATGCTGCTATTAAGCTTTCTCACTATAATGAAGCATTAGACACTTATAAGTTACTAGTTTCTAACTATCCTGGTGAGACACAATACTCACTTAAATTGGCTGATTTGATGCGTTCATACGCTTATCAAGACGATAAATATTCTGAAGAATCAGCAAAAGTTTATTTACAACTTGCTAGGATTTATCCAACAAATCATGACTATAAAACTAAAGCTGGTGAAGTGTTTGCAGATATGAGTGATTTTACTCGCGCTCATCAGGCTTGGGATTCAATTCTTGCTACTGAACAAGGTGTAGCTAACACTTATTTAGAAGTAGCTAGTATTTATTGGGATTATTTCCAGTTTGATGATGCAGCGCGTGTAATAAAGGATTATCGCGTCAACTCTGGAGATAAAACTGCTTTAGCCTATAAACTTGGTGCAATTTATGAAGGAAAAAATGATTGGAAACAAGCAATTAATGAATATGTTAGTGTGTTAGATGAAAATGGTGCTGGTAGAGATGTAGTTATTAAACGCTTAGTTCAACTTGCACCACGCCGAGATTTTGCTCAAATTATTGCTCGCTCTTATGAACAACAAGCCAATAGTAATCCTTCCAATTGGCTTTTAACACTGGGTTACAGTGAATATTTAAGATCCTCTGGTAGAGATACAGATGCAGATAATTTACTTAGAGATCAAGTTGCAAAACGCAGTGAATTAGAGTTTTTGGAAACTATCCGAGATATTTTTCACAGAGAAAGATTACCTCAAGATGAAGAACAAACCATTATTCGGCTTACACAACTTGCTCGTGATGAGCGTGAAATAATGAAATATCGCTTGCAGCTAGCTTTATTCTATGAGCAAAAACAGGATCAAAAAGCTGTTCAAGTTTTTGATAAACTACTTACTGACTATCCTAGTAACTTAGGTATTATTCAGGAAGCGTCACAATATTATAGCCGTGCAGGTCTTACAGATAAAGCAATTGCACTCTTTAAAGACAGTCTTGGTCGTGCCAAAGGAGATTATCAACGTCAATTTACTTTACAGCTTGCTAGCCGTTTGGAAAAAGCAAATAAACTTGATGAAGCAGAACAAATACTAAGAGCTTGGTATAAAGATCATCCTTTGGATAGCGAATTTTTCCGTAATTTAGTTGCTGTACTAGGCAAAGCTAATAAGCAAGATGCCTTAGTTGAACTTTATCAAACCGGTTTGAAACAACCTGCAACAAACGGTTTGTCAGGCGATGAAGCAAAAGCTTATATTATTAATTTAAGATTAGCAATGATTGAAACGCTAATTAAGCTTAATCGTCCAAGTGAGGTTGTAGATCAATACATTGAAGTTATTAACCGTCAGTTTGATAATACATCCATAATAGATGCAGCCTTTCGTTATGCACAAGCTAATAACCAACTAGAACGTTTTACCAGGTACTATGAAGATACAGCTAAGAAATCTTACAAAGATTACCGATGGAATTTGGTATTGGCTGCAATTTATGCTTCTAATGGTGAAGTAGCAAAGGAAATAGACCAATATAAATTAGCTTTAACTAATGAACCACAACGCTTAGATTTACGAGAGACTTTAGCTAATCTATATACTCGTGAACAGCGATTTGATGAGGCAACCGCAGCACTACGCCGCAATTTTGAGATTGATGGAAATAATCCTGATTGGCTAACAAAAATTGCTAAGGTTCAAATCCAAGCAGGTAAACCAGATGCAGCTGTAGCAACACTTAGAGATGGACTTTCAAGAAATCCTAAAGTTACTGCTCAACTACTGTTTAATGCAGGAAAATTACTCTCAGATCGTGCTTACACTAAACAAGCTTTTGATTTTTATAAAGAAGCTATTGCTCTAATTAAGGCAAAACCTACTAAAGAATCAATAGGAGTTGATGATTTTTCTAATTATGGATTAGCTTTGCTGAAAAGTACTAGTCCTCTAACAGCTTACCAAGAAATAAAATCATTAGAAACAAAACTAGCAGCAGTGCCTAGTGAAGAAGATGAAAAGAATTATGCTAGTAGTTCTAAATATATGGTAGAAAGTTTTCTTAGAGATAAATTTGGTCTACAAGTTTTAGCTATTTGTAGTCCAAAAGAGCGCTTGGATTTGGCTAACAACCTAATCCAGTCTGCAAAAGCTGTAAAAGGTTTTGATACTGATAATGAAGCAGAAATTAGAAAACTCCTTTCAATGGCTGACACTGCGGGTTTAACAGAAGCAGAAGAAAACATTTTATTAAAAATGAAAGAGCTTTCATTTGCTGAATCTCCTAGTAAATACTATAACAATGTGTTAGGATTATTAGCTTTTTATGATCGTTATGGTATGTATTCTAAAGCTGCTGATATGCTTCAAGCAGAAAAGAAATTAGGACGTTGGAAAGCAAGCAAAGATGAAAATAGCTCTGTTGATTGGGAACGATCTTATTATGAGCTAGTTTCTGAATACTTGCACAAAGCAGGCTTAGCAGAGCGTGAGGTTACAGCTTTAGCCGACTATTATAGAACTCGCTCTGGTTCTGCAACTACAGATAATAATCCATTGATTCAACGATATTTATCATTATTAGTAGAGTTGAATAAAAAAGATGAACTTAAGCAACTTAGTTCTAAATCTAACCCTTATCAGCTACAATTAATTAATTTTTTAATTTTACAGCGAGAGAAAGATTTAGCATTGCAAGCTATTGATAGTAGCCCATTTAGCAATGCTTGGAAAGCTTCCCGCCGCGGTCAAGTTGGTCTTTATTTCCAAGATACTAGTTCAAAAGTTGAAGGAGCTTTCCTTTCAGCTTTGGATGTAGACACTATAGGTAAACAACGTAATCAAACTCCAAATGAAGAAAAAGTTTTAATTGGTTCAGATTGGTATGTTGCAGCTTCTAACTATGGTGTTTGGTTGAGTTTAACGACTGATAAAGCTGCTCAAGCTCATAAATACATTGTTGCTAGAGTTGAAGATAAACCTAAAGATGCTATAGCTCAATTAGAGTTAGCAAATTTTTATATCAACAACAAAGTGTTTAACTTAGCAGAACAACATTTAGCTTTAGCTAGTGAATTAGCTCCTAATTCTGCTGCAATACAAGTTGCTCAAGGTAATTATTTCTTTATGCGTGGTGAACGTGAGAAAGCTCTAAATGCCTGGAATAGCTTAATTGCAAAACGTAATGCAGGACTAACACAATATAATAGCTACTTTGATGCTTTAGCTACTCATGAGCTTACAGCCCAAGCATTACCAGCGGTTGGACGCTTTTTATCTCGTGCAGTAAGTAGACTTTCTTGGGATGAACTATCTCCATTTATTCGAAAAGTCGCAATTGCTAGTAAAACTCCTGTACTGAGTAGTGCTGTAACAGATATGTTTTATCAAGTAATTCGTGATAATCCTAACAATGTGAAGTTAGGTGAAATGTTGCTTCAAGAAGACTTAATTACTTCTATAGAAGGTAAAACAGCTCTTTATCGTGTAATGTTGGAGCGTTATCAAGATTTATTGTTAGCTACTAATCTTTCAGGTGGCCTTTATCGAGACAATACTTATTACTCTTCGGAACAAGTCAAAACATTGTTGGATAGTCAAGAAAAACGATTTATTGATTTTCTAATTTTCCAACGTCAATTTGATCAAGCTCGTCAAAACTTGCGTTATATGCAAGATTCTCATCAAGAGCTTTCCATTACAATAACTCCAGAATGGATGGAGATGGCTCAAGCTGTTATCGATTTACGTACAAATAATGTAACTAATGCACTTAACTCATTACATCGTTATGTTGGTTTAACAAATGATAGTCAACAAAGCTATGTTAGTAGCGATAGGTATCTAAAGGCTTATACACTTTTAGTAAACGAAAAACAAAATGAAGTGGCAGATCAACTACTTTATGATTATTACCAATCACAATTAAGAGTGGGACAAGGAACAATAGCTAATTATACTGGTATTGCTGGTGTTGAGTTTAGACGAGGGCATAACAAAGAAGCTTTGAATTGGCTGCAAAAAATGACAGCAATTATTGGGTCTGCTGAAGCATCCATTGAAGCTGGAAAATTAGCTGAGCGTTATGGTCTCCATAAAGAAGCTTTTGATTGGAGAGATAAAGGCGCTAAGTTGGATCCTTCACAAGCAGAAAACCGTTTAGAATTAGCTCGTAATGCAGGTTTAATTGGTCAAAATCAATTGGGAATCAATACTCTAAAACAATTGATAGAAAGCCGCGAAACTAATAATACTATCAGAGCACAAGCTGTAGAACTAATTCCTTTAGTAGCTGGTACTAAAGAAAATGCTTTAGCTGCACTACCTAGTTTCCAAAACAATCCTGATTATTATTCACAGCTAATAACAGCTGGATTATTAATAGCTGCTGATCGCAAACCTGAAGCTCGTGTAATTCTTCAACAAGCTGGTAAGATTACTACTGCGGCACAAGCTAGATTAATATTGGCTGGACTAGAAGTAGCAGAAAAAACAGCTAATGCTAAAACTGCTCTTCAAGATGCGTTATATGCTGATGGTAAAGGAGTTGTTAGCGAAGCAATAGCCTTTAATTTAGATGATCCTCGCTCTAGATTAGTCCAAGCTTTTGTTGCTAACAATCAATTAAATGCTGCCTTAGCATTTTCTCCAATACAAGCTAAACGAACTATGTTGACTGATGAAGGTGAAGCGGATTATTCAAGTCAATATAATTCTGATGATGATAGTACAAAATCACAATCAGATTTACATAGCTTTAATTACCAGGAAATAGACATTACAGCTATTACATCTAAATACTTAACATTAAGTGAATTAGCTAGTACTCGTAAGAAAGCTATTGATAAAGAATTACTAGCAACTTTAGTTGATGTAGCAGTTAAAGTGAGAGATTTAACACAAGCAATAGAGTTATTAAAACTTTATCAAGCTAAAGTAAATAATCCAGAACAATTTGCATTACTAGATCAAAAACGTAAAGAGTTAACTAGACAAGTAACAAGTGCTCAAGCTATTGAACAAGCTTCTCTAAAACTTGGTACAGAACTAACTCAATCTGTTTTAGATCAGTTATTAACACAAACCATTAGCACTCAAACCATAAATGTATCAGGTGAAGGATTATAGGAGGATTTATGAAAAATAAACTTGCAATAATTTTACTACTTTTGTTGAGTGCCTTTGCTTTTGCTAGTGATAGAGTAGCACCTACAAATAGCTTTTCACTTGCTCAAGTAATGCCAAAAGGGGCGTTAGTTTATATTCAATCTAAAGACCTAGCCTCTCAGTTAAACACTTGGTACAAATCAACTACACATAAGTTATATTTTGAAAGTGATAACTATAAAAACTTTTCATCTTCTAGGCTTTTTCTAAAATTTCAGGAAAGAGTGCAAGAATTTGAAGGTGCTACAGGAATTACTTTAACTGAAAGTGATTTTGCTAGTGCTGTGGGGGGGCAATCTGCTTTAGCCCTTTATAACATAGGAGAATTAGAATTTGTTTTCACAACAGACCTTCCACAAGCTCAAATTGCTAGCTCAATCCTTGCACAAAAAGGAGATAAACTCCAAACTAGAAAATATGCTGGTGCTACCTATTATTTAAAAACTCTGAAATCTGAATCAGGCAGTGAAGGTCGAATTTTTGCTATTGCTTTGGTTGGTAGTCGTGCCATTGTTGCTACAAATGAATCTTTGATGCAACGTGCTTTGAAAAATAATGCTGAAACTAAATCTCAAGATTGTTTAATTGATACAGTTTTAGAGACTGCAAAACAAGCAGAAAACTTTACTGATCATGATGTGACTTTATGGTTAGATCAAGCAACTCTTAACAAAGATCGTTACTTTAAAAATTACTGGATACATAATAATTTGAAAGAATTAACTCCTGTTTCTAAAGTATTGATTGATTTAGAGTTAGCTAATGATAGATTTATAGAACGTCGTTGGTTATTTAACAGTGAAGTTACAATATCTAATACCAAAAGTAACTTAAGTGATTTACTAGCATTTATTCCAACTACTGCACAACTAGTTAGTGTTAATCCAGCAGATGAAAATTATATTAATGTTAACAAAGCATTAGAAGCGGTGATTTTTGGCTCAAAACGAGAAATTCCTGCTCCTACCGCAGGTTATAACCCTGATACAACAGAATATTCCAATAATAATGGTGACAATAGTGAAGAAAACCCAACAAACAGCCCATATCAGCGCTATGTGTCATTAGATAGACGTTTTGATCAAGATATTGATAGCCCAGAATTAAGTACTAATCAGACTAAAGTGGTAGAAGATAGTAAATTTTTAGCAAATTTATCAGAAGTTTTAGGTGCTGCTAAGCCTGTTAGAATAGCAGTATTTGCTGAACCTTCAGTAGAAGCTAATAGCTCTTTTGTTAACTTTAACCGTGCTGTTGTTGTTGAATTGAGCGAAGGTACTAGGCTATCAGGGGAAAAATTGGAAAAAATAATTTCTGATGAACTACAACAAAGATTTGTAGTCAAAGGAAATAATGTAAAGTTTAATTGGCAAACTTCTACAGATAATTCTCGTAGCTTATCACGTGTCTTAATTGAACATGGTGGAGCTTACCTTTTGGAAAAGAATTTTTTGATTTTTGCTAGCTCTGCTGATTATCTAGCTAAATTTTCAACACCCGGAAAAATAAATAATAGTGAACTTAAACAGTTTGCTAATAATTCTAAATTAAATAAATTTGCTCTAGTACGTATACGTGGAAGCAAGACTCCATTTGATAAATTAATGCGGCGATTAGATGGACTTGGCTTGTCAAATACACCTGTTAAGCAAAATAATACTGGTTCTGATGAGGAATCAAATGAAGAAACAAATAATAATCAAAGTAGTTCCACTTTGTTATTTAGTCAAAACCTTTCTAGTTTAATAGGGGTTGCTAAAGATATTAATAATATTACCTTAGAGCAAACAACTGGTAATGGAGTAATTAAAGAACAAATAAACTACCAATTTAGTGTTTCTAAAGCTAATACAACCAAAGTAAAATAATGCTTTTACTTAAAATAAATAGTAATAGTACTTGTGAAAAAATAAGTTTTGGAACAAATTTTACTTTGGAGCGTGAAAACAGATGTTTCCTAATGGCATTCAAATTTTTATTGGAATTGAACAAAGTGATGGAACAGGATATGAACCAGTAGGTTCTTTTATCACAGGCACACCACAATATTTAACTGCGCTTCAACAAGCAAAGGAGCGAGCAATGGAATTAAATGATGAATTTCCAGATGAAAGTGAGTGGTATGCTTATGTTTCAGATGAATTTGGGAGGAGAATTATTTTATAAAATGAGAGTCAATAGTTTTTTAATAAAAGCCTTATTACTAGCCATGATGTTTAGTTTTATTGCTTGTGGAGGACAAAATAACAATTCTACTAATAGTGCAAATGTAAATAGCACACCAACCCCTAGCCCTACACCTACACAATTTATGCCAGATATCGAGGATATCCGCGAGGCTAATCATGGAAAATTTGCTAGAGCCGTAAAAGACTCAAAGTTTTTACAGTTGGTAGATCAAGGTGAAGTTGAATTTGTTAAAATGGAACTTTCTAAAGGTGCAAATGTTAATGAAAGAGATAAGGGCAATCGTAGTGGGTTGATAATTGCCGCTAAAGCCGGTGATATAGAAATGGCAAAGGTTTTAATAGCTGCTGGTGCAGATGTTAATTTGCAAGATTCATATGGAAGTACTGCTTTGATGCATGCTGTAAGTAGGAAAAATAAAGAGTTTATTGATTTACTTCTAGCAAACAAAGTTAATGTAGATATTCCAGACTCATTTGGCAAAACTCCTTTAATGCAGGCTGCGGGAACAGGTTCAAATGATATAGTTGAAAAGTTGTTGGCAAAAGGTGCTAAACTTACAGGAAAAGCTAGTAATGGTTGGACTTTAGCTAATTTTGCTGAAGGGCATGATGATACTATAAAATTGCTGAAAAAAGCAGGAATGAAGTAAATTAGGTAAAAGCTAGTGTTAAGTAAGTAAACAAACAAAAACTTTTAATCGACACTAGCTAACTATTAATTAATACAATAAAATAGCTAGTATTTGTGTGAAAGTAAGTAAATGGTCTGCATATTAAGTATACAGGTGTGGCAAAATATTTATGTTTGTAAAGTAAAACAGCCAAAGAAACATATAAAATAAAATTAAAGATAAAAATTTTGGGCTAAAACTAAATTTTCCTACATTAAAAATTTAGCTTTAACTAGTAGATAGGTAAAAACTGCTAACCTATAGATAATACAGAAAATCAAAGACCTCAAAATATAAATTTTAAATAAGAATTAAAGTTAAATAACAAAAAAATTATTAACTGAAAACTTTATTTTCTAAAAAAAATAAAAAAAATTAGAAATAGAAAGACAATGGCATAATTGTTGCCTTGTATTTAAGATATATAAAAAATAAATCAAACTTAAAATAAATTAAGCATAAAACAAGGAAGGAAAATAAAATGACAAAACTAAAAGTAATGGCAATATTATTAGCAGTATTAGTGATGGGCGGAATTATAGCAGTTAGCCAACGTCAAGCAGTTGCGCAAAACCCACAACAAGTAGAAACCCCAGGTGAAGAAGTTGCAAATCCAAGTGATTTAGTGCCATTTACTTTTGGTGATACAGAATTTGTTAACCAAAGAGCATTCGTTGAAAGTGGCAGAAGATGCAGCACACACATTTCCCCAGAAAGAATACAAGCTGCTGAAAAAGATTTCCAAACTAGATTAGCTGCTCAAAATGGTATCGTTCCTCAAGTAGCAAGAACTTTCCCTGTTCACTTCCATATCATTAAAAGTTCTGCTGGTGCTGGTGCTGTAACCTCTCAACAAATTCAAGATCAAATGAACGTATTAAATGCAGCTTATGCTTCCACAGGTTTTAGCTTTAGCTTAGCAAGCACAGATACTACAGTAAACGACACTTGGTACACAGCAGGCCCAGGAACAACAGCTCAAACAGCTATGAAAACAGCTTTACGCTTAGGCGGAAAAGGTGACTTAAACATTTACTTAAATAACATTGGTGGCGGATTATTAGGTTATGCAACCTTCCCATCAAGCTATGCAGGTAATCCTAAAGATGACGGTGTTGTAATATTAAACTCTTCTTTACCAGGCGGAACAGCTGCTCCTTATAACCTAGGTGATACAGCTACACACGAAGTAGGTCACTGGGTTGGTTTATATCACACATTCCAAGGTGGTTGTGCTAGAAGCACTACAAGTGGTGGTGACTTAGTTGCAGATACACCAGCTGAAAAATCAGCAGCTTTTGGTTGCCCAACTGGTCGTGATACTTGTACCTCCGCAGGTTTAGATCCTATCACCAACTTTATGGATTATGTAGATGATTCTTGTATGACCAACTTCACTGCTGGCCAAACAACAAGAATGCAAGCTCAATGCTCTACCTATAGATAAGATTTTTTAGAGTAAGAAAAACATAAGAGCGGCTGTTGCCGCTCTTATGTTTTTTAAATAAAAATTTCGACTTTTCTAAAAATAAAAGCCGCAACAAGCGGCTTTTATTTTTTTAATAAGAAAAGAGTTAAGCAAAGGGGTTAGAAGAGTCAAAGGAGATAGAATCAAGAGCTTTACGGAGTTTTTCAGAGACAACAACAAGAGCAGAGACAGAGACAGGAGCATCAGGGTTAGGTTGAGCGCGAGA